>JAPYPR010000014.1:5453-57676 GCA_029937545.1 Erythrobacter sp. | reverse complement strand
CCTGCTCCTTGATATCGAGGACCGAGCGGGTTTCGGTTTCCTGGTCGACTTCGAAGACGATCAGGCGCAGCGTGACCTTCATCGGCGCGGCATAGGTAATCCCGCGCTGGCGGCATTCGACGATGTCGTACTTGGGCGGTTCGAGTTCGTAATGGACGAAATCGAGTTCGGCGGTGCCGGCGAAGTCGCGCAGCGGGAAGACCGAACGCAACGTCTTTTCCAGCCCCGAAACATGGCCCGCTTCCTTGTCGGAGCGCAGGAACTGTTCGTAGCTCTCGCGCTGGACCTCGATCAGGTTAGGCATATCGACGACTTCGTGAATGTCGCCGAAAATCTTGCGGATACGCCGTTTCGCGGTGCCCGACGATGTGTTGCGGGGTGCCTTCGCCTTGGTAGCCATAAAGGTGCTGTGCCTCGTATCAGTGCTGCATCGGCCCGCAGAAAAGGGCCGGAAGTTCATGTCTCATGCGCGTGAGAAGCCATACGGGACGCGAAAAGGCCGCAGGACATGCACACCCGGTCGGGCGGCGGCTGCAGCTCTTCAAGAACGTCGCGATATGGAATCGCCGCTTCCATCCTGGTTCCGATCCCCGCGCATGAATCGGACTCGCTCGAAGCGGTCGGTCGAGGGGGCATATAGGGAGCCGCCGGCGTAGGGTCAAGCGGCGGACGATCCAATAGACATATCGTTTTTCGATATTATCGATTGACGATAAATCGAATTTACTCCATATCGACAATCGATAAGTGAGGAGCGATTCGATGTTGTCTGCCCTGATTGCCGTGTTTCGTATTGCCAACTGGCTCAACTGGATCATGGCGGCCCTGTTCGCCTTTCTCGGCCTGCTGCTGCTGATCGACCCGAGCCACTTCCGCGACATGTTCATGGAAGCCTTCACCGACCGCGCGGAAAGCGACGCGGTGTTCCAGTGGCTGCTCTGGTCGTGCCTTATGGGCCTGCCGGTCGCGGCGGCGGTGCATGTGATCCTGACCAGGCTTGTCGCCATGATCCGCGACACGCAGGCAGGGGCCGCCTTCAGCGAGAGCAATGCGAAGCGTCTGACGACCATCGCCTGGGCGCTGCTCGCGATCAATATGGTCGATCTCGCTTACGGCCAGCTGTCTGTCTGGGCGAGCGCAGTGAGCGGCGAATATTTCGGCTGGGCGCCGTCGCTCACCGGCTGGTTCACGGTACCTCTGCTGCTCGTCCTCGCACGCCTGTTCCGCGAAGGCGCTGCTATGCGCGAAGATCTGGAGGGCACCGTCTGATGCCAGCCGAAGATACCCACGCCATCGCGGTCCGGCTCGACGAGCTGCTGCAGGATCGCGGCATGACGCTGACCGAACTTTCCGGGCGCATCGGGCTGACGCTCGCCAACCTTTCCATCCTCAAGACCGGCAAGGCAAAGGCGATCCGCTTCTCCACGCTCGAGGCGATCTGCCGCGAACTGGACTGCCAGCCGGGCGATCTGCTGACCTACGCCAAATCCAAGGGGGACCAACGATGAGAAACTTTCTGACCGCCTTTCGCGACGTGCAACGCAGCAGCCTCGCCTTCGTTGCCGCGCTGCCGCTCGTCTTCGCAATCCCGCTGGTCGCCGAATTCGTCCAGCACGTGATCGAGATGCAGATCGGCATGTATGACGGCGTGGAAGGAGCCAAAGCCGCGGAAAACGATCCGGCGCGCATGTGGTTCGGCTTCGCCAAGGTCGCCGCGCTGAACGTCGTCGGCTATTTCGTCACCCGCTGGCTGCATTCGGGCGGGGACCGCGCTTTTGCTGTCGCCCTACCGCGCAAGGCGGTCACGCTCTTCGGCCTCGTGCTGGCGCTGAGCCTGTTTCTCGCCTGGCTTTCGCTGTTCGTCTGGACCGACGGCTACATGGCAATCGGATTCTTTGTCTTTTCCCTGATCTTCATGCCCCTGGTCGTGCGGTTCGTCGTGGCGGCACCGTTGGGCATTCTTGTCACGCCGGTCGAATCGATCAAGGTGATGGCAGGCGATGCGGTGTTCGCGATTGTCTTCTCGATCGCCGTGATCCTGCCGCTCATGGCAATACACTACGCCTTAGGCATAGGCGCGATATTCATCGACGGCGACGGGCTGAAGTGGGCGCTGCTGATCGTCGATAGCTTCGTCACCGCACTGCTTGGTATCGTCATGGTTGCGGCGCAGTACGCAATCGCCACCCGACCTGCGCCGATCGAAGGCGCCGCAGCGGGAACATCGGCCAGTTGAGGCCATTTCCACTGCAAACCACGGAGACACATCATGAAACAGTTCGCCCTTCTCGCCACACTTTCCCTAACCATCGCACTGGCCGCCTGCGGAGAAGCACCCGACGGCGGAGACACGGCAGACCTCGCGCCCGACGCCGTAACCGCGGGAACCGGTGACACGACCGACGAGACGTACCAGCCGGGCGAAGACGGCCCGCTGCAGAACGACGTCGTGCCTGCCGACGAAACCATGGAGCCGATGGATGAACCCCCTGTCATGGACGAGGACATGCCCCCCCCTCCCGCAGAATAATCGGCAGCGCGGCGAAACGCGCTTTCGCTTGACTCGCCGCCAGAAAAGCTTAGAGGCCCGCCCCCGAAGGCGGGTCTCTTTGCATCCGCCCTCATCCGTCCGAGACAGTTGGTGACCGGGATTGGCCGGTCTTAATTTCCAGCCTAGACGGGGAAAAGAGATTTTCCGGTGGGCCACGCGCTCGCCGTTTCGTGTCAGGAACTCCAGTAGTCCGGCGCACTCCTTCCCCCATCAACGGACTCGCCCGTGTCGCTCCGGTGACATGGACAAACGTAGCCGGTCGCAGCGGAGCCATCCGTTGCGATCACAGTGAAGGAGTATGGCATGGATCGTTCGCAAAAAGCCGACGCGGTCGCCCAGCTCAGCGATGTCTTCAACCAGGCTGGCGTGGTCGTCGTGACCCGCAACCTGGGCCTTACGGTCGCCCAGTCGACCGAACTGCGTACGAAGATGCGCGAAGCCGGTGCGTCCTACCAGGTCGCGAAGAACCGTCTCGCCAAGCTCGCCCTCGACGGTACCGATTACACCGGTATCGCCGACCACCTGACCGGCCCGACCGCCCTCGCCTACAGCGAAGACCCGGTTGCAGCTGCCAAGGTGGCAGTGGAATTCGCCAAGACGAACGACAAGCTCGAAATCGTCGGTGGTTCCATGGGAGCGACCGCACTCGACGAAGCCGGAATCAAGGCGCTCGCCTCGATGCCCAGCCTCGACGAACTGCGTGGCACGATCGTGGGCCTTGTCAACGCGCCGGCAACCAAGGTTGTCCGCACTATCAAGGAACCCGTTTCGATGCTCGCTCGCGTTTTCGGCGCCTATGGCGCCAAGGAAGCCGCGTAAGAGCTGGTTCTCGAGACGAACACATATTCATCGGGGTCGATCCGGTCGGACGCCCCGGCCTATTATTTGGAGTGAAACATCATGGCCGATATCGCCAAGCTTGTTGAAGAACTGTCGAAACTGACCGTCATGGAAGCCGCCGAGCTTGCCACGGCGCTGGAAGAAGAGTGGGGCGTCAGCGCCGCCGCTGCCGTTGCCGTTGCCGGCCCCGCCGCTGGCGGTGGTGACGCTGGTGCCGCAGCCGAAGAAAAGGACGAATTCGACGTCGTCCTGACCGGCGACGGTGGCAAGAAGATCCAGGTCATCAAGGAAGTCCGCGCCATCACCGGCCTGGGCCTCACCGAAGCCAAGGCTCTTGTCGAAGGCGCGCCCAAGCCGCTCAAGGAAGGCGTCAACAAGGCGGAAGCCGAAGAAATCAAGGGCAAGATCGAAGCAGCCGGCGGTACCGTCGAGCTGAAGTAAGCTTAGAGCTTACGCTTCGATCTCGTTCGCGAGATCACGCGAAGGGCGGTGCCGTGAGGCGCCGCCCTTTTTGTGGTCCGAAACCGGCGAGATCACAGTGGAAATCACAGCAATGGCGCTTCCTGTGCCAATCTGGGTCACCTATTAACGTGTCGGCTCCAGGGGTTTTCCAAGCCTGATTGTTTGGGTACCCGGACGCCACTTCGAGTCGCTTCGCAAGCAAAACTATCCCGACGGAAAAAATCTGCGGGGAGTTGCAAGATTACGGGTGACTAAGGGAGGCAGGGGGTGTCTGTATTGAAGTCGGGCTGCGTTGCGGCTTTATGCGTCGCATTAGCGATGCCAGCGAGTGCGCAGGATCTGGTTCACGAACCGATCAGTCCCACATTTAACGGAAATCCGTTCAATTCGAACCATATCCTCGGCACTGCCAACGCGCAGAACAAGACCCGGGATCCCAATGCCAGCAGCAATAGTTCGCAGGCGGATATCTTTGCGCGTCAATTGCAGTCGCGCCTTCTGTCGGCGCTGTCCTCGCAAATCGTCGATGCGATCTTCGGAGAGAATCCGCAGGAGAACGGGACCATCAGTTTCGGTGGCCAGACCATCGAATTTTTCCGCTCGCTGGACTCGGTCACCTTGGTCATCACCAATGACGATACGGGTGAAGAAACCCGCATCGTTGTGCCTCTCTTCATTGAGGTTCCCTGAGCCATGCGGACGATACGTAGCCTCGCCGCCGTTGCGGCCTGCATGCTCGCTATGGGGTGCACGAGCCTGACCAATAGCGGCCGCGACTTCCTTCCGACCGACACTACGCTGGCCTACTTTCCCAAAAAGACGCAGACCCAAGTCCTGCTGAACGAGCTGCCGCCGCCGGAGCGGCAAGTGGCGGTCGCGGTCTACGGCTTCACCGACCAGACGGGTCAGTTCAAACCGACAGAGGCGGGACAGACGCTCTCGCGAGCGGTCACCCAAGGCGCCAGTTCCATGCTGGTCAAGGCCCTGCAAGACGCTGGGACGCGGCAATGGTTCACAATCGTGGAGCGCGAGAAACTCGATAACTTGCTTAAGGAGCGGCAGATTATTTCCGAGATGCGCAAGCGTTATCTCGGCGAGGAAGGCGTCAACCCGAGTGCCCTCCCCGCGCTGCTGTTCGCCGGCGTCCTGCTCGAAGGTGGAATCGTCGGCTACGACACCAATACCGTCACCGGCGGGGCAGGCGCGGCCTTCCTCGGCATTGGCGGCCGAACGGAATATCGCCAGGACACGGTGACCGTCTATCTGCGCGCCGTATCGGTTCGCACCGGAGAGGTGCTGACGACGGTTACGGCATCCAAGACAATCGCTTCACGCGCGGTAGGTGCGAGCGCTTATCGCTTCGTAGCGTTCAAAGAGCTGCTGGAGGCGGAATTCGGCATCACCACCAACGAGCCCGACCAGATCGCGCTGCAGCAGGCCGTCGAAAAGGCCGTCTTCGGGCTCGTAATGGAAGGTGCGGAATTAGCCTTGTGGAACTTCGCCGACGCGAGCGCCGCCGAGCCGATCCGGGCGCTTTATCGCGATGAACGCGACGGTATCTACGAAGCGCGTGACGTGCAAACGGCCTACGAACGAGCCGGGTCCTTCGGCGCCCTGACTATCGTCGACAAGAATGACGACGATTGATTCAAGCTTTTCGCTGACCAGAGGAGGATGAGGAGGGGAAACACGTTTCAACACACGCGCCGGGATCTCAACGAGCGCATGTGAGGAAAGGTCGCAAAAAAATGCACGTACGAGAGCGGCAACTCTCGAACGTGCAGTTGTCTAGGCTGCGATAACCTGGTGATGCCCGGCGTCTTTTGCGCCGTGGTCGACGAGGGTTATCGCCTTATTGAAAAGGTGATGCAACCATGAAGAAGTTCTTGATGTATGGCGTTTCTGCCGCAGCTATGGCGATCAGCGCCACTGCTGCCGCGCAGGACAATTCGTCTGATATTGATCAGGCAGGTAACAACCATGTCGTGACGGTCGATCAGACCGGTTCGAACGACAGCTCTACCGTCTTTCAGGAAGGCGAAAGTAACACCGCCGATGTAAACCAGAACGGCCTGGCCGGTAGCGATTCGCAAATCCGTCAGACCGGCGATCGCAACACCGCGACCCTCACTCAGGACGATGACGGCACCGACCTACAGAATGTCGCACCGCCACTAAACCTGTCGGTCATTGACCAATCCGGCGATGATAATTCCGCGAATGTCACCCAGAGCACGGAAACGCTGGCAATTCGTAGCGAATCCTCTGTCGATCAAAGCGGCGATTTCAACGATGCGACCGTGGTCCAGCTAGACGATTGGCAGTATTCCGAAGTTCTGCAGACCAGCGACAACAATATCGCCAGTATCGCCCAGGGTGTCGATCAGAACGGCACCGATACCAGCTACGGCAACGACTCCGAAGTCAGCCAAGGCGGCAATGGCGGCCATACGGCCATCGTTAGCCAGACTGCCAGGAACAACGACAGCGTCGTTCTGCAGTCCGGCAGCGACAATAGTGCTGATGTGAGCCAGGCCGGAAGCTCGGGCAGTTCGCTCGTCGACCAGTCCGGCAGCAATGGCGTCGCCAACGTCCAGCAGTTTGCCGGTGCCTCGTCCGCCAGCAGCACCGTGACGCAAACTGGCAGCGACCAGCGGGCCAGCGTCATTCAGGACGGCGGTGCCGCCAATTCTACGATCACCCAGAATGGTGGTGCGCAGAATGCGGCCGTGTTCCAAGACGGTTCGAGCGCATCGACGATCGAGCAGTCCAACCGCTTCAACGAAGCAAGCGTTCGCCAGCTGGGCGATGCCAACGACTCCAATGTCGTACAGACCGGTGTGAACGCCGATGCCGGCGATCCGGACAACAACTACTCGAACGAGGAGCCCGTCGCCCGCGTCGGTGTTCTTCAGGACGGTAACGGCAACGACTCCGACGTCTTCCAGTCGGGTGCCAACCAGATCGTCGACGTCGTACAGACGGGTAACGAAAACACGTCGTTCATCGACCAGAGTGGCGATTTCGCTCAGGCGGAAGTCACCCAGACCGGCGATCTCAACAGCGCGACCGTGCTGCGCCAGACGGCCGATGGTACGGGCGACGGATCTCCGGCCAGCCAGCCCGCGGTTCCGGATGTCAACTCGTTCGCCGATATCGATCAGACCGGTGACTCGAACACCGCACTGGTGACCCAGGACACCGTACCGGCGACCGCCTTCGTGTCCCAGACCGGCGACTCCAATGGTGCCACGGTCAATCAGGATAGCGGCGATGCCTTCGCCGATATTTCGCAGAGCGGCAACGGTAACCAGAGCCTCACACAGCAGTCGGGCGGGACGAATACTGCCAACGTCACGCAGGATTCGACCGGAGCTGCAGGCTTCAACACGTCGAACGTCTACCAGACGGGCGACAATGGCGATGCAATGGTCATGCAGACCGGTGGTGGCAATCTGTCGGATGTCACACAGTCGGGCGACACGAACACGGCCGACATCGTGCAGAATGGCTCGGATCTCGGCTCGACCGTTATCCAGTCGGGCGATCTGACGCTGGCCGAAGTCGACCAGTCGGGTTCCGAGAGCACCTCTTCGATCACCCAGACCGGCGTTCTTAACGGGGCGAAGGTTACCCAGTCCGGCGTCGACCAGGATTCAACCGTGAACCAGTCGTCGACTTACGTGTCCGGTGCTGTCGTAAATCAGAGCAACGAGGGTAATACATCCACGATTACTCAGGGCTTCATCGGCGGACACCAGGCCAATGTGCTGCAGGACGGAACCGACAACACGTCGACCATCACGCAGACCGGCCTGCTCAACAGCTCGGGCGAATATCTCGACGAGAACGCTGCAGGTGTGACGCAGTCGGGTGACAATGGCACCTC
This sequence comes from Erythrobacter sp., assembly GCA_029937545.1. Classification (GTDB taxonomy): domain Bacteria; phylum Pseudomonadota; class Alphaproteobacteria; order Sphingomonadales; family Sphingomonadaceae; genus Qipengyuania. Next base: position 49,934 of record JAPYPR010000014.1, on the reverse strand, counting down.
GACGATTACGCAGGCAGGGGCGTTCCAGTCGGCCTATGTCGAGCAGCTGAGCACCAGCGTCGATAGCGTCTCGATGATCGACCAGGGCGGCACCTTCGGTGCAGGGCATAGCGCCACTGTGACCCAGGGAGGAAACGGCGACAGCTCGGACATCTTCCAGCGCGGACTGAACCAGACCGCGACGGTTGACCAGAGCGGCATCGGCGGGACTTCCGACATCGACCAGTTCGGTTCGGACAACACCGCGACGCTGACCCAGTCGGGGCTCTCCAATGAGTCGATCATCCTGCAGGACGGTAGCAACAACACCGCCACCGTCATCCAGTCGGGCGACACTTCGATGTCCAACATCATGCAGGACGGCATGGGTAACACCGCGACTGTGACCCAGACCGGAATGTAACCGTAAGGGGTGCCGCACCCTCGCGGCGCGGCACCTCATCACTTTCCAAGTGAAGCAAGGAATTACCTATGAAAAAGTCCATTATCTCAGGCGCATCGATCATTGCTCTCGCTGTTGCCGCTCCGGCGTTCGCCCAGCAGGCACAGAGCTCGGACGTCGATCAGGTCGGCGATGACAATACCACCACTGTCAGCCAGCAGGGCAACGAAGGCGTTTCCGACATCGACCAGGACGGTAACGACAATCTGGTCGAAGTCACGCAGACGGAAGATCCGACGGGTGCGAGCCTCTTCAACGTGGCTGCCAACAAGGCGACGATCGATCAAACCGGTGACAACAGCCGCGCACGTATCGAACAGCACAGCGACAATCCTGGATCGAACCCCGGCAATGAAGCAACGATCACGCAGAACTCCGAAGCACCTGGCGGCAATACCGTCCCTTCGGGCTTTTCGCTCAACGGTCGTATCATCCAGAGCGGCAGCGCCAACATCTCCACCATCACGCAGAACGGCAATCCGAACAATTCGGGCGGTCCGGGCGACGATGGCAGCGGTTCGGGCGTCACGGCCCGCAACGACCAAACCGGTTCGGGCAACTCGTCTTCGATCACGCAGAATGTCTTCGGCGATACGGCAGATCCCTATTCCGATGCAGACGTGATCCAGAACGGCACGAACAACGATTCGACCGTTCAGCAGCGTGGCTCGGATGCGCGCGTTCTCGTCACCCAGTCGAACGACGGCAACTTCTCTGACGTCAGCCAAGGCGCTAACAAGGAGATGGAAGCCACAGTTACGCAGAGCGGCAACCGCAATATTTCCTACGTCGATCAGATTGCGCGCACTGTTACGGCTTCTGTTACGCAGTCCGGCGATGACAACGAGAGCTATGTCACGCAAGGCGGTCAGAGCCGCGAGTCCGATGCCATCGTGAGCCAGGGTGCCGACAACAGCTTCAGCGATGTCGATCAGACCAACACCGCGTCGCTGGCCATGGTCGACCAGATATCGGGCACCAACCTGCGCAGCACCATCAATCAGTCCGATGGTGAAGGCGCCGAAGCCAATGTTACGCAGAGCGGTGACACTCTGACTTCGACAGTCATGCAGACGGGTGACGGCCAGCTGGCAAATGTCGACCAGTCGGGCTTCAACAATCTGTCGGACATCTCACAGGACAACGGCGCGGGTTCGGGCGACAACTTCGCTTCCGTCATCCAGTCGGGCGAGAACAATATGTCCTACATCGTGCAATCGGGCACCGAGAATTCGGCGACCGTGATGCAGGGTAACGACGGAAACCTGTCGAATGTCGATCAAACCGGCACCGGCAATTCCGCCACCGTCATGCAGAATGTGGCATCAGCTCCGGCCACGTCCATGTGATCCCCCGAAGGGCGCGCCATATTGAGCGCGCCCTTCAATCCATTCTCTCTCCTTTTCTTTCAGCGACCCGAAGGCCGATCATGCAGAACAGTGAACTCATGAAAAAAGCCCTGCTTTCCAGCGCTTTGGCGCTGTCTGTGACGGCTGGCCCCGCGCTGGCACAGCAGGGCGGCGGCACCGGGGCTGGCGGACATGTTCCACCTGGCAACCCATGCGGCAGTGGCCCCGGCCAAGGCACCGGCAACCCCTGCGGCGGCAACAACGGCAATTCCGGCGCTCAGGGCAACGGCAGCGGCGGCACGCCTGCATTCGAACCTGTCGAACTGCCTGCCGAGGAGGACCGCGGCGTGTTCGTCGACCAGGTCGGCAGCGGAAACCGCGCCACCGCGCAGCAGGTCGGCGGATCCAGCTATGCGCGCTTGGTCCAGCGCGGCGACGACAATCGCGCCGAGGTCGCTCAGCGCGGCGGTACGCATTACACCGCAATCGTCCAGGCAGGCGACGCCAACCAGGCGGATATCGAACAGGACGGCATCGGCCAGACGGTCGTGGTGCTCGCGCAGCAGGGCGACGGCAATGCCGCAGATATATTTCAGCAAGAGAACGGCGCGACCCATTCCGCAGCGGCCATCAGCCAGTCGGGCGAGGCGAACAGCCTCGGCCTTATCCAGGACGGAACCGACAATCAGGCCCGACTGACGCAGGACGGCAACGGCAATGCCATAACGGCGACACAGTTGGGCGCGGGCAATCGCCTCGACTGGACGCAGCAGGGCGATGGTCTGTCTGACCTTCAGATCGAACAGACAGGCGGCGCGGCTCTGATTGTGCTACAGTCGAACGGCGGCTGACGCGAAAGGACTGTTAGTATGAACCTGGGCATCATTTTCGGCGCGATGCTGCTGACGCAACAGACGACTGCGATCGAGCAGGTCGATGCTTCGTCTGAGAGCCGCGAAACCGCCTCACTCGAGCAAGTGACGCAAAGGGGCGAAACGGACGTTACGGAGCCCATCGGCGAGCCCAGCGCCGACGACGGCAGCGATGTCGAGCAGCTCACCGAAGGAGATACTTCGGTAGAGTTCGCCCGTGTCGAAGGACTCGACCGGTGCAGTGCAGAGCTACTCGGCCCCGAAGACGCAGAGTTCTGCGCTCGCCGGATCGAGGCGCGCTCCGCCGACTTCGCCAGTCGCCTCCAACCGACCCTTTCCGCCGAAGAAGTGCTCGTCGGCGAGCGCTATGCGACAGCGGCGGGCATAAGCGTTGCCGAGGCGAGCCGCAGTGCAAAGGGGCGCGACGCATCGCCCGATGATCGGGATTTGCAAGCATTGGCCTCGATAACTCTGACCCCCGCCGCCCCATCCTCTCCGCCAGTCGATGAGAAGGAAGCCTTGCCAGATGCGACGCAAGCCCTGATCGAAGCAATCGTCAATCAGCTTTCCGAGCCGGGAGGCAACTGATGTTCGGTTGGATACTGACCCCCCTGTTGATCGGGAGTGCAATGCCAATGGCAGCCAACGAACCTGCGCGCGCCATCTTTATGGAGGTCGAGCAAACGGCCGATACGGTCATCGTAACCTTGCGCGGCCAGTCGTCGACATCGCAACAGGTGTCCTACGAGTTGCTGCTCGAAGGCAGTTCGACCAGCCGACACAAGGGCAGTACCCAGCTGGCCGCGGGTCGAGAGAGTGTTCTATCGACCATGACGATGAGCGCAGCAGGCAGCTGGTGCGTGCGCGCAAAGATCTTCGAAGCCGACGGCCTCAGCTACGAATATGCGGAAGGCTCCTGCGACTGATAGCCCGCATCGCGGACTGTCGTTTCGATCGCGATCTCCATTACGATCTCGTCGTAAACCGGATCATATCGCATTCCGAGCCCAGCGTTCGACAAGCGTTCGATATCCACGAAATCCTGCGCCGCCGGCGACTTCGCCAGCCGATCGTATTGCGCAGGTTCGAAGCGGTCAGCGAATACCGCCAGAACCGATCCCAATTTCACCCTGACCTTTTGTCCGTCGTCGCGGAATTCGAATTGCCCTACAATCAGCCCGGCTTCGCGCACGGATAGATGAGTAATGCCACCTTCATTCAGTGACGATGCAGTCGGGGCGGCAAGCAATGGCTCGGCAATCTCCGTCGATGGACTTGCCATCGGTCCGACGTGGGCGCCCGAAGCGGATTGATGCTTTACGAGCTCCGATGTCTCGACGCCTCCTTCTGCCTCGACGACATCGACCGCGACGATTGGCATGCTTAGGTCGCCAATCCGCTCCGGCTCGGGCGACGGTGCGGCAGGAACTGCGGAAAGTGGTGAAGCAACTGATTTCTCGGAGTGCGCATCTGGAGCCGATGGCGTATCGAGCATACCGGCGGGAGCTATCCTGAAGCGCTGCCTGTCCATGGGCAGACGATCATCCTTCACCACGCTTTTTGTCGGCACCGTGACAACCTCTTCAAAGTGCCGATCTCTTTCCGCAGATCCACCCAGGGTGAAGCTCACGAGCGAAGCTGTAGCCGCAAGGCTAGCGATTGCCAGCCTCTGTGTCGGCGTGCGAGGGTTGGGGTCAAAGAACGACAGTGTCGGGAAGCTTGCAATCAGCGCCTCGACATCGGCACAAGAGCCGTAAACCTTAAGATCGCCAGTAGCCCAATTGGCCTGATAGCTTCCGTGCATGGCCCTCCCCCAACTGCGACCGGACGGAGTTCGATTCGTTCGGGCATTCTGGCTCCATTAAGCCCTCGCGGCGTGATACATATGAGAGCGTTCCATATCGGGACAACTTTCCTGATCAAACGCTTATCCTGCGATTGAATAGCATCGTAGCTTCAGTTCAAGGCCGAACTGTTGCGGACGTAGCGCACTTCGCGATCATGCAATGTCGAGAACATCGTATGAATTGAACGCCGATCGGGCTGCGCCTATCCGGGCCGGCTGCATGGCCTGCGATCTGCCTCCAGAGCCCCTGCCGTCCGATCTGGACACTGGCAGCGACGGCTGGCTCGACGAAATCCGTGCGACCTTCCGGCTGAGCTGGCCGCTGGCGGCTGCAAATCTGCTGCAGATGCTCACCTACGCCATCGACGTGATCTTCATCGCGCGGCTGGGCGAGGAACAGCTGGCGGCTTCGGCACTCGCGATCGCGCTGTTCGGTCTCGTCATGTGGGCGCTGTCGGGCCTTACCGGAGCAGTCGCACCCGTCGCGGCAGCGGAACTGGGCGAGCGCGCGCCGGCACTACGGCCTGTCCGGCGGACAGTTCGTATGGCACTGTGGCTGTCCGTTTTCTCGGGCCTCGGCGGCGGCGGCCTGTGCTTGCTGCTCGGCCCGCTGATGCGATTGACGGGTCAGGAGCCGCGCATCATCGCGCTGGCGCTGGAATATAACACCATCCTTGTCATCTCGATGGTGCCGTTCCTGATCAACAACGTGTTGCGCAGTTTCGTCTCGACGCTCGACCGGCCGATCTTCGCGACGGCGATCACGGCGGGCGGCATCTTCGTCAACGCGCTGGCGAATTACGCGTTCATCTTCGGCAATCTGGGCGCGACCGAGCTCGGCCTGCGCGGCGCGGCGGTGGCGACGATCATCACCACTCTGGTGACCCTGCTTGCTTATGTGGTCGCGATCCGCCTCGACCCGCGGCTCCACCGCTATCGGATTTTCGGACGCTGGTGGTCGCCGGACTGGTCGCGCTTCATGCAGATCGTGCGTGTCGGCACACCGATTGCACTGACGATCACTGCAGAGGCCGGCATCTTCGGTGCTGCCGCCTTCCTGATGGGCAATATCGGCGCGACCCAGCTTGCCGCACACACGGTCGCGTTGCAGATCGCCGCTTTAGCATTCCAGGTGCCGTTCGGCGTCGGCCAGGCCGCGACCATCCGTGTCGGCTATTTCTATGGCGCGCGCGACACCGACGGCATGAAACGCGCCGGGTGGAGCGCGATCGCGATCGGCACCGGCTTCATGCTCGTGACGGCGATTGCCATGGTCGCGATCCCCAAGCCGCTGCTGGCCATTTATATCGACCCGTGGGACCCGGCCAATTCAGAGCTGGTGGGCTTTGCGCTCACCTACATCGTTGTCGCCGCGGCCTTCCAGCTGTTCGACGGGATGCAGGCGGTCGCTGCCGGCGCCCTGCGTGGTCTGCAAGACACGCGCATCCCGATGTGGATTGCCGCCTTCGCCTATTGGGTGCCGGGGATCGGTACGGCGCTGGTGCTCGGTTTCGCCACACCGCTCGAAGGCGTCGGTGTATGGATCGGCCTTGCTACCGGCCTCACGGTGGCCGCGCTGCTGCTCGGCTGGCGCTGGCACCGGCGCGACGCACTGGGCCTGACGGTCAGGCCTGTGGTCGCGGCCTCTACGCCGCCCGCTGCGTGACCTCGCGCTGCGGGAACGGGATCGAGATGCCGACATCGTCGAAACGCGCCTTGGCTGCGGCGGTCAGGTCCCAGCCCACGGCGACGAAATCGGCCGTGCTGCACCAGACGCGCAGGCCGATCCCGACCGAACTGTCGTCGAGCGAATTGACGAACGCCTGCGGTTCGGGATCGTCGAGCACACGCTCGTCCGCCGCTGCCAGTGCCAGCAATTCCTTGCGAGCCTGCTCCATGCTGTCGCCATAGCCGATGCCGACCACCAGCTCGAAGCGGCGGATCGGGTGGCGGTGAAAGTTGACGATCGCCTGGTTCCACAGCTCCGAATTCGGGACCATTACGAACAGGCCATCGAACTGCTTCAACTCGGTGGTGAACAGGCCGATCTGCTGGACCACTCCCGTAATCGACCCGGCATTGATCGCCTCGCCTACCTTGAAGGGTTTCTGCACCAGGATCATCACGCCCGAAGCGACATTGCTCAGAGTGCCCTGCAGGGCGAGGCCGATGGCCAGCGCCATGCCACCCAGGGCGGCGAGAATGCTGGTGGTCTCGACGCCGAACTGGCCGAGTACGGTGATGAGGACCAGCGCCCAAAGCGCGTATTTGACGAGGTTCGACAGGAAGTTCGCCACCGTCGGTTCGAAGCGCGGCGATTTCGCGAGGGCGCTTTCGACCCAGCTCGACACCAGCCTGGCGACGATCAGGCCGATGACCAGCACGGCGAAGGCCCCGGCAATGTCCATCATGTTGAGGCGCAACCACAACAGGATCTGCTCGGGTACGGTCTGCGCGGATACGGTCTGGTCGGTCGTCATCGAAGGCGGTCTCATCATTTAAGAACGTCGGATTTGCGTGGCCATTAAGAAATCTGGGGTTGTTTGGCCACCCTCGGGCCCGGCTCGTTCGGGCGAGCGGAAATTTTTTACATGAACCCCCGTTGACTCCCCGGAGGCGCAACCCCAAATGCGCCGCGCTGGCACTCTCGCCGAGTGAGTGCCAACACCTGTTTCACACTCTACAGAAGAGGTCACACACATGGCATTTCGTCCGCTTCACGACCGCGTACTGGTCCGTCGCATCGAAGCCGATCAGAAGACCGCCGGCGGGATCATCATTCCCGACAGCGCCCAGGAAAAGCCGAGCGAAGGCGAAATCGTCGCCGTCGGCAACGGGGCCAAGGCGGACGACGGCAAGGTCACCCCGCTCGACGTCAAGGCAGGCGACCGCGTCCTGTTCGGCAAATGGTCGGGCACCGAAGTCAAGATCGACGGCGAAGACCTGCTGATCATGAAGGAAAGCGACATCATGGGGATCATCGGCTGACGAAGCCGTCACCCCGGCGCAAGCCGGGGTCGCTGGCGCCAAGCGCCGGCATCCTCTGACCAAGAACAACCCGATCCCAGCTTTCGCTGGGATGACGCAAACGGAGAAACACCAATGGCAGCCAAGGACGTAAAGTTCAGCCGCGACGCGCGCGAAGGCATTCAGCGCGGCGTCGATACCCTCGCCAACGCCGTCAAGGTCACGCTGGGCCCCAAGGGCCGTAACGTCGTGATCGACAAGAGCTTCGGCGCGCCGCGCATCACCAAGGACGGCGTCACCGTCGCCAAGGAAATCGAACTGAAGGACAAGTTCGAGAACATGGGCGCGCAGATGCTCAAGGAAGTCGCTTCGAAGTCGAACGACGCCGCCGGTGACGGCACCACCACCGCCACCGTTCTGGCACAGTCGATCGTGACCGAGGGCATGAAGTCGGTCGCCGCGGGCATGAACCCGATGGATCTCAAGCGCGGCATCGACCTCGCTGTCGAAAAGGTCGTCGCGGATCTCAAGAGCCGTTCGAAGGACGTGTCGGGTTCGGGCGAGATCGCCCAGGTCGGCATCATCTCCGCCAATGGCGACCGTGAAGTCGGCGAGAAGATCGCCGAAGCCATGGAAAAGGTCGGCAAGGAAGGCGTGATCACCGTCGACGAGAGCAAGGGTCTGGAATTCGAGCTCGAAACCGTCGAAGGCATGCAGTTCGATCGCGGCTACCTCAGCCCCTACTTCATCACCAACCCGGACAAGATGACGGTCGAACTCGAGAACCCGTACATCCTGATCCACGAGAAGAAACTGTCGAACCTGCAGTCGATGCTGCCGGTGCTCGAAGCGGCCGTCCAGTCAGGCCGTCCGCTGCTGATCATCGCGGAAGACATCGAAGGCGAAGCGCTGGCGACCCTCGTGGTCAACAAGCTGCGCGGCGGCCTCAAGGTCGCAGCAGTCAAGGCTCCGGGCTTCGGCGATCGCCGTAAGGCCATGCTGCAGGACATCGCGATCCTGACCAAGGGCGAAATGATCAGCGAAGATCTCGGCATCAAGCTCGAAAACGTCACGCTTGGCATGCTCGGCGAAGCCAAGCGCGTCACCATCGACAAAGACAACACCACCATCGTCGACGGTGCCGGTGACGAAGGCGACATCAAGGCCCGCGTTTCGGAAATTCGCACGCAGATCGACAACACTTCGTCCGATTACGACCGTGAGAAGCTGCAGGAACGCCTCGCCAAGCTCGCCGGCGGCGTTGCCGTGATCAAGGTCGGCGGTGCGACCGAAATCGAAGTGAAGGAACGCAAGGACCGCGTCGACGATGCGCTGCACGCAACCCGCGCGGCTGTGGAAGAAGGCATCGTCCCGGGCGGCGGTACCGCGCTGCTCTACGCGTCGAAGGCTCTCCATGGCCTTTCTGGTGAGAACGACGACCAGACCCGCGGTATCGACATCGTTCGCCGCGCGCTGACCGCTCCGGTCCGCCAGATCGCTTCGAATGCCGGCCATGATGGTGCGGTTGTTTCGGGCAAGCTGTTCGACGGCAATGACGAATCCTTGGGCTTTAACGCTGCTACCGACAGCTACGAGAACCTCGTCAACGCCGGCGTGATCGACCCGACCAAGGTCGTGCGTACTGCCCTGCAGAATGCAGCCAGCGTCGCCGGTCTGCTGATCACGACCGAAGCCGCGATCGTCGACAAGCCGGAAGACAAGGGTGCCGCGCCTGCCATGCCCGACATGGGTGGCATGGGTGGCATGGGCGGCATGGGCTTCTAAGCCCAGCTGTTCAGCCCACGCGCTTGAAACAGGAAGGCCCGGCGGAGCGATCCGCCGGGCCTTTTTATCGAAGGGGCGAACACCTACGAAAATTTATATGGTTAACCAGTTGGCAATTCCAGCGGCTTATCGATGGACAAAACAAAGGGAGATTCGCAGATGATCCAATTGGCCTATACCAGCGACGCAAGTGACAATCTCGCCTCTGGCGAGATTTTTAAGATAATCGAGACATCCTCCAGCAACAATCTGCGCGACGATCTGACCGGAATGCTTATCTTCGCGAACGACCGGTTCTTCCAGATCGTCGAAGGCGAACCCGCTGCGATCGACAGCCTGGTGGTGCGCTTAGAAACCGATCCCAGGCATCACTCGATCCAGGTCCTGCATCGCCAGGAAATCGGCGAGCGGAGCTTCCCGCGTTGGCGGATGGAGCGTGTGCGAATTGCGAACGGGTCCGTCCCCGAAGCCTTGGCCAATGTCTCATCCGGTGTGCGGGCGCTGGTAAGGCAGTTCCTCGATGGTTCGGCCGCAAGTGAGAAAGCGGCCTGATCGAACGGGCACAATCAAACGGCACATCTCGTTAGCTGTCGCTCGGAAGCAAGCTACCGACATCGGCATCTTCCGAGATCGGATCGACGCAGACCTTCGCTAGAACCGGCAGATGGTCGGACCCTACATCGCTTCCGATCACCAGCGTTTCGACCTTCACACCCTCCTTCACGAAGATCTGATCGAGCGGCCAGCCGGCAAAGGCGTAGTCCGCCGGGAAGGTCGGAAAACTGCCGCGGCCGGCACGCGGGTCGCTGAAACCGCCGTCGCGAACGAATTTCTGGGTGGTACTCGACCACGGCACATCGTTGAAATCACCGATCGCCAGCACGTTGAACAGCATGTCCGGCGTGCGCGACCCGGCTCGGGCGATGTTGGCATCGCGTTGGGCGGTGCTCTCTCCCGGCAGAGGCGGGCGCGGATGCAGGCCGATCAGCTCGAAGCGCGCGCCGTCGCCCATCCGCAACGTGGCGTAGAGCGTCGGCGTGTTCGAGCTGGTGTTGGCCACCATCTCGGCGCGGTCGACCTGCAGCGTGGTTGCGAAGACCATGCCATATTTGTTCTCCAGCGGCTTCGCCAGCGTATAGCCGTAGCGCGCGAGCTGCGGCTGGAGCGCATCGAGCCACACCTGGTTCGTCTCCATCAGCAGTAGGATGTCGGGTCGTTCCGCTTCGATCAATTTGGCGGTCGCTTCGTAACGATCGTTTGTCTGGAGTACATTGAACGACAGCACGCTGGCGCAGCTCATGCCATTGACGTCTTCAGGCAACGGAACCTGCGCGGGTGCCAGAAAGGTGTAAGGCCACATGCGCCACAGATTGATGCCGATCACGAGTGCTCCAAGGGCCAGGACCCAGACCACTTTCGAGCGAGCAAGAAAAATCCCGGCCACGACCAGGATGGCCGCGAGATAGATCGTCGGTTCGCGCAGAGTGTCCAGCACGCGCACGGCGCCGCGATTGGTGCCCCACAAGGAAATTATCGCGGCGACTGCCAGCAAAGCGAGGAGACCGATAATGGCCTTGCCCGCGATAGATCGCGTTCTCATAGATTTGGTCCTGTCTTGCCCCCGGCCCCGTGCATGGGCCGCAACAGTCATACCGTTGCGGCCCATGCATGTTCCGTCAAGGACGTTACAGGAAGCTGGTCAGCCCCCCATGCGGCTCGCTTCGGCGGCGGCGACCACTTCGTCCGGCCAGGTCACCTGCGTCTGCGTCTGCGGATTGAACACGTCGCCTTCGTATACGGCTGCCTCCGCCGCGGCAATTTCCTCTGCGGTCAGGAATTCGCTCGGCTCGAGCGCGAAGACGTCGAGCCCGCGGCTGATCTCGGTCGCGTAGATCCGGCCCTTGTACCAATAGGCCGACCAGTAACCGCCGGTGACCAGCTGGTCCTCGTCCACCGGACCGCGATCGAAATAGGCGATCTCGAACGGATTGGTGGCATCGGTGAAGTCGATGATCGACAGGCCACCCTGATACCAGGCCTGGACGAAGATATCGCGCCCGGGCACCGGAATGATCGAGCCGTTGTGCGCGACGCAGTTCTCCTTGTCGCCCTGCGGCGCGGGTAGCTTGTACATGCCGCGATATTCGAGCTTGCCGTTCTCGATCGCGTAGAAGGCGTCAGCACCCCAGTTCATCGGGTCGCCCGCCTGGCAGCGCGGCCGCCCGCCGCCGCCCCATTCGTCGGTGAACAGCACCTTGGTGCCGTCATTGTTGAAAGTGGCCGAATGCCAGTAGGCGAAGCCCTTGTCGGTCACGTCGTCGATGCGCTGCGGCTTCAGCGGATCGGAGATGTCCATGATGATGCCGTTGCCCGAACACGCTCCGGCAGCGAGGTTCTTGGCCGGGAAGACCGTGATGTCGTGGCACATATTCGTGATGTAGGTGTCCTGCGTACGGCTGCCGTCCGGGTTCAGGCCATGGTCGCCGCCGCGCCACAGGCCGGCGATCTGACCGTCCTTGGCGAAGACGCGCGGGCTGTCGACGATGCGGGCCTGGGAGGGATCGGCCAGCGGGATCTCGATCACGTCGATGCTGAACAGCGCAGTCTCGTCGCCGGCCGTATCGAAACAGCCGGGTAGTTCCTCTGCATCGCGAACATAGCTTGTGCCCGAATTATAGACGATCAGACGCGTGTCGTCGGCGCTGACTATGGAGTGCGTGTGGCTGCCGCGGCAGGTCTGCACCTGGCCGATCTGGCGCGGGCGGGTGATGTCGGAAATGTCGAAGATGCGGATGCCGCGGAAGCGCTCTTCGCTGACATTGCCGGTGACCCCCTGCAGACCGCAGTCGATCCGCGCGCGGCTGTCCTGAACGCTCATCACGAGGATATCGCCCGCAATGGAGACGTCGCCCTGCCCACCGGGGCAGACGGTCGAGCTGACCAGCGTCGGCACGCCATCCTCGCCGAGGCGATAAGCGTTGAAGCCATGGTAATTGCCCGCGACCATGATGTTGCCGGAGAAGGCAATGTCGGTATTGGCGAAGCTTAGCAGCGAGCCGCGCTCGCCGAAGCGGGGTTCTTCTTCCTCAGGCTCGGCGTCGGCTTCGGCGCTGTCGGTCGGTTCCTCGACCTCGGTATCGGCAGCGTCCTCATCTTCATCGTCTTCGATCAGCGGCTGGAGCTGAGCCGGGTTGGCGGGGTCGAAGAAGCCGGCAGGCTTGGGCTGCGCGGCGACGAGGCGCAGGTTCAGAATCGCTTCCCCGGCATCGCGGAAACCTGCTGCGAGCGTCGCGCGCGGATCGGTCGAGAGGTTCGCAGCAACGGCGTTCATCCGGTCGATCTCCGCCTGCTGGTCGGTCACGACCTCGTTGGTGAATTCGAACATCACCGGCTCGTAAGCACTGCCCGGCGCCTCGTGCAGTTCATCGACCATGTCGATCGCACCGATGTGGTGGGCGGTCATCAGCTTGAGGAACATGCGGTCGAATTCGGTGCCGCTGGCGGCAGCGAGCGCCTGCATCTGGCTGGGGGTGGCCATGCCTTTCATCAGGCTGCGCGCGCCGTGCCCCATGTGCATCGAATGCTGGCCTTCGAGCTTCTCTCCGCGCTCTTCGAGCCACGTCGTCATGAAGCCGATCTCGTCCTGCTGGCTCGCATCGATCCGCTCGGCGATCTTGACGATGGCGTCGTTGTTGGTGCGCCCTTCGACAAGGTCGGCCATGGCGACGGCCTGGCGATGGTGGACGATCATGCCTTGCATGAAAGCGACGTCGGCAGGCGAGTAGGCCGTTTTCGACAGCGCAATCGCCTCGTCCTCGCCGATCACCCGTGGTGCTTCGCCGGGCGCGCCGGGCAGCACGATCGGTACCTGCTGGGCCATCGCGGCAGTGGAGGTCGAAAGCAGCAGGCCGGCGGCCAGCGCGCGGAGCGAATGTGTCATAATGTGCAGTCCCCGAAGTATGAAGGTGCGATAAGCCCCCCGCGCGCGCGCAAGGTCAAGCGATTGCTCTACGAACGGCGCTCTCGCCCTGATTAACCGGATGCGATCAACCGGATGCGAATTTGCCGCGCCGCGGGCCGAGATAGCCGAACAAATATGCGCCGACCTTGCGCATCTGTAATTCTTCCGCGCCTTCGGTGATGCGATAGCGGCGGTGGTGGCGATAGATGTGCTCGAACGGCTTGTGCCGCGAATAGCCGATCCCGCCATGCACCTGCATCGCGCGATCCGCCGCTTCGCACACCAGCCGGTTCGCCCAGTAATTGCACATGCTGACCTTGTCGGAGATCGTCTTCTCGATCTCTTCGTGCGGCATGTTGTCCATTTCCCAGGCGGTCTTGTAGATCAGCAGGCGCAGCATCTCGCATTGCGTCGCCAGCTCGACCAGCGGGAACTGGATGCCCTGGTTGCGCGCCAGCTCCTGCCCGAACGGCTTGCGCTCCCGCGCGTATTTCACGCTTTCCTCGACGCAATATTGCGCTGCGCCGCAGCTGCTCGCGGCCTGGCGGATACGGTTCTGGTGGACGAAGCTCTGCGCCAGCGAAAGGCCCCTGCCCTCGACGCCGAGAATGGCGCTGTCGGGCACCCAGACGTTGTTGACGCTCAGCCGCGGGTGGTCGGTGGGCATGTTGAAGGTCCACAGCCACTCCTCGATCTCCAGCCCCTCCGTCGGGTTGGGGACGAGGAAGCAGGTGATCCCGCTGGCATCGCCATCCTCGCCGGAGGTGCGAGCGAACATCGCGCAATGGGTGGCGACATGCATGCCGGTGATCCACATCTTCTTCCCGTCGATCCGCCAGCCATCGACCCCGTCGCGCGTCTCGCGAACGGCCTTGGTCTCCATATGCGTAGCGTCGGAGCCATGGTGCGGTTCGGTCAGGCCGAAAGCGACGCGGCGCCTGCCTTCGAACCCGCCGAGGATGAATTCCTGTTTCTGCTCGTCCGTGCCCCATTGTTCGAACATCTCGACGAAGGGGAAGTTGCCGACGATGCTATGCTCGTTCTGCAGATCGTTGTGGAGGCCCAGCCCGCGCTGGGCGAAGCGGTCGCGGATGACCGCCATCCAGAGATTGGAGCTATCCTTGCCGCCGTATTTCTTCGGCGCGCTGAAGCGCCAGTGGCCGGCGGCATCGGCACGCTTGCGGGCTTCGCGCAGCAGCTCTTCCCAATCCTCGCGCGGCAAGCCGCCCTTCTCGAAATCGGTGCGTGCATATTCGCGGCGATGGTCGAAGAAGCGGATGTTGTCGTCCTGCTGTTCGAGCGGGATGATCTCTGTCTCGATGAAGTCGACCAGCTCCTCGTAATAATTTTCGAGATCCTCGGGGATCGTGAAGTCCATCAATCCTCTCCAGTCCATTTGGCGCGGGCAAGCGCGAGCATCGGGTATTTGGGCACGTCGGCCGCCAGCTTGTCGAGCGCGGAGCGGCGCAGCAACGCGAGCAGACCGGGAGTCGCCAGCGAGCGCTCCCCGTCCAGAAGCTCCTGCGCCAGCAGATCGTCGGCGAATTCGACATCGACCCGGTCGCCGCGCGAAATCATGCCCAGCGCATTGCGGGCGACGGCCAGCTGGAAGCGGTCGTGCCCCTCCATGCGGTCCTTGATCGTGGCGAGCCATTCGGAGACCGCTTCGGCGATCTCGCCCACGCTCGCTTCGCCCAACGGTTCGAGCTTCACATCGCTCGGCGGGAGAGGCCGCGCCTGTTCTTCGTCGGGCGCATCGTCCTCCAGCAGCAGCAGGAGATCGAGTTCCTGTTCGCTCGTCCGGCGCGAAATCACGACGCGCTCCAGCATCCGGTCTTCGCCGCTGCGCCAGAAATCGGCCATACGGATGCAGCCGAGCGCCCACCACACGGTGCGGTAAATGAGCCAGAAGCGGAACCGTCCGGCGTCCAGGGACACGCCGCTTTCCGCCTCATAGGCTTCGACATAGTCTTCGAGCGAGCCGAGCCCCAGCGCCGGGCGATCGACCCGGGCGAAGCGCCATACGGCCATGCAGCCGAAAGCGAGGTCTTCGTGCCGGTCGCCGAAATGCGCCAGCTCCCAGTCGAGCACGCCGGTGAGATGCGAATCCTCGGCCAGCAGGTTGCCGAGCCTGTAGTCGCCATGATTGAGGACGGGCTCGACGCGCTCGGGCAGATTGTCGCGCAACCATTTGAGGCCCAGCGCGATGATCGGCCGGTCGCCGCCCGCCTCCTCGAACTGTTCGGCCAGCCCTTCGACGGCCTCGGCGTAGTCCATTTCGGGGACATCGTTTGGGAGCTTCGCCGGATCGAGCCCGTGGATGCGGGCCAGATCGCGGGCCACTTCCCGCAGCAGTTGTGCAGGCTCGTCCATCGCCAGGATCGCGCGGGGATCGGGCGTGCCGGGGAGCGCGCGCATCACGAACCCGCTGCCGATCCCGTCGTCCGGTTGCAATACGAGGACGACTTCGGGCGCCGTCACCCCGGCATCGAATGCCGCGCCGATGATCGCGGCTTCGCTATCGTGACCATAGGGCCGGCCCTCCATGAACTCGAGGCTCGGCGCGCGCCGCAGGACGTAGTCTTTCCCGTCGCAAGCGAAACGCCAGCTTTCCATCGTAGCCCCGCCCGTCAGGCGCGCGAGCCCGCTGGCCTCCCCCATGCCCGCCCGCGCGAGAGCCTCGTTCAAGCTGCGCCCGATCGCGCTTCGGCTGTCATCCGTTCCCATGCAGCTCATGCTTGCAGGCAAACGCTTTGCCGCTCAAGCACGGACCCGTCCCCTGCTTCGGTCGTTGGTGGTGCAGAAACAGAAACAGCAGGAGAATTTGGATGAAGCTTCCCAACAAGGCGCATGTCGCAATCGTGGACGGCGAAAATTTCACGGTGATGCGCAATTCGGGACAGATGTTCGAACCGAAGCTGGAGGACGCCCAGAAGCCCGATCTCACCGCGACCAACTACAGCGCCGGGGTCAAGCACCAGGACGATATCGGCCAGGAGCATGGCCGGACCGATCTGGAAGAACTGGCCCACGGCGCGGCTGCTGCCGAATGGCTGAACGCGAAGGCCATCTCCGGGGAGATCAGCGATGTGCTCGTGATCGCCGATCCCAAAACTTTGGGTGAAATGCGGCGCCATTATCACGGCGAACTCGAAAAGAAGCTGGTCGGCGAGATCGACAAGACCATGACGGGCGAGCCCGTCCGGAAGATCGAAAAGGCTATCGCCGACGCTTAACGTTCGCGCCGCATCCCGTTTGTTCCCGATGCGGCGAATCGATTGTCGCATTGGCGCCACTTTCTGTCGCTATAACCCTTGTTACCGGCGCTTGAGCCATCTTAAGTATCGGTAAACCACGCTGAGGGTAACAGGACGGGATGCGGACAGGACTTTTCGGAAAGATTATTGCGGCGGGCGCCATTGCGCTGGCATCGCCCGCTATCGCCAACAGCGACACGCAGGCCTTCGAGTCAGCCTTCGACCGGACTCTCGGCACCGAGGTTCGCGTGCCTTCGTCGATGGTCGCGCGTTACGATACCGACTTCGAGCGGCAGATCGCGCGCCTCGCAGAAGGTTCGCGCGGGCGCATCGGCGTTTACGCGGTCGACTTGACGACGGGTCAGGAAATCGGCGTTCTCGCCGACCAGCGCTTTCCGATGGCCAGCACCAGCAAGGTCGCGATCGCCGCGACCTATCTCGCAGGCGTCGATGCGGGCAAGTGGAGCCTGACGAGCGAATGGCGGCTGCCGCGCCCGGGCGGTGCCTACATGCCCGCGTATCGGCATATCAGCCTGATGATCAGCAAGAGCTGCAACGATTGCACGGACGCCATGCTTAATGCCGTCGGCGGCCCGGCAGCCGTGAATGCATGGATGCAAAAGGCGGGGATCGAGGGCTTCACCCTCTCACGCGATATCAGGACGTTGATCCGCGAAGACGGACGAAGCGATCCGGCATCGTCGATCGACATCCGCGACAGCGCGACGCCCCGGGCAATGGGTCAACTGCTAGCGGGCATTTACCAGGGGCGCTGGCTCAGCGATTCCTCGCGCCGCATTCTGGTCGATGCCATGCTGGAGACGACGACCGGCAAAAGGCGGATGCGGTCGGTTCTTCCGATGAGCGCCATGCTTGCCAACAAGACCGGAACCCTGAGCCGCACTGCAAGCGATATCGGGATCTTTCATACACCCGACGGACGCGCCATTGCGGCTGCGATCTACGTCACCGGCCAGAGCCCTTCGATGGCTGTCGAGAACGGCAGCCGGGCACAGAAGCTCGAGGCGCGGCGCTTGCGCGATGGGCGCATCTCCACAATCACCGATGCGCTGTACCGTGGCTTCGGGCGGGCAGCCAATGATGACCGCGCGTGGGCCAATGCAGAGTATGGCGGCGAATAAAGTTCGCGGGTTCGGGGGCCGTAGGGCCCCGTCAGGAAAATGTGATTGCAAGGGAAAAGGGCGGCGCCTCGCGGCACCGCCCTTTCCTGTTTCGAAACGGTAAACCGTTCCGAAGCGCTGGCGCGATTAGTCGGCCTGTGCTTCAGCTTCGGTTTCGCCTTCGACTTCAGCTTCGACTTCGGCAGCAGCTGCGTCGGCGTCGGCAGCCATGTCTTCAGCACCGGCTTCCAGTTCGGCGCCAGCTTCATCCAATTCGGCGCCAGCGGCTTCCATGTTGGCTTCCGTGTCGGCAGCAGCCGAGTCCACGGTGGTTTCAGCCGAATCTTCGGTAGCTTCCGAGCAAGCGGCGAGCGAGAGAGCAGCGGCCGAAGCGGCAGCAACAAGAGCGATCTTACGCATAATATAATTCCTCAAACAGCAAGTTTGGAGCATCGGGCCGCCCTTGGCCAACCCTCTGCGCGAGTCCCAAATCAGGCCTCACCATGTCTAAATAAGGGCGACAATGTGGCAGTGCAAGCAATTAGCGTTGAACTCTGCCTTTTTCTTGCCTTATTTGGCCCGCAATGTCGGAGTTCCGCCATATTTCGATGCGCGCGAAATTCCTCCCCATGCCGCAATCACGCTGCTAAGCCGCCCGGATGGCCGCTCAACCGCACCTCTATCTTGTCGATGGTTCCGCCTATATCTTTCGCGCCTACCATCGCTTGCCGCCGCTGACCGACCCCGAAGGCACACCGGTCGGCGCCGTTTACGGCTACACCACCATGCTGTGGAAGCTGGCCGACGATCTCGACAAGGCCGATGGTCCGACGCACCTTGCCGTCGTGCTCGACAGGTCGAGCCAGTCCTTCCGCAACGAGATCTACGACCAGTACAAGGCCAATCGCCCCGAGCCGCCGGAAGACCTGGTCCCGCAATTTCCGCTGATCCGCGATGCAACCCGCGCCTTCAGCCTGCCCTGCATCGAGGAACCGGATGTCGAGGCGGACGACATGATCGCCTCCTACGCCCGCGCCGCGCAGGACAAGGGCTGGAATGTAACGATCGTCAGTTCCGACAAGGATCTGATGCAGCTCGTCGGTGAGAAAGACGGCGCGAAAATCGACATGCTCGACACGATGAAGAGCGCGCGCATCTATATCGAGGAGGTCGAGGAGAAATTCGGCGTGCCGCCCGAAAAGGTGGGCGACGTCCTCGCGCTGATGGGCGATTCGGTCGACAACATTCCCGGCATCTTCGGCGTCGGCCCGAAGACGGCGAGCAAGCTGATCGCGGAACATGGCGACCTCGCGGCCGCGCTCAACTCCGCGGAAGGCATGAAGAAGTCCAAGCTGAAAGAGCGCCTGATCGAGCATCGCGGAGATGCCGAGCTCAGCCGAGTGCTCGTGACGCTGAAGGAAGATTGCGAACTGCCTGTCGCGCTCGACGACATGAAACTCGATGGCGTGCCGAACGGACCGCTAGCCGCCTTCCTCGAAAAACATGGGTTTACCAGCCTGCTCAAGCGCCTCGAAGCAGGCTCCGGCAGCCCGACGCGCGCAAACGATCTCAATCCGGCCAAGCAGGACACGAAGGGCGCACAAGCGAGCAGCGACGGCAATCGCCAGCCGTTACCGGACATGCCGGAGGTCGACCGGACCGCCTATGAATGTGTGCAGTCGAGGGAGCGGCTCGAGCACTGGATCGAGCGCGCCAGGGCCGCGCGGCTGGTAGCGGTGGACACGGAAACCAGCTCGCTCGACTGCATGCAATGCGATCTCGTCGGCATCAGCCTGGCGCTTGGTCCGAACGATGCCTGTTACATTCCGCTGCGGCACGGCGGGAGCGACATGTTCGCCGACAAGCCGGAGCAGATCGAGGTGTCGGCAGCGTTGGATGCTCTGCGCCCCCTGCTCATGGACGATGCGGTGCTGAAGGTCTTCCACAACGGTAAATACGACATCAACGTCCTCGCCCGCAACGGCGTGGAAGTTCACCCGATCGACGACACGATGGTCATCAGCTTCGATCTCGATGCCGGGCGCGCGCTCAACGGGATCGGCGGCGGACACGGCATGGACGAGCTGGCCGAGCGGCACCTCGGCCACAAATGCCTGACCTTCAAGGAACTGTGCGGCACGGGCAAGAAGGCGATCCCCTTCGGTGAAGTCCCGCTCGACAAGGCGACCGAATATGCCGCCGAGGATGCCGACGTCACCTGGCGATTGCATACGATGCTCAAGCCGCGGCTGGCGACCGAAGGCGGTACGCGCGTCTACGAGCGGGTCGATCGCCCGCTGGTCCCGGTCGTCGCGCAGATGGAGCGGCATGGCATCAAGGTCGACCGCGCACGGCTGGCGAAGCTGTCGGAGGACTTCGCCAAGGAGATCGGCCGGCTCGAAGGCGAAATCCGCGAAATCGCCGGGACCGAATTCACCGTCGGCAGCCCCAAGCAGCTCGGCGAGGTGCTGTTCGACACGCTCGGCTACAAAGGCGGAAAGAAGGGCAAGAGCGGGCAATATTCGACCGACCAGAGCGTGCTGGAGCGGCTGTCCGGCGAAGGCGCGGAGATCGCCGACAAGGTGCTCGAATGGCGTCAACTGGCTAAGCTCAAGTCGACCTATACCGACGCGCTGCAGGAAGCGATCAATCCCGAAACGAGCCGCGTGCACACCAGCTACAGCCTCGTCGGCGCGCAGACGGGGCGACTGTCTTCGACCGATCCGAACCTCCAGAACATCCCGATCCGCACCGAGATCGGCCGCCAGATCCGCGAGGCCTTCGTTGCCGAGGAGGGCAACGTCCTGCTCGCCGCCGACTATTCGCAGATCGAACTGCGGCTTGCCGCCCACATGGCCGACGTGCCGAGCCTGAAGGAAGCTTTCGAAGAGGGCGAGGACATCCACTCGCGCACGGCGAAGGAAATGTTCGGCGAGGTCAATCGCGACACGCGTGGCCGGGCCAAGACGATCAACTTCGCCATCCTCTACGGTATTTCCCGCTGGGGCTTGGCGGGCCGTCTGGGCGTCGAGGCTGACGAGGCGCAGGAGATGATCGACACATATTTCCAGCGCTTTCCCGGCATCCAGCGCTACATTCTTGAGACCACCGAGCGCGTGCGCGAGCGCGGCTATTCGGAAACGTTGTTCGGGCGCAAGACCTGGTTCCCGCGGATCAATTCCAAGAACCCGAACGAACGGCAGGGCAGCGAACGCGCCGCGATCAATGCGCCAATCCAGGGGACCAGCGCCGATATCATCAAGCGCGCCATGGCCCGCATGATGCCCGCGCTTAAAGAAGCAGGCCTCGGCAATGTCCGCATGCTGCTGCAGGTGCATGACGAACTTGTCTTCGAACTTCCCGAGAGCGATGTCGACCAGGCAAAGCCGGTGATCGAGCGCGTGATGGCCGAAGCCGCGCGGCCTGCGGTCGAACTCACCGTGCCGCTGGGCGTCGAAATCGGGACCGGCAAGAGCTGGGGTGCGGCGCATTGAGGCAGCTTGCCAAGGTCCTGAAGCGCACGCGGCGCTGGCCCAATGTGGTCATCTTGCTGGTCGTCTTCGGGGCGATGGTCGGGCTTATCTACCTCGTGTACCAGACACTCGAGGCGGAGCGCGGCGAGCGCGAGCAATCCAGGCAAACTGCGGCCGTCCTGCTAGTCCTGGAGGAAGTCGACCGCGCCGCGCTGCGTGCCGAAACCGGCCAGCGCGGCTATATCATCACTCTAGATCGCCGGTATCTGTCGTCTTACGAGGAAGGCAGCGAGGAAATCGATCCGGCGCTCGATGAACTGCGTAACCTGCTGGGCGACGAAATCACCCCGCGCCAGGAAGAGCTGGTCGACCAGATCGACATGCTTGCTCGCCTGAAATTCGACGAGATGGAAGAGACTGTCGGTCTCGTGCAGGAGGGCCGCCTGCTCGACGCCCGCCGCGCGGTCCTGTCCGACGAAGGGCAGGAAGCGATGGAGCGCCTGCGCCGGTCGCTCGACGAGATGCGTGAGATCGAACAGCAGATTCTTGGCGAGCAAGCTGCGGACACCGCGCGGCTGGAAGCCCGGGTGCTGCCGCTGCTCGCCGGGCTTATCGCACTTATCCTGGTCGCCGTTCTGTTCGGCATGCGCGTGGTGTCACGCGCGGCATTGGCCGAAGCTCAAGCTGCTCAGGCCGCTGCCATCGGCGAAGCGCGCGACCGGGCCGACCTGTTGGCGCGGGAGCTTAATCACCGGGTTAAGAACCTGTTCGCAGTCGTTCTAGCAATCGTGCAGATGAGCGCGCGCGACAAGCCGGAGGCGAAAGAGGTCACCGACAGCATCGCCCAGCGCATCCGCGCGCTGCTCACCGCGCATGAAGTAAGCCAGGGAGAGCTCGAGCGGCCCGTCGCCTCCCTATACCAGCTCGTCGAAACCTCGCTCGCCCCCTATCGTTCGTCGTCCCAGATTGCGGAGATCGAGGGGGACGAAGTTCTACTGCCGGCTAAGCACGTCACCCCGCTTGGTCTGGTGCTGCACGAACTGACCACCAATGCCGTCAAATACGGCGCCTGGAGCGGCAAGGGGACGGTGCGGGTCAGCTGGACGGAGCGGGACGGGCGCGTCTTCATTACCTGGCAAGAGACGGGCAAAGCCACCGAAGGCGAGCCGGAGCGACGCGGCTTCGGCAGCATGCTGATGAACAGCGCAGCGCGGCAATTCGGCGGCAGTATAGAGCGCGAATTCGGTGCCAATGGCCTGGTGGTCGAGATCGACCTTCCGCTCGACGTTTGAGCATCGGTCGCCGGCAGCAGAGTTGAAAGCGCGCTGCCATCCCCATAAGCGGTCGAGCAATGCTTGAACGCTTCGACCCACGAAACTGGCCGATTTCCTACGAGGCCATCCTCGAGCACCTGATCGTGCTCGGCGGGTCGGTGGCAATCGCGCTACTGGTGCACTGGGTCGTCTTCGCCTTGCTCCGGCGGATCGTTCGCAAATCATCGAGCCAGGTGGACGACATCGTCTTCGACACCGTCCGCCGCCCCTTGCGCTGGGCGATGGTCGGATTCGCGATTTCCGTCGCGGCGGAAAACGATGCGCTGGCCGGGCGCGGCTGGGACATCTTCGCATCCTTCATCGTTCCGGCGCTCGTCGGCTGGCTCGCGTTTGCCGCTGTAAAGGGCGCTGCGCTCGGTTACGAAAAGCAGTCGCTAGAAAGCGAAGACCCGGTTGGCCAGCGCGGGCGGATGACGCGGATCGCGATCCTGTCGCGCACCCTGCGGGTCGCGATCATCATCATCACCATTTCGCTGATCATGCTCAACATCCCCGGTGTGAGGGACGTTGGCACGACCATGCTGGCCTCCGCCGGTCTCGCCGCCCTCGCGGTCGGCGCGGCCGCCCAGCCCGCGCTCAAATCGCTCATCGCGGGCATGCAGATGGCGCTGACCCAGCCGCTCCGGATCGGCGATCTCGTGAAGGTCGACGGGCAGGCAGGCCGCGTCGAGGAAATCCGCATGAGCTTCGTGACGGTCAGAACCTGGGACGAGCGTGTCCTCGTCGTGCCGACCAGCCGTTTCCTCGACCAGAGCTTCGAAAACTGGTCGCGCGTGAGCGAAAAGCTCACAGCTCCGGTGATGCTGCATCTCGATCCGATTGCGGACATCACGCCGATCCGCGAAGAATTCGAGCGCTTCGTGACCGACCATCCGTTGTGGGACGGTCGCAACCTCGCGCTCTTGATGACCGAAGCTTACCCCGAGAGCATCGAGCTTCGCCTCGCGATGAGTTCGGCGACGATCGGCGATCTGTGGACGCTCCGCTGCGACGTGCGCGAGCACATGCTCGGCTGGCTCAAGGAAAACCAGCCCGAAGCGTTGATCCGCCACCGGCTCGAAGTCGAGGCGGCGAACCAGCGCGTGACGGGCGGTTAGTTTTCTGCGCTTTCGCCGGCGTCGACCTCGACGCCATGCTTCCGGTCGCGTGTCGGCTCGACCATGCCTTCGTGAATGAAGCCGATGGGCTGGATATCGGCGGCGCGTTTCTTCAGCTCGCCGCGTATCTTCTTGTACTCCGCTTCCATCTTGCTGGTGACGGTCGCGCGGCTGTCTTTCAGCGCCTCGGTGAAGTCGGCCCCGGTAACGTTCTGCACGTCCCCGCCCGCGCGCTGGAGCGCATTAAGGCCCGCACGGCGGACGACATCCTCGAGATCGGCTCCGGTAAAGCGCGCCGTCTCGCCTGCGACACCGGCGAGGCTGACGTCGTCTGCCAGCGGCATGTCCTTCGTATGAATGCCGAGGATCTGCTCGCGCCCTGCCTTGTCCGGCGTGCCGACATAGACCAGCTCGTCGAAGCGGCCGGGGCGTAGCAGCGCGGGATCGACAAGAGTCGGGCGGTTGGTCGCGCCGATGACGACGACCGACTGCAGCTCTTCCAGCCCGTCCATTTCCGCAAGGATCGTGTTGACGACACGGCCCGTCACCTGTGGTTCGCCCTGGCCCGACCCGCGGGCGGGCACCAGACTGTCGATCTCGTCGATGAACACGACGCAGGGCGCGACGGCCCGCGCGCGCTTGAACATGCGCGCGATCTGTTGCTCGCTCTCGCCATACCATTTGCTCAGCAGGTCGGAGCTTTTCATCGAGATGAAGTTCGCTTCCGCTTCCTTGGCGACTGCCTTGGCCAGCAGGGTCTTGCCGGTGCCGGGAGGGCCATAGAGCAGGAAGCCCTTGGCCGGGCGGATGCCGAGCCGGTGGAAGGCATCGGGATTCTTCATCGGAAGCTCGATGCCTTCCTTCAGCTTCTCGATCGATTCGCCGACGCCGCCGATGTCGGACCAGCCGACATTGGGGACCTGGACCATCACCTCGCGCATGGCCGAGGGCTGGATGCGCTTCAGCGCGGAGAGGAAATCCTCGCGGCCGACATAGAGCTCGTCGAGGACTTCGGGCGGGATGGTCCGCTCGTCGAGGTCGATCTTGGGCATGATCCGCCGCACGGCGTCGATCGCCGCCTCGCGGGCCAGGGCCGCAATGTCAGCGCCGACGAAACCGTAGGTGCCCTTGGCCAGCTCGTTGAGATCGACCTTGTCGCCCAGCGGCATGCCGCGCGTGTGGATGCCGAGGATTTCACGGCGGCCCTTTTCGTCGGGCACGCCGATGATGATCTCGCGATCGAAGCGGCCGGGGCGGCGCAGCGCCTCGTCAATGGCATCGGGACGGTTCGTCGCCGCTATCACCACGAGGTTGGAGCGCGCCTCGAGCCCGTCCATCAGCGTGAGCAGCTGGGCGACGAGCCGCTTCTCCGCCTCGCCCGGCACGCGGTCGCGCTTGGGGGCGATCGAATCGATCTCGTCGATGAACACGATGGCGGGGGCGGATTTGCTCGCCTGCTCGAACACTTCGCGCAGCGCCTTCTCGCTTTCGCCATAGCCGGAACCCATGATCTCGGGCCCGTTGATGGTGAAGAAGTTGGCGTCGCTTTCATTGGCGACAGCCTGCGCCAGCCGGGTCTTGCCGGTCCCCGGCGGGCCGTGGAGCAGCACACCCTTGGGCGGATCGACGCCGAGGCGCGTGAACAGTTCGGGATAGCGCAGCGGCAGTTCGACCATCTCGCGCAGTTGCTGGATCGTCTCGCCCATGCCGCCGACGTCGTCGTAATTGATGATCGCCCGCGCATCGCGGGGTTGCTCGAATTCAGCGCGCAACTCCACTTCGGTATTCTCGTCGATATGGACGATACCCTTGGGCGTGGTCGAGACGACGCTGAGGCGGATCTGGGTCAACGCATAGGCGGGGGCATTGAACATGCGGCGGACTTCCTGCGGCATGTTCTGCACCGGCTGCTGCCCGGTGGTGGCGACGAGATCGCCCGCGACGAGCGGCTTACGGAAGAAATTGCGCTTCAGCGCCTGAGCCGGACCCTGCAGCCGCATCTCGCGCTGCGCGGGCGCGAACACCACGCGAGTGGCTGGGCGCGATTCGGCCACGGCGACCTTCACATGTTCGCCCGAGCCGACTTCGGCATTGCCGCGCTGGAGGCCGTCGAGACGGATAACCTCGAGGCTCTGGTCCTCGTCATAAGCGGGCATGGCGACGGCGGCGGTCGAACGTTTGCCGGTGATCTCGACCACATCGCCCTCGGTGATGCCCAGCGCCTGGAAGGTGGTGCGCGGCATGCGGGCGATGCCCTGCCCGCTCTCTTCGTTCCGAGCGGCTGCAACCTGCAACCTGACCGTCTTATCCGCTACAGCGGCGTCCGCATCTGCCATGTGGGCGATTTCCCTTCGTCCATTGTCGTATCCGGTCCTAGCTGGGAACTGGACCTCTTCGATGCAATGAACGAGCCCCTGCCCGAGGTCCGCGCGGGACAGAAAAAAGCCCGACTGGAAAACCAGCCGGGCTATGAAAGTCTTGGGAGAGGATGCCTAAAAGGCACGTTCTATGTGCACTGCAGCATCAATTTGTGCAAATGCGAAAAGAACAAGGTGTGTTGCGGGGATTGCAACAGATAGCTCGCTGCGAAATGCAATGCGCGCTTTTTGGTAATCGACGACCCTACGGCATGAAGGTGACAGGGCTTCGCGAAGCGGTTAAGCGCTCGGCCCATGAACAAGCTCTATCCCGACGCCGCCGCCGCCCTCGACGGGCTTCTGAAGGACGACATGTTGATCGCCAGCGGAGGATTCGGCCTCTGCGGCATCCCCGAACGCCTGCTGGAGGCAATCCGCGAGTCGGGGGTGAAGGGCCTGACCTTCGCCAGCAACAACGCCGGCATCGATAATGAAGGCATCGGCATGCTCCTACGCACGCAGCAGGTGAAGAAGATGATCTCCAGCTATGTCGGCGAGAACAAGGAATTCGAGCGGCAATTCCTCTCCGGCGAGTTGGAGGTGGAATTCTGCCCGCAAGGAACCCTCGCCGAACGCATGCGCGCCGGCGGGGCCGGCATCCCGGGCTTCTACACCAAGACCGGCGTCGGCACGCAGGTGGCCGAGGGGAAGGAAACGAAGGAGTTCGCCAACCGGGACGGGCAGATGGAGGAGTATATCCTCGAGCGTGGCATCTTCGCCGACCTTGCTATCGTGAAGGCCTGGAAGGCGGACGAGACCGGCAACCTCGTTTTCCGCAAGACCGCGCGCAACTTCAATTTGCCCGCCGCGACCTGTGGCAAGGCCTGCGTCGTCGAAGTCGAAGAAATCGTGCCGACCGGCAGCCTCGACCCGGACTGCATCCATTTGCCCGGCGTCTACGTCCAGCGCATGATCGTGGGCGCGCCCTACGACAAGAAGATCGAATTCGTCACAACGCGCGAGCGGGAGACGGCATGATGCGGAGCTTGCTCGTCACGGTGGCGGCCTTGGCGCTGTCCTCCTGCGCCACGGCCGTCGCGGAACCGGTCACGCCGCAAGTCGCGGCGCATGTTCCGCCTTCTCTCCCGCCCGGTGAACGCGCCGCGCCGGACGGCATGCGCTGGCTCTACGCATCTGGCGAAGCGGCCGGTGCATCGATCCAGACGTGGCGGCAGCTGGCCGACTATGCCATCGCCGTCAGCCGCCAGCGCAAGGTTCCGCAATCGGTTCCGATGGGCCTGCCCGACGCGCAAGGAGGCATAGGCACTCCGTCCTGCGTCGCTGCAGACGGAACGATGAAGCCCTTCGCCGCCGTCTTCGATGTCGACGAAACGGTGCTGCTCAACAATGGCTACGAATACTGGGCGGCCTATTCGGGCAAGCCCTTCGTGCCCGAGGAATGGGCGCAATGGGCCGACGGCGGCGCCGGTATCGCCGCGCCGGTGCCGGGTGCCGTCACTGGCCTGCGCCGCCTGCGCGAGGCGGGGATCACGGTGATATTCAACACCAATCGCAATAGCGAGAACGCTGCCGGGACCGCCGCCGCGATCGAGGCGGTCGGTGCCGGACCTGCCGTCCATCTCGACAACCTCTTCCTGCGCGGCGACGATGCGATGGGCGGGCGCAAGGACGGCCGCCGCGCGAGGATTGCCGAGCGGTTCTGCGTCATCGCGCTGGCCGGCGACAATCTCGGCGACTTTGCCGACGTCTTCAATGCCGACGAGGATGCTGTCCAGGCCCGCCGCGCCATGGTCGCGCGCGGAGAATATGCGCAGCTGTGGGGCAACGGCTGGTTCCTGATGCCGAACCCGGTCTACGGCGCGTGGCAGAAGGGCTCGATCGACGGAGTCTTTCCGCCGGAAACCCGCTGGATGCCGTCCGACGCGACGACTGCACCGAATATCATGAACGAAAGCGAATAAGCATGAGCGAGACCGCAGAAAAGATCGGCTGGGACCGCAACCAGATGGCCGCCCGCGCGGCGCAGGAGCTGGAGGACGGCTATTACGTCAATCTCGGCATCGGCATCCCGACGCTGGTCGCCAATCACATTCCCGAGGGCATGCATGTGACGCTTCAGAGCGAGAACGGCATGCTCGGCATCGGACCCTTCCCCTACGAGGGTGAGGAGGACGCCGACCTCATCAACGCCGGCAAGCAGACCATCAGCGAGCTCGACCACAGCGCCTATTTCGACAGCGCCGCGAGCTTCGCCATGATCCGCGGCGGGCATATCGACCTCACCGTGCTCGGCGCGATGGAGGTGGCCCAGAATGGCGATATCGCCAACTGGATGATCCCGGGCAAGATGATCAAGGGCATGGGCGGCGCGATGGACCTCGTTGCGGGCGTGAAAAAGATCATCGTGGTGATGGACCACACTGCCAAGGACGGCAGCCCGAAGTTCATTCCCGAATGCACCCTGCCGCTAACGGGTCAGAACGTGGTCGACATGATCATCACCAATCTCGCGGTATTCCAGCGCCCCGATCACGACAGCCCGTTCCGCCTGATCGAGCTGGCACCGGGTGTGACAGCAGAGGATGTGGCGGCGAAAACGACGGCGGAATACGAGGTCGCGATCTGAGGGTTAGCGCACGACGCCCGTATCGAGCGTGACGTTCGTATCTTCGCCCCAAGTGGTCACCGTGGACGTAGTGGCATGCGCCTCGACCAGCTCGATCGCCCGCCTGGGCGATGGCAGGCGGTCCTGCAAACGGTAGTAAATTCGCTGGTCGGGCAGGACCAGCTGCACTTCATACCGCTCTTTGGCAGACTTGCGCTCGTCGAGCTGGGACTTCAGGTCCGCTGCCGCGCTGCGCCCCACCAGAATGGCTCGGCCCGAGTCGCCAGGTGCGATCAAGTAAGCGTCCGAAGCAGAATTGAAACGATAGACGCGCTGGGTCGGTGTCAGAACGGAGTCGAGGCAATAGCTGCCTGTCGGCTTTGTGTCGGCCTTCGCCGCCTGCGCTTCGCCAATCTTCTTCTGTATCAGTGATCCGAAGACCGATTGCAAAAGGGCGTCCGTGGTATCGGTCTTCACATCTTCCGACTTGCGCTTGAAGGTCAGCGATTCCACGCAGGTTGGGACAGGTGATTGCGCGGCAGCGAAGGTCGCATCCGCCGGCCACCCGATCGCGGAGACTGAGGCCAGCATGGCTTCGCGCAGGGTCGCCGGATCGAGGGACTTCGACGAACCTCGAAGTTTTGCGTACCACCCGCCCATCTCGAACAGGGCGACTGCGGTGGATGTATAATCGCTCCCCTCTCCGGCGGCGTAAACGGCCAGCGCGCCTGCTTCTGAATGGTTACCGATCGCGACCGGCTCGACCGGGAAAGCCAGCGTCGGTCGCGCGTAGATATCCCGCGCCTCGATCTGCGCCTGCGCCTGTGCGAGCCACAGAGCGCCGGAGCCATTCGTGTTGCGAAAGACGTAGAGGCTGATTTCCTCTCCCGCGTTATCACTTTTATAGCTGGCCGCCACGTCGAGAAAATCGGCGGCGAAGGCACTGGCCCCGGCCCGGTCCCGCCTTTCGAGCATGGCGGGAAAGACGATACCTGAATGGGGATGCGTCCACGCGGCACCTTGGGGCAAGTCGATCCGCTCCTGCGCCGCCGCCGGGGCCGCAAGCGCCAGCGCCGCGACGCTCGCAACTACACCAATCCATTGCGCCCGAATTCTCATGACTGCCCCTCACTTCCGTCCATCCCTCTGTGCCGTATGACCAATTTGGTAGTGGCCCACAAGCGTCACGGTGTTACGATCCGGCCGAAGCGAGGAGAGACAAGATGCCGATGAACCGCGTGTGCGAAATGACCGGGGCGGAATTTCCGCTCTTCGCCTTCAGCCATTGCCGCGATGTGGTGGCGGCAGTCAGCAAGGCGGGCGGGTTCGGCGTGCTTGGCGCGACGCGGTTCAGCCCGGACCAGTTGGAGGAGGAGCTCGCCTGGATCGACGCGCATGTCGATGGCGCTCCTTACGGCGTCGACGTGCTGGTGCCGGAGGTCGTCGATGCCAGCGTGCGCGAACTGGCGGACCCCAAGAGCCGCGCGGCAGCGATCGATCCGTCCTACCAGGGTTTCGTCAACCAGATGCTGGGCCAATACGGCATTGCGCCAGAGGTCGAGATGCCGATCCTGAAGGAGCGGATGGAAATAACGCCCGAGAACGGCCTGGCGCTGATGGAGGTCGCCTTCCGGCATCCGATCAAGCTGATCGCCAACGCTCTCGGCATCGCCCCGCCCGCAATGATCGAAGAGGGCAAGGCGCGCGGTGTGCCGGTCGCGGCATTGGTGGGCGCGAAGGAGCATGCGATCCGGCAGGCCGAGGCAGGCGTCGACATTATCGTCGCCCAGGGCGGCGAGGCCGGTGGCCATTGCGGAGAGGTCTCGACGCTGGTGCTGATCCCCGAAGTGGTCCGCGCGCTTTCACGGGCCGGCCACGACATCCCCGTGCTGGCGGCTGGCGGCATCATGACCGGGGGGCAGATGGCCGGGATGATGGCGGCGGGTGCGCAGGGCGCATGGACCGGCTCGGTCTGGCTGGCAACGCCGGAAGCGGAAACCAGCGAGGCCTTCCGCGACAAGATGGTCGCCGCGCGCAGCCGCGACACGGTCCGCTCGCGCAGTCGCACCGGCAAGCCCGCGCGCCAGCTCAAGACCGCATGGCACGATGCGTGGGACGCGAGCGACGGCCCCGGCACGCTGCCGATGCCGTTGATGGGCATGGTGTCCGAACCCGCCTTCGCCCGCATCGAACGCGAGGCAGCCGCCGGGAATGGCGAAGCGCGAGAGCTCGTAAGCTATTTCGTCGGGCAGGGCGTCGGCCTCGTCGAGCAGGTTCGGTCGAGCAGGCAGGTGGTGCAGGATTTTCGCGAGGAATTCCTCGACGCTGTCGGCTCGCTAGCCGCCAGCGTCGGCATGGAGTGACTTGACCGGGCGCGCGCAGCACCGCACGGCAAGCCCATGTGGCTCGATACCCCTCGCAATCCCAATGCGCCGCTCGCCGGACTGAAAGTCCTCGAACTCGCCCGTGTGCTGGCAGGGCCATGGGCAGGCCAGGTTCTCGCCGATCTCGGCGCGGACGTAATCAAGGTGGAAAGCCCCGATGGCGATGGCACCCGCAAATGGGGGCCGCCGTGGATCGAGCGTGACAATGGCGATCGCGAAGCGGCTTATTATCACGCGACCAATCGCGGCAAGCGCAGCATCGTCGCCGATTTTCGCGATGAAAGCGATCTCGACCGAGTCAGGGAACTAGCTCGAAGCGCCGACGTGGCGCTGGAAAATTTCAAGACCGGCGCGCTCGCCAAGTTCGGACTGGATTACGAAACACTGGCGAAGGCCAATCCGCGGCTGGTGTACTGCTCCATTACCGGCTTCGGGCAGACCGGCCCGCGCGCGCATGAGGCGGGGTACGATTTCGTCATCCAGGCGATGAGCGGCTTCATGTCGTTGACGGGAGAGCCCCACGGCCAGCCGATGAAAATGGGCGTCTCGATCTCCGATCTTACCTGCGGGCTTTATTCGGTGATCGGCATCCAGGCGGCCCTGGCCATGCGGGAGCGGACGGGGCGCGGGCAGCATGTCGACATGGCCCTGCTCGACTGTTCGGTCGGCCTGCTCGCCAGCCAGGCAACGCATTTCCTCAGCACCGGCGAGAACCCGCCGCGAATGGGCAACGAACATGCTCAGGTGAGCGCCTATGGGGTCTTCCAAACCGCCGATGGCGAGGTCGTGCTCGCGCCCGCGAACGACGGACTGTTCCGCAAGCTGCTCACCCTGCTCGGGCGCGACGATTTACTCGGCGACGAGCGTTTCGCAACGAACGAGGCCCGGCTCGCCAATCGCACGGAACTCGACGAAATCATCGCGGCTGAAACGGCCAAGTGGGAAAGCGCCGAACTATTGAGCGATTGCGCAGAGGATGGCATTCCTGCCGGTCCGATCAACGCGATTGATGCGGTCTTTGCCGACCCCCAGATGCAGGCGCGGCAGATGCAGATCGAGCTCGGCGGCATCCCGGGCGTACGCAGCCCCTTCACCTTTTCCGAAGCCCAGCTGGCGCTAGATACGCCCAGCCCGCGCAAGGGAGAGCACGGGACTTAGCTCAGCCCAGCGCCGCCTTGAGGTCGTCGACCAGATCGGTGCGCTCCCACGGGAAGCGGTCGCCGTCGGCCTGCCGCCCGAAGTGGCCGTAGGCTGCGCTTTCGCGATAGATGGGCTTGTTGAGGCCCAGATGCGTGCGGATACCGCGCGGGGTCAGGCCGCCGAGCTTTGCGATCCCGCGGATCGCGTTCTCGAGAGCTTCGTCGGACACGCCATCGGCGGCAGTGCCGTGCGTATCGACGTAAAGCGACAGCGGCTTCGACACGCCGATCGCATAGCTGAGCTGGATCGTGCAGCGCGTGGCGAGGCCGGCGGCGACTATGTTCTTGGCAAGGTAGCGCGTGATATAGGCGGCCGAGCGGTCGACCTTGGTCGGGTCCTTGCCGCTGAAGGCGCCGCCGCCATGCGGGGCCGCGCCGCCATAGGTATCGACGATGATCTTGCGGCCGGTCAGGCCGGCGTCGCTATCGGGGCCACCGATCTCGAAGGCACCGGTGGGATTGATATGCCATTCGGTGGCATCGGAAATCCAGCCTTCGGGCAGGATCTCGGTGACGACCTTCTGGACATAGGCCTTGAGCTCGGCCTCTTTCTGACCCTCATGATAGCCCTTTCCGTGCTGCGTCGAGACAACGATCGCGGTGCAGGCGACCGGCTTCCCGTCTTCATAGCGCAGCGAAAGCTGGCTCTTGGCATCGGGCTCGAGGAAGGGCGCCGCGCCGCTCTTGCGATCTGCCGCGAGGCGTTCGAGGATCTTGTGGCTGTAGTCTAGCGTCGCCGGCATGAGATCGGGCGTCTCGTCGCAGGCGAAGCCGAACATGATGCCCTGATCGCCCGCACCTTCATCCTTGTTGCCGCTGGAATCGACGCCCTGGGCAATTTCCGAAGACTGGCCGTGAAGGTGGTTTTCGAACGTCAGCGTCTTCCAGTGAAACCCGTCCTGCTCATAGCCGATTTCGCGGACGGTCTGGCGCACGGCCTGCTCGATCTCGTCCTTCGCGCCCGGTGCCCAGCCGCCATTATCGGCCCAGTCGGGATTGTTGTTGTCATACATCGGAGCGCAACGGATTTCGCCGGACAGGATAACGCGCTGGGTCGTCGTCATCGTTTCGCAGGCCACGCGCGCTTCGGGATCCTTGCCGAGCATGAGATCGACGATGGCGTCGGAAATCTGGTCAGAAACCTTGTCGGGATGCCCCTCCGAGACGCTTTCCGAAGTAAAGAGATAACTTTTACGCATGCAGCCGATCGTCCCGATATAAAGATGTCTTTATGTGCTTGCGTCGGCCTAGCCGCGCCGGTGTCGCATTACAACCAACGATCCGGCCAACAGCAGCAGCCCCCACGCGAGCGTCAGCCAATGTCCGAGCCGCGCAAACCAGGTAGGCTCCTGCGAGGGCGGCACCAGCGTATCGACCCGCGCCGCGATATTTCGGTCGATATGCTCGCGCACCACCCCGCGCGCGTCGATCACCGCGCTGATCCCGGTGGTGGTGGAGCGGAGCACGGGCAGCCCCTCCTCCGCCGCACGCATCCGCGCCTGACCGAGGTGCTGGGGCGGGCCCCAGGCGCCGAACCAGCCATCGTTCGACGGGTTGAAGATATAGTCGGGTCGGTTGTCGCGATCGGTCACTTCGCCGGAAAACACGATCTCGTAGCAGATCTGGATACCGGCCTTGCCGTAGCTACCGAGGTCGAGGCTTTGCGGCCCGGGGCCCGGCAGGAAGTCGATCGTACCTGCCACCAACCGGCTTGCACCGAGAGGCTCCAGCAGGGCGCGCATGGGGAGGTATTCGCCATAAGGCACGAGGTGCGATTTGGCCGCGCCGTCGAGGATTTCGCCCTGTCCGTCGATTGCGAGAACGACATTGTAGGCGCCGGTAGCCCGCCGTAGGCCGTCGACCTCCTCGAGTTCGAGATCTTGCGCCCCGGTCAGCAAAAGCGATCCACCGCCGATGGTGCTGCCGATGCGGGCACGGGCGAAAGCCGGGTTCGCGCCAGCAGTCATCCGGTCGTAATAGCGCTGCGGATAGCCATCGCGCAGGTAGTCAGGCACGCCGCTTTCGGGCCACAGGACAAGCCGTTGGCTGACCGGTCGCAGCGGAGTGCTGAGACCCGCGATGGTCTGGAACTGGCTCTCATACTTCGAAGCATCGTCGATCTCTTCCTGCCGCAAATTCGGCTGAACGAGCGTCAAAGGAAGATAGCCCTCGCGCCCCACTCCGGCAGACAAATACATGCCTGCGACCAGCACTGCAGCCATTGCAGCGAGCGGGAGCCAGCGCTTCGCGACCACCAGCATTGCCAGCAGCGCGGCAGCGCAGACCGCCATGCCCGAGAGGGCGTAAGTCCCCGCGAAGGGCAACAGCGCGCCAAATCCCGGACGGTCCCACGGGCCCATCAGCGCAAGCGAGAACGGCCCCCAGGAATAGCCGGTGAAAACCCAGCTCCGCAGCCATTCGCCGAGGATCCAGCTGGCACCCAATGCCGGCGCGAAGGCCGGACCCGAACCATTGCGAACCAGCGCCTTCGCCAGACCGGCTGCGATCCCGGGATAGACCGCGAGGTAGAGCGACAACAGCGGCACCGCGAGCCAGCCGAGCGCGGGCGGCATTTCCGCCTGATAGGTGAAGGCCGTCGCGATCCAGTTATTGGTGACAGTGAAATGCGCTACGCCGAACAGCCAGCCGCGCTTTGCGGCGATGCCGATGCTCGGGCTGTCGGCCACCATCAGCGCGAAGGCTCCCATGGCAGCGATCGCGACGGGCCACAGGCCGAGCGGCGGGTAGCCGAGCGCGGCCAGCGCGCCGAGCAGCAGCAGCGTTACATCGGGATGACGGCGGGCGAAACCGAGAAGCGAATCCATCGGTCTCGCCCTATTCCATCGGTCCCGCCGATCAAGCGCGATCAGGCTGCGTTGGCTTCTTCGTCGGCATCTTTCTTGCGGCGACGTCGCGGCGCGGGCTTGGCCTCACCCTCGTCGGCTGCGCTGATCGAGGGTGGCAGGACAGTGGCGTCGATCTCGCCCTCGCTACCGGCCTGACCTTCTTCGCTCTTCTTCGCCTTGCGCGGAGCACGGCGCTTCTTGGGCTGGTCCTCATCGTCGCGGCGCACGAAGGGGTTCTCGTCGGGCTCGTAGGAGCTGGCGTCGCCCTCGGCATCCTTCTTGCGCGAGCGCTTGGGTGTCTTGTCCCCGCGAGTGTCGCTGCGATCCTTCTGGCCGCCCTCGTCCTGTTCGTCGCGGCGCGAGCGCGGGCGACGGTTGGTGTCGCGGCGATCGTCATTATCGTCGCCGTCGTCATCGTCAGACTGGTTCTGGCCGCGATCGTCCTGGCGCCTGGCCTTCTGCTCGTCCTGCCGCGCCTTGTTGTCGGCGATCACGCGGAAATAGTGGTCGGCGAACTGGAGGTAATATTCCGCCTGCACGCGGTCGCCATTGTGCTGGGCGTCCTGGGCAAGCTTCTTGTATTTGTCGAGCAGTTGGGGCGCATTGCCCCGCGCGCGACTGTCGATCCGGTTGGCCGAGTTGCCGCCGCCCTGATTGCGATTGTTGCGACCGCGACGACGGTTATTGCGATTGTTGTTCAAGGGTAGGTAATCCTCATTCATGGCGCGGCGCGGACCCCCGGTCCGTCTATGGCCGCCTTGCCCCTTGCGCGCCCGCGCTTATCGCATGGCGCGTGCCCCGTTTTCCTGCATGGTATGCGAGGCTTGAAGGGCCACGCACCGGAACTGCATATGTCGGGGCTTAGGCCACCGGGTCGGACATGCCGCGCACCACTGGCCTGTGGCCAGAGGTAAAGGGTCGAATCGGCTTTGCCAACCCTTATCTGAGAATCAGTACACGGGGGCGGCCCGCGAGGTCTTGGCGAAGCTCGGTTTGGAACCCTGATTCGCTGGCGATTTCCGAGACCGCGCCTGCCTGTTTCCAGCCGATTTCGAGGACCGCGATCCCCTCCGGCGAAAGAAGCTTGCAAAGCTGTGGGATAACTACGCGATAGTCGTCAAGTCCCTCGGGACCGGCGAACAAAGCGGAGGCCGGCTCGAAGTTGCGCACATCGGGATCGAGCTCGGCATCGTCCTCTACATAGGGCGGATTGCAGAGGATCAGATCGAATTTGCCCAGATCGTCGGTCCAGCCATCGTCGAGCCAGCTTGCGACGCGGAATTCCGCCCGATTGGCAAGCCCGAGCGCTTCGCTGTTGCCTTGCGCCACTGCCAGTGCCGTCGGCGAGATGTCGATCCCGATGCCCTTCGCGGCGGGGCGCTCGGACAGGAAAGCCAACAGCAACGCGCCGCTCCCCGTGCCCATGTCCAGCACCCGCGCATCGGGCCCCGCACTATCCAGCGCGGCCTGCACGATCGTCTCGCTGTCACCGCGCGGAATCAGCGTGTCTTCCGTAATGGCGAAGTCGAGCCCGAAAAACTCTTGCCGTCCGAGAATGTGCGCCACCGGCTCGTTCGCCGAGCGCCGCTCGACCAAGGCAGCGAAGCTGGCAGGCGCTGGCTCGCGCATGTGTCGCATGAGCAAGTCCGAGCGCGTTGTGCCGAGAGCATGCGCCATCAGCAGTTCGGCATCCAGCCGGGCGGTGTCGCTGGTGACAGAGAGGCGCTGTGCGGCTTCGCGAACAGCGTCGGCGACGGTCACTCCGCCATCGCCGCGAGGCGCTTGGCCTCGTCCTCGGCGATCAACGCATCGACCAGTTCGCTTAAGCCAGGCCCGGCGATGATCTGCGGCAGCTTCTGCAGCGTCAGGCCGATGCGATGGTCGGTCACGCGGCCTTGCGGGAAGTTGTAGGTGCGGATGCGTTCTGAGCGGTCGCCGCTGCCGACCATGGCCTTGCGCGCTTCGGCCTCGGCGCCCTGCGTCGCCTCGCGCTGCTGCTCGTAGAGCCGCGCGCGCAGGACTTGCATCGCCTTTTCCTTGTTCTTGTGCTGGCTGCGCCCGTCCTGACAGGTGACGACGAGGCCGGTCGGCTCGTGCGTAATGCGGATTGCGGAATCGGTAGTGTTGACGTGCTGGCCGCCCGCCCCGCTGGCGCGATAGGTGTCGATCTTGAGATCGCCCGGATCGATCTGTACATCGACTTCGTCCGGCTCCGGCAGCACCGCCACGGTCGCCGCCGAGGTATGGATGCGTCCGCCGCTCTCGGTTTCCGGCACGCGCTGGACGCGGTGGACGCCACTTTCGAACTTGAGCTTGGCGAAGACTCCGCTGCCGGTGACATTGGCGACGATTTCCTTGAAGCCGCCGACCTCGCTGGCGCTCATGCTGACCGGCTCCACCTTCCAGCCCTGCTCGGCAGCGAAGCGTTCATACATGCGGAAGAGGTCGCCGGCGAACAGCGCTGCCTCGTCGCCGCCGGTGCCGGCCCGGATTTCGAGCATGGCGGGCTTGTTGTCGGCGGAATCGCGCGGCAGCATGGCGACGGCCAGCTCGCGCTCGGCTTCCGGCAGGCGCTTGTGCAGAGAGCCCAGCTCTTCCTCGGCCATGGCTTTCATCTCGGGATCGGCGAGCATTTCCTCGAGGCTCGCAATCTCCTCGCGCGCGGCCTTCACCTCGGCCGCGACCTTCGCCACCGGCTCCAGTTCGGCATAGTCGCGGCTTGCCTGGACGAATTCCTCGCCCTCCAGCTGGCCCGACGCCATGCGCGCCTCCAACTCGGCGAAGCGATGGGCGATCTGGTCGAGGCGTTCGGCTGGGATGGTCACAGTTACACTCGTTTCGTCATTCCCGCGAGGGCGGGAATCCAGCTTCCCTACATGCGCGGCGCAAAAATAAAAGCTGGACCCCCGCCTTCGCGGGGGTGACGAAGGTGGCTAGTTTTCGAGCTCGAACACAAGGTGGTCCACGGCCGACCTGATCGAATCTTGTGAAAGCCGGCCGGTCGCTTCGGAGCGATACGACACTGCTCCGTCCTTCAAGACAACCAAGCCCACAGGATCGAAGCGACGCATCTTATCGAAACGCTTTTTCGGGTTGCCGGTCGCTCCAAGCTCCACGGAATAACCTGCGTGTCTTAGCGCGGAAGCGAATTGCATTGCAGCATCATCGTGCGCACGATTTTCCGAGATTACGCCAACTTCAGGACGGCCTTCACCCTTCTCTCCAACCAGCATCGCCAGCCGCTCGATCCCCGCGGCCCAGCCCACCGCGGGCGTCGGCGCACCGCCTAGGCTTTCCATCAGCCCATCGTACCGCCCGCCGCCGAGGATCGTGCTTTGCGAACCCAGCTTGCTGGCCGCCTCGCTGCCCTCGTCGGGAATGAACTCGAAGGCCGTGTGGCGGTAATAGTCCAGCCCGCGCACAAGGCTTTCAGCGCGCTTCCACTTCACGCCCGCCGCATCAAGGCCACTGGTGACAGCATCGAAGAACGCCCATGCATCGTCGGACAGGAACTGGTCGATCTTTGGCGTATCGGCGACGAACGCTATGTCGCGGCGGTCCTTGCTGTCGAGAATGCGCAGCGGGTTCTTCTCGAGCCGCTCCTGTGAATCTTCCGAAAGCTCGTCCTTCACAGCACGGAAATGCTCGACCAGCGCAGCGCGCCAGGCTTCGCGGCTGTCGCCATCGCCCAGCGTGTTGAGGTGCAGCGTCACGCCCTCTATCCCGAGCTCCTTAAGCAACTGGTCGGCCATCGCGAGTAAGTCCACATCCGCCTGCGGCTCGGCCGCGCCGATGATCTCCGCGTCGATCTGGTGGAACTGGCGATAGCGTCCCTTCTGCGGGCGCTCGTAGCGGAACAGCGGGCCGTGCGTCGCGACCTTCAGCGGCGCATGCTGCTGCCAGCCGTTGGACAGGTAGGCGCGCGCGATCCCGGCGGTGAATTCGGGCCGCAGCGTCAGGCTGTCGCCGCCGCGATCCTCGAAGCTGTACATTTCCTTCGAGACCACATCGGTCGTCTCGCCGATCGCGCGGCTGAATACCTCGGTTTTCTCGAATACCGGCATCTCGACCCGGCGAAAGCGGTAGAGCTTGCGCACGCGCTCGAAGGTCTCGACCACGAAAGCGAAGGCCTCGGCGTCGGGTCCGAAAATGTCCTGCGTACCGCGGATGGCTTGGGGAGTTTTCGACATGGATGGCGCCTTTAAGTGCGTTGGCCGCCAGCAGCAAGCTGCTGGCTCGCACTGTTCCATCCCGCTCCCCCTCCCGACCACCCACGGAAGTATGCTCAATGGGTGGTCGGGAGGTGGCGCAGGATGGAACAGTCAAGGGAAGCACGGATGCGCTTCACGCACGCAGTAAACAGACTGTTGCTGCAATATACACACGAGGCTAGAGGCCCCTGCGAAGTCTTTCTGGGGAGAGGGGCGTTTCGTTCATCCGCCGCAAGGCGGGACGGCGCCAGCCCGGTCCCCCACCCGGCCACCCAATCAGCATCGTGCCGTGGGTGGCCGGGTGGGGGAGCGGGCCGGTGCCGCAACCTAACAAAGAGTGAGCATCAATGCGCATCGACATGATCCCCGTGGGCGACAATCCGCCCGAAAGCCTCAATGTCATCATCGAAGTGCCGACCGGCGGCGAGCCGGTGAAATACGAGTTCGACAAGGACAGCGGCGCGCTGTTCGTCGACCGTATCCTGCACACGCCGATGCGCTACCCGGCGAACTACGGCTTCGTGCCCCACACGCTCAGCCCCGATGGCGACCCGCTGGATGCGCTGGTCATTGCCCGTTCGCCCTTCATTGCCGGCTGCGTCGTCCGCGCCCGGCCGATCGGCGTGCTGAACCTCGAAGACGAGCATGGCGGTGACGAGAAGCTGATCTGCGTGCCGGTCGACACGACCTTCCCCTATTATTCCGATGTCGGCGAAACCAAGGACCTGCCGAGCATCATTTTCCAGCAGATCGAGCACTTCTTCACCCACTACAAGGATCTCGAAAAAGAGAAGTGGGTCCGCGTCGGTGCCTGGGGCGATGCCGCCGAAGCGCGCCGAATCGTGCTCGAAAGCATCGAGCGTTACGAAGAGAACAAATAAGGGAAACTTCCGAGCTGTAAGCGA
Organism: Erythrobacter sp.; assembly: GCA_029937545.1. Taxonomy (GTDB): domain Bacteria; phylum Pseudomonadota; class Alphaproteobacteria; order Sphingomonadales; family Sphingomonadaceae; genus Qipengyuania. Next base: position 9,902 of record JAPYPR010000014.1, on the reverse strand, counting down.
GGCAAGGGCGACGGCCCGCCCGCAGCGGGCGCAGCTTGCTGCGCGTCTAGCGAGGATGCACCCGCGGAGGCGGGTGCGAAAGGCAAAAGCAGATTATTCCACAGGGCGGCTGTAATCGAGCAGGTCCTTCTCCTGCTCGCTGCCGCCCTGGCGCCGTTCCGCATCGACCATCTGCGCGATCTCGTCGGTCGGGCGGACGTCCTCATCTGCTTCGGTGACGGTAATCTGGCGGACGGGTTTGGGGGACTGCTCGTCGCGCGGCTTCGCCTCAGCCGATGCAGTGCCGCTCTCGAATGGCACACTGGCAGAGCGCGGGTCGAAGCGCAGGCGGTAGATCGGTTCGGGCAGGCCGAATCCGGCGTCTTCCAAGGCCGTCTTGACCGCCGGGATCGCGTTGGTCTGGGCCTTCCACCAATCCGTCTGGCCCTGGTCGATCCAGCCCATGAAGCGGATGACTACGTTCGAATCGCCCACCTCTATGATCCTCGCTTCAGGAGGCGGGTCGGCGAGCACGAAGTCCAACCCCGCCAGCGTATCGCGACCGAGCTTCCGGGCAGCTCGCGCATCGTCGTCTGCATCCACACCAAGGTCGAACTCGAAGCGGCGCTGCGGATTGCGGGTATAATTGGTGATGATCGCCTTGAACACCTGACCATTCGGAATACGCAGATGGTTGCCGTCCAGCGTCATCAGCACGGTCGCACGGCTGGTCAGGCGGATCACGCGGCCTTCGAGATCGTCGATCAGCACGTGGTCGTTGGCGCGGAACGGCTGGCGCAGGCTCAGCATCAGCGAGGCGACGTAGTTCTCGACCGTCTCGCGCATGGCGAAACCCAGCGCGAGACCGATGACGCCCGCACCGCCCAGCACCGCGCCGAGCAGCGCCGTCGCCCCGATCATGTCGAGCGCGATCACGAGCCCGCCGACGACGGCGGTGAAGCGAATGGCGCTCGCAATCAGCTCGGCAAGGAAGCCGTTGGGCGCGATCCGGTGCCAGAGCGATCCGAGGCCCGCGATCAGATAGCCGAGCAGTACGATGCCCGCCCATACCAGCAGCGCGACGGCAATCAGCGGCAGCATCCTGACCAGATCGCTCCATCGGTCGGCGAGGCTGGTCAGTCCCGCCGTGCCTGCTGCGAGCGAAACGTCGCGCTCCAGCCCGTTTTCGACGGTCACCACGCCCGCCACGCGGGACGCAATCTCTTCCGCGCGTGCGACATCCTCCTCGGCAGGCACGGTGCCCGACAGCGCAACGACGCCTTCGTTCACCTCGACCGACACCTGCTCGAAGGCTGGCAGCGCGGCGAAGATGCCGGAAATACGACTCGCGATGCGCTCGTCGTCGCCCGCCCCTTGCGTCGCGGCGATGGTTTGCGTCGGCGTGGGCTGCGGCTCCTCGCTCGGCGCGGGTTCGACGAGTTGCGCGGACAGCGGAGCGGCAATCAGCAGCGCGAGAAGGAAAAGAAACCGCACGATCATTCTCCCGCCACCGCCATTCCATCGATGCGGAAGGTCGGCACGTCGATGCCGCGTTGCAATTCCAGGTCGTTCGCCGGCGTCAGCGCGCGGAACATGTCCGGCAGCGTTCCTGCAATGGTGATCTCGGACACCGGGCCGACAATCTCGCCGTCACGGATGCGGAACCCGCTCGCCCCGCGGCTGTAATCGCCGGTCACGAGGTTGACCCCCTGGCCGAACAGACCGGTGACATAGAGGCCGTCCTCGATATCGGCGATGAGGTCTTCGACCGAGACCGTGCCGGGATCGAGGACGATATTGCTGGCCGATACGCCGGGCGCCCCGCCTCCACCGCGTCCGGCATGGCCCGTCAGGTCGAGACCGAGCTGGTTGGCCGATGCGACATTGGTCAGCCAGCCGCCGATGCGGCCACCTTCGACCAGCATTCGCTCGCTGCAAGGCACGCCTTCGCCGTCGAAATAGCGCGAGCGCAGGCCGCGCTTGCGGAACGGCTCTTCGCGCACGCGAATGCCGCTGTCGAACAATTGCTCGTCCTCGCGCCCGATCAGGAAGCTGGATTTGCGCGCTATTGCAGGCCCGCTCATCGCGGCGAGCAAATGCCCGAGCACGCCGTTGCCGACGCGCGGTTCGAACACGACCGGCATCTTGTGCGATGGCATGGAGGTAGCGCCCGTCTTGCGCACGGCCCGCTCGCCCGCCTCGCGGCCGATCTGATCCGCACCCGGCAGGTCGGAGCGGAAGCGCTGCGTGCGATAGGCGTAATCGGTTTCCATGCCCCCGCCTTCGCCCGCAACGACGCTTGCGGACAGCGTGTGCGATCCGCTGGCATAGCCCCGCGCGAAGCCGTTCGACGTGGCGAGACCGAATACGCTGCGCGAGGCACCTGCGCTGCCACCGTTGGAATTGGTCACGCCGTCCACCGCGCGGGCGGCATCTTCCGCTGCCAGCGCCGCAGCGCGCAACTCCTCGGGCGACGGGTCGTCAGGGTCGCACAGTTCGAGATCGGGTGCCTCGCCATTGAACAGCCGGTCTTCCGGGGCGAGCCCGCCATAAGGATCTTCGGGTGTGAGCCGCGCCATTTCCACCGCACGCTCGGCAAGGATGGCGAGACCTTCGGGTGCGAAGTCGCTGGTCTGGATGGAGGACGATCGCCTGCCGACGAAAACCCGCAGGCTTATCTCTTCGCTTTCGGAGCGCTCGACCTCTTCCAGTTCGCCCAGCCGCACCGACACGCTTTCGGATGCTCCGGCGCGGCAGGCGGCGTCGGCGGCATCGGCACCGCGCGCCCGGGCGAGGTCGACGAGTTCCTGGCAGCGCGCAACCGCGGCGGCGCTGTCGATCATTGCGAAGGCTTACGGATAATTCTCATCCGTTTGCAGGTAGGCATGTGCGCATGGCGTGGCAACTGCCAGCCCTCGCGAAGCGATTGTCTCGCTCAGCCGAAGATAAGCCGAAAGAAAGCCGTCAGCGCCAGCGGCGTGACGATTGCCAGCGCCCACAGCGCGATCTGGTCGCGGCGAAAAGCGCCGGACAATGCCGGATCGTGCGCGTCCTCATCCGAAAGGCGTGTCCAGCGATGCTCGAACTTGCGGCAGAACGGAATGATGCCGGCCACGAGGGCAACGAGGAGGAGGTACGGCGCGATCGAGATCATTCCCTGCTTCATCGCGTGGACGGTCACGAAAATCTGGAGACCGGTATAGACCAGCAGGGCGAGCGCGACATTGTCGCTCATCGATTTGCGCCAGTCCCGCAGATCCGCGCGGCGGCGGCTGTGTGCGTCGTGATCGTCGTGTAGCGCCTTGTTCACGGCACTCTCCCCGAATGTCTCTACCCGAGTCGCATTGTTCCAAATTTGCGGCGGGCTGGCAAGCGCACGCAACGAACGTGCGCAAATGCGTCCCATATCGGCATGGAAGTCGTCCATGCAGGATTCCTGCCAATTCGTCGAAGAACACGCGCCCGAGGGTTTTCACCTGCGATCTCTCTGCGTATGGCGCGCAGCATGGCCGATATCGATACCGCCACCGTTGCCGACCCGGTTCACGACGCTGCCCCGCCGATCCCGCAGGGCGGCCTCGAAGTCGTTTCCATCGCCAAGAGCTACGACAAGCGCGCCGTCCTGACCGACATTTCGTTGAGTGTCGGCAAGGGCGAGGTGCTCGGCCTGCTCGGGCCGAACGGGGCTGGCAAGACGACCTGCTTCTATTCGATCATGGGCCTCGTGCGCCCCGATGCCGGCCGCATCATGATGGACGGGCAGGACGTTACCAATCTACCGATGTATCGCCGCGCGATCCTGGGTCTTGGTTATTTGCCGCAGGAAACCAGCATCTTTCGCGGCATGACGGTGGAGCAGAACATCAATTGCGTGCTCGAAATGGTCGAGCCTGATGCCGATACGCGCGCTTCCGAACTCGAACGCCTGCTCGACGAATTCGGCCTTACGCGGCTGCGCACCAGTCCGGCCATGGCCCTCTCCGGCGGCGAGCGCCGTCGCTGCGAGATCGCCCGTGCGCTGGCCGCCAAACCGTCGATCATGCTGCTCGACGAGCCCTTTGCCGGGATCGACCCGCTCTCGATCAGCGACATCCGCGATCTGGTGAAGGATCTGAAGACTCGCGGCATCGGCGTGCTGATTACCGACCATAATGTGCGCGAGACGCTGGAGATCGTGGACCGGGCCTGCATCATCTATGGCGGTCAGGTGCTGTTCGCGGGAACACCGCAGGCGCTGGTCGCCGACGAAAACGTGAAGCGGCTGTATCTGGGCGAGAATTTTACTTTATGATTTCCGGCGGTTTGGAGAGATGTCGCTGATCCGCACACCTTGGTCCGCCGGAGCGGCACCGGCCCACGCCCCCACCCGGCCAGCCAAACAGTATAGTGCCGTCGGTGGCCGGGTGGGGGCGTGGGCCGGTGCCGCAAGGAAAGCACGGTTGCGCTTTCCGCACCCCACCGGAAACGAAT
>JAPYPR010000014.1:0-5353 GCA_029937545.1 Erythrobacter sp. | reverse complement strand
GCCGGTGCCGCAAGGAAAGCACGGTTGCGCTTTCCGCACCCCACCGGAAACGAATAATGGCGCTGGCGCCGCGCCTCGATCTCCGCCAGACGCAGTCGCTGGTGATGACGCCGCAATTGCAGCAGGCAATCAAGCTGCTCGCGCTGTCGAACCTCGAAATCGAAACCTTTGTCGGCGAAGCGCTGGAATCCAATCCCCTGCTCGAAATGGGCGAAGTGCGGCGCGAAGCGGGCGAGGACGCTCCCGAGCGTCCGGACGAACACGACAGCGCGCCGGACCTAGGTGGCACCGAGGCGCTCGATGTGTCCGACCGCGCGCTCGACCCCGAAGCCGGCCCCGGCGATGGCGGGGACTGGGGCCGCGCCGCCAGCGCCGGAGGTCTGTCCGGCGACGAGTTGCCGGACCTCGAAAACCGCTCTTCGGACGGCCCGACGCTCGCCGAACATCTCACCGACCAGGTTGGCGCGGCGTCCTATTCGCAGGCCGAAGCGCTGATCGCCTCGCGGATCGTCGGCGAGCTGGACGAGGCAGGCTATCTGCACACCGATCTGGGCAAGATCGCGCAGGAACTCGGCGCGAGCGAAGAGGAAGTCGAGGATGCCCTGTTGCTGGTGCAATCGCTCGACCCGACCGGCGTCGGCGCGCGGAGCCTGGCGGAATGCCTGACGCTGCAGGCGAAGGAAGCCGATCGTTACGACCCCTGCATGGCTGCGCTGATCGACAATCTCGATCGCCTCGCCGCGGGCGATGTTGCGCGCCTCAAACGCATTTGCGGCGTCGACGACGAGGATTTCGCCGACATGCTGGCCGAACTTCGGTCCTACGATCCCAAGCCTGGCTGCCGCTATGGCGGAGGGCGCGAAGCGGCGATCGTGCCTGATGTGTTGCTCGGTCCGAAAGGAGACGGCTGGGACATCAGGCTCAACGAAGCGAGCCTGCCGCGCCTCGTCGTGAACCGGGATTACTATCTCGAGCTCAAGGCCGGCGCGCGCGACAAGGCTTCGACCGCATGGCTCAACGAGCAACTGGGCGAAGCCGACTGGCTGATCCGCGCTCTGGACCAGCGCCAGCGCACGATCCTGAAAACCGCTGCGGAGATCGTGAAGCGGCAGGAAGGCTTCTTCCGCGAAGGCGTCACGGCCATGCGTCCGCTCACTCTGCGCGAGGTCGCCGAAGAGATCGAGATGCACGAGAGCACGGTCAGCCGCGTGACCAGCAACAAGTACCTCGCCTGTCCGCGCGGGACGTTCGAGCTGAAGTATTTCTTCTCCAGCGGGGTCGGCGCCGCAGACGGCGAAGGTGCCAGCAGCGAGGCGATCAAGGCGCGCATCAGGGCCTTATGCGATGGGGAGAATCCGAAAAAGGTCCTGTCCGACCAGAAGCTCGCCGACACGTTGAACGCGGAAGGCTTCGACCTCGCCCGGCGCACGGTCGCGAAATACCGCGAGGCCATAGGCATCGGCTCTTCCGCCCAACGTCGGCGCGAGAAAAAGCTTAAGAATCTCTAGTTTTACGCACCCGCATCCGCGGATGCGTTTCCGCTAGACGCGCAGCAAGTTGCGCCCGCTGCGGACGGGCGGTCGCCCTTGCCGGGCCTCCGCCGGCCCGGATAGGGTGCGTTGCTATCCGCTCGCAGAGAACCGAGCGCCAGCAAGGCAAGCGTGACCACACGCCCGCAGCGACGCGGACGAAGTCCGTAAGAGCGAGGATAGCCAAGTGAGCGGACGCGAACGCCGGCGTCTGAGGCGCAACAGAAAAACAACAGCCAAAAAAGTTAACGCGCTTTACCCGCTGTTAACCTTTTCCCTTCAGACCTTGTGTGGTTAATACAGGTCAACACCTCTTAGCGAGGGGTTACCGGACACTAGGGACCAACGGGGGATTTCCCATGCGTGTACTGCTGATCGAAGACGAACCGACCACTGCCAAGGCCATCGAGCTGATGCTCACGACCGAAGGCTTCAATGTCTATTCGACCGATCTTGGCGAAGAAGGCCTCGATCTAGGCAAGCTGTATGATTACGATATCATCCTGCTCGATTTGAACCTGCCCGACATGCATGGTTACGACGTGCTCAAGAAGCTGCGCGTAGCCAAGGTGCAGACCCCGGTCCTGATCCTGTCCGGCATTGCCGAAATGGACAGCAAGATCCGTAGCTTCGGCTTCGGTGCCGACGATTACGTGACCAAGCCCTTCCACCGCGAAGAGCTGGTCGCCCGCATCCATGCCGTGGTGCGCCGCTCGAAGGGTCACAGCCAGTCGGTCATCCGCACCGGCAAGCTCGCCGTGAACCTCGATGCCAAGACCGTCGAAGTCGACGGCGCGCGCGTCCACCTGACCGGTAAGGAATATGCGATGCTGGAGCTGCTTTCGCTCCGCAAGGGTACCACGCTGACCAAGGAAATGTTCCTCAATCACCTCTATGGCGGCATGGACGAACCCGAGCTCAAGATCATCGACGTTTTCATCTGCAAGCTGCGCAAGAAATTGAGCCATGCATGCGGCGGCGAGAACTACATCGAAACCGTATGGGGCCGCGGATACGTGCTGCGTGACCCGAACGAAGAGGTGGAAGCCGCTTAATTTGTTTTGCCTCAAGCGCCGACGGGGCCATTCGGCCCCTTAGGCTACCGCGCCAGTAGGCGCGACGGCCAGTCGGCCTTGCCGATCGCGAGCGATCGGAAACGAAGATTACTCCTGGACGGGGATAGCGAGGACGCCCGGCAGCCACTGGCCGCCGGGCGTTTTCGTATCTTGCATGCTGCGCAATCTATCTTGGCAGCCCTGATGTTCTCTGCAATTCGACGCCAACAACATGCGAAGGTGCTTCGGGCCGTATGGCGATTCTCTCGGATTACTCGGCCCAGATCGGTTGCCTTTTGCTGGCCGCTACCTTCATCGCTTTCCTGCTGGAACGCCAGCCGCCGGTCGTGATCGCCATCGCCTCGGCCGCGCTGATGATCGCGCTGGGCTATCTTCCGGCGAAGGACATGCTCGGCACCTTCGCCAATTCCGCACCGATTACCATCGCAGCAATGTTTATTCTCTCGGGCGCGCTGCTGCGCACCGGAACGCTCGAGTGGGTATCCGGCTGGGTCATCCGCCGCACCTCGCGCAGTCCGAAGACGGCAGTGGCGGAAATCGGCGCCGGCACCGTGCTCGCCTCGGCTTTCATGAACAACACCCCGGTCGTCATCGTGATGATCCCCGTCGTGCGCAAGCTGGCACAGGTCCTGAAGGTGGCCGCCACACGGCTGCTGATCCCGCTGTCCTACATCACCATTCTCGGCGGCACGATGACGCTGATCGGTACATCGACCAATCTGCTGGTCGACGGCGTCGCGCAGGAAGCCGGTCAGCGACCGTTCGGAATATTCGAGATTTCCGCAGTCGGTGCGGTGGCGCTGGTTTCCGGCCTTGCCACTCTGCTGATACTCGGCCCTTTCCTGCTGCCCAATCGCGGCAAGCGGATCGAGGACGACGAGCGGGAGAGCGACCTTTACCTCACCCACCTCATCCTGGAGGGCAAGAGCCGCTATGTCGGACGGCAACTGGCAGAGACCGACATCGGCCGCCGGCCACAGGTCAAAATCGTCGGCATTCGGCGCGGCTCTGAAATGCGGCGCCACAATCTCGACGAACACGTGCTTCAGGCCGAGGACCAGCTGATCGTCAGCGCCAGTCCGGAGGAAATCAACTCCCTCGCCGAGGCGCCCGATTTCCGCACTGGATTGGTGGGCGTGGGAGGCGGCGTTGCGACGTCCCGTACCGACCGGCCAGCCGATCTCCGCATCGTCGAAGCCGTTATCTCGTCATCCCATCCCATTGTCGGCAAACGGCTCGCCGATATCCCGCTCCTGTCGCGCCTGCGCGTGCGCGTGCTCGGCCTGTCGCGCCCTCGCCATATTCCCGGCCCGACGCTGGCGGAAGCCCGGGTACGTGCCGGTGACCGGCTCCTGATTGCCGCCGGAAGCGATGCGGCCCAGGCGCTGCAGGGCAATATGCAGCTGACGCATGTGGGCGCGACCAGCGCACGCTCGTTCCGGCGCGACAAGGCACCCATCGCGATTGCCACCCTCGCCGCCGTCGTCGTCGGCGCGGCAGTGTTCGGTTTGCCGATCGAAGCGCTCGCCATATGCGGCGTAGCCGTCGTACTCCTCACCCGCTGCGTCGAACCGAGCGATGCGTGGTCCAGTCTCGACGGCAATACGCTGGTGCTGATCTTCGCCATGCTGGCTTTCGGCAAAGGGCTGGAGAATGCCGGTTCGATCGAGCTGATCGTCGCCGCGATCGAGCCCTATCTCGGAGCGAGTTCCCCCCTCGTCCTCATCCTGATCGTCTATGCGCTGACCAGCATCCTGACCGAAGTGGTGACCAACAACGCGATTGCGGTCATCATGACCCCGATCGCCATCGGCCTGGCGGCAAGTGCCGGAGTGGATGCCCGCGCGCTGATCGTGGCAGTCATGTTCGGCACCAGCGCCAGCTTCGCGACCCCGATCGGTTACCAGACGAACACGCTGGTCTATGGCGCGGCGAATTATCGTTTTGCTGACTTCCTAAAGATCGGCGTGCCGATGAACATCGCAGTTGGCATAGCGACATCCTTCGCGATCTGGGCGTTCTTCGCCTAGCGCCCATCTGGACCGGCCGTGCCGACACCGCTAACGCGCCGGCCATGTCTGCATATAAGGAAGGCGATCCGACCACGCTCAACCGGCTGTATGGCCGCAGCCAGGGCAAGCCGCTACGCGCCAGCCAACAAGAACTGGTCGACAAACTGCTGCCGCAGATCAGCCCCCCGGCGGACGGCCCGGTCACGTCCGAGGCGCTGTTCGGCTTCGATCGCCCGCTGCATTTCGAGATCGGCTTCGGCGGCGGAGAGCACATGGCCGAGCGTGCCGACCTGCTCCCTGACCATGGCTTCATCGGGGCGGAGCCGTTCCTCAATGGCGTGGCGCAGGCCCTGACCCGTGTGCGCGAGCGGACGCTCGCCAATGTCCGCATCCATCACGGCGATGCGCTGGAGGTGCTGGGTCGCGTGCCCGATGGCGCGCTGACCATGCTTTACCTTCTGCACCCCGATCCCTGGCCCAAGAACAAGCATGCCAAGCGCCGGATGATGAACGACGGGCCGGTGCGCATGTTCGCGGACAAACTGAAGCCGGGCGGCGAGTTCCGTTTCGGCACCGATCATCCGGTGTACCTGCGCCACGCCCTGATGGTCATGCGCCGCTTCACCAATGAGTTCGAATGGGTCGTGGAAGGACCCGGCAGCTGGCAGAACCGCCCCTCCGGGTGGCCCGAGACCCGCTACGAGCACAAGGCGCGAACGGTTTACGGCCACGAGGT
>JAPYPR010000013.1:54695-57768 GCA_029937545.1 Erythrobacter sp. | reverse complement strand
GAAGGCGTCTTCGTCGGTCTGGGTTGCGGGCTCGATTTGTGTGGCCATGGGCGTTGTCCTCTCTATCTGCGGCGACTCCCATACCGCAAATAGGAAGCAAGCGAAAATCCGCTAGAGCAAGGCCGGTTACCGCGCGTCCCTAGGATGCTAGCGCGGCGACTTCCGACAGGACTCGCTCAGCCCATTCGGGGCGGCAGATGAGGAGGTCGGGCATGTAGGTGTCGGACTGGTTGTAGGTCAGGGGGCTGCCGTCGATGCGGCTGGCGTGAAGCCCGTGAGCGAGGGCGACGGCTGCAGGAGCCGCGCTGTCCCATTCGTACTGGCCACCGGTGTGCAAGTAGATTTCCGCTTCGCCGCGCACCACGGCCATGGCCTTGGCCCCGGCGGAGCCCATGCCGACAAGCTCTGCGCAGATGGCTTCGGAGACCGCCACCGCCTCCGCCGCAGGACGCGTGCGACTGACGACCATGCGCGGCTTCTCCGCCGCCGCAGGCACGTCGATCGGCGTGTCGGTCCGGAGCACGCAATCGAGGCCGGGCAGGGCGACTGCGCCGATCTCCGGCTTGCCGTCGATACAGAGCGCGACATGGACCGCCCAGTCGGTCCGCGCTTCGCCATACTCGCGCGTGCCGTCGACCGGGTCGACGATCCAGACGCGTTCCTTGCCGAGGCGTGCGGCATTGTCCTTCTCCTCTTCGGAGAGCAAGCCGTCCTCGGGGCGCTGCTGGCGCAGGGCTTGGCAAAGGAACTGGTTGGCCGTTTCGTCGCCTGCCTTGCCAAGGCTCTTGCCCTCGAACATGCCACTCTCGCGCACCTCGATGAGGATCTTGCCTGCGACATGGGCGAGGTGGGCGGCAAGTTCGGCGTCGGTCATGGGGCGGTCCTATCGGGCGAAAGAGTTCTCGGGCCGCATGGCAGAGCGAGCCTGCCTTGCGAACCCCCGAATTTGTGCAGGTGCGAAATCAGGCAGGTCGGCGTGCGAAGATGCCGAAGCCGGCGATGATCGCGTAGCAAGCGATCGGCAGGATCATGGCAAAGGCGAGGCTGCCGCTCACATCCGCCAGCACGCCATAGAGCAGCGGGACGACGGCCCCGCCGAAGATCGCCACGTTGATGATGCCCGAACCGTCGGCTGCGCGCGAACCCAGCTTTTCGCAGGCGAGCGAGAAGATGGTCGGGAACATGATCGAGTTCATGAGGCCAACTGCGAGGAGGCTGTAAGCCGCGACCTTGCCGGTGGTCATGGTGCTGATGAGAATCAGCAGGATCGAACCCGTCGCGTTGAAAGCGAGGATCTTGCCGGGCGAGAAGATGCGCAGGAAGTAGGAGCCGATAAACCGGCCGACCATGGCTCCGCCCCAGTAGAGGCCGATCGTCCAGCCGATGACGCTCTCCGCTTGGCCCAGCACACGGTCTTGCGCGAGGTAATTGATGATGTGGCGGTAATGTCCTGAGGAAGGCGACCATTGGCGAACCACTCGGCAGAAGGGGCTTCTTCGAGATAGGAGCAGTCCTCCGAGAGCCTCTGCAGTGCGAGCTGCTGCGCGAGGCTGAGTCCGTAGCAGACTTCGAACAATGCACCCTGGGTGCCGTTGACCGGCTTGCCGAACAGCATAACCGGCAGGACCATGGCGGCGACCAGCGGCGCGACGATGATGAGCCGCATGTCGGCCTCGGCAAGCCCGGTGTAAATCCACGGCCGACGCGAGGCGGTCCGGTCGCTTGCCCAGCCGACCCGATATTCGCCAAGCTAGCCGCTATGGCACCGGCGAAGGCACCATAGGCCAGCGTTTCGACTTTTTCCTGCCCTGCGAACACGGCGATACGCTCCGGCAGCAAGATGGTGAGGAAGGGCACATAGGCGACGGCGCCACCGGCGGATGTCAGCGCGTAGAGCCATGGGAAGCGGGCCGACTGCAGCGCGGCAGGCTGGTCCGCTTCAGCCGACGGCACGCAGCGGCACCCGGCCAGTCGATCCGCGCACCATGAGGCAGCCTTCCATCACGATCGGCTCCTCGTCTCCGGTCCTCGACTTCCCGTCGATCAGCAGTTCCGCGGCCTTGGCGGTCGTCGCCGCGATCGGCTGGTCCAGCGCGGTCATCGGCGGTTCGGTAAAGCGTACGATCGGCGTGTTGTCGAAACTGATGAGCGAAAGGTTGTCCGGCACGGAGAGGCCGTCCGCTCGCGCGACTTCGAGAGTTGCTACGGCCATCTGGTCGCTGCTGGCGATGATGGCGGTCGGCGGATCCGGCAGGTCGAGCAATGCGCGAGCGGCGGCCAGCCCGCTGTCGAACCCTAAATCGCCGCGCTCGCACAGGCCGCTGGCGTCGAAGCCCGCACGTGCCATCGCGCCGCGCCAGCCGTCGATGCGCCAGTCGGCGGGGCTGTAATCGTCCGGTCCGGCGATGAAGCCGATCCGCTGATGGCCCAGATCGATCAGGTGATCGGTGGCGATCGCGGCGAGATGCTCGTCGTCCATCGTCATGGCGATCCCCGGCCCGGCCGCTTTCGAGCCGACCCGGGCGAAAGGTATATTCCGCTTCGCTAGCAGGCCGGTGATCAACGGATTGTCCGAGTGCGGCGGTGTCAGGATGACGCCGTCGGGCTGCAAGGCGGCAATTGCCGCCGACAGCTCCCGCTCGACATGGTCGTTATGCGTGTCGACCAGTTCCACCAGCATGCGATAGCCGCGCTCCCCGCTGGCGAGCATGCCGCCGAGCAGCATCTGGTCGACCCAGTCGGTGCCGAGCCGGGCCTGCCAGTCGGCGATGGTGCGCTCCCGGTCGTTGATCGCCAGGATCAGGTAGGACCGCGAACCGCTCATCCGCTGGGCTGCGATCGAGGGGACATAGCCGAGCTTGTCGATACTGTCCTGTACCCGCTTCTTCATTTCCGGGCGGACATTGGGCTCGTTGTTGATGACGCGGCTCACGGTTTGCAGGGAAACCCCTGCATCCGCTGCCACATGCTTGATGGTGACGGATTGCCGCCGCCTCGCCATCGAGAACCCCCTATGCTGCGTTAGCGAAACGCTTGTACCGCGTTGCCACAGGCTTGCAACGATGCCTTGGTC
>JAPYPR010000013.1:0-54595 GCA_029937545.1 Erythrobacter sp. | reverse complement strand
GCGTTAGCGAAACGCTTGTACCGCGTTGCCACAGGCTTGCAACGATGCCTTGGTCGAATGCACGCCCGATTGCATATGGGCCCGATCTTTCGACCGGGCCCATATGCAATCGTTCAATTCACGGGTGGCGCTTAGAAATCGAAGCGCGCCAGGAACATAAAGCGGCGATCGTTGCGGAAGGCGGAGCGGACGACCCGCGTTCCATCGAAATCGATCACGTAGCTCGTCTTGGTGACCTCATCGAGCAGGTTAACGCCCTGCACGCCGATCTTCACATTGTCGGTGCCGAAGTCGACGCGGGCGTAGCCGGCGGCATACTAGCAACAGCTTGCACAAACTGGCGCGGGACGGGGCATGGCAATCGAACATATCGTAATCGTCGGCGGCGGCACCGCCGGGTGGATGGCCGCAGCGGCGCTTTCACGCCTGAAGGCAGCGCGCGAGGTGTGCATCACTCTGGTCGAGTCGGAAGCGATCGGCACTGTGGGGGTGGCGAAGCGACCATCCCGCCCTTCGTCGGCTTCGATCAGGCGCTACAGATCGACGAGCGCGAGATGGTGGCGGCCTGCCAGGCGACCTTCAAGCTGGGCATCCAGTTCACAAATTGGGGCCGCCAGGGCGATAGCTACCTGCACCCTTTCGGCAATTACGGTTACGCGATCGACGGCGTCGCCTTTCACCATGTCTGGCACCGGCTGAAGGCCGGGGGAGACAGGTGCCCGATCCAGGTTTTCAACCTCGAGACCTTGGCAGCGCACTTCGGCAAAATTCGCGAGGCAGGAAGAGTATCAGCGCGGGCAGGACCTCCCGCCGATGAACTATGGCAGGTCCCGCGGCAGCATCGCAACGGCAACGGCCATGTCTATTGCAGCTACATGTCCGACGACGAGGCGCACGATATCCTCGTGAATAACCTCGCCGGGAAGCCCACTGCAGACCCGAATTTCCTGCGCTTCACCACCGGGCGACGCAAGAAGTTCTGGAACCGCAACGTCGTCGCAGTCGGCTTGTCGGGCGGGTTCATGGAGCCGCTGGAATCGACCAGCATCCACCTGGTCAACACCGCGATTACCAAGCTGATCGCGATCCTGTCTTTCGACGGGATCAGCGATGCGCAGCCCGATGGCTTCAACCGCCTGACCGGCAAGGAGTTCGAGCGGATCCGCGACTTCCTGATCCTGCATTACAATGCGACCGAGCGCGACGATTCCGAATTCTGGAACTGTTGCCGCACGATGGACGTCCCCGACACGCTCACCGAAAAGGTCGAGCTGTTCCGATCGAACGGCCAGATCTTCCGCGAGGACGACGAACTGTTCACCGAGACCAGCCGGGCGGCGGTAATGATGGGGCAGGGGGTCATGCCCGGCAGCCGCAATGCTATGGCCTACAGCGTCGGGCCGGACGTCATGGGTGGCGAGGTCGACGGGACCGAACAGTCGATCCGCTGGCTGGTCGAGCGCCTGCCTGCGCATGGCGATCATCTCGCCCGCTATTGCCCCGCGACCGCCTGAGCCTTGCCCTTCCGGTCCAGCGGCCCTAGCTGGACGGCGATGTTCGACGCACACGCCTTCCGCGACGCTCTGGGGACCTTCGTGACCGGCGTCACGATCGTCACCGCGCGCGACGAGCAGGGGCAGCCGTTCGGGCTTACCGCGAACAGCTTCAATTCGGTCAGCCTCGATCCGCCGATGGTACTGTGGAGCCTCTCGCTGCAATCGCGCACGCTGCCGGTCTTTCGCGATGCGGAGAACTGGGCGGTGCACGTGCTGGCAGCCGACCAGCAGGACATGTCCGATCGCTTTGCCCAGTCGGGCGAAGACAAGTTTGCCGGGCTCACCGCCCTCGACGGCCCCGAAGGCGCTCCGCTGATCGAGGGCTGCGCCGCCCGCTTCGGCTGCCGCGCGCGGTTCGAATACGAGGGCGGAGACCACGCCATTTTCCTTGGCGAAGTGGTGGATTTCGACCGGCGCGAGGCGGAACCGCTGATCTATCACTGCGGGCGGTATGGCCGCGTGATGCAGGCACCCAGCGCGCAGGACCTCGAGCGGCAGGGCCTCGCCGAACGCGGTTCCGGCGGCCTCGGCCTGACGGCAGCCGGCAGCGATCTGCTCGCCGCGCTCCAGGCGCTCGCGAAGAGCTAAGGTCAGGACCCTAGACTCTCGCCCGCCCTCCCGATACCGGTTGCGAAAAGCAACTGTGAGAGAGGCAGTTTCATGAAAACCCGCATCACCGAACTCTTCGGCATCGAGCATCCGATCATCCAGGGGGGCATGCATTATGTCGGCTTTGCGGAAATGGCGGCGGCGGTGTCCAATGCGGGCGGCCTGGGCATCATCACCGGCCTGACGCTCGGCACGCCCGAAAAGCTCGCCGACGAGATCGCGAAGTGCAAGGACATGACCGACAAGCCCTTCGGCGTGAATCTCACCTTCCTTCCCACAGTGAACGCGCCCGACTATCCAGGCCTCGTCAAGGCGATCATCGACGGCGGGGTGAAGGCGGTTGAGACCGCAGGCAATAATCCCGCGCAGGTGCTGCCGTTCTTCAAAGATGCCGGGGTCAAGGTGATCCACAAATGCACCAGCGTGCGCCACAGCCTCAAGGCCCAGTCGATCGGGTGCGACGCGGTATCGGTCGACGGCTTCGAATGCGGCGGGCACCCGGGCGAGGACGACATTCCCAACATGATCCTGCTGCCCCGCGCGGCGGACGAACTCGAAATTCCCTTCGTCGCCAGCGGCGGCATGGCCGATGGCCGCAGCCTCGTCGCCAGCCTCGCCATGGGCGCGGAGGGCATGAACATGGGTACGCGTTTCATCGCCACCAAGGAAGCGCCGGTGCACGAGAACGTGAAGAAGGCGATCGTCGCGGCGAGCGAGCTCGACACCCGCCTCGTGATGCGCCCGCTGCGCAATACGGAGCGCGTGATGACCAACGATGCGGTCGAGGAACTGCTCCAGATCGAGAAGGAGAAGGGCGCGGACCTCGAGTTCGAGGACATCATCGAACAGGTCGCGGGGGTCTATCCGCGGATCATGACCGAGGGCGACATGGATGCAGGTGCCTGGTCCTGCGGCATGGTCGCCGGACTGATCGACGACATTCCGACCTGCAAGGAACTGATCGACCGCATCATGGCCGAGGCGAAGGAAATCATCACCCAGCGCCTCGCACGTTTTCAGGGAGCCTGAGCCATGCTCGATACCAGCTATCGCACTGCCTATAACGAGGATCACGAAGCCTTCCGTGACACCGTGCGCAAGGTGTTTGCAGAGCACATGACCCCGCATCTCGACCGCCATGAGGAAGAGGGCATCGTCGGGCGCGAAGCGTGGAAGGCGCTGGGCGATGCCGGCATGCTCTGCCCCACGGTCAAGGAAGAGAACGGCGGCCTCGGCCTCGATTTCGGCTTCAACTGCGTGATTACCGAAGAGCTGAGCTATCTCGGCTCCTCCGCGGGATTCACGCTGCAGAACGACATTACGGCGAATTATTTCGAGCGTCTCGGGACCGAGGAACAGCGGCAGAAATACCTGCCGGGCATGGTGACGGGCGACATCATCACCGCCATCGCCATGACCGAACCGGGCGCAGGCAGCGACTTGCAGGGCATCCGCACTACCGCTGCGCGCGATGGGGATCACCTGATCGTCAACGGCTCCAAGACCTACATCACCAACGGCCAGAATGCCGATTGCGTGATCGTGGTCGCCAAGACCGATCCCAGCCAGGGCGCGAAGGGCACCAGCCTGGTCCTGGTCGATGCCGACACCCCGGGTTTCGAGCGCGGGCGCAATCTCGACAAGATCGGCCAGCATTCGGCCGACACTTCGGAACTTTTCTTCCACGATTGCCGCGTGCCGGCGGAGAACCTGCTCGGCGGCGAAGGGCGCGGCTTCATCCACCTGATGGAGGAGCTGCCGCAGGAACGCCTCGGCATCGCGGTGGGCGCGCAGGCCGGCGCGCAGCGCGCCTTCGACGAGGCGGTGAAATTCACCAAGGACCGCAAGGCCTTCGGCAAGACGGTATTCGAATTCCAGAACACCAAGTTCACGCTGGCCGATCTCAAGGCCAAGCTGCAGGTCGGCTGGGCGCATCTCGACTGGGCGATCAAGAAACACCTCGCCGGCGAACTCACTACGGACGAGGCCAGTGCTGCAAAGCTGTGGCATACCGATCTGCAATGGGAAGTCTGCGACGCCGCGCTCCAGCTGCACGGCGGGGCTGGCTACATGAACGAATACGCCATCGCCCGCCTGTGGCGCGACGCGCGCGTCACCCGCATCTACGGCGGCACGAACGAGATCATGAAGGAAGTGATCTCGCGCTCGATCTGAGGAGGGCTGCATGACCGATCCGCTCGACTATTCCGGCCAGACCGTCCTCGTGATCGGGGGCACGAGCGGGATCGGCAACGGTATTGCGCACGGCTTCCGCGAGCACGGGGCGACGGTGCATGTCACCGGCACCCGCGCCTCTGCGGACGACTACTCCGCTGAGGACGGGAGCGACCTTACCGATCTGCACTTCGACTCGCTCGATGTGTCGGACCGCGAGGCTGTCGCAGCATTCGACCTGCCCGACAAACTCGATGTCGTCGTCCTGTGCCAGGGCATCGTGCGCTATCGCCGCGAGGAATTCGAGCGCGAGGGGTGGGACGCTGTCATGACGGTCAATCTCGACTCGCTGATGGATTGCGCCCGCGCGGTACGGACGAAGCTGGCCGACGGCGGCGGGTCGCTCATCGTTGTCAGCTCGGTCGGCGCGTTCCATGCGATGATCGGCAACCCTGCCTATGCCGCGAGCAAGGCCGGCGCCGTCAGCCTCGTCGGCAGCCTCGCGCAGGCTTGGGCGGGCGAGGGAATCCGCGTGAACGGGATTGCGCCGGGGCTGGTGCCCACAAAGCTGACCAAAGTGACGACTGACAACGAGCAGCGCACTGCCGGAGCAATCGCGCGCATCCCCGCAGGCCGCATGGGGACGCCTGCGGACATGGCGGGCGCAGCGCTGTTCCTGGCCTCGCCGCTGGCCGATTACGTCGTGGGTCAGACCATCCGCGTGGATGGCGGAATGACGCTGGCCTGAGCGCGGGCCGCCGTGCTTTCCTACACCGCGTCGATCTGCGACGGGTGGCTTCCTGCCCCGATGGCGCGCGCCGGGGGGGGGGCTGCATCGCAGAGTGTCGCTCGGCTATTTTTCGGGATAATGTTGTTGAATTAAAGGTTTAGGTAATCAAAAGGCGGGCGACACACTGTCGCCTTTGTCGCCCGGCCAGCAGGAAGCAGCCGCAGCTGAAAAAGGATCGACCCATGGAATACGTCAATCTCGGCCCGAGCGGCCTCAAGGTCTCGCGCCTGTGCCTCGGCTGCATGAGCTACGGCGACACCAGCAAGGGCTGGCATGGCGACTGGGTGCTGTCCGAGGAGGAAAGCCGCCCCTTCATCCGCGAGGCGTTGGAGGCGGGAATCAATTTCTTCGACACGGCCAACATGTATTCGATGGGCGCATCGGAGGAAGTGGTCGGCAAGCTGCTACCTGAATTCGCGAAGCGCGACGAAATCGTGCTGGCGACCAAGGCGTTCCTGCCGTGGCGGCAGGCACCAAATGCGGGCGGGCTATCGCGCAAGAGCCTGATGCAGGCCGTCGACGACAGCCTGGCGCGGCTGAACATGGATTATGTCGACCTCTTGCAGATCCACCGCTGGGACGATCATACGCCGATCGAGGAAACGATGGAGGCGCTGCACGACATCGTGAAGGCGGGCAAGGCGCGATATATCGGCGCGTCCTCGATGGCCGCTTGGCAATTCGCCAAGGCGCAGGAGGTGGCGCGGGCGAACGGCTGGACGCGCTTTATCTCGATGCAGAACCACGTGAACCTGCTCTACCGCGAGGAGGAGCGCGAGATGATCCCGCTCTGCCGCGACCAGGGCGTGAGCCTCATCCCGTGGAGCCCGCTGGCGCGCGGCAAGCTCGCGCGTGCCTGGGACGAAAGCACGGTGCGCAGCGAGACCGACGGTTTCGGCAAGATGCTCTATACCCAGACGCCCGAAGCGGATCGCAAGATCGTCGAGGCGGTCGGCGAAGTTGCCGAACAGCGCGGCACGTCGCGCGCTACGGTGGCGCTGGCGTGGCATTTCGCCAAAAGCATCACCGCCCCCATCATCGGTGCGACGAAGGACGGCCATATCGCTGCCGCAGTCGAGGCCATGACGCTCGACCTGACCGAGGACGAGGTCGCGCGACTGGAGGAACCCTATGTGCCGAAAATGCCGGTCGGCGTAGCGTCCACCGCGCCGCGAAACTGGTCGTTGACGCTGAAGGAGGGCTGAGGGAAAAAACAGCCGCGCGCAAAGTGTTACAGTCGCCGCGCCGACGGTCACAATCGCGTCACATGCCCGCGCCATCGCTTGCCCGACAGGGTGGGACGAAAACCGCGTGCAAGCCATCAATATCTTCCTGACCGACCGGTTGGGCGAAACACTCGAAGACTTCATGCATGGCGAAACCCGCTATGCCTTCGGCCGCCTCTATTCCGACGGGCCGCACCGCGTCGTTGAAGGCCCGGTCTGCGCATTCGTCGACTGGGTGATGGACGATCTGTCCGGCCTCGAAATGTGCCGCCGCCTGCGCGCCGATCCGCGCACGGAGGATGCGCATATCACCATCGTGCTGGAAGAGGACGATGCGGCGGACAAGCGCCGCGCACTGAAGGCCGGGGCTGACGATTACATGGTCGGCCCGCTCGACCGCACGCAGGTGCTCGACCGGGCGATGGCCTTGCAAATCGGCTACACCCAGCCGGGTGCCGCCGAGCGGCTGGAACTGGGTGAGCTGACCATCGATGCCGCCGCGTTGCAGGCCCGCTGGGCGGGTGAGCCGCTCGACTTGCGACCCAACGAATTCCGCCTGCTGCGCTTCTTCGCCCAGAACCCCGACCGCGTGCTCACCCGCGCCGACCTGATCGAGGCGCTCGGCAAGCAGGAACCGCCGATCGACGAGCGCACCGTCGACGTCTGGATCGGCCGCCTCCGCAAAGCCCTGCGCTCCGCCGGGGCAGGGGAGCGGGTGAGGACGGTGCGGTCGCTGGGTTATGTTTACGATTCGCGGTGAGGTCGCTTGAGGTCGTCGCGCAGACGAAAGCTGACTGTCCGCTAACCAGCCGACTTCGGTTATCGATCAAACGCCGGAGCCGCTAAAGTTCGCTAATGACCGAGGCGTCAATGCTGGCAGATCGCATATGCTGCTTGAATAGATTGCTGATCAAGCGGTGCTGCTCGTCATAGTCTTTCGGAGATCTCTCATGCGAAATTTCCTCTGCTTCCAACGCAAGAGTGGCAAAACTGTCAGCTGTTATCTGGCCGACGGAAGGTAAGAGATCAGTGATGTGTTTCCTGCCGCCGCAGTGCCCATAGGTTACGCACATCTCGTGCAATAGCCGGGTCCATTGCTTCGCTCTCTTCATCCGCCGGCCGTAGAGCGTGTCAGCAAGATCGGCAATTCGGTCGAGCGACCCATTCTTACCGAATATCGGACATCGGCGACACCATGCCTACGGATCCAAGCCAAACACCCCTGCAATCCGACCACCTCTGATCCCGAAGCAAAAAAGGGCCGCCCCCGCGGACGGCCCTTCCAGGAAGAAGGCTCGAGTAAGCCTTAGAATTCAGCGGAGAGTGAGACGCTGAAACTGGTGCCGACATCATAGCTGTTGATGTCGATGCGGGTATCGCCGTTGGTCTGGAATTCCTCGTAGTCGCGGCCCGTGAGGTTCCGCGCTTCGAGCTTGAGTTCCATGTCGGCACCGCCGAGTTCGAAACCCTGGCGCACCACGAAGTCGAGGCGCAGGCCCGGGTCTTCGATGATGTCGGGCAGGTTGCTGGTGCCGCGGCTGGTGACGCGTTCGCTGGCATAGCTCAGCAGGATCGTCGCCTGGCTCAGCCGGTCGAGGTCTTCGAGGCCGAGTTGCAGGTTGACCAGATGGTCGCTCTGCCCGGTCAGCGGCACGCCATCGCGGAAGAAGTTGGTCGCGGGTTGCGGTGCGGAGGGGAAGACCTGCGCGATATCGCTATCGGTCACTTCCAGCTCGGACTGGGTGTAGGTGTAGTTGGCAATCGCCACCAGACGCTTGCTTTCCCACCATTCGCCTCCGAGCGTGTAGAGGTCCTTGTTCCACTGAAGCTCGAACTCCGCACCGTAGAGCGTAGCGGCGGGCGCGTTGGCGAAGCCGCTGATCCGCTCGTTGTCGGAGAAGCTGGAGAATACCTCGATCGGACGCTCGATATCCTTGTAGAAGCCCGCCAGGCTGACCCGGCTCTGCGAACCCCAGTAATATTCGAGGCGCGCCTCGTAATTGGTCAGTTCGCTGTCGACCAGCTCCGGGTTGCCATTGAACTGGCGGTTGGTTTCCGGATCGAAATAGGTCTGGAAGATGAGCTCGCGGAACTGCGGGCGGGCGATGGTCTTGGACGCGTTGAAGCGCGCCTGCAGGTTGTCGTCGATCTCCCAGGTCAGCGTGCTGGCCGGAAGGAAATAGTCGTTGTTCAGCAGCGAAGCATTGGCCGAGCCGCTGGGCGTACCGTCGAGGCCGAGCGGGATGACCTCCTGCACCGCGTCTTCGTAACGTACGCCGATATCGAGCGAGATCGCTTCGACCGGCTGGATACGGCTCTGGATGTAGCCAGCCTTGATCTCCAGCCCCGCTTCGAACGCCGGGTCGGAGCCGGTGGTATCGAAGATCGTAAAGCCGAACGGGCCAATATTGGCGGCATCCTGTGCATCGCGGTCGAAACCGAATTCGATCAGCGAGTCGCCCAGCAGGGCATCGGGGCGGAAGGCGCCGAACACGTCGGGGAAGTCACCCTGTGCGCGCAGGTCGAACTCGCGGCGGGAGGACAGTCGCTGGGTGTCGGTATAGGCCCCGCCGATCGTCACGCCGAGCCAGTCGGTCAGCTGATAGCTGACGTCGAGGCCGCCGTAGTAGAGGTCCTCGGTCAGGTCCGAGAAGGCGACGATCGCGCTGCCGCGCTGGCCGTCGAGCGTGTTGAGGAAGACATTGCCCAGCGGATCGTTCGGGTTGTCGGTCCGCGTATAGGTGAAGGTCCATTCGTAAGGCGCTTCACGCTGCGTCTGGGCATAGCCGGCGCGCAGATCGACGTTGAGGTCGCCAAAATCGAGCTCGCCGGTGAACTGCGTGTCGAACAGCTGGCGCTCGAACCACGAGGTGTTCTGCACCTGGTCGGTATCGTCGCTCTGAAAGTCGAAGGTTTCCGACAGCGATGCGCGCTTGAGCGAGTCGCGGATGAAGAGGTTGGTGAACCGGAAGCGATGCTCGCCGACCTCGAGGCCGAAGCCGAGCAGGCCGTTCACGAGCACGCGGTTGTCGGTCACGAATTCGCGCCCGTCGCTGTCGAGGTCGAGATCCTCGCCCAGTGCGGTCTGCTGGGTGATGAAGCGGTTGCGCCACTTGTTGCTGATCGAGGCAGTGGCGATGACGCCGAACTGGCCGTCGCCGAACACGTCGAAGCTGGTGCCTGCCGTGACCCCGGTGGAGAAATTGACCGGCAGGCCGCTATTGCTCTGCAGCAGGATGAGATTGGGGTCGCCGAGTTCGAGCAGGATCGCTTCCTGGTCGACTTCGGGATCGTTGATCGGGCGCCCACTGTCGAGATAGCTCTGCAGCTGCGGGCGGATGGTGCGCCGTCCATCGTCGAAGCCGAACCAGTCGTAGCTGGAACCGAAATAGGTGTAGCCCACGCCGCCGGTGGTTTCGGTGTCGCCGCTGATGCCGCCGCTGATCTTGACGAAGCTTTCCTGCGGGATGGCGCGGGTGGTCAGGTTGATCACGCCGCCGCCGAACTCGCCGGGATAGTTGGCCGAGTAGGTCTTCTGCACGAGGCTGGAGGCGACCACGCTGGTCGGGAAGATGTCGAGCGGGACGACGCGGCTGAGCGGCTGGGGCGAGGGCAGGGGGAGGCCGTTCAGCAGCGCCAGCGAATAGCGATCGCCTAGACCGCGTACGAAGACGAGGCCGTTGCCGACGGTCGAGAGGCCGGTGACGCGGGTCAGCGCGCCGGCGATATCGCCTTCGCCGGTCCGCGCGATGCTGGCCGTGTCGAGCACAGACACGACCTGCGAGGACGCGCGGCCGATGTCTTCGCGCCTGCGGCCCGTGACGACGATCGCGCCGCCGGGGACGGAGACTTCGGGCTCTTCGTATTGCTCTTCCTGCGGGGTGTCGTCGACACCCTCCACCTGCTCCGCCTGCAGCGCGTCCGTTGCGAGATCTTCTTCCGCAGGGACGCCCTCTGCGCCGGTGCTTTGCGCGAAAGCTGCGCCGGGTACGCACAGCGCGGTGGTGAGCAGGAGCAGCGAAGCGAGCTGCTTGCCGGTCGACATGGTTCGAGACCCCCTCATGATCAGGCCTTGGAAATTTGGGGGCAACACGCGGGTTGCCTTATGGAATAGGCCCGCGGGGACACGCTGTTGCGCGCCCCCGCGAACGAATATGCTTACGAGTCGTAGACTGGCAGGCTCGTGCAGGCCGACACGTCGCTGTCGAAGGTCACCGTGGCCGAGTTGCAGGTCCAGCCGTTCACCCAGTCTGCATTCGATGCGTAGACCGCGCCGATTTCGTCGGGGACGGTGAAGAAGCTCGACAATGCGGTCGGATCGAACACCGGCACACCGCTTTCGTTCGAGCCGTTGAGGAAGCTCATCGTCAGCGTGTTGGTGAAGTTCGCATTGTTGTTCGAGCCGGCTTCGAAGCGGTTCTGGATGTCCGTGGCCGTTACGCCGCCCGAACTGTCGCGGAAGTCGACCGCGCAATCGAGCACGAAGCTTTCGAAGCGAACCGGGCCCGATTCGTCCGGGCCGTTGGTGCGGCTGAGCGTCTCGGTATCGTCGATGCGCAGGCAGGGCGTGCCGCCGGTCCGGTCGACCAGGATCGAGTTCACGATCGCATAGTCGGCGAAGCCGCGGATGCGGATGGCCTGGTCCTGATCGCCGCCGTTATGGATGAAGGTGGCGTTCGAGATCTGCGTATTTTGACGCGGGGTCTGCTCTTCGAGGCCGTTGGTGGAATCGGCTTCGATGATCGTGTCGCCGGCGCCGTCGCGCTGGATGGCGATGACGAACTGCATGTTGGCCTTCACGCCGGTGTCGGTATCGAGGCTGTCGTCTTCCGCGCCGACCACAATCAGGCGCTTCACATTGACGTTGCCGCCGAAGAATTCGACGCCGTCATCCGAGCTGTTGAAGCTCATGATGTTTTCGAGAACCGTATTGCGACCGATGCCGCCGGTGGTGAGCGACTGGAGCTCGTTGTCGCCCGACAGGACGAAGCCGGAATACCGGATCTGGACGTATTTCATGCTGCCCGAGCTGTCGGCCGGCTGGGCGCCGCCGAACAGGGCGGGCTGCGCAGCGCCCTCGACTTGCCGTTCGCAGGCTGAGGTCCCCGGCGTTGCGCCCGGCGCGATACAATCGGTGACCGGAGCGCGGCCCGACAGGACGATACCGCCCCACTGACCCGACGAATTGTCGGTATTGAGACCCTGCACATTGTCGCGGCTCGTGAAAATGATCGGGCGGTCGGCCGTGCCGTTCGCCTGGATGGTATTGCCGCGGTTGACGTTGAGGAAGCTGGAGCCCGAAGCATAGACGATAACGCCGGGCTCGATGGTCAGCTGGACATCGGTGTCGTTGCCTGCGGAAGCGCTGGGGCCGCCGTCTTCGCCGACATCGACGCGTCCGTCCATGCGATAAAGAAGGCCTTCGACATAAGGCAAGGTCGAGCTGGCGGTAAAGCGCGCCGGCATGGTGCAGACGCGATATTCACCGGTCGGGCCGGAGATCGTGCCGCTGTCGGTCAGGCCCGTGGGATCGGAAATCGTCGGGCAGCCTGCCGCAGCCTCGACAAGCGAAGATGTGGGAGTCGGCGTCGGGGTCGGCGAAGGTGCCGGCGTAGACGGATTGTTGATCGTGATGTTCCCGCCAGTGCCGGGCGAGACGATTTCGTCGGCGCCGCAGCTGGCAAGGGCCACTGCGCTACAGCCGAGTACGAGTGAGCGATGAAGATTTGTCACGGGTAACGGTCCCCTCAAAAACCGGAAGAATCGGAAGAATGTCGAATGCGAATTCGTTGATCGCGACTCGCCAGCTAGGAGGGCTTCGTGACAGTTTGTGTCAGTTCGTGACCGTTGTGTTGCAGCATCAACAGGAGATTTGCCGATGCGGCGCATTTCAGAAATGTGACAATATTGCAGTTTTGTTGCAGCCGTGGGCTTCGAGCGGTATTTCGGTCTCAACAACACATTGGGAGAAATGCCATGGCCCTTGCCACTTCATTCGTTCTGGCCCTTCTGGCGCAAGGTGCGCCTGCCGCCGCCGATGCGCCCGAGACCAGTTTCGACGTCGGTTACGAAGAGCTGGTTGAAGGCCGCGACCGGGCGGCTGTCGAGGCGATCGAAGCCTGCGCCGAACTGGAAGCGGACGACCCGGCGCGTTTGATCAATCACGGGGTTGCGCTTGCGCGGATGGGCCAGTTCGATGAGGCTCGCGCCGATTTCGAAGCTGCGGCCGAAGCCGATTCGAGTGTCGAGCTGGAAACTGCGGACGGCCACTGGGTGGATTCGCGCAGGCTTGCCCGGCGGGCACTTGCTGCACTCGATCGCGGCGATTTTGCCCGCTATTATGCGATGTCGATGCGTTAACACCATTTTGCCGCCAGTGGCGGTCTTCAAGCCCGCGCTCCTTGGGGAGGCGGGCTTTTTTATGCCTGACTGTTGCCCAGCTGCGACGGGAACCATGTACATTCAGCTTCCTGTCACCCGCTTGTCATGTAGAGTGGCCAGTGGGACCGGACGGAGGGTGCAATGATTCTAGCACGCCTGGCGCTCGGTATGGGTCTGACCTGTGCGGCGCTGGCTGCCTTCCCTGCGAAGGCGGATGTCATGGAGATTGATGCGGACGGAGCACGCTGGGTAGCCGGCGGGAGCACCGCACCTGCGGCTGCCTCCATTCCGCATGCCGACTTCGAACCCATGGGTGAAGTGCCGGCAGACGTTTACGTACCCGATATCGCAGTGGCTGACCCGAATGCACCGGGCGCCCTCGTGCCGGTGACCTATCAAGCGAAAGTTGCCGAACTGTCGGCACGCTACGATCTTAGCCCGGCGTTGATCGAAGCGATGGTGTGGCAGGAAAGCCGTTGGCGCGTGAACGCAGTGTCACCGGTCGGTGCGCGTGGTCTCGCCCAGCTGATGCCTGGTACGGCCCGCGATCTCGGCGTCGATCCGAACGATCCCTTCGCCAATCTGGAAGGCGGTGCGCGATACTTGCGCGAACAGCTGGACCGGTTCGATGGCGATATCGAAAAAGCGCTCGCGGCCTATAATGCCGGGCCGGGGCGGGTGGAGCGCGCAGGCGGGATCCCGCGCATCCGCGAAACGCAGCTTTACGTGGCAGCGATCATGGGTCGCCTCGCCAGCCATTCACGGGAGTAAATTCACTTGAAGTCCAGGTTCTCGATTTTGGCCGCACTGGCCCTGCTTGCAACGCCCAGCGCCGCTTTCGCGCAGGCTGCCGATCCTGCCGGGTCCGGTCCGATCGTCGCTGCTCTCGGCTGGCTCCAGGGCACGCTGCTCGGCAATGTCGCGACTGCCGTAGCCGTCATGGCGGTTGCCGCGGTCGGCTTCATGATGCTGACCGGACGTCTCAACTGGCGCTTCGGCGCGACTGTCATCATCGGCGTATTCATCCTGTTCGGCGCGGCCTCCATCGTGGCCGGCATCCAGGGGGTGGCGGCCTAGCCATGACCAACCTCGTCCGCCATCCCGTCCACCGTGCGCTCACGCGGCCGCAGATGTTTGCGGGCGTGACGTACAACTACTTCATCATCAACGGGATGGTGACGACCGAGGCGTTTCTGATAACCGGCAGCTGGCTCGCGCTGGTCGTCTTCGCCGTGATGCACGGCATCGGCTATTTCGCCTGCCTGCGCGAACCGCGCATTTTCGACCTGTGGATCACCAAGGTGTCGAAATGCCCGCGGGTGAAGAACTACAAGCACTGGGGGTGCAACTCCTATGCCGCGTAAGGACAAGTGGAGAGGGGCCGCCGCCTGGGGCGCGAAAGAAGCGCGCGCCGGCGATCGCCTGCCGTATCTGCGCCTGATCGACGAAAGCACGCTGCTGCTGCGCGACGGATCGCTGATGACTGCGATCCAGGTGCCCGGCCTGCTGTTCGAAACCGAGGATAGCGAAGCGCTCAACGCCCATGCGGCGACTCGCGAGGTGGTGCTGCGCTCCACGCTGGATGCGCGTTTCGTGCTCTATCACCACGTGATCCGGCGCCGCGTCTCGGTCGATCTCGAGGCGCAGTTCCCCGATCCGATCAGCCGCCATATCGACGGGCGCTGGCGCGAGCGGCTCGGCTCGGGGCAGTTGTTCGTGAACGACCAGTTCATCACGCTGATCCGTCGCCCGGCGCGCGGCAAGGCCGGACTGGTCGAGCGGGTCGGCAAGAAATTCAAGCGCACCGGGCGCGAGCAGATGGAAGCCGATCCCAAGGATCTGCGGTCCTTGCGCGCCGCCTCGCAAGGGCTGGTCGCGGCTTTGCAGGCCTATGGCGCAACGCCTTTGAGCGATTACGTCGGCTCGCTCGGCAATACCAATTCCGAAATTCTGGAGCTGCTCTCCGCGCTCTACAATGGCGAGATGCGTCCCGTCAGGAAGCCCGCCGACGATGTCGATATCGGCAACATGCTGCCCTATCGCCGGGTCAGCTTCGGCCTCGATGCGATGGAGATGCGCGGGTCGGGCTCGCCCGATTTCGCCGCGATGCTCGGCCTGAAGGACTATCCCGAAGCGACGAGCCCCGGCCTGCTCGACAGTCTGCTACGCCTGCCGTTCGAAATGGTGGTGAGCGAAAGCTATGCGCCGACCGAACGCCAGACCGCGCGCGAGCGGATGGACCTGGCGATCCGCCGTCTGAAGAGTGCCGACGAAGAAGCCGCTGCCGAACGCGCGGATATGCTCGCCGCGCGCGATGCGCTGGGGAATGGCGCGGTGGGCTTCGGCGACCACCACCTGACCGTAATGGTCAAGGAGCGCAATCTCGGCCGGCTGGACGATGCCATGGCCGCCTGCGCCGCCGCGCTTGCCGACACTGGCGCGATCGCCGTGCGCGAGGACACCAATTTGGAGCCGGCGTTCTGGGGCCAGTTCCCCGGCAACGAAAGCTATCTCGTCCGCCGCGCGCTCATTTCCAGCGCCAATATGGCGAGCTTCGGTTCGCTCCACGGTTTCGCACTGGGCCAGGCCGAGGGCAATCACTGGGGTGAAGCGGTGACGTTGCTGGAGACGACCAGCGCCACGCCGTTCTTCTTCAACTTCCACCACGGCGATCTCGGTAATTTCTCGGTCATCGGGCCGAGCGGTTCGGGCAAGACAGTGGTGATGAACTTCCTCGCCGCGCAGGCACAGAAGTTCAGCCCCCGCACCATTCTGTTCGACAAGGATCGGGGCGCGGAGTTGTTCGTGCGCGGCATCGGCGGGCGCTACGACAGTATCCGCGCGGGCGAGCCGACCGGCTTCAACCCGCTCGCGCTGCCCGATACGCCGGGCAACAAGGCGTTCCTGCGCGACTGGCTGGGCGTGCTGCTCAAGGCCGAGGGACCGGAGGAAGAGCAGACCATCGCCGGAGCGGTGGACGCCGCCTATGCCAACGATGCTTCGCTGCGCCGTCTGCGCCACTTCAAGGAGCTGCTGTCCGGCACCCGCCGTCCGCAGCCGGGCGATCTGGCAGACAGGCTGGGCGCATGGATCGGAGCGGGCGAGAACGCCTGGATGTTCGACAACGCGGAAGACAAACTCGACCTGGCGAGCCGGGTGCTCGGCTTCGACATGACTGCGCTGCTCGAGAATCCGAAGCTGCGCACGCCGACCATGATGTATCTCTTCCACCGGATCGAAGAGCGGCTGGACGGCAAGCCGACCATGATCCTCATCGACGAGGGCTGGAAAGCCCTCGACGACGAGGTCTTCGCTGCGCGCATCCGCGACTGGCTCAAAACGTTGCGTAAGCGCAACGCGCTGGTCGGTTTCGCCACCCAGAGCGCGCGCGATGCACTGGAAAGCCGCATTTCGACCGCATTGGTCGAGCAAACCGCGACCATGGTGTTCATGCCCAACAGCCGCGCGCGGCCCGAGGATTACTGCGACGGCTTCGGCCTGACCGAGCATGAGCTCGCGCTGATCCGCACGCTGCCCGCGCACAGCCGCTGCTTCCTCGTGCGCCAACCAGACGCCAGCGTCGTGGTCCGCCTTGACCTCTCGGGTGCGCCCGAAGTGCTGACGCTGCTCTCGGGCCGCGAAAGCTCGGTCCGTCGTCTCGACGTGCTGCGCGAAGCGATGGGCGATGCCCCGGCCGACTGGTTCCCCGCGCTTACCGGCACGAAATGGCCCGGCGGTGCGAACGACATCGCCGAGCACGGCGACCTCAATCTCGATATGGCTGCGGAATGAGCGCGAATTGCCAGCAGGCCGCCGAACAGGTCGGCAACGGTGTCGCCGCCGCCCTGAAGGGCGTGGACTGCGTCGCGGGCGAAACCGCGGCAGCAGCCTTCGGTCGGCTGTTCGCATCGGGCGGCGCGCTGACGACGACGCTGACGATCGTTCTCACGCTGTTTATCGCGATCTTCGGTTTCGCGCTGCTGACCGGCCGCACCAATATCGGCGTGCGCAGCCTGGTGCCACGCATGATGACGCTCGGCCTGGTGCTGACCTTTGCCACTAGCTGGGTCGCATACCAAAGCGTCGTCTGGAACCTCGCGATCGGTACGCCCGACTATCTCGCTGGCATCCTCACCGGCGCACGGGGCAGCGCGACGCAGGTCTTCGCGCAGAAGATCGATGTCGTGTTCATGGCCATTCAGGAGGCAAGCGCTGGCGGAGGCGAGGACTTCTCGGCCTTTTCGCCCGAAGGGATGATGTGGCTTGGCGCAATGCTGTTCATGCTCGGCACCGTCGGACTGCTGGTGACGACCAAGATTGCGCTCGGCGTGCTGGTCGCGCTCGGTCCCATTTTCGTAGTAATGGCACTGTTCAACGGTACACGCGGGCTGTTCACGGGCTGGATCAAGGGCCTGACGCTGTGCGCGCTCACGCCGCTGTTCGCCGTGCTCGGCGGCAGTATCATGCTCGAACTGGCCGTACCCGTGCTTGGCGCGCTGGTGGCGACGCCCGGCAGCAGCGATCCTCAGGCGGCCATGGCATTCTTCATGATCGGCGCAGTGCATGTCGCGCTAATGGTGCTGGTGCTGAAAGTCGCCGGCGCGATGGTCGCTGGTTGGACCGTGTTCGGCATGACTCCCGACAGCCAGGACAAGGGTTCTTCCGCCCCCGCCCCCGCCCCGCAGGCTGCGCCGGCGCCCGCCCTTGCACAGGCGCAGGCGGCCAATTCCACCAGTTCGCAGGCGCGCCGCATCGACGTTTCGGCCGTGCCGACAGCGGCGGCTGCGAATGACGCGGGCGGCACATCGACCACCCGCACCACCAAGGTGTTCGCGACCGCTTCAGGCAATGGTCAGGTCGCGCCGCTTAGTTCCGGGCCCAGCCGGGCGATGGGGATCGGCAGCCGTTTCAAGCCGGCCCCGCCCAAGGCCCTCGACCGTTCCGTGGAGAAACGCTGATGAACCGCGCGCTCATTCCCGCGTTCGCGCTGGCCATGCTGGCCGCACCCGCCACCGCTAAGGATTCGCGACTGGTCGAGGTCTTCTACGACGAGGCGAAGGTCGTCCGCGTGGACGGCAAGGTCACCGTGCAGGCCTCGATTGTGTTCGGCGACGACGAGACGATCGAGAATGTCGCCATCGGCGATTCGCAGGCGTGGCAGGTCACGCCCAACAAACGGGCCGACATCCTGTTCGTCAAACCGCTCGCGCCGCGCGCCTCGACCAATCTTACGGTCATCACCAGCAAGCGAACCTATCTGTTCGACCTGGTAGCCAGCCCCAATGCGAAGCCGCTCTACGTGCTGCGCTTCGACTATCCTGAGGAGCCGGAAGAGGAGCCGCAGCTGGCACAGGCGAATGCGACCGAGCAGCAGGCAGCCAGCGATCCCTTCGCCGTGGTCGATCCGGCAGACCTCAACTTTGCCTGGAGCGCTTCGGGCGATCCCGAGCTGCTGCCGGAGAACACGTTCGACGACGGCAGCGCGACTTTCCTCACCTGGCCGCAGGGCAAGCAGGTTCCGGCGATCCTCGTAGAGAATGCCAAGGGCGTCGAAGGACCGGTCAATTTCACCGTGCGCGGCGACACGATCGTCGTCGACGGGGTGCCGCGCACGCTGATCCTGCGCTCGGGGGAAGAGCGCGCAGAACTCGTCAACACCGGGCCCGAGCGCCCGGCCCAACCCGTTTCCGCACGCGGCAGTGCCGCGCTTGCCCAGAAGGGAGATAGCTGATGCGTCTCGCCATGCGCCTGCCCGAAAAGACAATCGGCAGCGAAACGATCGCCAACGACACCGATCCGCGTGACGAGATCGACGCGGAGATCATCGACCTTGCCCAGCGCAATGCCCACCCGGCGGTCGCGCGGCCTGCCGGCAAATCCGACATGCTCGGCATGGTCGCAGGAATCGCGATCGTTGCGGGCCTCGGCATCGTGACGCTGTGGAGCATGAATGCCACCCGCGTCGCCGAACCCGAAGGCGTCGGCGGTCAACAGGCTCCGGTAGAGGTCGTGCCAGCCGTGCCGCCCGAGGCCGTGACCCCGGTCACGCCGGTGGCCGCGCCCGTTGCGCAGGTGCAATCCGCGCCGGCCCCGCAGCCGGTCTATTCCGTCGCGCCCGATCCGGCGACGACGACCAACCGCTTCGCCAGCCCGACCGTCGTATTCGACGCGGGGGCCGCACCCGCGGGTGTCGCGGTCCTCGACCCGACTGCCCCGGCAGAAGGCGGGGCAGGGGAGACTGCGACAGGCAATTCGGCCTCCGACTTCGCCAGCCGCATAGGGGGCGTAGGCGGCGCGCCGGCCCGGGCCAGCGCGATGACCAATCCCTCGACCACGGTCACGCAGGGCACGCTGATCCCTGCCGTGCTCGAAACAGCGATCGACACCAATGTGCCCGGTTTCGTGCGCGCCGTCGTCAGCCAGGATGTGCGCAGCTTCGACGGGACCCGCGTTCTCGTTCCGCGTTCCTCGCGCTTGGTCGGGCAGTACCAGTCGGGGCTGCAGAACGGCCAGAAGCGTGCCTATGTGATTTGGACGCGCCTGATCCGACCGGACGGTGCCTCGGTCAATCTGGCCTCTCCGGCGATCGGTTTCGACGGCACGACCGGCCTGCAGGGCAAGGTTTCCGGCAATGGCTTCTTCAAGCGCTTCGGTTCGGCCATGCTGCTGAGCGTCGTCGGCGGCCTCGGCACGGTGGCGACCGGCGGGGCGGGCGGCGTGCTGATCGGCGGAGCGAGCCAGTCCGCCGCAGCCACCGCCGCACAGCAGGACGGCCAGCGCGGCCCGACTGTCCGCGTCGGTATCGGCGCCCCGATCCGCATCTTCACCAGCCGCGATCTCGATTTCTCCTCGGTCAACTGAGGACGGGGTAGCGTGAGCGCCGACATCCATCCCTTCGTCGCCGACGGCGCGCCCGAGGAAGAAGCGCCGCCGGTCGATCTGCTCGGGGAACGCAGCGTCTATCTCGACGCTTATCTCGCACCGTTTCGCGAATGGCTGGAGCGGGACACGGTCACCGAAGTCCTCGTCAATCGTCCTGGCGAAGTCTGGGTCGAAGACGCTGCGTTCGGGGGGATGCAGAAGGTCGACCGGCCCGAGATCGACGACCGGCTGATCCAGCGTCTCGCCGAGCAGGTGGCGCGGGTCAGCCATCAGGGGATCAATCGCGAACATCCGCTGCTTGGCGCAACGCTCCCTGACGGAGCCCGCATCCAGTTCTGCGGCCCGCCCGCAGCGCGCAAGCATTGGGCCCTCGCGATCCGCCGCCACCGCCGGCTCGACCTGCCGCTGGACGCCTACGACACCGGACCGCTTTCGCCCCCGACGCGTGGCGCCATGCCCGATCCGCAGGCGGAGCCGGTCGCGTTCCTGCGCGAAGCCATTGGCCAGCGGCGCACGATCCTCGTGTCCGGCGGTACCAGCACGGGGAAGACTACTTTCCTCAATGCCATGCTGGGCGAGATCCCGAAGCAGGAGCGCGTGGTGCTGGTAGAGGACACACCCGAGCTAAAACTGCCGGGCGAAAACGGCGTTGGCCTGGTCGCGGTAAAAGGCGAACTGGGCGAGGCCAAGGTAACGGCAAATGAACTGCTGCAAGCCGCGTTGCGCTTGCGGCCCGATCGCATCGTGCTGGGCGAGCTGCGCGGAGCGGAAAGCGTCAGCTTCCTGCGGGCCATCAACACCGGCCATCCGGGCAGTTTTTCGACCGTTCACGCCAATAGCCTGCGCGGCGCGCTGGAGCAATTGTCGCTCATGGTCATGCAGACGGGAATCGGCCTGACTCGCAGCGATACCATCGCCTATGCGGCCAGCGTCATCGACGTAATCGTGCAACTCGGTCGCGACGAAACGGGCAAGCGCGGCATCACGCAGATCGCGGAAAGCCACTCGCTGGTTTAGACCGCAGATCAGCAGGCCTTCGGATGCCGTAGCGTCAAGGCGCGCCCAATCTGCGTCGCTTGGACAACACTCGGCAAAAATAAGCGTGCTTACACGCAACAATCCTGCGCGAGACCTTGCGCGCATACGAATGTGTTTCAGCCTCATCACCTGAAACCGCAAAGACGGTTCATGGAGAGGAGAGGGTTTACGAAGCTACGGGCTACCCTGCTCGCGGGTATCTGCGCGAGCGCGATTGTATGCCCGGCATTTGCTCAGGAAGCGACCGACGACGATCTGGAAAATCCCAATTTCGGGCAGAACGTCATCGTCGTGACCGCTCAGCGTCAGGCACAACCCTACCGAACGTTTCTTTCACCAAATCGAACTTCACCGCCCCGAGCTTCACCATCCGCGGCATCGGCGACCTCTGTATCGGCGTGACCTGCGACAGCGACGGCGATCCACGTGAACGGATCGCCACTTTTCGGCACGCGTCTGTTCGAGACGGAGTATTTCGATCTCGAGCGCGCCGAAGTGCTGCGCGGCCCGCGAGGCACGCTGTTCTGGCGTAACGCCACGTCAGGCGTCGTGAACGTCGTCACGGCCGAGCCTGAAATGGGTGTTTTCCGCGGCGCTGCCGAATTCGAATACGGCAATTACAACAGCATCAAGGCAAAAGGCATGGGCAACTTGCCACTTGGCGATACGCTGGGTGTTCGGGTGACCGGTTACTATCTGAACCGCGACGGATTTAGCGACAACCTCTTCGACAATTCGGACATCGGCGGCCGCGACATGTACGCGGTGGGCGGATCGCTACGGTTCAAGCCGACCGATAGCACGACGATCCATCTCATGGTTTCTTTTTCCGTGAGAACGACGATCGTCTGCGCATTCAAAAGCAGACTTGCCAGCGCGACCCGACCGGCGTGCTAAGCTGCCTCAACAACCGCCGGGATTTCGACAGCACCAATGCGAACTCCACGCTCGCAACCGTGCTCACCTCGGTCGGACTGTTCCGGATCCGGAGCATTCCGGAAGGTCTGGCCCTGGGCAGCGTTTACGGTCCCGATGGTTACGCCAACTCCGACAAGCCCAACGATGTCCGCACTGTAAACGCGGCTTTCACGCCTGAATACTTCGCCGACGAGCTTCAGCTGCAAGCGCATGACCGACGCCAGCTCGGGGAACTTCACGAATATCTTCACTCTCGACCCGCGGCGCTACTGCATCGCGGTCGGCGCGAAATTCTAAAGGCTTTGACCTGATAAAAGGGGGAGGAGGGGCGGCCCGACGGCCGCCCCTTTTTTCGCGGGCCGATCCGTTTTCCTGTCCGGGGCCTTCGCCGTGTTGCATTATGATCTCTTCGAGGTCGCGAAGGGTGAGAAGTCGGTGTCGGTATCGAAAATCTCGACCCCTTCGGCGCGTTTCAGCCAGTTGATCGCCACATAGGTGAACGGCGTCAGCAGGGCTTCCCACAGCGTCTTGATCAGCCACTGCGACAAGGCGACCTGCCACAGCAATTCCACTGGCCACCCGGCAAGCCCCCAGAAGGCCAGCGGATAGAAGATCAGGCTATCGAGACCCTGGCCGACCACGGTCGATCCGATGGTCCGTGTCCAGAGCGCGCGCCCTTCTGTCCAGATTTTCATCTTGGCCATCACCAGACTGTTGGCGAACTCGCCCACCCAGAAGGCAACGATGGAAGCCAGCACGATGCGCCAGCTATTGCCGAAAACGAATTCGTAAGCCGCCTGTCCCGGCCAGCCTTCGGCCGGAGGCAATTGCACAACGACCCATGCCATAAAGGCCATGAACAGCAGCGCTGCGAAACCGGTCCAGATCACCCGCCGCGCACGGGCGTAGCCATAGACTTCGGTCAGGATGTCACCAATGATGTAGCTTACCGGGAAGAACAGCACGCCGGCGCCGAACGACCATTCGCCGATGACCGGCAGGACGATATAGCTCGGCTTCGATGCTCCGATGAGGTTCGATAGCAACAGGATCGTGACGAACGCAGCCATCACCAGATCGTAGTAGCGGAAGCGCGGCTGCTGGCCGCCTGACGCGGGCGATGCGTGATTTTCCATGGCAAAGTTGACTAGAGCCGATTGGCGCTGCGGAAAAGCGGCGTTATGGCATGCGCGGCGCGCGCCCGTAGCTCATCTGGATAGAGCGCGAGACTTCTAATCTTGAGGCAGCAGGTTCGAGTCCTGCCGGGCGCGCCATTTGACTCTTCGCCGCGCCGGTTATCCCCGCGCCACCGTATCCAGAGGTTCGCCGGTCACCGGATAGCCGAGATCCTCACCGATCTCGAGCCAGGTCTGGCCGTCACGGTCGCCGATGTAGGGCGTGATCGTGCGCACCGGAATTGCCTCCGCCTGCGCCTTTGCCTCCGCGTAGCTGCCAAACAGCGCGAGGCGTTCGAGATTGCGGCGAGTCGGGAAGATTACCTTTATCTCGCCGCGTTCCGCCGCATCGAGTGCGCCCTGTGCGGTCGTCCAAAACAGATGCGTGTTCTCGGACAGATCGGCTTCGATCTCGACCGCGCCGGTGCCGAGGTCGGCGAGGTAGAAGCGCGTGTCGTAGACGCGCGGGATGCGCTCGTTCTTCGGGAACCAGCGTGCGAAGGGCGTCAGCTGGTCGAGGTCGAGTTCCCAGTCGAAATGATCGAGCACCGGGGCCAGTTCGCCGGTCTGCTGGAGATAGTCTCGCGCCGCGCGGGCCTTGGCCGCGTCGATCTCGCCCGAAAGCCCGATAGCGAGTCCGGTCTCTTCCAGCGTTTCCCGCACCACGGCAATCTGGTGTCCGGCCTCGTCCGGGTCGAGCGGTCCGCCGATCCGGGCACCGAGATCGAAGTCTGCGGGATCGACCCGACCGCCCGGAAACACGGCCATGCCGCCGGCGAAGACCATCTCGCGCGACCGGATCGTCATGAGGATTTCCGGCGGACCAGCGTCCTCGCCATGGCGGAAGATCACTACGGTGGCGGCAGGAATTCCATTTGCAGACGGGTCGGGTTGTATGCTCATGCCAGCATGTGTGGCCTGCGGTGCGCAGCTTGCCAAGCGCAATCGCCGAAGCGGTGTCGGAGAAGTTTACAGATGCTTCGGACGCGGTATAGGCATTAACCATCGAAACCGTTGCAAATGCTGACAATGCTGAGTTTGGCACGTGCCGTGCATAATGGTGAATGTCCCGACACAGTCTCCCGCGGGGCGCGCTGTCCCTGGTTTATAAGCAGCGCCTCGACGTGAACAAAAAGGCCCGCCCGGTTGTCTCCCGGGCGGGCCTTTCCTGTTCTGGTCTTGTCGGTCTGGGAAATCAGGACTCGGCTTTGGCCACCTGCTTTTCATCCATCATGGTCTGAAGCTCGCCGGCTTCGAACATTTCCATCATGATGTCGCTGCCACCCACGAATTCACCCTTCACATAGAGCTGGGGGATGGTCGGCCAGTCCGAATAGGTCTTGATGCCCTGCCGGATTTCCATGTCCTGCAGCACGTCGACGCTTTCATAGGCAACGCCGCAGTGGTCGAGGATCGCGACAGCACGGCTCGAAAAGCCACACTGGGGAAACAGCGGCGTGCCCTTCATGAACAGGACTACATCGTTGGAGCCGACCACGTCGGCGATGCGGGTATTGGTGTCGGACATAGCGGTCCGTCCTTTATCTGAGAAACTTGATGGGGATCAGTTGGGGGCTTGGGTGGTCAGTTGCAAGGCGTGCAGTTCTCCGCCCATGCGCCCGCCCAGCGCGTCGTAGACCATCTTGTGCTGCTGCACGCGGCTCTTGCCCGCGAATTGCGGAGCGGTGACCTTGGCAGCCCAATGGTCGTTGTCGCCCGCGAGGTCGCGCATTTCCACCTCGGCGCCGGGAAGCGCCGTCGTGATCGCGTCGACGATATCGTCTGCCGCCATCGGCATCGGATCAGCTCTCGCTCATATACTGGCGGCGGGCCTCGATGGCGCACTCTTCCAGCTTGGCGCGAATGTCGGCTTC
Organism: Erythrobacter sp.; assembly: GCA_029937545.1. GTDB lineage: Bacteria > Pseudomonadota > Alphaproteobacteria > Sphingomonadales > Sphingomonadaceae > Qipengyuania. The sequence continues at coordinate 29,971 of JAPYPR010000013.1, read as the reverse complement.
GCTGACATCGCAATCGGCGGCGGTCAGGTCGCCCAGCAGCTTGCGGATCACGTCCTCGTCGCCAGCTTCCTCGAAATCGGCCTGCACGACCGCTTTCTTGTAAGCGTCGGTCTCTTCCTCGGTCAGACCCATCAGGCCGGCGGCCCACTCGCCGACAAGGCGATTGCGGCGCGCCGCGATCTTGAAAGCGGTTTCCTGGTCGAAGGCGAATTTGGATTCCTCGCCGCGTTCGCGATCCTTGAAGTCGGTCATGTGGTGTCCCTCGGGAATGAATGGCTCTTGCGGGGGAATAGGCGCGGCCCCTTCCCCCCGCAAGGGCGCTAGTCCATGGTGACGACGAGTTTTCCGATCGCGCCGCGGTTTTCCAGCTTTGAGATTGCCTCGTGGGCACGTTCGATCGGATAGGTCTCGCTGACCAGAGGGTTGATCTTGCCCGCCTTCCACAAATCGAACAACTCGGCGATGTGGGCCTTGTTCTTCTCCGGCTCGCGAGCGGTGAAGGCACCCCAGAACACCCCGCGGATGTCGCAGCTTTTCAGTAGCGTCAGATTGAGTGGCATCTTCGCGATCCCGGCGGGAAACCCGATGACAAGAAAACGGCCTTCCCACGCGATCGAACGCAAGGCCGGCTCCGAATAATCGCCGCCGACGATGTCGTAGACGATATCCGCGCCGCCTTCGCCGACAGCGGCCTTGAAGTCGTTCGCGAGCTGTTTTGACGTATCTTTGTCGAAGGGCGCGCGGGGATAGATGACAACCTCGTCCGCACCGGCTTTCCTGGCGGTCTCGCCCTTTTCCTCGGTCGAGACGGCTGCGACCACGCGGCAGCCATAGGCCTTGGCGAGTTCGACCGCGGAGAGGCCGACGCCGCCCGCTGCGCCGAGCACGAGGACGGTTTCGCCCTCCTTGATATCGCCGCGATCCTTCAGGCCGTGAATGGTCGTGCCATAGGTCATGAGCAAGGCGCTGGCCTGCACCAGGTCGATGCCCTCGGGCACCTTGAACAGGCGTGCGGCATCGACCGCCAGCTTCTCCTGCAGGCCGCCGTTGCCGACGCCGCAAATGACCTTGTCACCGACTGCGAACCCTTCGACCCCGTCGCCTAGCGCCTCGATCGTCCCGGAGATTTCGCCACCCGGCGCGAAGGGGCGGGGCGGCTTGAACTGATACATGTCGCGAATGATCAGCGTGTCGGGGAAATTGATCGCGCAGGCGGCAACCTTGATCAGAACCTGACCCTTCCCGGGGGTCGGAGCATCGATCTCCTCGACCACAAGGGTTTCGGGGCCGCCGGTTTCCTTCGACAGGACTGCTTTCACGCTGCGTCTCTCCTTTGCGGCGCGTCGAGCCAAGGAAGGGCCTGCGCGCGCTGCTGTTCATGGGTTTCTATCTCCGCGCCGCGTTCCAGCGTCAGCCCGATTTCGTCCAGCCCTTCCAGCAGGCAGTGCTTGCGGAACGGATCGACTTCGAAGGCGAAGCGATCCTGGAAGGGCGTGGTAACGGTCTGGTTCTCCAAATCGATCGTGACGGGGTGGTCCACGGTAATTTCGAGCAGGCGGTCGACCTGATCCTGCGGCAGTTCGACCGTCAGAATGCCGTTCTTGAACGCGTTGCCCGAAAAGATGTCCGAAAAACTTGGCGCGATGACCGCCGTGATTCCGAGGTCGAGCAGCGCCCACGCGGCATGTTCCCGGCTGGACCCGCAGCCGAAGTTGTCGCCTGCGATAAGGATCGGCGCGCCAGCAAAATCCTCGACATCGAAAGGATTACCGGGTGCCTGGCGGATAGTCTCGAATGCGCCTTTGCCGAGGCCTTCGCGGCTGACCGTCTTGAGCCAGTGCGCCGGAATGATGACGTCGGTATCGACATTCTTGAGCCCCAGCGGGATCGCGCGGCCTTCGATCGTCGATACCTTGTCCATCAATCGGTCTCCGGTTTCTCGCCCGAGGGGATCGGGCCGGGCTGCTTCGGTTTGTTGGCATCGGCCTTTTCGGTGCTGCGCTTGCCTGCATAGAGCAGCGCGGCGGCGATGGCGGCAGAGCCGATGGCCCCGGCGATCTTGAGCTTGTTCGTCATGCCCCGTTCAATGGTCAGGCATCGACCGCTTGGCAAGGGGCGAGAGTGCGGACATCGGCGAGGCGACCGGTGACAGCGGCGGCAGCGGCCATCGCCGGGCTGACCAGGTGAGTGCGCGCTCCCGGACCTTGGCGACCTACGAAGTTACGATTGCTGGTAGAGGCGCAGCGCTCGCCAGGCGGCACTTTGTCGGGGTTCATCGCAAGGCAGGCCGAACAGCCGGGTTCGCGCCATTCGAAACCGGCGGCGGTGAAAATCTGGTCCAGCCCTTCGGCTTCCGCCTGTCGCTTGACGAGGCCGGAACCGGGCACGACGATCGCCCAGCGCACGTTCGAGGCTTTCGTGCGGCCTTTCAGCACGTCCGCAGCGGCGCGCAGGTCCTCGATGCGGCTGTTGGTACAGCTGCCGATGAAGACGTTCTCTATCGCGATGTCCTCGATCCGCTGGCCGGGTTCGAGGCCCATGTAATCGAGGCTCTTGCGCGCGGCGGATTGCTTCGACGGGTCAGCGAAGCTTTCAGGGGTGGGCACGACGCCGCCGACTGGCACGACGTCTTCGGGGCTGGTGCCCCAGCTCACGGTCGGCTCGACATCGGCGGCATTGATCACGACGGTCTTGTCGAACACGGCATCGGGGTCGGAGTGCAGCGTCTGCCACCACGCGACCGCCTTGTCCCATGCCTCGCCTCGAGGGGCATAGGGGCGACCTTCGAGATAGGAGAAGACTGTATCGTCCGGCGCGATCAGGCCGGCGCGCGCGCCGCCTTCGATGCTCATGTTGCAAACGGTGAGGCGCCCCTCGACGCTCATCTGCTCGAACACGGGCCCGCGATATTCGATCACGTGGCCCGTGCCGCCTGCCGTGCCGATCACGCCGATGATGTGCAGGATCAGATCCTTCGGAGTGACCCCGGGGCCGAGTTCGCCTTCGACCCTGACTTCCATCGATTTCGACGGGCGCAATTGCAGCGTCTGCGTCGCCAGCACATGCTCGACCTCGCTGGTGCCGATGCCGAAGGCCAGCGCGCCGATGCCGCCATGCGCGGCGGTGTGGCTATCCCCACACACGATCGTCGCACCGGGGAGCGAGAAGCCCTGTTCCGGCCCGACCACATGGACGATGCCCTGTTCGGGCGCGGTGGCGTCGATGTAGTCGATGCCGAAAGCAGGCGCATTCGCCTCCAGCGCGGCGAGCTGGGCGGCGCTTTGCGGGTCCTCGATCGGCAGGCGGTTGCCAGCGGTATCGGTGCGCGGAGTGGTCGGCAGATTGTGGTCGGGAACGGCCAGCGTCAGGTCGGGGCGGCGCACTTTGCGTCCCGCCAACCGCAGCGCTTCGAAGGCCTGGGGGCTGGTGACTTCGTGCACCAGATGCCGGTCGATATAGAGGATGCACGTGCCATCGTCGCGGCGCTCGACCACATGGGCGTCCCAGATTTTTTCATAAAGCGTGCGCGGTTTGCTGGCCATGGCATGGTGGTGCGGCAGGAATGTCACGAGCGCAAAAAGGCAATTCCAGAGTCTTCCAAACTTAACCTTTCTCTGCTCTACTGACACTCATGTCAGCAAAGCCATTCTCCTTTCCGATCAAAGTGATTCCCTCGGACATCGACTTCATGGGGCACGTGAACAACGCGCGTTACCTGAACTGGGTGCAGGATACGGTGCTGGCACATTGGCAGAAGCTTGCGCCAGCAGAGGAAGTGGCGAGCAAGGCATGGGTCGCGCTCAAGCACGAGATCACGTACCGCAAGCCCGTCTTTCTCCATGACGATGTGATCGCCGAAACGGTGCTCGAAAAGATCAAGGGCGCACGCTCGTTTTACAACACTGTGATCAAGCGCGGCGAGGAGGTCCTCGCCGAGGTGCAGAGCATGTGGTGCTGCCTCGATAGCGAAACGCATCGCCCCGCGCGCATCAGCAGCGAAGTCGCCGAAAAATTCTTCGGCCTGAAGACCCGCGAGCCCTCTACCGGGGAATAGGGTTTTGCGCCGACGGCTGCGCACCCCTATACAGTGAATATGGGTCGAACCTCCGTCAACCCTGCAACAGGAAGCGTCGGGCTACGCCAGGCTTTGACAGGCCTCGCGCTGACAGCGGCGATCTTTGTCGCCTGGCTGTCGATCCATCTCTTCGCAATGTTCGAGTTCGAGCTGACCTGGACGAGCCTGCCGCTGGCCCTGGTCATGGCGATCGTCCAGTGCTGGCTTTCCGTCGGTATGTTTATCGCCAGCCACGATGCGATGCATGGCTCGCTCGTTCCCGGCGGCGGGCGCATCAACGATGTGGTCGGCGGGTTCCTGCTATTCGTCTATGCCGGTTTCGCCTGGAAGCGGATGCGCGATGCGCATTTCGCACATCACAAAGCACCTGGCACCTTGGATGACCCGGACTTCAGCGTCGATCATCCGACACGGTTCTGGCCCTGGTACGGCACTTTCTTGAAGCGCTATTTCGGCTGGCAATCGATCGCCTTCGTCAGTACGGTTGTGACTGCATATTGGCTGCTGTTCGAGGTGCAGGTCGAGAAGATCGTCCTGATCTACGGCGCTCCGGCAATCGCTTCCTCAATGCAACTGTTCTATTTCGGTACCTATCGGCCGCATCGCCATGACGCTGACCGCTTTGCCGATAACTACAATGCGCGAAGCGACGATTTCGGTACGCTCGTCTCTCTCGCCAGCTGCTTCCATTTCGGCTATCATCACGAACACCACCGCGCGCCGCATGTGCCCTGGTGGAAGCTGCCGGCCGCGCGCAAGGCTATGGCCATGGAAGAGACCAAGGCATGAGTATCGGTGCAATCCTCCTGACCGTCTTCCTGTCGATCCTCGGCATGGAGCTGTTCGCATGGTGGGCGCACAAATATATCATGCACGGCTGGGGTTGGGGGTGGCACCGCGACCATCACGAGCCGCATGACAAGGTGTTCGAGAAGAACGATCTCTATGCCGTAACCTTCGGCACCATCGTGTTCGCCATGTTCGCGATCGGTTATGTGTATTCGGACGTGCTATGGTGGGTGGCCTTCGGGATCACGTGCTACGGTGTGATCTATACGCTGTTGCACGACGGACTGGTTCACCAGCGATACTGGCGATGGGTGCCCAAGCGCGGCTATGCCAAGCGGCTGGTGCAGGCGCACAGGCTGCACCATGCGACTGTCGGGAAGGAAGGCGGGGTTAGCTTCGGCTTCGTGTTTGCGCGCGATCCGGCCAAGCTCAAGGCCGAATTGAAGCGCCAGCGCGAGGCGGGCGAAGCCGTCGTACGCGAAAGCGCTGGGGCCTAGGGGCCCCGGCGCTTCCGGTTCAATACTGTTGCGTGACTTACTTCGCGTAGTTCACATAGAGGCCGTGGATCAGGCCGGGAATGAAGCCGAGCAGCGTCAGCACGAGGTTGATCAGCGTCGTCGTACCCAGACCATGCTTCGCTGCAACGCCAAGCGGGGGCAGGAGAATGGTCGCGATCAGAATCAGAATTGCCATTGAGAGTGTCCTTTCGTTCACCCTCCCGTCGTATGGTCGATCAACGGGTCGTCGCTGGCGCAGTTCCCGGTATCATTCGTTGCGGGTTGCAATCCAGCCGCCGCAGATCACCAGGATGGCGATCGAAATCCAGTACCATGGATTGCCCAGCGTATACCACGTGAAGACCGCACCTACACTCATCGCACCGATAGCCATGGTTTTTGCGCGCCGACTGATGGCGCGCCGTTCACGCCAGTCTTTCACCTGCGGACCCCAGTGAGGGTGATCGAGGATCTTCTGCTCCCATTCGGGATTGCTGCGGGCGAAGAAATACACTGCCAGCAGCAGGAACGGCACAGTCGGCATGATCGGCAGGAAGGCGCCGACCGCAGCAATCCCGACGCTCAGCAGGCCGAGCCCGCGATAGATCGGGCGTTTCATTTCATCCCGCCGCGATCCGTGCCGCGTGTTCCTTCACCAGCGAGATCATGTTCGGCACGCCCTGCGTACGATTGCTGGACAGCTGGTTCTTCAGGTCGAAGGGATCGAGCGCGGCGGTGACGTCCATTTGTGCGACGTCTTCGGCCGGCTTGTCCTGCACTGCGCTGATGACCAGCGCGACGATGCCCTTGGTGATGGCGGCGTTGCTATCGGCGAGGAAATGCAGCTTGTCGGCTTCGCCGGTCGGATAGACCCACACGGCTGCAGAACAGCCGCGCACCAGCGTCGCATCCGTCTTGAGCGCATCGGGCATCGGCTCCAGTTCGCGGCCAAGCTCGATCAGCAGTCGATAGCGTTCGTCGCCTTCGAGAAACTCGTATTCTTCGGCAATGTCGTCGAGGTTTCGCACCGTATCTCCGTTCGCCGGGCCCTATCCCGATTGTCGCGCGCCGCTAATCGGGAAAGCGGCAGGCGGCAAGTCTAAGACGAACGGGTCGGCGATAGGTTCACAGGTCGACGCCGCTGGCGATCGCTTCGAGCTTGCGGATGCGCTCCTTGAGGTCGGCGATCTCGATCCGGGCGGCCCCCATGGACGAGCCTTCCTGGCGCGGAGAAGTATCGTGTTCGATTTCGCGGCGCTTCAGTTCCAGCCAGCCGTGCCAGCCGCGCAGCATGGCAGCGGCGACGATGACCAGGCCGAGCAGGCTCGCACTGGCGATGATGATGGATGGTTCGAACATTGTTCCCTCATGTCCTCCTTGAACCGGTGTTTCGTCCTGCCGCCTCAGTCGGCCTGCTTGTCGCGCAGCGCTTCGATCTCGGCGGAAATTCTCTTGGTTTCGGCAGCGTCAAGCGAGTTGCCCTCGGTGGCAATCCGTTCGAGCACCTTTATGCGTTCGCGCAGGTCCTCGACCTCGCGCCTCGCGGCAGGATCGTCCCATTGCCGACTTTCACTGCCGTTACGCTCTGATTTGCCGTGCCGATCGACGCGGTGACGATTTCGGCTTAGCTGGACAATTCCCCAGACTACGATTGCAACAATGGCTACGGCGGCCCATCCTGTCATTGCGCGGCCTCCCCACTGTTCTTCTCGATCCGGTCGAGCGTGCGCAGCTCCTCGATCTGGGAGGCGAGCGCATGATTGCTGTCGGTGGCAATCCGTTCGAGCACACGGACGCGTTCTTCCATTCTGCTGTAGTCGCCGTTCTGGAAGCGGGCCTGCTGCGCTTTCGCTTCTTCGGCGCGCGCCTGCAGTTCCAGCTTGCGCTCCTTGTGATCGTGCTCGCGCTTGTTGATGGCGTAAGCGAAGGGAAAGACGATCGCGAGGACGACAAGGATGAAGCCGAAGATCAGCAGCAGGTCAGGGTCCATCAGTTGGCCTCCCGCTTGTCGCGCAGCTGTTCGATCTCGCTGGTCAGGTGGTAGCCGCTATCCGTCACGATACGTTCGACATTGGCCATGCGGTCCTTCATCGAGCCGAGTTCGGCGCGCAGTTCGGCGTTTTCCTGAGTCAACAGCTTGACCCGCTCGACTGCCTGGTCGTTCTTAGGGTAGATCGCCTTGCCCCAGCTGTTCTCCAGCGGGTAACCCATCTTCATCCGCATCCAGCTGTTCACGATCCAGCCGCCGGTCATGATCGCAACGCCGACGATGATTGCCGTTTCGCTAAAGAATTCCATCATGCCTTCTCCTGTCGCTTGATGTCGAGCGGGACGCCTGTCCCTTCTTCATGGCTCTTGGTGTCGCGCAGGGCCTCGATCTGGGCGACCACGTCGTAGCCCTTGTCGGTCACGATCCGCTCCAGCACTTGGACACGCCGCTCCAGTTCGGCGACCTGGATCGCGTGGCGGGCGGCTTCCTCGGCACTTTGCGAGGCAGTGGCGTTGAGGCGCTTCTCCTCCAGCGCTTGCTGATTCTTCATCCACACAATTCCGAGAACCATCAGGAATGGGGCGAGAGGCACTAAGACCCAGATCATGTCTTCCATGGAAAGTCTCCAGTGTTATCTCTGCTCAGCGCAGCCGTTCGATTTCGGCATTCAGGCGCGGATTGCTGCTGACGTAGAAGGTTTCGACTTCGGCAAGGCGGCGATCGACATCCTTCATCTTCGCGCGGATCTCGCGCGCCGTGCGCTTCGGATTCTGGCGGACGCGCTGCCAGTACTTGCTCTCGTCCTGATCCGTGTAGAGATGCGGTGGCTTCTTGTTGAGCAGGACGCCGGCGACGAAATAGGCAAGGATCGGCCAGCCCATGCTGATGGCCAGGATCAGGAAGCCCAGCCGGACCCACAGGGCGTTGACCCCGGTGTAGTCGGCGATGCCCGAGAGCACGCCCATGAACTTCGCATTCTGCTTATCGCGATAGAGGGTAGTGCGGGGGCTGTTCACTGGGCTGTTCCTTTTTTCTCGGCGATCAGCTGCTCGAGTTCGCGCAGCTGCTGATTGTCGACTTCGCTGTCATGCACCAGGCGGGCCGGCTTGAAGTCGGGATTGTCCGACGCGACCAAGCGCTCGACCGTGTCCATCCGGTCGTCCAGCCGCTTGGCGAGGTTGTAGAGTTCCTCCAGCAGGGCTTCGTCGTCGGTGGTGATGGTGGCGGAGGTCTTCCACTTGGTGATGTAGTGAAGGACAATCCAAGGGAGCGCGACAAAAAGCGCGGCGATAAAAAGTACTTCTTCCACGGATCAGTCCTCCTTGGGAGCGCTGCCTTTACCCAGCGCCTTTTTCATCTGTTCGAGTTCGTCGTCGATGGCATCGGCGCCTTCTAGCGCGGCGATTTCATCCGCGAGGTTCGGGCTGTTGTTGCCATCGGCAATCTGCAGAGCATCGGCGCGCCCCTCGGCGTAATCGACGCGGCGTTCGAGCTGGTCGAAGCGGCTCAGCGCATCGTCCACCCGTTCGTTCGTCATCAGGCTGCGCAGCTTGACGCGATTCTCCGCGCTTTCCAGCCGGGCCGCGATTGCGGTCTGGCGGCTGCGCGCTTCGCGCAATCGGTTCTGCAGCTTCTGGATGTCCTGCTCATAGGCGCGCAGCGCGTCGTCGAGCACGCCGATTTCCTGCTTCAGCTGGTCGGACATATCCGATGCCTTCTTACGCTCCACCAAGGCGGCGCGGGCGAGGTCTTCGCGATCCTTCGACAGCGCAAGCTGGGCCTTTTCGCCCCAATCGGCCTGGAGCTTGTCCAGCTTGATCGTATGGCGATGCATTTCCTTCTGGTCGGCGATGGTGCGCGCGGCACTCGCGCGGACTTCGACCAGCGTTTCCTCCATTTCGAGGATGATCATGCGGATCATCTTCTGGGGGTCGTCTGCCTTGTCCAGCATATCGTTGAAATTGGCGGCGATGATATCGCGGGTGCGGCTGAAAATGCCCATCAATGGTGCTCCAGTAGAAAAAAAGTCCGATCCGAACCCCGAATCCTTGGCGCGTCCGCCCTCGCGGGTCGGGGTGGGTGAGCGGCGAAGCCGTTCTACCTCTTCCTCGAGCCGGGACAGATTCGAGCGGGGGCGGCCCGGAGCGTCTTGGGGACTGTCGGGGGAGTGGCGCTCCGGGCCAAGGGGATCGTGGTCGGGTGGCAGGGTCATGCAATCTCGACCTGTTCGTAGGTCGCGATCGCCGCGACCGGCGTCGTGACCGTGATATGCGAGCTCAGCATGACGAATGCCGACATGGCGACGATGCTGGCGAGCGCTGCCTGGCCCAGTTGGGTGCGGAAGAAGCTGCGATCGTACATGGCGGTATGCCTCCCTTGGGGTCGTCCGGCTGATCCGGGGACCGAAATTGCTGTTGTGATATATTCAGCAAGGGCCGTGCCAAAACTCGGAAGAGGCTGGAAAGCTGAAGGTTTTCATCGTTATGCGAGCATCGTGTTGGTTTTAATTGCCAAGCCTTGGTGTATTTTCCTATATCTTGGCCATGGAGCGGGAAAACCAGTTCATCGGCCAGTCCGGTGCCTTCCTCGACGCGGTGGAACGTGCCAGCCGCGCGGCCCCCATGCGCAGGCCGGTGCTCGTCATCGGCGAGCGCGGTACGGGCAAGGAGTTGATCGCCGAACGCCTGCATCGCCTGTCCACCCGCTGGGACGAACCGCTCGTCACTATGAACTGCGCCGCCTTGCCGGAAACGCTCATCGAGGCGGAGCTGTTCGGGCACGAGGCCGGGGCATTCACCGGTGCTACCAAACAAAGGGTCGGGAGGTTCGAGGAAGCCGACAAAGGCACGCTTTTTCTCGACGAATTGGGCACGTTGTCGATGGGTGCGCAGGAACGCCTGCTGCGTGCCGTCGAATATGGCGAGGTCACGCGTATCGGATCGAGCCGCCCGGTCCGCGTGGACGTGCGGATCGTGGCAGCGACCAACGAAGATCTGCCGGAGAAGGCGGCGTGCGGCGAATTCCGGGCCGACTTGCTTGATCGATTGAGCTTCGAGGTAATTACCCTGCCGCCGCTCCGCGTGCGTGAGGGCGATGTCGAGGTACTGGCGGAATACTTCGGTCGCCGCATGGCCGCGGAACTTGGCTGGGAAGGCTGGCCGGGCTTCGCACCGCATGTGACCGAGCAGATGGTGGCGCATGATTGGCCGGGCAATGTCCGCGAATTGCGCAATGTGGTGGAACGGGCGGTCTATCGCTGGGGCGACTGGCACGATCCGATCGGCCATGCGCAGTTCGACCCCTTCGATAGCCCGTGGAAGCCTGTATCGCCCCCCAAGCGTCCGCCTCAGGCCGCCCCTGCTGCGACCGGAGCGAGCGCGGCCCAAGGTGCCGGTCCGGATTTCGAACATATCGACGACTTGCGCGTCGCGGTGGACGATCATGAAAAGGCCATCGTCGAACACGCTCTCGGCAGGCATCGCTGGAACCAGCGCCAGACGGCAAGGGCGCTTGGTCTGAGCTACGACCAACTAAGGCATTGCATCAAGAAGCATGGCCTAATGCAGGAAGCGGATTAGCGGATTTTTTACCGGCGCGTGATGTAATACCTTCTCTGTACTGAGGGGGTATCAATCATGGACATCGTCAAGGCTGGATTTTCGCTGGTCGGAACCGCCGTCATCGTCGGCTGGGTGGCCTTTTCGGTGTCCACGCCGCGCAACGCGAACGCATTTATGGACCAGGAGATGGACGCTCTTGGTGGACAGTCGATCAACGAGCACATGGCAGAGAAAAAAGCTGAAGTTGATGCCATGCAGTGTGCGGAATACTCGCGTTTGTCGCAGAAGTTGTGGGATCGGTCTGTCGAAAACGGCACGACGGAAACCGAATCCGCCCGGATCGACGAGTTGCAGCGCCAAGTGGATCGCTACTGTTAGGCCACGGGGCCGCGTCTCCGCTCGAGCGATTTCGGCATCCGGCAAAGACTCATATTGCTTTTCGGTATCTGACGACCTAAATGGCCGTCATCCCGACATTGTCGCGACACTGAGGGGCTGGCGCCGCGAGGGGCCGGCACCAAACGCCGTTGCCGCAATGTCTATCGTACCGGAGACCAGATGGCAGATATCGCGCGACTGACCGAAGTGATCGAACCCGAGGCCGAGGCCCTGGGCTTCGAGCTCGTGCGCGTGAAAATGATGCCGTCCGAAGCCGGCGATGGCGGGCAGGCGCTGCAGATCATGGCCGAAGACCCGGAGACGGGCCAGCTGGTGATCGAACAATGTGCCGCCCTGTCGCGCCGCGTCTCCGACCGGCTCGATGCGCTCGAGGAAGAGGGCACGGTTCTCGTTCCGGGGGCCTACCACCTCGAAGTTTCCAGCCCGGGCATCGACCGTCCGCTGACCCGTGCGATGGATTTCGCGAACTGGGCAGGGCACGAGGCGAAAATCTCGCTGACTGAGAAGGTCCACGGCCATCGCAACCTCGAGGGCGAGCTCAGGGGCCTGGACGGCGATATGGTCGTCATCGAGGACCACAAGGCGGGCGAGGTCAGCTTCCCCCGCAATCTCATTCATTCGGCGAAGCTCGTCTTGACCGACGAACTGATTGCCGCCACCCAGCCGCTCGATACGAGCGGTGCCGACGAAATCGTCGAAACTGTAGAAGAAAAGGCAGACGACTGATGGCCAGTGCCATTTCCGCCAACAAGGCTGAACTCCTCGCGATCGCCAATGCGGTCGCATCGGAAAAGATGATCGACAAGGCCATCGTGATCGAGGCGATGGAAGAGGCGATCCAGAAGTCCGCCCGCAACCGCTATGGCGCGGAGAACGACATTCGCGCCAAGCTCGATCCGCAGACCGGCGACCTGCGCCTGTGGCGCGTCGTCGAGGTAGTTGAAGAGGTCGAGGACTATTTCAAGCAGGTCGATCTCAAGGCCGCGCAGAAGTTGCAGGACGACGCCAAGATCGGCGACTTCATCGTCGATCCGCTGCCGCCGGTCGATCTCGGCCGCATCGACGCGCAGTCGGCCAAGCAGGTGATTTTCCAGAAGGTCCGCGATGCCGAGCGCGAGCGCCAGTTCGAGGAATTCAAGGACCGCGCGGGCGAAGTCATTACCGGTGTCATCAAATCGGTCGAATTCGGCCATGTGATCGTGAACCTCGGCCGCGCCGAAGGCGTCATCCGCCGCGACCAGCAGATCCCGCGCGAAGCCGCCCGTGTCGGCGAGCGTGTCCGCGCGCTGATCACCAAGGTGGAGCGCAATAATCGGGGCCCGCAAATCTTCCTCAGCCGCGCGCATCCCGACTTCATGCGCAAGCTGTTCGCGCAGGAAGTGCCCGAAATCTACGACGGCATCATCGAGATCAAGGCCGCCGCCCGCGACCCGGGCAGCCGTGCGAAGATCGGCGTCATCAGCCACGACAGCAGCATCGACCCGGTCGGCGCCTGCGTCGGCATGAAGGGTAGCCGCGTCCAGGCAGTCGTGCAGGAATTGCAGGGCGAGAAGATCGACATCATCCCCTGGTCCGAAGACGGTGCGACCTTCATTGTGAACGCGTTGCAGCCGGCCACCGTCAGCCGCGTGGTACTCGACGAGGAGGAGGGCCGCATCGAGGTCGTCGTGCCCGACGACCAGCTGTCGCTCGCCATCGGTCGCCGCGGCCAGAACGTGCGTCTCGCCAGCCAGCTGACCGGCAACCAGATCGACATCATGACCGAGGAAGAAGCCTCGGAGAAGCGCAGCAAGGAATTCGCCGAGCGCTCCAAGATGTTCGAGGAAGAACTCGATGTCGACGAAACGCTCTCGCAGCTGCTCGTCGCCGAAGGCTTCGTGGAGCTCGAGGAAGTCGCTTACGTGGAACTCGAGGAACTCGCCTCGATCGAGGGCTTCGACGAAGACCTCGCCGAGGAGCTCCAGAGCCGCGCACAGGAAGCGATCGAGCGCCAGGAAGCCGCGCACCGCGTAACGCGCCGCGAGCTGGGCGTCGAGGACGACCTCGCCGAACTGCCGCACCTGACCGAGGCGATGCTGGTGACGCTGGGCAAGGCGGGCATCAAGACGCTCGACGACCTGGCCGATCTCGCCACGGACGAACTGATCCAGAAGAAGCGCGAAGCTCCTCGTCGCCGCAACACTGCCGATGGCCCGCCGATGCGGCGCGACCGTCCGCAGCGCGAGCAGGACAAGGGCGGCGTGCTGGGCGAGTACGGCCTGAACGAAGAGCAGGGCAACGAGATCATCATGGCTGCCCGCGCGCACTGGTTCGAAGACGAGGAACCTGCAGAGGCTCCCGCCGAGGACGCCGCAACCCAGGAGGCCGCCGATGCGGACTCCACCCAATGAGCGCCTGACGTCCGACATCGCCGACACGCCCAAGGCACGGAACGCTTCCGAGCCCGATAAGACCTGCCCGGAACGCCGTTGCGTCCTGACCGGCGAGACCCGGCCGCGGCGAAGCTTGCTGCGGCTGGCCGTCTCCCCTTCCGGCCTCGTGCTGCCCGATGCGCAGGAAAAGGCACCCGGCCGCGGGGCCTGGGTGTGCAGCGAACGCGCGGCGATCGAAGCCGCGCAAGGTAACGGCAAGCTGAAGGCGGGCCTTTCGCGCGCCTTCAAGACCGGCGACCTCGAGATCCCACAAGAGCTGCCGCAAATGGTCGAAGATGCGCTGACCCGCGTCGTCCTCGACCGGCTGGGCCTCGAAATGCGCGTCGGGCACCTTATGTTGGGCACCCAGCGCATCGCCGAAACGGCGCGGGCAGGGGGCGTGGCGCTTTTGTGTCATGCCAGCGACGCGAGCGAAGACGGGCGCAAGAAGCTCGACCAGGCCTGGCGCGTCGGCCGCGAGATGGAAGGGTCGGGTGCACGGGGCCTGATCCTGCCACTGGACCGCGATGCATTGTCTGTGGCATTGGGCCGCGACAATGTCGTCCATCTGGCGTTGGCCGATGATGCTGCGACCGCGCGAGTGCTCAAGCCCCTTGTGCGCCTCATGCTTTACATGGGGCACGATGTGCCTGCCGAATACGGGCGCGCCGAGGCCTGACCGGGCCGCGCACGCCGGATGACGAACTGAACGATTAGATCGAAGAGAAACGAGCAAGAATGAGCGACGACGACAAGAAACCGGCCCGTAAACCGCTGACCCTGAAGGGTGCGCAACCGGGCGAGGTCAAGCAGACCTTCAGCCACGGCCGCACCAACAAGGTGGCGGTCGAGGTCAAGCGCCGCCGCAAGCTCGTGAAACCCGGCGAAGCTCCGGCGCCAGAGGAGGCTCCCGCGCCTGCGCCCGCACCGGCTCCCGCGCCTGCCCCGGCACCGGCGGCGAAGAGGCCTGCGGCGAAGAAGGCCCCGGCCGGGGAAACGCCGCAGGAACGCGTCGCGCGCCTCCAGCGCGAGGCCGAGGAAGAGCGCCTGCGTCTGGCCGAAGAGGCTCGCAAGCGCGAAGACAAGGAAGCCAAACAGGCAGCCGAAGAGGAAAAACAGCGCGCGGAAGACAACAAGAAGGCCGAGGCCGAAGCCGCGAAGAAGGCTAAGGAAGAGGCAGAGGCACCGAAGGGAGCGTCGGCAGAGGAAACGCCCGCCGAGCCAGAGACGGCACCTGCCGAGGACGGCACGCCCGCGCCTGCACCGCGCAAGTTCACCCCCGTCAAGCGTCCGGAAATCAAGAAGCCCGAGCGCAAGAAGAAGGACGACAAGCCTGCGCGCGGTGCGGAAACGCCCGACAAGCGTCGCTCCGGCAAGCTCACCGTCAAGAAGGCACTGAACGAGGACGAAGGCCGCCGCGCCCGCAGCCTCGCTGCGCTCAAGCGTGCGCGCGAAAAGGAGCGCCGCATGCAGGGCGGCGGCTCCAACAAGCCGCGCGAGAAGCAGGTTCGCGACGTGATCGTCCCCGAGGCGATCACCGTGGGCGAACTCGCCAAGCGCATGGGCGAGAAGGGTGCCGACCTGGTGAAGGAACTCTTCAATCTCGACATGATGGTCACCGTCAACCAGACGATCGACCAGGATACGGCGGAGCTGCTGGTCGAGCAGTTCGGCCACAATATCGAGAAGGTCTCCGAAGCCGATGTCGACATCCAGGCCGAGGAGGACGTCGATCCGGAAGAAACGCTGAAGCCGCGTCCGCCGGTCGTCACTATCATGGGCCATGTCGACCACGGCAAGACCAGCCTGCTCGACGCGCTCCGCGGAGCCAATGTCGTGAAGGGCGAAGCCGGCGGCATCACCCAGCATATCGGCAGCTACCAGGTGAAGACGAAGGGCGGCGATGCCGTGACCTTCCTCGATACTCCGGGCCACGCCGCCTTCACCGAGATGCGCCAGCGCGGCGCGAACGTGACCGACATCGTGGTGCTGGTCGTGGCGGCAGACGACGGCATCATGCCGCAGACGATCGAGGCCATCAATCACACCAAGGCCGCCGGCGTCCCGATGATCGTCGCGATCAACAAGATGGACAAGCCCGAAGCCAATCCGGACAACATCCGCAATCGACTGCTCGAACACGAGGTCATCGTGGAGAAGATGTCGGGCGACGTGCAGGACGTGGAAATCTCCGCCAAGGAGAAGACCGGACTGGACGAACTGCTCGAAAAGATTGCGCTGCAGGCCGAACTGCTCGAACTGAAGGCCCGCCCCGACCGCATGGCCGAGGCGACCGTCATCGAGGCCCAGCTCGACAAGGGCCGTGGCCCCGTGGCGACCGTGCTCATCACGCGCGGCACGCTTGAGCGTGGCAACACCTTCGTCGTCGGTACGCAGAGCGGCCGCGTCCGCGCCATCGTCGACGACCATGGCAAGCAGATCAAGAAAGCCGGACCCTCGATGCCGGTCGAGGTCCTCGGCCTCAGCGGGGTGCCGAGCGCTGGCGATGTGCTGACCGTGGTGGAAAACGAACAGCGGGCCCGCGAAGTGGCCGAATATCGTCAGGAAAAGGCGACCGAAAAGCGTACCGCGCTGGCCCCGACCAGCTTCGATACGATGTTCAACAACCTCGCATCGGACCTCGTCGAATTCCCCGTGCTGGTGAAAGCCGATGTGCAGGGTTCGGTCGAGGCGATCACGACCGCGCTGCACAATCTCGGCAACGACCTGATCAAGGTCCGCGTGCTGCACGCAGGCGTGGGTGCGATCACCGAAAGCGACGTCCAGCTGGCGGCCGCGTCCAACGCGCCGATCATCGGGTTCAACGTGCGCCCGAACGCCAAGGCGCGCGAGCTGGTGAAGCGCGACGGCGTGGAGATGAAGTATTACGACGTCATCTACCACCTGACCGAAGAAATCGCCAAGGAGATGGCAGGCGAGCTGGGTCCGGAGCGGATCGAGAACGTCGTCGGCCGTGCCGCGGTCAAGGAAGTGTTCCGCTCGGGCAAGAAGGACAAGGCGGCCGGCCTGCTGGTCGAGGAAGGCGTCATCCGCAAGGGGCTGCACGCACGCCTCACGCGCGACGATGTCATCGTTTCGGCCACGACCATCGCCTCGCTCCGCCGCTTCAAGGACGATGTGGACGAAGTCCGCGCCGGTCTCGAATGCGGTGTGGTCCTCGCCGACACCAACGACATCCAGCCGGGCGACCAGCTCGAGGTGTTCGAGGTCGAGGAGCGTGAACGCACGCTGTGAGCGCGAATACCGAAAGACTGCATAACCAAGGGGCGGCGCATGCCGACCTCATGGGCGTCGAGTTCGATCATTTCGAAGCGGAGCGTGAGGAGATCACGCTCCGCTTCGCTGCGCCCGACAGCGTCATCACCCCGCGCGGCAGCGTGCAGGGCGGCTTGGTCGCGGGCTTCCTCGACGAGGTCATGGGCTGGCCGCATGTCTGGGCGACGGAGCAGCGCGAGGCCCCGCTCAATCTCGACATCGCCATGACGCTGCTGCGTCCGGTACTGGCCGGGCCGTTGGTCGGCAAGGGCCGCGTCATCCGGCGCGGACGGCGGGTGATCTTCCTCGAAGGCGAGTTGTTCGACGAGGAAGGCAATCGGCTTGCGCGGTCGACTAGCACGGCGATCCCGACACCGCGGCCTACCGGAGACAACTGATGGCCAAGCACCAGCAATCCACCCCCGAACAGCAGTCGGTCCGCGTCCTCAAGGTGGGTGAGCGCGTGCGTCATATCCTATCCGAACTCCTCGCGCGCGGAGATGCGCATGACGATGTGCTGCGCGCCTCGAACATCTCCGTCACCGAAGTGCGGATGACGCCGGACCTGCGGAATGCGAAAGCCTATGTGAAGCCGCTGCTGGGGCAGGACGAGGCGCAGGTACTGAAGGCGCTGCGCACGAACACCGCCTTCTTCCAGAAGGAAGTCGCCAAGCGGCTGGGCCTGAAGTTTGCGCCGAAACTGTCTTTCCAGCCGGACGAAAGCTTCGACGAAGCCGACCGGATCGAGCAGCTGCTGAACGATCCCAAGGTTGCGCGCGACCTCGACGACGAAGAGTAAGCTTTACTCCATGATCGCCGGGGCTGCGGGGGCTGCCATCTCGGGCAGCGCATAGCCTACCGGCGCGTCCGGACCCAGCGGGATGCCGAGGTAGAACCACAGCACGATCAGCACGGTGCCCGACACCAGCAGCCAGATCGAATAGGGAATCATCATGGCGGTCAGGCTGCCGAGGCCGAAATCCTTCTGCCAGCGCTGGGCGAAGACCAGGATCAGCGGGAAGTAGACCATCAGCGGCGTGATGATATTGGTCGCACTGTCGCCGACGCGATAGGCGGCGGTCGCGCCTTCCGGGCTGATGTTGAGCAGCATGAGCATCGGAACCAATATCGGCGCGAGCAGCGCCCACTTCGCGCTCGCCGAACCCACGAACAGGTTGAGCAGGCCGGTAAACAGCACCATCAGGCCGAGCACCAGCGGCAGGGGCAGGCCGGTCGACTGGATTGCCGCCGCGCCATGTACCGCGCTGATCAGGCCGAGGTTCGACCAGCCGAACATCGCCACGAAATGCGCCGCTGCGAAGGCGAGGACGAGGTAATAGCCCATGTCCTTCATGCTCTCGGCCATCATCTCGACGAGGTCACGGTGGTTTTTGATCGTGCCCACCGCACGGCCATAGGCCCAGCCCGTCAGCAGGAAGAGCAGGAAGAAGGCAGCGACCAGCGACTTGTAGAACGGATCGAGTTCGGCGTGGATCGAACAATCTGCCGCGGAAATTCCCTCGCAGGCGGCTTCGTTGACCAGCGGGGTGCCGGGCGCGAACACCATGACCGCCCACAACGCCACGACGAACAATGCGGCGAGGCCGGCCGCGCGCAATCCCTTCGATGCCAGCGCGCCTTCGTGATCGCTGGGATCGGGGCTGAGATCTCCACTGGAGGCGTTGTCCGCCACTGCGCTATCGCTCAGGTCCTCGGTAACGCTGGCCGTTCCGGTCGCGTGGTCCGCATTCGCCGTCGCCGCGCCTGCCTGCGTACCGCCGGTCCATGCACCGAGCCGGGGTTCGATAACCTTGTCGGTGACGTACCAGATGATCGGCAGGAAGATGACCGTCATCGCAGCGATGAAATACCAGTTGCCCGCAATATTGGCTGTCCAGGCCGGATCGAGCGCGCTTGCGTTGACCGCTTCCTCGGTAATTCCGAAGAGCAACGCGTCGAGCTGGCCGGGCGAGATGTTGGCCGAGAAGCCGCCAGACACCCCGGCAAAGGCCGCCGCAATGCCGGCCAAGGGATGGCGCCCGGCGGCAGCGAACAGGATGCCCGCCAGCGGGATCAGGACGACGTAGCCTGCATCCGCTGCGTGGTTGCCGATCATCGCCACGAGCGCCACGACGGGCGTCAGCAGCGATTTGGGCGCGGCTTTCACCGCCTTGGACATGCCCGCAGCAAAGAAGCCGGAGCGCTCCGCCACGCCGGCACCCAGCATGACGACGAGCACGTAGCCTAGCGGATGGAAGTGCGTGAAAGTCGCCGGCATTTCGACCCACAGGCGCTGGATGTTCTCCGGCGAGAGCAGGCTGACCGCCTCGATCCGCTGCTCGCTGCCGGTAGCCTCGTCGATAGCAGTCGGGTGGAACGCGGACACTCCCGTAATGGCCGCGATGATGGATACTACGACAAGCGCAAGGATCAGGTAGAAGAAGATAAAGACCGGGTCGGGCAGTTTGTTGCCCGTCCGCTCGATCCATCCCAGGAAACCGGTCTGCTTATTCCCCGCCGTCACTGCCGCGTCTGCCATGCAAGGTCCCTGTCGCCTCGTTCCGTTTCGTCGGGGCGTCATCCCCGATCGCGTCTGACGCCCTCCTTAACAGGCTGCGCGGTGGAGGCTAGGGCTGGGCGATGGCCAAGCTCTATTTCTATTATGCGAGCATGAATGCGGGGAAGAGTTCGACCCTGCTGCAGACCGCATTCAACTATGGCGAGCGCGGCATGCGGGTGTCGCTGTGGACCGCGGCGCTGGACGATCGGCCGGGCTTCGGCGCAATTTCCAGCCGGATCGGGCTGGCAAGCGACGCACACAGGTTCGAGAGCGATACCGATATCGAGGCCCGTGTTCTGGCCGACCATGCCGAGAGTCCCATCGCTTGCGTGCTGGTGGACGAGGCGCAATTCCTCACGCGCGAGCAAGTCTGGCAGCTCGCGCGACTGGCAGACGATGGCGGCATACCCGTGCTCTGCTATGGCCTGCGGACCGATTTCCAGGGCGAGCTCTTCGCCGGCTCCGCAGCCCTGCTGGGCATCGCCGATCACCTCGTCGAAATGAAGGCCGTTTGCGATTGCGGCCGGAAGGCGACGATGAACCTGCGTGTCGACGAAAACGGCAACGCAGTAGCGGAAGGCGCGCAGACGGAAATCGGCGGCAATGATCGCTATGTTGCCATGTGTCGCAAGCATTTCCGCGAAGCGCTGGCGGGCTGACCCACCGGTCCCTATCTAGCCTCCATGACAGAAACCCTCATCCTCGCGGCCGTGCTGGTGCCGTGCCTGATCGTCGCCATCGTGTTTCACGAGGTGGCGCATGGTTGGGTCGCGCTGATGCTGGGCGATCCGACTGCGAAGGAGCAGCGCCGCCTCAGCCTCAATCCGATCCGCCATGTCGATCCGATCGGCACGATAATCGTGCCCGGAGCGCTGGCGTTGTTCGGCGGGCCGATTTTCGGCTGGGCCAAGCCCGTGCCTGTCAATGCGCGGCGGCTGGACAATCCGCGCTTCGGCATGATGGCAGTCGCTGCCGCCGGGCCGGGGACGAACCTGCTCCTCGCCCTGATCGCGGCGCTGTTCATCGGCGTAATCGGAGGGTTTGCGCTGAACTGGGGCTCGGCCTTGCCCGAATGGGTGATGACCGCTTTCGGCGCGTTCGTCCTGATCAACGCCTTCCTCGCCTTCTTCAACCTGCTGCCGATCCCGCCCTTTGACGGCTCCCATATCGTTGGTGGACTGATGCCGCGGCGCTGGGCGAACCAGTGGCAGAAGCTGCAGGCGTTGGGGATGCTGGTGTTCGTCATGCTGATCGCGGCGACCTGGGCCTTCCCCGACGCGCGCTGGATCGAGAACACAATCCTGCCGCCGGTCGAATGGATCAGCGGCATTTTCTTCTCGGTCGCCAATGGCATTGCGGGCGTAGTTGGCGAATGAGCGATCTCAAACCGGCGCCTCATGGTTGGCTGATCCTAGAGAAGCCGCGCGGGCTGGGCTCGACACAGGCGGTGAGCGCGGTGAAGCGCATGGTGCAGCACGGTGGCTATGCCAAGACCAAGGTCGGTCATGGCGGCACGCTCGATCCACTGGCCGAAGGCGTCCTGCCGATCGCGCTGGGCGAGGCGACCAAGCTCGCCGGGCGCATGCTCGACAGCGACAAGATCTATGCCTTCACGATCCAGTTCGGCGAGGAAACCGACACGCTCGACACGGAAGGCGAAGTGACTGGCCGCACCGACCGCCGTCCGCCGATGGCCGCAATCGCCGCGGTGTTGGAGCATTTCACGGGCGATATCGAGCAGGTACCGCCCGCCTATTCAGCCGTAAAAGTGGATGGCAAGCGCGCCTACGATCGCGCACGGGCTGGCGAGGACGTGGAGATGAAAACGCGCCGCGTCACGATCCACTCGCTTGATTTCGATGGCGAACGGGAAGATGCGCCGCTGCGCTCCGTCTTCGCCACCACTGCAGGCCGGCCCGATCCGTACGATCCGCAGGCTCCGCTCGAACTGGCCGACAGCGTCACCCTCGTAGCGCACGTATCCAAAGGCACATACATCCGCTCGCTCGCACGGGACATCGCACGCGCCCTTGGAACGCTGGGGCATGTGACCTACCTCAGGCGCATCAAGGCCGGTCCGTTCCGCGAAGAACAGGCGATTTCGCTGGACACGCTGGAGAAAAACGCTAAGGGCGCGGCCATCGAAAACCTTCTCCTGCCGCTGGAGGCTGGACTGGACGACATCCCGGTCCTCACCCTCGACCCGACAAGCGCGCAGGCGGTCCGCCAGGGCCGGGTATTGTCGGACTTGCCCTACACCGACGGGCTTCACCTCGCCACACTGCACCAAGTGCCGGTGGCCCTGATGGAACTCAGCGGAGGCTCGGCCAAGGTCGTGCGGGGCTTCAACCTACCGGATGTCGCGGAGTAAAATGCATGTCGGTTACCGCCGAGAACAAACAGAAGATCATCGAGGACAATGCGCAGGGCAAGGGCGACACCGGTTCGCCGGAAGTCCAGGTCGCCATCCTGACCGAGCGCATCAAGAACCTGACCGAGCACTTCAAGTCCAACCACAAGGACAACCACTCGCGTCGCGGTCTCCTGATGATGGTCAACAAGCGTCGCAACCTGCTCGCCTATCTCAAGAAGAAAGACGTCGAGCGGTACAACGCGCTGATCCAGAAGCTGGGTCTTCGTAAATAAGAGTTTCGGGAGGGGCGGCTCGGAAGGGCTGCCCCTCTTGCTATCCTGCTTCCGCGCAATGCGGCGCAGAAGCAGGAAACCGGGGCGACAATAGCCCCACACCGGACCGGGACGGATTACCCGGCACAGTAGGCCCCGCGCGGCAATAAGGCCCCGCGGGTCATTTAGGAAAATACATGTTCGACAAGAAAACCGTATCGATCGAGTGGGGCGGAAAAACCCTCACCCTCGAAACCGGCCAGATCGCCCGTCAGGCAGATGGCGCCGTGCTGGCCACCTATGGCGAAACCGTGGTGCTGTGCGCCGTGACCGCCGCGCGTAGTGTCAAGGAAGGGCAGGACTTCTTCCCGCTGACCGTCCACTACCAGGAAAAATTCTCCGCTGCGGGCCGTATTCCGGGCGGCTTCTTCAAGCGCGAAGGCCGCGCCACGGAGAAGGAAACGCTGACCAGCCGTCTGATCGACCGCCCCGTGCGGCCGCTCTTCCCGGAAGGCTTCTACAACGAAATCAACGTCATCGCGCAGGTCCTGTCCTATGACGGCGAGACCGAGCCCGATATCGTCGCGATGATCGCCGCATCGGCTGCGCTGACCATCAGCGGCCTGCCCTTCATGGGCCCGATCGGCGCTGCGCGCGTCGGCTTCTCCGATGGCGAATACGTCCTCAACCCGACCGTTGCCGACGCCCTGGGCGAAAACGGCAATCTCGACCTCGTCGTGGCCGCGACGCAGGACGCAGTGATGATGGTCGAATCCGAAGCGAAGGAACTGACCGAAGAGCAGATGCTCGGCGCCGTCATGTTCGCGCATGAGGAAAGCCGCAAGGTCATCGGCGCGATCATCGATCTGGCCGAACAGGCCGCCAAGGATCCGTGGGAACTCGCTCCGGTCGAAGACAAGACCGCCAAGCTCGAAGAGCTGCGCGGGGTTATCGGCGACGATCTGGCGAAAGCCTACAAGATCACCAACAAGGCCGAGCGCCAGGACGCGGTCAACGATGCCCGTGCCAAGGCGCGCGAACATTACGCCGATCTGGAAGAGAGCGACCCGGCCGAATACATGGGCCGTCTGAAGCTCGTGAAGAAGCTGGAAAGCGACATCGTGCGCAAGGCGATCCTCGAGGACGGCCAGCGCATCGACGGCCGCAAGACCGACGAGGTCCGTCCGATCGAGGCGATGGTCGGCCTGCTGCCGCGCACGCACGGTTCGGCGCTGTTTACCCGCGGTGAAACGCAGGCCATCTGCACCACCACGCTGGGCACAAAGGATGCCGAGCAAATGATCGATGGTCTGGAAGGCCTGTCGTACAGCAATTTCATGCTGCACTATAACTTCCCGCCCTATTCGGTCGGCGAGGTGGGCCGCTTCGGCTTCACCAGCCGCCGCGAAACCGGCCACGGCAAGCTCGCTTTCCGCGCGCTGCGTCCGGTGCTGCCCGATCACGAGGAGTTTCCCTACACCATCCGCGTTCTGTCCGACATCACCGAGTCCAACGGCTCGAGCTCGATGGCGACTGTCTGCGGCGGAAGCCTGTCCATGATGGACGCCGGTGTGCCGCTGGCGCGCCCGGTGTCGGGCATCGCCATGGGCCTGATCCTCGAAGGCAGCGACTTCACGGTCCTGTCCGACATCCTGGGTGACGAAGATCACCTGGGCGACATGGACTTCAAGGTCGCGGGTTCGGAAAAGGGCATCACGTCCCTGCAGATGGACATCAAGGTCGCCGGCATCACGCAGGAAATCATGCAGACTGCGCTGGAACAGGCGAAGGCCGGTCGTGCACACATCCTCGGCAAGATGACCGAAGCTCTCGGTTCCACACGCGGCGAAGTGTCCAAGCACGCTCCGCGTATCGAGACGATGCAGATCGACAAGTCGAAGATCCGCGATGTGATCGGCACGGGCGGCAAGGTGATCCGCGAGATCGTCGCCGAAACCGGTGCCAAGGTCGATATCGACGACGAAGGCGTGATCAAGATCAGCTCTTCGAACGCCGACGAGATCGAAGCCGCGAAGAAGTGGATCGAAGGCATCGTCGAAGAGGCGGAAGTCGGCAAGATCTACACCGGCAAGGTCGTCAACATCGTGGACTTCGGCGCATTCGTGAACTTCATGGGCGGCAAGGACGGTCTCGTCCACGTCAGCGAAATGAAGAACGAGCGCGTCGAGAAGCCGACCGACGTCGTGTCGGAAGGCCAGGAAGTGAAGGTCAAGGTCCTCGAGATCGACCAGCGCGGTAAGGTCCGCCTGTCGATGCGTGTGGTCGACCAGGAAACCGGCGAAGAGCTGGAGGACACCCGCCCGCCGCGCGAACCGCGCGGTGATCGTGGCCCGCGCGGTGGCGGCGGCGATCGTCGCGGTGGTCGCGGTGGCCCGCGTCGTGATCGCGACGGCGGCGGGAACAAGGACGGGGGCGGCGAAGCCCACGTGCCGGACTTCCTGAAGGACTGATATGCAACGCCTTTTGGCAATGTGGGGCCGCGAGGGTATAGACCTTCGCGGCCCTTCGTTTATGGGGCGAATTCGCCGCTGATGAGGAGATTAAAGGGTCGATGTTCAGGGCGCTGCGGGACTTGCCACCGGACAGTCTCACTTTCCTGCAAAGATTGCCGCTCGCCAAGCGCCGCCCGTGGATCGGCTTTGGCGTCGCAATCATCGCCAGCGTGGCCGGCCTGCTGACCCGCTGGGCGGTGGGCAATGCACTGCCGCAGGGCTTTCCATACATCACATTCTTTCCGCCGGTCATACTGACCGCGTTCTTCTTCGGGGTCGGGCCGGGGGCGCTCGCTGCAGTCCTGTGCGGGCTGTTGAGCTGGTATTTCTTCATCCCGCCGCTTGATAGCTTCGCGCTCGATTATCGCGCCGTGGTGGCGCTGCTATTCTTCATCGGGATCGTCGTTGTCGATATCGCGCTCGTCCACTGGATGCAGATCGCCAATGCGCGGCTGGCGCTGGAACAGCGGCGCACCAGCCAGCTCGCGGAAACGCGGGAGATGCTCTTCAAGGAATTGCAGCACCGGGTCGGCAACAACATCCAGATGATCTCCTCCCTGCTCAATCTGCAGCAGCGCGGGCTGGCGGATGGTGACGGCAGGCAAGCGCTGACCGACGCGGCCCGGCGGCTCGGATTGGTAGGGCGGTTGCAACGCACTCTCTATAGCGCCGATGGCGCCCAGCTGTCGCTGGCCAACTATATCGACCGCATCGCGCGGGATACGCTGGACGCCTCTGGCCGTGACGATATTCGCTACGTTTTCGATGCCCAGTCCACCGGAACGCTGGCGACCGAACACGCGGTTTCGACCGCGCTGATCGTCGCCGAGGCAATCAGCAATTGCGTGGAGCACAGCTATGCCGACGCCGGTGGGCCGCTCGAGGTTATGGTCGTGGAACGCGCTGACGAAGAGCCGTGCTACATCATTTGCATCCAGGACGAAGGATCGGGCTTGCCGTCCGGCTTTGCGCTGGAGAATGCGGAGAGCCTCGGCCTGCGGATCGCGACAAGCCTCGCCCGCAGCCTGAAGGGAGACTTCACTCTGTCTAACCGTGACGATGGTAAGGGCGCCATTGCGCGCCTGGTCATTCCCCAATTTGAAGAGATCATCCATGCTGCCCCGTGAGACCCTCGCGACCGCCGAAGTGCCCGACGGCGAAACGCTGACGCTCGTCAGCCATGGCCGTGATTTCGTTATCATGCTCGGCCGCGACGAGCTGATGGGCACGCGGATGCAATTCTCTGAAGAACAGCTCGCGGTGCTGACACTGGCCGAACTCGATGCGGCCAAACCGCGCGTCCTGATCGGGGGCTACGGGATGGGGTTCACCTACCGCGCTGCGCTCGATCGGCTCCCCGAAGGTGGATCGTTGACCGTGGCGGAGATCGTGCCGGAGATCCTCGATTGGGCGAAGGGGCCGCTGGCGCATCTTACAGGTGACAGCCTCGCCGATCCGCGCGGAGAAGTGGTGCTGTGCGATGTCGCCGCGCTGATCGACGATGCGAATGACGGCACCAGCGAGAAATACGATGCCATCCTGCTGGATGTCGACAACGGGCCCGACGGGATCGTGCGCGATGCCAACTATCGAATCTATAGCAAGACCGGGCTGGGCAAGGCGCGCGACGCGCTGCGGCCTGGCGGCATCCTTGCAGTGTGGTCGGCCGCGCCCGACCACAAGTTTACCGTGCGCCTGAAAGAAAGCGGCTTCGATGTGGAAGTGCGCGAGGTGCGCGCGCGGCCGAACAACAAGGGGCCACGCCATACCATCTGGTTCGCCCGCAAGCGCTAGGTTTTGATGCGCACACGGCCCATGAAGTCGCCCTTGCCGACGGGGACACCCTTCATGCGAAGGATGTCGTAGGCTGTCGCGCAGTGGAAATAGATGTTCGGCTGGCTGAAGCTGAGCAGAAAATCCTCGGCGTCGAAGTCCATGCGGCGATCCTTGAACTCGAACCGCATGGGCTGGCCCATGAAGGCTTCCATCTCATCCTCGGACAGAGCTTCCATGGCCCCGCGCGCGCCCGACAGCTTCTCCCGCAGGGCGTCGAACGTCGTCGGCGGCGGATTGAGATCTGGGGAATAGACGCCCGCGCGCACGCCTTCGATCGCGCCCTGCGTATGCTCGGCGACACTTTTCACCTGATAGCACCACGGTAGCATGTCATCGATGATCCGCGCGCCGATGATGTCGGCTTCCGGAACGCCATTTTCGCCGCACCATTTCTCCGCGGTATCGGTGAGATGACGCGCGGTACCGAGCATTTGCAGCGCGCTGGGGACATAGGCGGCGTGAAGCGAAAGTGGCATTGGCAAACTCCGGTCGGTCTAGAGAAAAGGCCCGACGGTCGCGTGACTGCCGGGCCTTTCGGATAATGGATACTAGCGGACCCGCGGGCCGCCGAAGGGCAGGGGCGGAGGCGGACGGCGCGCGCCGCGCGGCAGCTGCGCCTGGTACGCCCGGCCGCAATGCTCGACGCAATAGGGGAAGCCGGGGTTCACGGATTCTCCGCAGAAATGGAAATCGGGTTCGCCCGGATGGCCCATCGGCCAGCGGCAGACCTTGTCCGACAGATCCAGCAGGCTGGTCTTATCGGCGATCGAGGGATCGGGCTTGGCCGGCACCAGTCGGCGCGGCGGCGCGGGCGGTATCGGCGGCTGCTGATCGCCCGGCCCCTGGCGCAGGAACCCGCCGGGTCCGACGGAGACGATCTTGGGCAGGTCGGGCCGCTTGTCGGGCAGCGGTTGCGAGGGGACCGCAGCGCTGGGGGCGGGAGCGGGCGCAGCGGCGGGCTTTGCCGGTGCTGCGGCCTTCGGAGCGGGCGGCTTGGGCGCGGCCTTCGGGGCCGGTTTGGGCGGTGCTTTGGCCTTGGGCGCAGCCTTCTTCTTTTCGTTTGCCTTTACCGGCGAGGGCCGCGATTTCAGGCCGAGGCGATGCGCCTTGCCGATGACTGCATTGCGACTGACGCCGCCGAGTTCCTCCGCGATCTGGCTGGCGGTCGATCCGCCTTCCCACATCTTCTTGAGTGTTGCGATCCGTTCGTCGGTCCAGCTCATTCGTGAATCCTGTATAGTCCTGGCCGTCCGGAGCTTGCCAAGACGGGGTACGTGGCCCTAGGCGCGCAGCCATGGCCGATCAAGTCAATCCTGCCCCCGCTGGCACCGAGCAACCCGACGCAAATTTCGTCGAGGATGGCGGCGCTGCGAAAGGCCGGTTCGCCGAACGCGGCAAACCGGTGATCACCGGCATCAACCGCGTGGGTTTGTGGAGCCTCTATATTAAGGAGGTCCGGCGGTTTCTCAAGGTGCAGACCCAGACAATCTGGGCTCCGGCGATCACGACGCTGCTGTTCCTCGTCATTTTCTCGGTCGCCCTGGGGCGCGGCGGGCGCGAGGTGCTGGGCGTGAACTTCCCGACCTTCGTCGCACCCGGCCTGATCGCCATGGCGATGATGCAGAATTCCTTCGCCAATTCGAGCTTTTCGCTGCTGTCGGGCAAGATCCAGGGCACGATCATCGACCTGCTGATGCCGCCGCTGTCCGAAGGCGAGCTGATGATCGGGATCGTCGGTGCTGCCGTCACGCGCGCGATCGCGGTGGGCTTCGTCGTGGCCGCAGCCATGGCGCTCTATCCCGGCGTCAGCCTCGCCATGGCGCATCCTTGGGCGGTTGTGTGGTTCGGCCTGATGGGCGCAGTGATGCTGGCGATTCTCGGCCTGATTGCGTCGATCTGGGCGGAGAAGTTCGATCACAACGCGGCGGTCACGAATTTCGTCATCACGCCGCTCGCGATGCTTTCCGGCACGTTCTACATCATTGATCGGCTCGCGCCTGCATTCCAGGCGGTCAGCCGCGCCAACCCGTTCTTCTATGTGATTTCGGGCTTCCGTTATGGATTTCTCGGCCAGAGCGATATTGGCGATGCAGCACATGTCGCCTGGGCAGCTTTCGGTCTGCTGGCGCTCAACGCCGTGCTTGCAATAGTCGCATACAGGCTACTCAAGTCCGGCTGGAAGATCAAAAGCTGATGGCGCGCAAGGCGCCCTGCCGCGATCAGTGCGTCAGGCTGCGCCGCATGCGGTAGCGACCGCTTTCGAACTGCTGGAAATAGACGTGCACGTCCGGGTGCTCGACCGGGCCACTGACCGCATCGTTCAGCAGGTTCTGCTGGCTGACATAAGCGACGTAACTGCTCTCGTCGCTCTCCGCGAGCAGGTGATAGAAAGGCTGGTCGCGGTCGGGCCGAAGATCTTCGGGTATCGCCGCATACCATTCCTCGGAATTTGCGAAGACCGGATCGATATCGAAGATCACTCCACGAAAATCGAACACCTTGTGCTTGACCACATCGCCGATGGCGAAGCGGGTCTTCGCGCGGCGAGGTGCCTCGATCGTGCGACCGGCCTGGGCGGAGAAGAATTGTGCGCGTTCCATAGTTGCGCAGAATATGGTGCGCTGCGGAAAGTAAACAAGCCGGGGAGGCAGCTCGTCCCCCGAATTCGCACCCAAAAGGGCTTGGCAAGGCCGGGTGGCTCGGCTAATCGGCGCGCCTCGCTTCGACCGAGGGCCTTCGCCCGGAAGCGCACCCGACATGCGGAGAGGTGGCAGAGTGGTCGAATGCGCTGCACTCGAAATGCAGTATAGGTGCAAGCCTATCGAGGGTTCGAATCCCTCCCTCTCCGCCACCTGCCTTTCCAAGGCCTTCCAATCCTTTCCAATTTCGTGCGGAAAGCTTTACAATTCCGCTGTTTCCGACTCCTATATTGTCCAGCGTTGCCCATCCCTAGCCGAACGAAGGTGGGGGTAAATTGGGGGTAACGGTCCGAAGGCAATGGGGGTATCGGATGTTAACGGACAAAGCGGTGCGAGCGGCTGCGGCGAGAGACAAGGCATATAAGATTGCCGACAGCCGTGGCCTGCACCTGCACATCTCGGCAAGCGGCCATAAGAGCTGGCGCTATAAATACCGTTTCGACAAGAAAGAACGCCTCCTCACCCTAGGGGCTTACCCCGAAGTGTCCTTGGCCGATGCTCGTGAAAAACGCGACGAAGCGAAAAAAATTTTACGCGCTGGCCGCGACCCTCGGCACAGCGCCACGCGCAACCGGCTGTTGGGCCAGAACGAACCGGCAGCGTCGTTCGAAAATGTGGCCCGCGAATGGCATGCATTGCAGATTGACCGCTGGAAACCGGTTCACGCGAACGATGTAATCACCAGTTTAGGGTCCGGACCCATAAATAGGATTCACAGCGCGATGAGGATGTGATTCACGT
>JAPYPR010000012.1 GCA_029937545.1 Erythrobacter sp. | reverse complement strand
ACCGCGAGGCGCGGAAGCGCGGCAATTCGGTCTATTTCCCCGACCGCGTCGTCCCGATGCTGCCCGAGGTGCTGAGCGCCGACGTCTGCAGCCTGAAGCAGGATGTCGACCGCGCGGCCATGGCCTGCCACATCCACATTTCGTCCGAAGGCAAGGTCACCGATTGGCGCTTCACCCGTGCCATCGTGCGGCTGGCGAAGAACATCGCTTACGAGGACGCGCAGGCGGCCATCGATGCCGGCGATGCGCCGGAATACCTAACGAACCTGTGGGGCGCATGGAAGCTCCTCTACAAGGCCCGCGAGGCGCGCGACCCGCTCGACCTCGATTTGCCCGAGCGGCAGGTGAAGCTCAACGATGAGGGCGTAATCGAGGAAATCGCCGTGCGCGAACGGCTCGATGCGCACCGCGTGGTCGAGGATTTCATGATCGCCGCCAATGTCGCCGCGGCCAAGGCGCTGGAGGCGAAGAACGCGCCGGTCGTCTACCGCGTCCACGAGACGCCGAGCCGCGAGAAGCTGCTCGCGTTCAAGGAATATCTCTCCAGCCAGGGCCGCAAGTTCGCCATGGGCCAGGTCATTACGCCCGGCCTGTTCAATCGCATGATGAAGGACATTTCCGATCCGGCGGAAAAGGCGCTGATCATGGAAGCGGTGCTGCGGAGCCAGACGCAGGCCTATTACGGACCGGCAAATGCGGGGCACTTCGGCCTGGCGCTGGGCAGCTATGCGCACTTCACTTCGCCGATCCGCCGGTATGCCGACCTGCTGGTCCACCGCGCGCTGGTCGATGCCTATAAGCTGGAGCAGCCCAAGCCGAAGCGGGACCTGCCGGAAGGCTCGGGCCTGTCCGATCGCGACAAGACCGCGCTCAGCCAGATCACCGACGCCATCAGCCAGACCGAGCGGCGCGCGATGGAGGCCGAGCGTGACACTATCGACCGCTATGTCGCCGCATGGCTATCGGGCCGCGTCGGCGAGATCTTCGATACGCGCATCACCGGCGTGCAGGGCTTCGGATTCTTCGCCACGATCGACAAACTGGGCGGCGACGGGCTGGTCCCGGTCAGCACGCTGGGCCGCGAGTATTTCGCTTACGACGAGAAGGCGCAGAAGCTGGTCGGCGAGAAGAGTGGTACCGAATACGCCGTCGGCGACCGACTGAAGCTGAAACTGGCCGAGGCCAATGCGCTGACCGGCGCGCTCAAATTCGAGGTGCCCGACAGCGACGGGAAGGGTGTCGAAAGTCGCGGCAATCGCGCCGAGCCTAAGAAACGCTCGCACCAGCGCAAGGAGTCGCCGAAAAAAGGGAAAGGCGCTCCGCGACAGAAACACGATCAGGGCAAGCGGGGGCGGCCGGGCAACATCCGCCATCAGGGCCGCAAGAAGTAGCTTCGGAACGGGCCGGGGTAGGAGTCATTGATGCGGTACCCGGCCCAAGCTCGACAGCCTGCTCGAAGGCCTGACCTATTCGATCGACGAGGGGTATCCGACGCGCGGCACTCTGACTTGAGCGGTCAGGCCAGCGCGTCCAGCTCGTCTTTCGAAATGCCGCCCGGGATCAGGTAAAGCGGGCAGGGAAGATTGCCCGCCGTCGCTGCGAAGTGGTTGACGAGCGGGCCGGAATTACCCTCCGCGCTCGTCGCCAGCACCAGCGCAGCGATATTGCCGTGCTCCTCGATATATTTGCGGATGACGTCGGCGGGCGGGCCAGGACGCACGGCGATGGTCGGCATCTTGCCCATCTCGCCGAAGATGTTGCCCGCGGCGGAGTTGGCCATCACCTCCGCCCGGTCGCGCGCTTCCTGCTCGATCGTCGCTTGCACCCCGCCAAAGGCGTTGAAGGTCTGCTGCGGCACCAGCGCCAAAATGTGCACGGTACCGCCGGTTTTGTGGGCGCGCAGGCTGGCGAAACGCAGCGCCCGCTTCGCCTCCTCGGTTTCGTCCATCACAACCAGATAGATACGCATCCAAAGTCCCCTCTCTCGGGTGCGGACTAACTTGTAATTCGTATTCTGCGCAAGGACCTTGCTTGCCCGGGCCATTTTGGCCAGAGGTGCGAGCGAACTCTCTCCCAAGCGAGGACGTAACGTAAACATGCCCACGCCGATCAAGATGCCCGCCCTGTCGCCCACCATGGAGGAGGGCACGCTCGCCAAATGGCTGGTGAAGCCGGGCGACAAGGTGGAAGCCGGGGACATCATGGCCGAGATCGAAACCGACAAGGCGACGATGGAATTCGAAGCCGTGGACGAGGGCACCATCGCCTCGATCGCAGTGGACGAGGGCAGCGAAGGCGTGAAGGTCGGCACCGTCATCGCGATGCTCGCGGAAGAAGGCGAGGATCTGGCCGAGGCGGCGGCTGCTGCACCGTCGGATGACGCAAAGACCAAGGGAAAGCCTGCGGACGAATCGGAAAAGGCAAGCGCGCCTGCCGCACCTGCTCCTGTCGCACCAGCACCTCCTCCGCCTGCACCAGCACCGGCTCCCAAACCCGCAGCAGCAAAATCGGATGGTGACCGCATTATCGCTTCGCCACTGGCCAAACGGGTTGCCAAGCAGCAGGGTATCGATTTGTCAGGCGTAGAAGGCAGCGGCCCCAATGGCCGGATCGTCAAGGCCGATGTCCAAGGCGCGAAACCGGGCGCAGCGCCCGCCAGGGACGCATCTGCACCCGCCACCGCCAGTCCGAAAGCTGCACCGCAGGGCGGCGAGCTGGATGCGCCATACGAAGCGCAAAAACTCAACAAAATCCGCAAGGTCATCGCGCGCCGCCTGACCGAAGCCAAGCAGACCATCCCGCACATCTACCTCACCGTGGACGTGCGGCTCGATGCGCTGCTCGACCTGCGCAAGCAGCTCAATGCCAGCCTCGAGGCGGACGGGGTAAAGCTGTCGGTCAACGATCTGCTGATCAAGGCGCTGGCCCGCGCATTGCAGCGCGTGCCCAAGTGCAACGTCAGCTTCCAGGGCGACGAGCTGTTCGAGTATGCGCGGCAGGACATTTCGGTCGCGGTCGCCGCGCCGTCGGGTCTTATTACCCCGATCATCCGCGATGCAGGGCGCAAAGGCTTGGCCGAAATCAGCACCGAGATGAAGGAACTCGCGGGCAAGGCCAAGGACGGCAAATTGCAGCCGCAGGAATATCAGGGCGGCACGGCCAGCCTTTCCAATCTCGGAATGTTCGGCACCAAGCAGTTCGACGCGGTGATCAACCCGCCGCAGGCGATGATCCTCGCTGTGGGTGCAGGCGAGAAGCGGCCGCATGTGATCGACGGCGCACTCGGCGTCGCCACGGTGATGAGCGCGACTGGTAGCTTCGACCACCGCGCTATCGACGGCGCCGATGGAGCGGCGCTGATGCAGGCGTTCCAACAATTGTGCGAGAACCCGATGGGGCTGGTGGTTTGAGCGCGAAGAATGGCGTTGCCCTTGCGGCGCTAATACTGGCGTCGGTGATCTCGCTGGGTGGCACTTATCTCGATTCCCAGATAAGCTACTGCCAGGAATTCCGAGAAAAATTAGAACGTGAAGAACTTCTCTCCGGCATCGATTTTCTAATTATCGATCGCATGCAATCCCGGGCATCAGACTTGCGGGAACATATCTCGGAAAACCATGGTGAGGGTGCAAACAACCAGATCGATGGACTCGACGAGACAATCCGGGAAGCGCCGCAAAAGCGATCTGAAGCTCTGGACCAATACACGGAGTCGAGAGTGAACATAGAAACTGTCGACGGCGCTTGTTCGAGCCTCGATTTGCCGAGGTCGGTCGCAGTCACTGTAGAATGGATTGCCAACCTGCTCGCA
The DNA here is from genome assembly GCA_029937545.1 of Erythrobacter sp. Classification (GTDB taxonomy): domain Bacteria; phylum Pseudomonadota; class Alphaproteobacteria; order Sphingomonadales; family Sphingomonadaceae; genus Qipengyuania. The sequence continues at coordinate 58,480 of JAPYPR010000012.1, read as the reverse complement.
GCTGTTTTAATCTTCTTTGCCGGCATTTCGGTGGCTGGAGGAATTGCAGGCCGAAAACATCGCACCAGAGTCGTTAGCGATGACTGACCGCTCCCCCCTCATCCGCGTCACGGCGATGCCGACCGACCTCAACCCCTATGGCGGGGTGTTCGGCGGGTGGCTGATGAGCCAGATGGCGCTGGGCGCAGGATCGCTTGCGAGCCGGGAGGGGCAGGGCAAGGCGGTGGTCGTCTCGGCTACCGACTTCGCCTTTCCCGGCACGATGGCCGTGGGTGACGAGCTGTCGGTCTATTGCGAAATCCTCGCCACCGGCAACACCTCGCTGACCATCGCCGCCGAGGCCATCGCCCGCGAGCGCAATGGCGAGGCCGAGACCAAGGTGGCGAGCGGCACGTTCAAATTCGTCATGCTGGGCGACGACGACAAACCGCGCCCGGTCCGCGCGGTTGGAGGCAAGTGGGCGTGAGCCTGTCCTACACAGGGCCGTTCATGGCAGACGGAGCGCATGATCACCGCCCGCCCATCTTTGCCTTCTGCCGAAATCACCCGCTCGCGCCCGCGAAGAATTTTCCCGCCTGGACTGTGTAACACCCGGTCCATGTCTGAGACGAAACGAGAGATACCAGAGACGAATCATGGCTGACACCCAATATGACGTAATCGTGCTCGGCAGCGGACCCGGCGGCTATGTCGCGGCGATCCGCTGCGCGCAGCTGGGGCTGAAGACGGCCATCGTGGAGCGCGAGCTGCTCGGCGGCATTTGCCTCAACTGGGGCTGCATTCCGACCAAGGCGCTGCTGCGCTCTGCCGAGATTAAGCACTTTATGGAGCATGCGGGCGATTATGGTCTGAAGATTGCAGGGAAGATCGAGGCCGACCTCGAAGCGGTCGTGAAGCGCAGCCGCGGCGTAGCCAGGCAGCTCAACCAGGGCGTCACGCACCTGATGAAGAAGAACACAATCGCGGTGCACATGGGGGAGGGCACGCTGACCGGCCCGACCAGCCTCACCGTCAAAGGCGAGAAGGGCGAGGAGAAGCTCTCCGCCAATCACGTGATCGTCGCCACCGGTGCCCGCGCCCGCGACCTGCCCTTCGCCGAGGCTGACGGCAAGCGCGTGTGGACCTATCGCACTGCCATGACCCCGCCGGAAATGCCGAAAAAGCTGCTGGTGATCGGCAGCGGCGCGATCGGGATCGAGTTCGCGAGCTTCTACAACGACATGGGTGCCGATGTGACCGTGGTCGAGATGCTCGACCGGATCGTGCCGGTGGAGGACAGGGACGTTTCCGCCTTCCTCGAGAAGAACCTGACCAAGCAGGGCATGACGATCATGACCGGCGCAGGCGTCGAGGACCTCAAGGTCTCCGGCAAAGGCGTGAAGGCGAAGATCAAGGATGCGAAGGGCAAGGTCAGCGAAACCGAGTTCAGCCATTGCATCGTCGCCATCGGCATCGTGCCGAACACCGAGAACATCGGTCTCGACAAGCTGGTCGAGATGGACCGCGGCTTCATCCAGATCGACGGGATGGGGCGCACCAAGTCGAAGGGCCTGTGGGCCATCGGCGACTGCACCCCCGGCCCCTGGCTGGCGCACAAGGCGAGCCACGAAGGCGTGACTGCTGCCGAAGCCATCGCGACCGAGCTGGGTGTGAAAGGCCTCCACCCGCATGCGCTCGACCGCGCCAACATCCCGGGCTGCACCTATTGCCACCCGCAGATCGCCAGCGTCGGCCTGACAGAGGAGAAGGCGAAGGAAGCGGGCCACGAGGTCAAGGCCGGCACCTTCCCCTTCATCGGCAATGGCAAGGCCATCGCGCTGGGCGAAGCGGAAGGCTTCTGCAAGACCGTGTTCGACGCAAAGACCGGCGAGCTGCTGGGCGCGCACATGGTCGGCGCGGAAGTGACCGAGATGATCCAGGGCTTCGTCGTCGGCAAGACGCTGGAGACGACCGAGGCGGAGCTGATGCAGACCGTCTTCCCGCATCCCACGATCAGCGAGAGCATGCACGAGAGCGTGCTCGCGAGCGATGGGCGGGCCCTGCATATCTGATGGGCACATCTGACCGGGCAAGATAGGGGAGGGCGATGACCAGCTTCCTGATCCTCGCCTTCCTGCTCCTCGTCGCAGGGGTGGTGGCCGTCCCCCTGGCGAGCCGCTTCGGCCTCGGCTCGGTGCTCGGCTATCTGCTGGCGGGCATGGCGATCAGCCCGCTGCTAGGTGCGCTGAACGTCGATGTGGAGGCGCTGCAGGTGTTCGCCGAGTTCGGCGTGGTGATGATGCTCTTCATCATCGGCCTGGAAATAGAGCCCGCGCGCCTGTGGGATATGCGTGGCAAGCTGGCCGGGCTGGGCGGCGGACAGGTGCTGCTGACGACCGCGGCGATCTTCGCGATCGGGCTGATCGCAGCGAACCCGTGGCAGACCGCGCTGGCCATCGCGCTCATCCTCGCGCTCTCATCCACGGCGATCATCGTCCAGACACTGACCGAGAAGAACCTCCTGCGCAGCGAAGGCGGCGAGGCAAGCTTCTCGGTGCTGCTGGTACAGGACGTGGCGGTTATCCCGGTCCTTGCGCTGCTGCCTCTGCTTGCCATGCCGGAGCTCCACGGCGTCGCAGCGTCGGGGCACGGAGGGGAGGGCGCGCATGGCGGGATCGACTTGACCGAGCCGATGCCGGTCTGGCTCGCCGGCCTGTCGCGAGTTGCCGCAGTTGCCGCGGTCGTCGCGATCGGCATCTACGCGATCCGCCCGCTGTTCCGCTACATCGCCGCAGCTAATTTGCGCGAGCTGTTCACGGCGGCTGCGCTGATCGTCGTGATCGGGATCGCCCTGCTGATGTCGCTCGTCGGCCTCTCACCGGCGCTGGGGGCCTTCGTCGCCGGTGTCGTGCTCGCGACGAGCGAGTACCGGCACGAGCTCGAAAGCGACGTCGATCCGTTCAAGGGCCTGCTGCTGGGCCTGTTCTTCATCACCGTCGGTGCCGGGATAGACTTCGGACTCGCGGCCGGAATGATCGGCGAAGTCGTCTTCTGGGCGGCGGTGGTCATCCTCGTCAAGATGGCGGTGCTGCTGCTTGTCGGCTACAGCTACGGACTGCGGCGGCAGGCGCTCTGGCTGTTCGCACTTAGCCTGCCGCAAGCGGGCGAATTCGCGTTCGTCCTGATCGCCTTTGCCGTCGGCAATGCCGTGTTGAACCAGGCGATGGCAGATCTGCTGCTGCTCGTTGTCGCGCTGACGATGCTGGTCACGCCGCTGCTCTTCATCCTCTACGACAAGGTGGTGGCGCGCGCCTGTTGCACGGGCCAGCAGGCCGAGGCGGACACGATCGACGGGGAAAACCAGGTCATTATCGCCGGGCGCGGCCGGGTCGGCGGTATCGTCGACCGCATGCTGCAGGCCGCGGGCTACTCCACCACGGTGATCGACTACGACAGCAAGCACCTCGAGATGGTTCGCAAGTTCGGCTTTCGCAGTTACTTCGGCGATGCGACGCGGCCCGACCTGCTGGCCTCGGCTGGTATCGACAAGGCCAGGCTGCTGGTCGTCGCGCTCGACGAGAAGGGGCAGATCGACCGCTTGGTCAAATATGCCGTCGCCAACTTCCCGAAGCTGCACGTTACCGCGCGAGCGATCGACCGGAACCACGTCTACGAGCTGTGGGCCTATGGCTGCCGCGACATCATCCGCGAGACCTACGACAGCTCGCTGCGCATGGGCCGCTCGGCATTCGAGGTCCTGGGCATGGACCGCCAGCAGGCGCAGGCGGCCACCAACGCATTCGAGGAAATGGACCGAAGCTCGATGCGTGAAGTCGCCGATCTCTACGATATGGACATCCCCTTCGAGCAGAACGAGCCGCTGATCGCCAAGGTCAAGGAACTGGGCAGCGAGTGGGATCCGATCCTCCGAGAGCAGATGGATGAAATCCTGAAGGGGGGCCACTGATGGACGTCGAAACCCGGAACACATCTCTACGTCGCCGACGAGCGCAACGAGAATTTGCTGATCGACATTAATGGCGACCACTACCGCCGCCCCGCTGCCAAGATCAGCGTGATCGACAGTGGCTTCATGCTGGGGGATGGGGCGTGGGAAGGCATTCGTCTGCATCATGGAAGGCTTGCCTTCCTCGATCGCCATCTCGACCGGCTCTGGCGCGGGGCGAAGGCGATCCACATGGACATCGGCATCACGCGCGAGGAGATGGAGCGCCGACTCTACGCCGTGCTCGACGCGAACGGGATGGATGGGGCGAGCGTCCATATCCGGCTGATGGTCACCCGGGGCATCCGCTCCACGCCCTATCAGGATCCGCGCGTAGTGGTGACACCCGCGACGATCGTCATGATCCCGGAGTGGAAGGAACCGGTACCGGAAACCGCAACGCGCATGCTGACGCTCGCCACGGTGCATGTTCGCCGCGGCTATCCCGACGTGCAGGACCCGATGCTCAATTCGCACAGCAAGCTCAACTGCATCACCGCCTGCATTCAGGCAGCGCAGGCCGGGGCGGACGAGGGCCTGATGCTCGACCCGCACAGCTTCGTTGCGACCTGCAATTCGACGCACTTCTTCATCGTGCGCGAGGGTGAAGTGTGGACTGCCAGCGGCGACTATTGCCTCGACGGGATCACGCCGCGGCGTGGTGATCGAGATCGCGAGGGAGGCCGACATGACGGTTCAAGAGCGCAACTTCTCGCTGACGCACGCCTATGGCACCGAAGAGGCTTTCACTACCGGAACCTTTGCTGGCGTAGCCCCGGTGGGAACGATCGACGGTCGCGTGATTTCTAAGCAGCGCGGCCCCGTCGTCGAGCGCCTCCAGCAGCTCTATCTCGACCGCCTGGCAAAGGATGTCGCGGGGCGGGACCGCCTATGACCATTCGCATCGCTATGTGGTCCGGCCCGCGCAACATCTCGACCGCCAGGATGCGCAGCTTCGGAGCGCGCGGCGACTGCGCCGTTTCCGACGAGCCTTTCTACGGCGCCTTTCTGAATACGAGTAGGGAGGCTCATCCACTCGGACGCGAAACGATCGAAGCGATGGATTGCGACTGGCATTCGATCCTTGAGACACAATCCGGGCCTGCACCGGGCGGTAAACCGTCTGGTATCAGAAGCACATGCCGCACCACATGGTTGGGCCGGTCTCGATCGAGGACATGCCGGAACATCGCCATGCCTTCCTCATTCGCGCTCCCGAGAGGGTCGTGGCGAGCTATCGCAAGAAGAACGAATTGCGTCGCCCCGAGATGTTGGGGTTCGCGCAGCTACGGCGCTATTTCGAGTTCGAGCTAAATCGCTCCTGCCATGTCCCACCGGTGGGGGTTTCGGACGACATTCTCGCAGATCCAGCTCGCGTACTCGAACGCCTGTGCGATGCTCTCGATATACCGTGGGAGCCAGCCATGCTGTCTTGGCAAACCGGCCCTCATGCCGAAGACGGCGTCTGGGGTGCGCATTGGTACGACAAGGTCAACGCATCCACCGGTTTCGGTGCAGCTCCCGATGAGACCGCAACTGGACGGAGAATACGCCCGGGTCGCCGATGCCTGCCGCAATGACTACAAGGCGCTTTCGCGGTACAGGCTCTCGGTCGATTGAACCGCTGCAACCCATTGTCTTATCATGCGTTACGGTAATGAGGAGACGATCATGGAATATGAAATCGACGATCAGCCGCAGGGTGAGGAAGACGATCTGGAAGCGCAGCGCGATGGCGGTATCGTGGAAGATCACATCGCTTTGAAAAACCAATCGAGCATCGAGGCAGAGGATTATCCCGCCTCGCAACGTGCCGATCAGTCTCTGGTTCGCGGTCCTAAAAAGAAGACGGACTAGCTGGCGGACAGGGTGGGATTCGAACCCACGAAGGGCTTGCACCCTTGCCGGTTTTCAAGACCGGTGCATTCAACCGCTCTGCCACCTGTCCGCGAGCTAGAGGCTAGCTAGCGTCAAGCATGCGGCTTGTCACGACCGGCGAAGCTCATTTCGTGAGCTCGCGCCAAATCCGACACTTGCCATTCATCTCGCGTCTGCGAGAATTGGGACATGACATTGAAGAAAATCCTTGCCCTCACCGCCGCTTTTGCCCTGTCGTTACCTGCCACGTCCGCATCAGCGCAGAGCGATCTGTCGTTCGACGCCTATATGCAATTGCTGATCGCCCGAGCGCGCGCCGAGGGCGTTTCCGAAAGCACGCTACAGCGCATGACCGCCGGTCTCGAACCCAACCAGCGCGTAATCCAGCTCGACCAGTCACAGCCGGGTTCACCCACTCGCAGTGGTTATCCCCCGTTGGCGCCATACATCGCCACGCATGTGGACAGCGCGCGTATCAATGGCGGCCAGCGGGCGTATGCCAATTATCGTTCTCGCCTTCGTGCCATCGAAAGCGAGTATGGTGTACCGGCCGAAATCCTCGTGGCGATTTGGGGACACGAAACAGCATACGGCGCGGTGAAGGGAGGGTTCGATCTCTCGCAGGCCCTCGCAACCCTCGCTTGGGAAGGACGCCGACGCGACCTTTTCGCCGGCGAATGGGTCGCGCTCATGAAGGTGGCCGACAAGGGCTATTCGCGCAGCGAGCTCAAGGGCAGCTGGGCCGGTGCCTTTGGCAACCCACAGTTCCTGCCTTCAGTCTATCTGCGGCTGGCCGCCGACGGTGACGGCGACGGGCGTGCCGATATCATGAACAACGGTACCGACGCCCTCGCTTCCATCGCGAACTACTTCCGCGATTCTGGCTGGCGCGCCGGGCAACCGTGGGGAGTTCGCGCATCGGTGCCCGACGGGTTCAATATCGATGCCTATCGGACCTCCATCGATGCGCCTGTTTGCAATCGCGTACATGAGCGACACAGCGTGTACAAGACCGCCGCCGAATGGCGCGCGCTTGGCGTCCAACCGCAGCGCGCGCTCGCGCCCGACACGCTGGTTACGCTGTTCCAGCCTGACGGCCCGGGCACGCCTGCTTGGCTCTTAACGTCAAATTATCGGGCGATCCTCGAATACAACTGCTCGAATTACTACGCCATGAGTGTGGGGTTGCTTGCAGATGAAATTGCGCGATAGGTTTGGAGCGTTCTGTGCCGTGCTCCTGATGGGTGCGGCAGGGATGCCCCTCGCCGTTCATGCTCAGGAAGCAGCGGACGCACTGACAGGGCCGTCCGCCGACTACCCGATAGTGCTCGGTGATCCCTATGTGATCGACGGCGAGACCTTCACGCCAGTCGATACGATGAATTACGACCGCGTCGGGTATATCGCAGCTGACGGAGACGGCGGCGACAGGGTGACCGGAGCACACAAGACCCTGCCTCTGCCGAGTTATGTCGAGGTGACCTCCTTGGACACCGGTCGCACGATTCTCGTTCGACTGGAACGCCGGGGGCCGATGACGACGGATCGGCTGCTTGCGCTGTCGCCAGGCGCGCTCGCGCAACTTCGAGCGATCGACGGAACGCCGATACGCATGCGCCGGGTCAATCCGCCCGAAGAGCATCGCGCAATGTTGCGACAGGGTGAGGAAGCGCCGCTTCGCATGGATACGCCAGCCAGCCTGGTCGAGGTGCTCAAGCGCCGGTTGCCGGATTCCGGCTCCGCCTCCTTGCGCGATCCCCGGCAGGATTCGGTCAGTGGGAGGGAGCCGGATGCAGCCAGTATCGCGGCCATCGATCCAAGCGCAGACCTCGACTCGTCTCCAGGGCAAATCCTGCCAGAGGATACTGAAGCGGACGAAGGCAAGTATGGCGAGCAACCGGATGCGGTCGAAAATCCAGAACCGGTGGCCCAACCCAATGCCGATGAGAATGAGCAGGCGGATCCAAACCTTTCGGAAGCCTCGGGCACCGGCCGCTTCATTGTTCAACTGGGCGCTTTCTCGGTGCGCGACAATGCCGAGCGTCTCGCCGAGAAGGTCGGGGGTTTCATCACGCCGAGCGGCTCGCTCAGCCTCGTTCGCATGGGGCCGTTCGCGAGCAGGGAAAAGGCCGCGCAAGCGCTCGCAAAGCTGCAGGGCGAAGGCTATAGAGACGCCCTGATCCAAACCGCAGAGTAGCCGGTCGGTCCGTATCCGGCCTGCAGGAACCGCATGCGCAAGCAACTTACCTTTCTTTCGGCACTGGCCCTTGCACTCCCGACGACGGCAGGGGCGCAGCAGTCTCGATCCGAGATCGAGCCGGTGATCCCCAGCGTCGAAGCGGCACCGATTGCCTATCTGATCGATGCCAAGAGTGGCCAGGTGCTGTTTTCGCGCGAGGCCGACCGCCGGTTCATGCCCGCCTCGATCACGAAGACAATGACCACCTTCCTCGCTTTCGAGTGGATGGAGGAGGGCAGGCTCTTTCCGCAACAGGTCTACACGATCCGCCCGGAAACATTCCGCAAGTGGCATCGCGTCGGCTCGACCATGTTCCTGCCGGCCGATGCGCGGGTTACGGTGGACGACCTGCTGCACGCAATCACCACGATCTCCGCCAATGATGGATCGATCGTGCTGGCCGAAGGCGCCGCGGGCACGCTGGAGGATTGGCTTGCCGCAATGAATGCCAAAGCCAGCGAAATCGGCATGACCGATAGCCGCTTCGGCACGCCGAACGGCTGGATGGATGAAGGCGACACATTCACGACCGCGCGCGATCTGGCGCTGCTCGGTCAGACGATGATAGCCCGGCACCCCTCCAAGTACGCGCATTTCTTCGGAGCAACCGGTTTCGAATACAACGGCATCGCCCAGCGCAACCACGATCCCATCACCGGCGTCGTGCGCGGTGCCGACGGGATCAAGAGCGGCTTCACCAATCAGGCTGGCTATGGCTTTCTCGGTTCTGCCGAGCGGGACGGGCAAAGGCTGATCATGGTGGTCGCCGGCAGTCCGCGCGGCAGGATGCGCAACGAAGCCGCACGCAGCTTGATCGAATGGGGTTTCGATTCTTTCGATAGCAGGCTGCTGGCGCCGGCAGAGCAGCGGATCGCGACCGCACGCGTGCAAGAAGGGGCAGCGCGATCGGTCGGACTACGCGCCGGAGGTCCGGTCCGGATTGCCATTCCACGCGGAAAAAATCCTCAGGTGACGCTCTCTGTGCGTTACGAGGGACCCGTCCGCGCGCCCATCAGCAAGGGAGAGCGGATCGCAGACCTTGTCATCGCGATCGAAGGCATGCCCGAGAGCCGCATTCCTCTCCATGCGGAGCAGGACGTCGAAGTGGCCGGCCCGGTCCAGCGATTGGTCAACGGCTTTGCCGGGTGGATATCGTGAGGAGAGGACGCTTCATAGCTTTCGAGGGCGGGGAGGGCATGGGAAAATCGACCCAGGCCCGCCTGCTTGCAGAGGTGCTCGAGGCGCAAGGCGTCGCCTACTGTCTTACGCGCGAACCGGGCGGCACATCGGGTGCCGAGGCCATCAGGGGTTTGCTGCTGAATCCTCCGGGCAAGGGCTGGACGAAGGAAGCCGAAGCACTGCTTTTCGCTGCCGCAAGGGCTGATCATGTGGCGCGACTTATCCGACCTGCACTGCAAGAAGGGCGGTGGGTCATCTGCGATCGTTTCGTAGACTCGAGCAGGGCCTATCAGGGGGTCGCGGGCGAACTCGGAGACAAGATCGTACGCGAGTTGCACGCTATCGGGAGTGACGGCCTCTTGCCTGACATGACGCTCGTCATCAATGCAGAAGCAGCGGAGGTCGACCGGCGGCTGACCGAACGGGACGGCGGACAATCCGACGCCATCGGTGGAAGATCCGCAGAATATCATGCGTCGGTCAACGCGGCATTTCGTGACTTCGCAGCGCAGGAGCCGGACCGCTTCGCATTTATCGATGGTTCCGGTTCCAAAGAAGACGTCCACGCCCGCGTACTCCAAGTACTCTCGCCTTTGGTCGGCGAGGGTCGCTAATGCTCCTTGGACATCAGGACGCGTGGCGAGAGTGGCGCGAAGCAGGGAAAGGCAGCCGGATGCATCACGCCTGGTTGCTCGCGGGCCGAAGGGGCGTGGGGAAGGCGAGCTTCGCCGCTGCGGCCGCGCGCGAACTGCTCGGCGCACCCGCGGATATGGAGCACCATCCCGACATCCACCTGCTCACGCATGAACCGAAGGACGAGAAGGAAGAGCGCAAGCGCGCCGATGGCAAGCCGTTCGAGCTCGCGCGCAGCATTCGCATCGCTCAAGTCAGAAGAATGCAGCAGCGGCTGACCACTCGGCCTACGGTCGGCAATCGCCGCGTCATCATCATCGACCCGGCGGACGATCTGGAGCGCAACGCAGCCAACGCATTGCTCAAGAGCCTCGAGGAGCCGCCCGAAGGAACCTTCTTTTTGCTCGTGGCCCATAGTCCTGCCCGGCTTCTGCCGACGATCCGCTCGCGCTGCCGGGTTCTGCGCTTTCCGGTCGTTCCGGATGGGGCGATGGCTTCGCTGCTCGCCGAGCTTGCGCCCGAAACCAATCAGGCGACGCGCGGCGCAGCCATTGCCGCTGCGGCCGGATCGCCCGGTGCAGCGCTGTCCTTCGTGGAGCTCGATCTGGGCAAAGCGGCGACGCTGATGGGGAAAATTCTCGAAACCGGCGACTCCGACTTTGCGTTACGCGGCCAACTCGCCGGCGCAATCGGCGCGCGTCCGGATCGCGATCGCTTGCTGGCCGTCCTCGACCTTGCGCGTTCGGCGCTGGCCGACAGATTAGATACGCAATCGGGATATCCCCTCGCGCTTATCGACGCACACAGCGAACTCGTCCGCCTCACCGGCGAACAGCCGACTTACAATTTTGACGCAGGGCTGCTCGCCATGGAAATCGGCACCTTGCTCGCCAAGGCGGCTGCGGCTAGCGAGAAGACCAATGTCTGAACCCTATTATATCACCACCGCGATCCATTATCCGAACGGCAAACCGCACATCGGCCACGCTTACGAAACGATCGCAGCCGATGTGATGGCACGATACCAGCGTCTGCGCGGGCGTGAAGTCCGCTTTCAGACCGGCACGGACGAACACGGGCTAAAGATGGCCCAAAAGGCGCGTGACCTCGGCCAGACCCCTCGCGAGCTGGCAGACGAAATGTCTTTTTCCTTCAAGAACCTGTTCGACGTTTTGAATATCTCGTACGACCGTTTCATTCGCACGACCGACGCCGATCACCACCGCGCGAGCCAAGCCATCTGGGACGCGATGGAAGCGAAGGGCGATCTTTACCTCGATCGTTACGAGGGATGGTATTCGGTTCGCGACGAAGCCTATTACGACGAGAAGGAACTGGTCGAGGGGGAAGGGGGCGAAAAGCTATCTCCTCAAGGCACTCCGGTCGAATGGACCGAAGAAGAAAGCTGGTTCTTCCGCCTGTCGAACTATGCCGAGCCGCTGCTGGAATTGCTGCGAACATCGGCCTTCCTCGAGCCGACAAGCCGCCGCAACGAAATGATCGCCTTCGTCGAGCGCGGACTGCAGGATCTTTCCGTGAGCCGCACGAGCTTCGACTGGGGAGTGAAGGTTCCCGGCGCCGACGGGCACGTGATGTATGTCTGGGTCGATGCACTGACGAACTATATTACCGGTCTCGGCTATCCCGACGGCGGCGAGCTATGGGACAAGTTCTGGCCGGCCGATCTCCACCTGATCGGCAAGGACATCGTACGTTTCCACACGATCTATTGGCCCGCCTTCCTGATGAGCGCCGATCTGCCGCTACCGAAGAAGGTTTTCGGCCACGGTTTCCTTCTGAATCGCGGCGTGAAGGAATCGAAATCGGCCGGCAATGTCACTGATCCGATGGAACTCGCCGAAACCTTCGGTGTCGATGCGCTTCGTTATTTCCTGATGGCGGAGGTGACTTTCGGACAGGATGGCAGCTATTCCGCAGAAGCGCTTGTTACGAAAGTGAATGCCGAGCTCGCCAATAGCTTCGGCAATCTGGCGCAACGCACGCTGTCGATGGTGGCTAAAAATATGGCCGGCAAGCTGGAAGCGTTCGAGCCTGCAGGCGACGACAAGGCGCTGCTGGCTAAAGTGCGCGAAGCCTGCGTCGTCACGCTGCCGCAGGAGTTCGAGGCGCTTAATTTCTCGGTCGGGATCGAAGCCTGGCTGCGCGCGGTCTTTGCCTGCAACCAATATGTCGACGAACAGGCCCCCTGGGCGCTGAAGAAGACTGATCCGGAGCGTATGAAGGCTGTGCTCCAGACCTTGCTCATTGCGATCCGCGACCTTGCCGTCGCAATCCAGCCCATCATCCCCGACAAATCGACGGCGGTCCTCGATCAACTTGCCGTCCCGATGGAACAGCGCGATTACGCAGCGCTTGCCGACGAGAGCTGGTTTGCGGCGAATGTGGCGTCCGGCCGAAACATCGAAAAGCCCACGCCCGTATTCCCGCGGCTCGAACTCCCTGAAGCTGAGGCCGCCTAATGCTTGTCGATAGCCATTGCCATCTGGAATACGAAGGCCTGGTGGAGGATCAGGCAGCCATCCTCAATCGCGCTCGCGAGGCCGGGGTCGCGGCATTCCTGAATATCTCGACCAAGCAGTCGGAATGGTCGCAGGTCGTGGGCACGGCCGAACTAAATCCCCAAGTTTTCGCCAGCGTGGGCATCCATCCCCATAATGCCGACGAGCATCTCGATCTCAAGCGGGAGGAATTGCTCGAGGCTACGATGCGCCGGAAAGTCATCGGCATCGGCGAAACCGGTCTCGATTACTATTACGACCATTCCGATCGTTCTGCGCAGCAGCGCCTGTTCCGCATGCACATCGACGTGGCGCGCGAAACCGGTTTGCCCGTCATCGTTCACACGCGCGATGCGGAAGATGACACGCTCGCCATTCTCGAGGACGAGTTGGGGAAGGGGGCCTTCCCTGCGCTTATCCATTGCTTCACCGCATCGGCGGAGTTCGGCGCCCGCGTTCTGGTATTGGGGCTATCGATCTCGATCTCCGGTATCGTAACCTTCAAGAATGCCAAGGACTTGCAGGAGGTTGCGAAGACCATTCCACGCGATCGGCTGCTGGTCGAAACCGATAGTCCGTTTCTTGCTCCGGTACCGCATCGCGGCAAAGCCTGCGAGCCGGGTTATGTCCGCGACACCGCCGCATTCCTCGCGGAACTGCGCGGCGAGAGCCTTGAAGACCTCGCCGAATATACGACACGCAATTTCTACGGTTTATTCAGCAAGGCAGCGCAGTGAAACTCCTGATGCTAGGCTCGGGGACCTCGACCGGGGTGCCGCGGATCGGCGCCGATTGGGGCGAATGCGATCCTAGCGAACCGCGGAACCGGCGTAGCCGTGTTTCGATCATCGTCGAGAACGATGCCGGCCAGCGAATACTGGTCGATACCTCGACCGATCTGCGGAGCCAGCTTCTGGCTAACCATATCGACAAGGTCGATGCCGTTTTCTGGACGCATGATCACGCCGATCATTGCCACGGCATCGATGATCTGCGTGTCATGCGCTACGACCGCAGCAATCCACTGCCTGGGTTTGCGAGCAAAGTGACCTGCGAGCGCTTGCGTCGCAGATTCGATTACGTTTTTGAAGGCCAGTTCGGCTATCCCACGCTGATCGGCTTAAAAGAAGTCACGGAAAAACCGTTGGTTGCGGGTTTCTCGTTCGATTATGTCGAAATGCCTCACGGGCCTGTGACCAGCACCGGTTTCCGCTTCGAGGCGGATGGCCGTTCGCTTGTTTACGCAACCGATTTCAGCGAAATCACCCAGGAGATGCTCCGCTGTTTCCAGAACGCGGACCTGCTCGTGGTCGATTGCCTTCGCCGGAAGAAGCATCCAACGCATGCCAACCTTGAAATGGCGCTTGAGCTTGGTCGGAAAACTAAGGCGCGAAAATCCGTCCTGACACATATGGACAAGAGCATGGATTATCGGAGCCTATGTGCCGAGGTGCCGGCAAACGTGCTCGTCGGATATGATGGCTTGGAGATGTCAGCATGAGCGAACACCAGATCGTCTCGCTGATCTTGCTGACAGGCTTTTTGATCCTGATCGCCGCCGGTTTTGGCACCCGCAATGTGAGTTGGCGCAAGGGTTTGTTCATGGCAGGGGCATGGGCTGGCATTTTCGCTATCGTTATCCTCGTGATCGATATCGTCAGCTAGTCATCGACCGCCCTCTCGTTTAACATAATATATATTATCGTTCCGCATCACAGGTTGTGGTGGAAGGCTCGCACTCGGCCTCTTCCTCCGTCGGAAGCGTCGGGCTATTCCGCCTTCATGACGCACCAGCTCGATCGTCTTCTCGGAATCATGGCGCGGCTGCGTGATCCGGAGCGCGGCTGCGAATGGGATACGGCGCAGACGTTCGCCACGATTGCGCCCTATACGATCGAAGAAGCCTACGAAGTCGCAGACGCCATAGAGCGGCACGACATGGCGGACTTGCGCGGAGAACTCGGCGATCTGCTGTTTCAGGTCGTCTTCCATTCCCGGATGGCGGAAGAACTCGGCCATTTCACATTCGACGACGTCGCCAAGGACATTTCGGACAAGATGGAAGCTCGTCATCCGCACATCTTCGGGAACGAAGGCGGAGTGATGGAAGACAGTCGCTGGGAAGATCTGAAAGCCGCCGAGCGTGAGGCTGGCGGATCGACCAGCGCGATGGATGGCGTCGCTAATGCATTACCGGCGCTCCTGCGCTCCTACAAACTGCAGAAGCGCGCAACACGTGCCGGATTCGACTGGCCCGATACTGCCGGACCGATCGAGAAACTCCGGGAAGAACTCGGCGAACTGGATGAGGCGGAGAGCGATGATGAACGTCTGCTCGAAGCGGGCGACGTTCTCTTCGTGGCAGTCAATATCGTGAGGCGATACGGGGTCGATCCCGAACAGGCCTTGCGGGCTTCGAATGCGAAATTCGAACGGCGCTTTCGTGACATGGAGAGCCTCACCCAGTCGGAGGGGCGCGAATTTGCTACTCTTACGCTCGATGAGCAGGAAGACGTCTGGCAACAAGTGAAAGCGGCCGAGCGAAGTCCGACGCCCTAGTCTTGCAGGCTCAGGAAGCGTCCGTATTCCTTGTCGGATAGCTTCACGACCAGATTGCGCCGCCCCTTGTCGCCCACCGGCTCGTCCGAGAGAACGTGACCGTGCTGGTGTAGCCAGGCGATCGCCTTCCCCTCGCCAACCTCAAGCGTAATCTCGTGCTCGCGAGAGCCTGCCGTAAGGATCGCATCGACGCGAGAGAGAAAATCGTCGACCCCTTCCCCGGTCAGCGCCGAAATAGCGACCACGTCCTCGTCTGTAGCAGCAGCTTGTTCAAACTCGGCTCGGTCATCTCCGGAGAGCAGATCCAGTTTGTTCCACACTTCCAGGATCGGGATGTCGGTCCCCTCGCCCTGCTCCCCTACTACGCCCAGATCGGCGAGAACCTGCAACACCTGCTTCTTCTGCGCATCGCTCGACGGATTGGACATGTCGCGCACATGGCAGATCACATCCGCTGCCGTCACCTCCTCCAGCGTGGCGCGGAAGGCCGCAACCAGCTGTGTCGGGAGATCGGAAATGAATCCGACCGTATCGGACAAGATCGCCTTCTCTACGCCCGATAGGCCGATGGCACGCATCGTCGGATCGAGCGTGGCGAAGAGCAGATCTTCGGCCATCACCTCGGCCCCGGTCAGGCGATTGAACAGTGTGGATTTGCCACCATTCGTGTAACCGACGAGGGCAATTACCGGCCAAGGCGCACGTTCGCGACGTTCGCGATGAAGACCGCGCGTTTTGCGGACCTGTTCCAGTTCCTTGCGCAGCCGCCCCATGCGCTGACGGATCATCCGGCGGTCGGCTTCGATCTGGGTCTCGCCTGGGCCGCCGAGGAATCCGAAACCGCCGCGCTGCCGCTCGAGGTGGGTCCAGCTACGCACCAGGCGGCTCTGCTGGTAGTCAAGATGCGCGAGCTCGACTTGCAGGCGACCTTCAGCGGTTGCCGCGCGTTCGCCGAAAATCTCAAGGATCAGGCCGGTGCGGTCGATCACCTTGCGCTCGAGCTTTTCTTCAAGATTGCGCTGCTGGATCGGGCTCAAGGCACCATCGACCACCACCAGTTCGGCTTCTTCCTGTTCGCAAGCGATGCGGATGTTTTCCACCTGGCCTGCGCCGAACAGCAGGTTTGGACGCACCTCCCTGACCGGGAGGACGAAGCTTTCGACCACGATAATGCCGATCGCGAGTGCGAGACCCTCCGCCTCTGCCAAACGCGAGTCGGCATCGAGGTCGTATGCCATGCCTCTGATGTCAGGGCACACGACGAGGGCCCGCGCACCGCGGGACACCTCGCCCATCAGGTCGTCATCGAAACTCAGCTGTCGTCCTCGTCCCATTCCTCGGTCAGATCGACCGGGGTGGCTGGCTGGATGGTGGATACCGCATGCTTGTAAGCCAGCTGGACGTAGCCGTCACGCTCCAGCAGCATGCAGAAGAGGTCGTAGGCCGCGATCTTGCCTTGCAGCATCACGCCATTGACGAGGAACATCGTCACCTGCGCTTCAGCTTGCCGTACGCGGGTGAGGAATACGTCCTGCAGCAGACGCTGTTTGGCGCTCGAATTGGTGCTCGCAAACTGTTCCGCATCGACGGGTTGCGTCGGCATGATCGTGCTAATCGCGTGCTTGTAGACAAGCTGCGACTGGCCGTCGCGGCGCAGCAGGATCGAGAAATTGTCGAACCAGGTCACGATACCCTGCAGCTTGACGCCCTTCACGAGGAACATCGTGACCGGGGTCTTATTCTTACGCAAAAGATTGAGGAAGGCATCCTGGAGATTGCCTTTGCGTTGCCCCCCCCCGTCACTGGAAGGCTTTTCGGGGCGCGGACGCGCCGAAAGGGTTCGTTCGGACATATCTGTCTCTCCGTTGTTGGCGAACCCTAAACGGGTCCGCAGTCTGGGGTGCCCACCACCCCCGATAATGATAATGCGCGCACCGAGCCGCGCTCCATCAATGTGGCCCTTCGGATGCGTTTTCGCAATGTTTGTATTATCCTTCGCGCGCGATAGCAGGATTTGAGAAGACTAATCCTTGCCAGACGCCGGTTTTTTGTCCGCCATTCCTAGCAATTTGAGTTTTCGGTGAAGTGCCGAGCGTTCCATGCCAATGAAGTTGGCAGTCTTGGAAATATTCCCGGAGAAACGTCTGATCTGGATCGCCAGATATTCGCGCTCGAAATTCTCACGTGCCTCGCGAAGCGGCGATCCCATCAGCGCTGCGACACCACCATTGCCGCCAAGCTTTCCACCGAGCACTTCTTCGGGAAGCATCTCGGCTTCGATCTGTTCGAGTTGTTCGCGAGGTGTGAGGATCACGGTGCGTTCGACGACATTGCGAAGCTGGCGGACATTGCCGGGCCAATCGTAAGCCTGAAGCGCCGCCATCGCTTCTTCGCTGATCGTCGGAGGCCGGATACCCTGTTCCGCCGCGTAACGAGTGAAGAATGTATCTGACAATGAGGGTATATCGTCGCGCCGTTCTGAGAGCGACGGCACTTCGACAGGGACGACATTCAACCGATAGAACAGGTCCTCGCGGAAGCGTTTCTCCGACATTTCCTTTTCGAGATCACGAGCCGTCGAAGAGACGACCCGCACATCGACACCGATCTGGCGCGTGCCCCCTACCCTTACGAAGCTTTGTTCGGTCAGCACCCGAAGGATGCGAGCCTGGGTCGATAGTGGCATGTCCGCCACTTCGTCGAGATAGAGGGTTCCGCCATCGGCCATCTCCAGCAGCCCCGGTCGCACCAGCTTGCCGTCGGCTTCTTCGCCGAACAGTTCCTCCTCGAACCGTTCGGGTGTGATGCGAGCCGAATTGACGATGACAAAAGCTTTGTCGGCCCGTGGGCTCCAGCTGTGCAGCAGGCGCGCGGCCACTTCCTTGCCAGTGCCTGCAGGACCGCTGATGAGCACGCGACTACCGGTATTGGCCACGCGCTTGAGCGTTGCCCGCACCGCGTTAATCGCCGCCGAATTTCCGGTGAACTCGCCGTTCTGGACCATCCCCTCGCGCAGTCGGCTGTTCTCACGCCGCAGGCGTTCGGTCTCGGTCGCCCTCCCCACGAGATGCAATAGTCGTTCGGCCTCGAATGGCTTTTCGATGAAGTCGACCGCGCCGCGGCTGACCGCGCTCACAGCCGTATCGATATTGCCATGGCCGGAGAAAACGATGACGGGGAGATCCGGTTCGCGCTTCTTGATCTCGTCCAGCACTTCGAGTCCGTCCATGGGGCTACCGTGGAGCCAGACGTCGAGCAGCACGAGGCTCGGGCGGCGTTCGTCGACTTGCGTGAGCGCGCTGGAACTGTCGCCGGCGGTGCGGCACTCATAGCCTTCGTCGCTCAGCACACCGGCCACAAGATCGCGAATGTCGCGTTCATCGTCGACGATCAGGATGTCTAACGCCATTGGCTGCTACCCTTTGTTTTGTGTCATTGCGGGCCCTCCACGGGCCTTGGTGAGGGGGTCGCGGGCGAACCGCATGGAAACGCGCGTTCCGCCGCTTTCGAGCGAGGAGAAGGTCATCTCGCCCCCATGCTCCTCGACGATCTTATTGACGATCGCGAGGCCAAGGCCGGTGCCTTTCTCGCGGTTCGTCACATATGGCTCGAGGATGCGATCGCGGTCCTGCGGCAGACCGATGCCATTGTCCTCGATGGCGACGTGAAGCGAGTCCTCGTCCTCTTCTACCGTAACCACGATCTTGCCCCGATAATCCGGCTCCGCATTATGGGCTTTGACCTCGGTCGCTTCGTAAGCATTCTTGAGGATGTTGGTGATCGCCTGTCCGAACTGGTGGCGGTCGCACTGGATGCGGATCGGGCCTTCACTTTCGGTGACCAGCGCATAATTCACGCCCTGATGGCCGACCTCCTGGAGAAAAAGCGATTGGCGTACCAGGTCGAGCGCGTCCTCCGTGCGGAACACCGGCTTCGGCAACCGCGCGAAGCTGGAGAATTCGTCGACCATCTTGCGCAGGCCGCCGACCTGGCGGACGATGGTGCTGGTGAGCTCGTCGAATAGCTCGCCATCCTCATGGATTTGCTTGCGATACCGCCGCTTGAGGCGCTCAGTGGCCAGCTGGATCGGGGTCAGCGGGTTCTTGATTTCATGCGCAATCCGCCGCGCGACATCGGACCAGGCTGCCTGCCTCTGGTCGAGCAATTGCCGGGTGATATCCTCGAAGGTGATGACATGCCTTTCGGCCTCCTCGCCGATCTTGACCGCGAGCGTGAGCAGTTCACCTCGACGCGAATGGCTGACGACGCCCTGGGCAAGGCCTGCCTCCACCATAGCTGCAATTTGAGGAGCCAGCTGACGTAGTGTGGCGGGACGTGGCTGGCCTACCGCGTCTTCCATCAGCATGGCCTGAGCCGGTGCGTTCATGAGCAAGACGTTCATGTTGCGGTCGACCGATATGACGCCCGCACTCACGGATTCCAGCACCGCTTCGATAAAGCTGCGCCGCTCTTCCAGTTCGTCGTTGGCGGCGAGCAACGCATCGGTCTGCTTTTCCAGCTGTGCCGTCATCCGGTTGAAGGCGCGATTGAGAAGCCCGATTTCGTCGGCACCGGTACGACCTTCGACCCGAAGCGCGAAATTCCCGGCGCCCACTTTACGGGCCGCTGCGATGAGATCGGTCAGAGGTTCAACCTGCCGGTCTGCAAAGCGCAGGGCAAACCAGACCGCGAGCCCTACCAGCGCGAGACTGACGAAGAAAAGCGCTAGGTTGAACCTCAACTGGAGAGCCCGGGCACGCCGGGTAAGCTCATCATAGGCAGTCGAAATCGACCGGGCGCTTTCCCAGCTCCGGAAGCTGGTCGCCTCGGCATTCCGGGCCGTGTAGAGGTAGATGCCGGCTTGCTGATCGATCGGAGCGACCGCCTCGATCCTTTCAGGCGTGCCGCGCACGACGACCTGTTCCCCGCGCCGAATTTCGCTCAGTGTCTCCTCGGCGAATGGTACGGGATTGCTTTCTTCGGACAGCCCATAGGCAACGGCCGTGCGCATCGAGGCATCGGGCAAGGCCTGCAGGATTGCGCTTTCGATTACGTCGCGCGGTTGCGCCTGGAACTGGTAGACAAGCGCGAAATTGGGATCGGTAACCGGCACCTGCTCGAGGATCGAGCGCATGTCCATCGCCATTGAGATGGTCTCGTTGGCAAGATCGAGCTGGTTCTCTTCGTAATAGTTTTCGGCCAGCTGGTTGGCATTCTCCATGAGGCCGCGCGAATTATCGGAGAACCAGAAATCGACGCCAGACTGGAACAGGAATGCCGCAAATCCGGCCACGAGTAGCGTCGGGACCGCTGCAATCATGGAGAAGAAGAACACGAGCCGCACATGGAGCCGCGCGGTGCTGCCTGCGGCGCGACGCAGAGCCAGGCGCCGTCCTGCAAGCACCAGCAGTGCCATCGCGGGAATGAGCGTGCCGATGAGAAGCCCAGCAACCTGTCGACTGGGCAACAGTTGTCCGTTCGGCGGAGCGGTGGTGAAGGTCGCCCAGGTGCTTGCGACCATGACAAGGAATGCGACCGCGAAGAAAATCTCGAGATAGCCGACCAGATTGGCCCTGCGTGACGTCACGACGAACCTGCGCCACCATCTCGGCGTGGTGTTTCGAGGGACGGAAGCGACGCTCGCCATAGTGGCAGCCTTACAACAGCGCTGTTGCAGAACTGCAAGTATAAATTCGACAAAGCGGCGGCTAGCGGCGGCGCGTGAAATCCTCGGGCGCGATATCGAGCTCGCCAAGCCGCTTGCGCAGGGTGTTGCGATTAATCCCGAGCAACTGCGCGGCGCGCAACTGATTGCCCTCGGTTATCCGCAGCGCGTGCTCGAACAGCGGCCTTTCGAATGACGCCAGAACGGCGTGGTACAGGGTGCCATGGGATTGCCCATTCTCCGCCAGCCACCCATCGATCGCTGCGCCGAAACCAGTGCTGTTTGCGTCCCGCTCCGTCGAAATTTCGTTGCCGACGGTGTCTGTTACGCTATCGGCATCGATGACGTCGTCACGCGCTAGCAGGGCCAGACGAAACACGACATTGCGCAATTCGCGCACATTGCCAGCCCAGCGCCGTGCCGCCAGCGCAGCAATGGCTTCATTCGTGATTTGCCGTCGCGGCAACCCCTCGCTGGCTGCCTGTCCTAGGAAATGTTTCACCAGAGCGCCGATGTCTTCGCGCCGCTCTCTCAAGGGAGGGAGCGGGATCGGCACCACGTTGAGGCGGTAAAACAAATCTTCGCGGAACCGGCCGTCCTCGATCATGGGCGCCAGGTCTCGATTGGTCGCTGCGATGATGCGCACATCGACACCGATTTCCTGTCGCCCACCGACCCGGCGGATACGCCCCGATTGCAGCGCCCGCAGCAGCCGGGTTTGTGCATCGGCCGGCATATCGCCGATCTCGTCAAGGAACAGCGTGCCGCCATTGGCCTGCTCGAATTTGCCGATCTGCTGGCTGACCGCCCCGGTGAAGGCGCCGCGTTCGTGACCGAACAATTCGCTTTCGAGCAGGTCCTGCGGGATTGCCGCCATGTTAACCGCGACGAACGGCCCGGTTTTGCGCGCGCCAAGCTGGTGGATGGCCTCCGCGACCAATTCTTTGCCGGTGCCGCTCTCGCCGGTAACCAGCACAGTGAGATCGTTACGCAGAACGCGCGTGATCATCCGGAACACGCTCTGCATCGCAGGGCTGCGCCCGATCAGCGGTAGCGCACTGTCTTCCTCATCTCCTGCCGCAGTGATCGACGACCGATTGGCAACGGCCTGACGCACCGCCTGGGTCAGCTCGTCGAGATCGAACGGCTTTGGGAAATACTCGAACGCGTGACTGTCGCTCGCCCGCACGGCGGTATCGAGCGTATTCTGTGCCGACAGGACGATCACCGGCATATCGGGAGCCAACTCGCGAACATGGTCGATCGACGTCAACCCGTCGCCGTCTTCCAGCATGACGTCGGTCAGCATGACGTCGAAGTGTCTCGCTCCAACGAGTTCGTCTCTCTTGGCAAGACTTTCGCAGGCTGTGACGTCATAGCCCTCTTCCCGCAGGGCCTCGCTGATAACTGTCGCAATAGCACGGTCGTCTTCGACCAGTAGAACCGTGTGGCTCATGATCTCTCCCTAAACCGCAACCGGCAGGTTGATGCGAAAATGAGTGAGCCCCTTGCGCTCATCGCGCTCGTGGCCGATGCGCCCGCCCATATCGCGCACGAGTTTCCGCACTAGCGCAAGGCCCAGTCCCTGCCCCTGCGGCTTGCTGGAGACGAAAGGCTCGAACACATGGTCACGGATCGCTTCGTCGATCCCACCTCCCGCATCTGTCACCGTTATCTCGATTGGCAAACGAGTCGCTTTGCCGAGACGGATCGCGCTGAAAACCAGGCCGCTGACGAAACGCGTACGCACGGTCACCTGCGTAGCGTCCAGTTTGGCGCTCGCATCGCAGGCATTGGCGATGAGATTGATCAGCACCTGTTCGAGCGCAGCCTGGTCGGCGGCAACCGGAGGCAGCGACGGATCGAATTCCTCGATTAACTCGCAGTTTCCGGTGCGGCCCGCGCGGACGGTTGCCATCGCATTGCGGATCGCTTCGTGAAGGTTGCAGTCACCGACCACGGAGACCGGCTTGCTGCCGAGCTGCTGCATGCGGTCGATCAGCTCGGCGATGCGATCCACCTCGCCCAGGATCATGCGAGCGAGCGGCTTGTCCTTGCCCTCGACGCGCCGCGTCAGCAGCTGGCTGGCACCGCGGATGGCCGATAGCGGATTCTTGATCTCATGGGCCAGCACGGCCGGAGCTCGGAGCTCCATCCGCTCGTCGTCTGCGGCGCGCGTATCGCCCTGCCCGACATCGGAAAGCGTCAAGACGCGCCAACCCGGATGGTTATGCAGCGGGGAACTGGTCAGATTGATCCGCCGGTCGCGGTATTTCGTGGCGAAGGACACGCCGCGAGCGATCATCTGGACATCGGACCGCTCGAGGCTCGATCGCACACGCTGGTCGGCGAGATCTACCACGTCGGTCAGCCGCTTGCCGATCAGGCGTTGCGCGCTGGAATCGAGCATATCTTCCGCCGCGGCATTCGCTTCGACAATAATGCCCTCGGCATCGATCAACAGCACCGCAAAGATGAGGCCCGCGATCTGTGCCGCTGCGTTGGGCGCGGGCGAGGCTTTGTTCACGCCGCCTGCTGCCGGCGGAACGGTTCATAAAAGCGCTCGAGTTCGCCAAGCACTTGCGCGGGATCATCGACGAAGTTCACGTGGTTCCTGAACTCCGCCGAACCGCGCAAGCCCTTCGTGTACCAGCCCAAGTGCTTGCGCGCGATCTTCACGCCGGTCGTCGGCGTGTAGTGGTCGAGCATCATCCGGTAGTGTTCCGTCACCACGGCATACTGCTCATCCATATCCGGATCGGCGAGAATTTCGCCGCTGCGCCACCAGTGCATAACCTGCGCCAGCAGCCAGGGTTTCCCATACGCGCCACGCCCGATCATCAGCCCGTCGGCACCCGACTGTTCGAGCGCTTTCGCAGCATCTTCGATCCCGCAAATGTCGCCGTTGACGATGACGGGTATGTCGACCGCCTCCTTCACCTTGCGAACGAAGGCCCAGTCGGCGCTGCCCTTGTACATCTGGTTGCGCGTGCGGCCGTGTACGGTGATCATCTTGACGCCCAAGTCTTGCGCGATCTTCGCCAGTTCCGGCGCATTGAGGTCGGAATGATCCCAGCCCATCCGCATCTTCACTGTAACCGGCACGTCGACCGCCTCGACCGTCGCCTTCATCAACCGTGTCGCCAGTTCGACTTCGCGCATGAGGGCCGAGCCGGCGAGCTGGCCGACGACCTTGCGCACCGGGCAACCGAAGTTGATGTCGATGATCGCCGCGCCATTGCCTTCCTGCAATTTAGCGGCCTCTGCCATGCTGTAGGGATCGCAGCCGACCAGTTGCATGGACACCGGTTCCTCGATCGGGTCCCACTCGGCCTTCTGAACGCTGATGCGCGTCTCGCGGATCGCGGCCTCGCTGGCGATCATCTCTGTTACATTGAGGCCGGAGCCATAGCGGCGCACAAGGCGGCGGAACGGCAGGTCCGTCACCCCCGTCATCGGCGCCAGAACGACGGGCGTGTCGATGGCTGCCGGCCCGACGTGGATCGGCTTCGGCGGGACGGGAGGGAGGGGATGTGCGCTCATGCTGGTGCGTGCCTAAATATTGGGCAGCCACATAGTGCGTTGCAGCACAAACGGCAAGCCGCTAGCGGGCGGGGATATATGAGCGAAGCGCCCGCCCTCCCCCCGTTCGCCGCGATTGTGGTCGCTGCGGGCAAAGGCCTGCGCTCGGGACAAGTGCTGCCCAAGCAATTCGCGCGTTGGCGGGGCAAGCCCATCGTCCGGCACTCGGTCGAAAGCCTGCTCGATGCGGGAGCAAGCCCGATGGTTGTCATGATACCTGAGAACGGCAAAGATGCGTTAGATGAGGCGCTCGAAGGCCTGTCGGGCTATCAGGCGGTCAAAGGAGGCGATACCCGCCAACAGTCCGTGGCGAATGGTTTAGAAGCGATCGGCACCGCAGATCGCGTGCTTATCCATGACGCTGCACGCCCCGATCTCCCCCGCGCGGTCATCGAGCGGGTACTGGATGCGCTGGACGAAACACCAGGTGCTATCCCGGTCCTTCCTGTCGCAGACAGCCTCGCTCTGGACGAGGAAGGCGTAATGGTTGGAACAGCTCCGCGCGAGCAACTCCGCCGGGTCCAGACGCCACAAGCCTTTCGTTTCGAAGATATTCTCGCCGCACACCGCGCCTGGACCGGCGTCCCCGATGCCGGCGACGATGCGCAGGTCTTGCGCGCGGCCGGCGGCACAGTCGCGCTTGTGTCCGGCGACGAGCGCCTCGCCAAACTGACCTATGCGGAGGATTTTGTGAGCGACCAGCCAACCATTCGCACGGGAATGGGCTACGACGTGCACAAGCTTGCGACTGGAGAAGAGCTATGGCTTGGCGGCGTTAGGATCGAGCACGACAAGGGCTTGGCAGGCCACAGCGATGCGGACGTCGCGCTGCATGCGATCGTGGACGCCCTGCTAGGCGCGATAGGAGACGGAGATATCGGCACGCACTTCCCGCCCGGCGACCCGCAATGGAAGGGAGCAAGCAGCGATCGCTTCCTCGCTCACGCTGCAAAATTGCTAGGCGAAGCCGGCTACAGCCTCGGCAATATCGACCTCACCATCATCTGCGAAGCGCCCAAGATCGGTCCGCATCGACCCGCCATGCGCCGGCGTATTGCCGAATTGCTGGGCGTTGACATCGATCGCATATCGGTGAAGGCGACCACCACCGAACGGCTTGGTTTTACCGGTCGCGGCGAAGGCATTGCCGCCCAGGCGGTTGCCACAGTGATCCGCAACTGACGGAGGCAAAATGGAGTACGGCGCTCTCCTGCCCGAGGATATCGACGAACTTGCCCGGCGCGTGGTCGAGGAGAATCGCGCCAGCGGCCGCAAGGTCGTGCTGGCGGAAAGCTGCACCGGCGGGCTGGTTGCGGCAGCACTGACCGAAATTCCCGGCTCTTCCGCCGTGCTCGACCGCGGGTTCGTGACCTATTCCAACGAGGCCAAGATGGAGAGCCTCGGCGTACCGCTCGACATCATCGAAACCTTCGGCGCCGTCTCGATCGCGTGCGTCTGGGCGATGGCGAAAGGCGCGCTGCAGAATAGCGGCGCGGACGTAGCTGTCGCGATAAGCGGGGTGGCTGGTCCCGATGGTGGGACCACTCTCAAACCGGTCGGAACGGTGGTATTTGCACGGGTGGTCCGGGGCCAGGAGGGCGAACCCGATGGCGAGCTCAAGCGCTTCGAGCCGACCTCACGAGCCGATATCCGCCATCAGGCGACGGTCTGCGCGCTGGAACTGCTGTTGCCGTAGAGCGCGTCGGCGCGCGCTTCGAACGCGCCCATCATCTTGCGGAACGCGCGGTCGAAATATTGGCCGGCCAGCGCCTCGAACACCGCGTTGCGGAATTCGAAATCCACGCAGAAATCTACTTCGCAGCCGCC
Source organism: Erythrobacter sp. (assembly GCA_029937545.1). Lineage (GTDB taxonomy): Bacteria > Pseudomonadota > Alphaproteobacteria > Sphingomonadales > Sphingomonadaceae > Qipengyuania. The sequence continues at coordinate 32,414 of JAPYPR010000012.1, read as the reverse complement.
GGGTGCCGGGGCGAAGGTCCAGTTATTGTCGAGATCCTTGAGCGGGCCATCGACGTAGAACACCTCGATATGCTCGGGACGGCGCTTTTCGACGCGCGACGTAAACCGCTCGCGGATGGCCTTGAAGCCGACCAGCATGTCGGCGACCATCTCGGTATCGCTGTCCGAGCGGACGCGGGTGGCAATCACCCAGGGTAGAAATTCCGGATACCGTCCGACATCTGCGACCAGATCGAACATCTGCTCGCAAGTATAAGGAAGAAAACGTTTTTCGCGAATGCCGGGCATCAGCCGCCCTGCTTCGCCAGCAGCTTCGCCTCGCGCGCTGCTCGCATCTGCGCGAAATCGTCGCCCGCGTGATAGCTCGAACGCGTCAGCGGACTGGATGCGACTTGCAGGAAGCCCTTGGCGCGGGCGATCGAGCCATAAGCCGCGAACTGCTTTGGCGTGACGAATTCCTCGACCTTGGCGTGCTTCGGCGTGGGCTGCAGATACTGACCCATGGTGATGAAATCGATATCCGCACTGCGCATGTCGTCCATCACCTGATGGACTTCGAGCCGCCCTTCCCCGAGGCCGAGCATGATGCCCGACTTGGTGAAGATCAACGGATTGTGGACCTTCACCTCTTCCAGGAGGCGTAGCGACGCATAGTAGCGCGCGCCTGGACGGATGGTGGGATAGAGGCGCGGCACCGTTTCCAGATTGTGGTTGAATACATCGGGCCCCGCTTCGCAGATTTCCGCGATGGACTGCTTCATCCGACCCTTGAAGTCGGGTGTCAGGATCTCGATCGTCGTGTTCGGCGTCTCGCGGCGCAGCGCGTTGATCACCTTCACGAACTGCCCTGCCCCGCGATCGGGAAGGTCATCGCGATCGACGCTGGTGATGACGATATGCTCGAGCCCCATGGCCGCGGCCGCGGTCGCCGTATGCTCTGGCTCGAGTGGATCGACCGGCATCGGCATCCCGGTCTTGATGTTGCAGAACCGGCAGGCGCGCGTGCAGGTATCGCCGAGGATCATCACCGTCGCGTGCTTCTTGGTCCAGCACTCCCCGATATTTGGGCAGGCCGCCTCCTCGCACACGGTATGGAGGTTGAGTTCGCGCATCAGCTTGCGCGTTTCGTGATAACCCTTGCTGACCGGCGCCTTGACGCGAATCCAGTCGGGCTTGCGCTGCCGGGCCGGACGGTCGCCTTCGGGCTGGGGAACTGTAGAAAGATCGTTCATGTCGCGGCCCATCTAGGCCCCCTGCCCCGCCCGGGCAAGGCGCATAGCTATTCTCGCTCTTGCCAGCGGCGAAAATTCATTGCAGCGAAAAGCGATGAAGACATTCGATGAGATGATTGAGGGCTACGCCCGTTTCCGTGCCGGCGACTGGAAGAAGCAGCACGAACGCTGGAGCCAGCTGGTAGAGGGGCAGTCGCCCCAGGTGATGGTGATCTCCTGCTCGGACAGCCGGGTCGATCCCGCGCAGATCCTGGACGTCGATCCGGGCGAGATTTTCGTTGTCCGCAACGTCGCCGCGCTGGTTCCGCCTTTCGAAACGACGCCCGGTCGCCACGGCGTTTCGGCGGCGCTCGAATTTGCCGTGCAGTTTCTCAAGGTCCGCGAAGTCGTCGTCATGGGGCATGGCATGTGCGGGGGGTGCCAGGCCGCGCTGACGCAGGATCTCCACGGCAATGACATTGGCGAAGGTGGCTTCGTTGCGCATTGGATCGACATGCTCGACGAGGTCCGCGAGCCGATTGCTGCGGAGCACGGCACGAAAGGGCGCACGGCAGAGCGGGCGATGGAGCTTGCCGCGGTGAAGGTCAGCCTCGAGAACCTGCGCACCTTCCCCTATGTCGAGGCGAAGGAAGCGGCGGGCGACCTTAAGCTGCGCGGAGCCTATTTCGCGATCTCGGACGGGGTTCTTCACCTGCTCGACGAAAGCTCGGGAGAATTCTCGCCTGCACAGTAAGGTCTTGAGTTCGGGCAGGCTGCACGCCATTGGCTGCGCATGGCTGACAAAGACCTCAAGAATATCGCCCTGCTGATCGATGCGGACAACACCACGCCAAAGGGTATCGACCCGGTCCTGACTGTCATGGCCGAACTCGGCCAGGTCAACATCAAGCGGGCCTATGGCAATTTTGCGAAGAACAATCTCTCCAAGTGGGGAGAGATCACGCATAAATACGGCATCCAGCCGCAGCAGCAATTCGATCTTACCGCCGGAAAGAATGCCACCGATATGGCGATGACGATCGATGCGATCGACTTGCTATATCAGGGCAAGGTCGATGGCTTCGGTATCATGAGTTCGGATAGCGATTTCACCCCCCTCGTCACGCGGCTTAGGCAGGACGGGCTCGTCGTCTACGGTTTCGGTAGCACGAGCAAGACGCCCGCTGCCTTCAAGAGCGCCTGCACGCGCTTCATCGACATCGATGCGCTTATCAAGGGCGCTTCGGACGAACCGGATGCACCCAAATCCAGCGGCGCCAAGGGCAAGGCCGGGATCGACGACGAACTGGTCGAATTGCTCGGAACGGCCTGGAAAGCCGCCCACCGCGACGACGATGGCTTCGCGCAGATGGGTGAGGTCGGGCAGATCGCCGGCAACCGCTCCAGCTTCGACGTTCGCAACTACGGCTTCAAGCGCCTGTCGGACCTTTTCGAGGCCATCGAGCAGTTCAAGATCGAACGGCGCGACAACACCATGTGGGTCAAGCGCCTCCGCTGAGTACCATCTCCGCTAGCTAGAAACGAAAAGGGCCCGAACTCCGCCAGGAATTCGGGCCTTCTCATATTTCATGGTCTGGCTGGGATCAGCCGCCCTGCTGCCCCGAGTAGACGGCCCAGAGGTTGGCGATAGCCTGGCGCGCGCCTTCGACCCGGTTGAAGGTCGCCTGCGCTTCGGCGTAGTTGCCCTGATCGTATTGCGCGATGCCAAGGCGGGTCAGCGCCATCGGCGTGTCTGCACCGGCCATGGTAGAAGCCTTGAGGTAGAACTCTTCGGCCTCAGCAGGACGGCCCATGCTGAGCATGGCGTCGCCCGCTGCCATAACGGTGGCGAGCGTCGCGCCCGACTTGCGCGCGTCGCTCAGCAATCCGTCCATGTCGGCACGGTCGGCGGCAGCGCGATCGGCAGCCTGCTTGCGGGTATCTACGAGATAGGCGTCGCTTTCCGACAGGAAGCCCTTCGACTGACCTTCGTCGATAACGGAGACCACTTCTGCGGGCAGCCGGCGATAATCCGCCGCTTCGACATACTCACCGTAGAGGCGGGCGTCATTGAGCGTGCCGGCACGGCGGCCCAGACGCAGAAGGTCGAGCGTCGCGGGCTTGTCATAGCCACCGGTGTTCAGCAGAATCGCAATCGCATCGCGCCAGCTGGTTTCGCTGGGGAATTCCGAGACGTACATATTGGCGAACTTGATCGCTTCGTCCTTCATATTTGCGCGGTAGGCGACAGCCAGACCGCGCTTGATCCAGTCCTCTTCCAGCGTCCCACCGGCTGCCTTGCGGGCCTCCAGAGCGTTCGAGAGGTAGGCAAGCCCTTCCGCATCCCGGCTCTCGGCGAAATAGGTCTCGGCGATAATCGCTTCGGGATTATTATCCGTATACCCGGCAGCCATCGCAGCCTCGAGAGCCGAGCGTGCAGCGGCATATTCTTTGGCGTTGTAGGCGACCTGGCCAATCATGAAGTTATAGGGACCCACCTGTTCGGGAGCCACCTTGCCGCTGGCAAGCATCAGCTCGAGACCCTGGCGGGCGAGGGCATTGTCGTTGAACCTTTGACCGGCATTCACGATCGCGCCGCCAGCAGCGAAGCGGTCGTCTTCATTTTCGATTGCCGCAACAGCGCCCGGGATCGCAGCCTTGACCGTGGCGGGGTCCGGGTTTTCGGCGCTCAGAGCTTCCTGAAGGGGCGCATAACCGGCGAGAAAGCCCTTCGAATATTTAGCCTTCTTCTGAGCGAAGGCAGGCGCTTCGAGCGCAGTGGCGGTAATCGCGGCGCCGGTCGCCAAAGCGAGAGCCATTGCGAGCGTGGAAGCCGCACCATTGGCACGGGCGAGACGAGTGAAAATCATACTTATACTCCCAAGAGTGGTACGGGGGCCTGAGCGCGCGGGGCACCGATTATTGTCAACGGAATCGGCAATGCCGTCAGTACGCTCTCATTGCAAACCGTTCTAGGCGAAGCGGGCTGAACGGGCTTTGAATATTGCCCGTGCCGCTCGTTCAGCATGCAATCTGGCGTTAGCGCACCCATATGTGGAAAAAGCGCGCGAAACCGCCAAGTGTTCCCTCCCCTCGGTAGCACTCGGTGCGGCTTTGGCGTAACCTCCGACCGACCAGAACATAAGCAGTTCGCAGAACGGAAAAGCTGTCTTGTCAGACGATACCGAAGTCCTCGATCCCCCTCCCTACGACGGAGGTGATTACACCCGCATCGACATCGTCGATGAGATGAAAACGAGCTATCTCGATTACGCGATGAGCGTGATCGTCAGCCGCGCGCTGCCCGATGTGCGCGACGGGTTGAAGCCGGTACATCGCCGTATCCTCTTCGCCAGCCAGGAAGGCGGGTTCGTCGCCGGGCGGCCCTATCGCAAGAGCGCCAAGGTCGTCGGCGACGTGATGGGTAATTATCACCCGCACGGTGACGCGGCGATCTACGACGCGCTCGCCCGCATGACGCAGGACTGGTCGCTGCGCGTGCCGCTGGTCGACGGTCAGGGGAACTTCGGTTCGATGGACCCCGATCCGCCGGCTTCGATGCGGTATACCGAGGCGCGACTTGCGCGCGTGGCCAATGCGCTGCTCGACGATCTCGACAAGGACACTGTCGATTTCGCTGACAATTACGACCAGTCCCGGCGCGAACCGACCGTCCTCCCGGCGCGATTCCCCAACCTGCTCGTCAATGGCGCGGGCGGCATCGCAGTCGGCATGGCGACGAACATCCCGCCGCACAATCTCGGCGAGGTGATCGACGGCTGCTTTGCCTTCATGGACAATCCCGCGATCACCAGCGAGGAGTTGTTCGAGATCATCCCGGGGCCCGATTTCCCGACCGCTCCCTTGATCCTCGGCAAGTCGGGTGCCCGCACGGCCTATACCACTGGCCGCGGCTCGATCCTGATGCGCGCGCGGCACGAATTCGAGGAGAAGCGCGGCGACCGGCGCTCGATCGTGCTGACCTCCATCCCCTTCCAGGTCGGCAAGAGCTCGCTGGTCGAGAAGATCGCCGAAGCCGCGAAGGAAAAGCGGATCGAAGGCATTTCCGACATCCGCGACGAAAGCTCGCGCGAGGGCGTGCGCGTGGTCGTGGACCTGAAGCGCGATGCCTCGCCCGAAGTCGTACTCAACCAGATTTGGCGCTACACGCCGGCACAGGCGAGCTTCCCAGCGAACATGCTGGCGATCCGTGGCGGGCGGCCCGAAACGCTGACCCTGCGCGAATTCATCCAGGCCTTCATCGGCTTCCGCGAAGAAGTCATCACCCGGCGCACCAAGTTCGAGCTGAACAAGGCCCGCGAGCGCGCGCATATCTTGCTCGGCCTAGTGGTGGCCGTGTCCAACCTCGACGAGGTCGTGGCGATGATCCGCGGCTCGTCGAACCCGGCCGATGCGCGCGCCAAGCTGCTCGCCAAGGAATGGCCGATCGGCGATATTGCACAATATATCGCCCTGGTCGAAGCCATCGAGCCGAGCGACGAACAGACCGGCGGCACCTATCGCCTGTCGGAGCGGCAGGTGAAGGCGATCCTCGACTTGCGCCTCCATCGCCTCACCGCGCTGGGTCGCGACGAGATCGGCGACGAGCTCAAGGAGCTGAGCGTCGCGATCGAGGAATATCTCTCGATCCTCGCCGATCGAGTGAAGCTCTACGGCGTAATGCGCGAAGAGCTGGAAGAGATCAAAGCCAGCTACGCCACGCCGCGGATCACCGAAATCGCCCCCGCCTGGGACGGCCTCGAAGACGAGGACTTGATCGAGCGCGAGGAGATGGTCGTTACGGTGACCCACGGCGGCTATATCAAGCGGACCCCCTTGCAAGCCTTCCGTGCGCAGGCCCGCGGCGGCAAGGGCCGCAGTTCGATGGCGACGAAGGACGAAGATGCCGTCGTCGAAATGTTCGTAACTTCGACGCACAACCCCGTGCTTTTCTTCACGAATACAGGCCGCGTCTATCGCCTCAAGGTGTGGAAACTGCCCGAAGGCGGACCGACCACCAAGGGCCGTCCGATGGTAAACCTATTGCCGCTTGGCGACGACGAGCGTGTGACCAATGTGCTGCCACTCCCCGAGGACGAGAACCAGTGGAGCGCACTCAACATCGTCTTTGCGACCGAACAGGGCATGGTCCGGCGCAATTCCATGGATGCCTTCACCAATGTCCCCTCCAACGGCAAATACGCGATGGGCTTCGTCGAGGACAGCGGTGACCGTCTGATCGGCGTGAAATTACTGAGTGAGGACCAGGAAATTTTCCTCGCCTCGGACGCCGGAAAGGCCATTCGCTTTGCTGCGACCGATGCGCGCGAAACAAAGAGCCGAACCGGTATTGGCGTGCGCGGCATGACGCTGAAGGATGGCGCGAAGGTCGTCTCAATGGCGGTGCTCGAAGCATGTGAGCACGACACCGAAGTCCGCGACGCCTATCTGCGCGCTGCCGTCTGGAAGAATAACGAGACCGATCCGACGCTCGATGCCGAAAAGGTCGAGCAGATGGAGGAATACGAGGAGTTCATCCTGACGCTGACCGAACGCGGCTACGGCAAGATTTCCTCGGCCTATGAATACCGCACCATCGGCCGCGGCGGCCAGGGCCTGACCAATATCGGCGAGCCGTCGAGCAATCCGGACCGCAATGGCCCCGTGGTCGGCAGCTTCCCGGTCAAGCACGGCTCGCAGCTTATGCTGGTGACCGACCAGGCTAAGCTCATCCGGCTGCCGATCGACTTCCGGCACTTGCTGGAGGATGGTTTCGACAACCACGCGGGTTATTCGATCTCGGGGCGGACCTCTTCGGGTGTGAGCATTTTCAAGGTCGCGAAGGGCGAACGCATCGTCGGCGCAGCTTTGATCGACGAGACCGAAGAGCCGGAGAACGAAGCCGAGGCAAAGGTCGCCGACGAAATCGCGGCCCGGGGCGGCCTCGAGCAGACGACGCCACATACGACCGCGCATTCCGACAAGAATATCGACGGCGAGCCGGGCGGATGAGGTCTTTCCGGTGAGCCTGAAGGTCGAGCCAAGCGGCCAAGCGTGCGGTGCAAGCGTAACCGGGCTCGACCTTTCCCGTCCGGTTGATGCCGAGCTTGCTTTGCAAATACGTTCGGCCTGGCTCGAACATCGCGTCCTCGCTTTTCCCGGCCAACCGGCGAACGACGATACGCTAGAAGCTTTCACGCGCGCGATGGGCGGGTTCGGCGAGGATCCCTTCTTCGAACCCATCGAGGGGCGACAGCATATTGCCGGGATCCTGCGCGAGGCCGATGAACAGGCTCCGCTCTTCGCCGAGAACTGGCATAGCGACTGGAGCTTTCTCGAGCACCCTCCCGCCGGGACCTGCCTGATGTCCTTCGACATCCCGCCCCGAGGCGGCGACACCCTCTTCGCAAACCAGGTCGGCGCATTCGATGCCTTGCCGGCTGCGAGAAAGGAGGAACTCCGCGCGCTGACTGCCATTCACAGCGCAAAACTCGCCTATGCGCCCGACGGAACCTATGGCGAGAAGGATCGCGCTGGGGATCGCTCTATGGCAATCCGGCCCGACAAAAGCGCGAACGCGACCCAGCTCCACCCCCTGGTTCGCCGCAACCCGAAAACGGGCGAGGAACCCCTATTCTCGACGCTGGGTTACATCATCGGTATCGAAAACTTTCTTACCGCGCAGGGTTTGGACCACGCCGGTCACGATCAGGAACTGTGCGGCATAGTAGAGCGGCCAGACGAGCCAATCGGTCAGCTCGCTGGGGAGAGTTTGCGACTCGCGGGCGAAGATCAACAAGTCGCTCGCCACAAACATGACCGCGCCGATCCCGACGCGATAGCGGGGAAAGCGGCTCGTCCAGGCGGCAGCGGCCATCAGTCCGACCAGCCCGCTATAGGCCGTGGCAAGCTCCCAATTCGGCAGCGGGCGCGTTATCAAGGCTGCGATTGCAGCAGGCAAAACGACCAGAGCAAAACCGGCAAGCCGCTGGCTGAAACTCGTCTTCGCTCGTCGATTTCGCAGATACAACCCGATCGCGACGATGTGAGAAAGCGCGAAGAGACCGCCACCCACCAGAAAGCTGATCTCCAGTGCTACGTCGGCACAGGCTGCAATGGCCATGACCGCAGCGATCAGCAGCCCGTCGCTACCTCTCCCTCGGGTGGCAGCGTAGATCGCAAGCAAACCGACCCCCGCGCCCTTCCAGATCATGAGCCACGCGCCGCCGATCTCGTCGTCCATCACGAAGAAATAGGGGACCGCCGCCAGCAGGCTCAGCAGCAACCAGGGACGATGATCGGCAAGGGCTTTGTGCGCCATACGTCTCGCTAGGCCTTGATGCGACAGGGGAGCAAGCCCTACAGGGCGCGCGATGACCCACGATATCCACATCATCGGTGGCGGGCTGGCCGGAAGCGAGGCTGCCTGGCAACTCGCACAGCGCGGTTTCAACGTGCGCCTGTCCGAAATGCGCGGTGGCGGCGATATGACCCCGGCTCACCAGACCGACGGTCTGGCCGAGCTCGTCTGCTCGAACAGTTTCCGTTCCGACGATAGCGACAAGAACGCAGTCGGTCTGCTGCACCACGAGATGCGCGAGCTCGACAGCCTCGTGATGCGTGCTGGCGAGAAGGCGCGCGTGCCTGCCGGGTCTGCCATGGCGGTTGACCGCGACGTTTTCTCCGCCGAAGTCCAGCGGACGCTCGACGAGCATCCCAAGGTCACCGTCCTGCGCGAACGGGTGGATGCCTTACCGGATGCCGAGCCGACTATCGTGGCGACGGGGCCGCTGACAGCACAGGCGCTCGCCGAAAGCATAGTCAAGGCGACGGGGCAGGATCGCCTTGCGTTCTTCGACGCCATCGCGCCGATCGTCCATCGCGACAGTATCGATATGGATATCTGCTGGGTCCAGTCGCGCTGGAACAAGCGCAACGAAGCGTCGAACGAGGACGGCGACTACATCAATTGCCCGATGACCAAGGAGCAGTATCTCGCCTTTCACCAAGGTCTGATGGATGGCGAGAAAACCGAATTTCGCGAGTGGGAAAAGGACACCCCCTATTTCGAAGGCTGCATGCCGATCGAGGTGATGGCAGCGCGCGGCGTCGATACGCTGCGCTTCGGACCGATGAAGCCGGTCGGGCTGGACAATCCGCGTGACGCAACGCCCGAATTTCCGCAGGGCCGCTGGCCCTACGCTGTCGTCCAGCTGCGGCAGGACAACAAGCTCGGCACGCTATGGAACATGGTCGGCTTCCAGACGAAGCTGAAATACGGCGCGCAGGTGGAGCTGTTCCGCACGATTCCGGGCCTGGAGAACGCCGAATTCGCGCGGCTGGGCGGTCTTCATCGAAACACCTTCCTGAATTCGCCTGTTGTGCTCGACCGGCAACTTCGCCTGAAAGGCGCAGAGCATATCCGCTTCGCCGGCCAGGTGACGGGGTGCGAAGGCTATGTCGAAAGCTCGGCCATCGGCCTCGTCGCCGGCATGATGGCGGCGGCCGAACTGGCGGGTCGCGAGTGGCAGGGTCCGCCGCGCACGACTGCGCTGGGCGCACTGCTCGCGCATATCACGGGGGATGCCGAGGCTGAGAGCTACCAACCCATGAACGTCAACTTCGGCCTGTTCCCGCCGCTTCACGATGTCGGGAAGAAGCAGCGCAAGGAAGCCTATACCTTACGCGCCAAGGCCGATCTTGCCGAATGGATTGCCCGCGGGGAACTGGTCGCAGCCTAACAGGCGCAGCGCGGCTTCTTGCGGGGCTTTGGCGCCGTGATTGCGAATTCGCCCGGCGTCAGCTCGTTATCGCCATCGGCATCGGCGCCTTCGAATTTGTCGACCGTGGCCACTGCCCATTCCTCGAAATCGAGCAGATTGTTGCCGTCCTTGTCGAGCTTGCGGAAGGCACTGGAGCGGGTCGAGAGCATTTCCGTGCGGGTAATGCGCCAGTCGCGGTTGCGATCATAGCGGAAGAAGCGGCGCTGTTCGCGCGTCAGCTCGGTCGCCTCGGGCGGCGCCGGACCGATCGCCTCGCCCGGATCGACCGGCGGGACTTCGGGCAATGGCGCTTCGCTTTCCATAGCCATAGGTGGCGGAGCGCCCTCTTCGACCTGCGCCCTGCCCTGCCACCAGAACAACCCGAGGCCGACAAGAGCCAGCGACGCCGTGCTGCCGACAACCAACCCCTTCACGTCCTAGCCTCCTGAGTGCTATGAGATTTTCAGCGACCGAAGAGCCCGGCACGCAAAGCCACCATGGCGCTGCCACGTCCGGCAAGCAAGGGCGCGCTACCGGCAGCAAGCGAGCGGCGGGCAAGCGCATCGAGAACGGCAAGGGGGCGCAGCGCTCGGGGAAGTGAAGCAGGCTGACCCAGCGATGCCTGCGCCTCGGCGATGATATCCGGCTCGCGATCTTCCTGCGGGAGGCCCGAGATAAGGTCGGCCAATGCCCACCGTCCTGCGGCAAGCCGCACCGCCGCGTCACTCTCGCCCGTGTCGAGAGCCGTCGCGAGCGCTTGCCAGCCAGCTTCGCGGCCTGACCTCAAAGACTCTATTGCAGATCGGTCTATCGGCTCTGCCAGCAGGACCGCCTCCCACCCATCGACCAGCGCCCCCAATTGCTGGCGTTGCTCGCCGAAGCCGATTGCAAGTTCGTCCAGCAGCGGATTCCCGCGCGGCAGAACATCGGCATCTGCTGCCAGCGCATCCCGCCACCAGGCCAGCCGCAGCTGCCCGACGATGGCTTCGCTGGCTCCGGCAACCGATCGCGCTAAATTGCGATCGAAGGCGAGTAACGCGGTGAACGCGCCCCGATGCTCGGGCAAAGCATAGCCGATGGCTACCTGCGCCTCGGGAGGCAGGTCCTCGACAGTCATCGGCAATTGCGGGCCATACTCATGGCCCGCCCCTATGGATGAGATCAGGCCTGCAGGTAAGCCCTGCGCGTCGACTGTACCGGAATCGAGCCCAGATCGACGAAGATCAGGTTGATGTCATAAGCACCAGTGCCCTCGAGATCGACATACGCGCGGCCGTCCGCAGACGTTCCATGCGTAACCGTGAGATTGGCCGAACCGAAGGTCTTCGCCGTCAGCAGCGAGTCTTCGAAATTCGTCTGCAGTTCCGCGTCATTGGGAGTGGGCCAGAGAGTTGCCGAGCGAGCCGTATCGTCGATCGCTGCCGACATCGAATTCGTAAAATACAGGTAGATGCCGAAATTCATGCAACCCAGTATAAGTACGAGCGCTACAGGAAGCGCCAAACCGAATTCGATCGCCGCGGCACCTTTATGGTGGCGCGAAATTTTCCTCAAAAGAGACATCATTCCACCTGCAGGGTTACGCTGCCGGTTGCCGTGAACTGGTCCACGAAATCGGCATAGCCTTTGACGTCGAGGATCGGCGTGTAGTCGTCTTCCACCTCGATCGAGAGGTACTGGGTGTAGTCGAAGCCGGCGTTCAGGCACGCAGGCAGGCTGTTCTTCTCACCGTCACATTCGATCCAGCGTTCGATCGTGATAGCGGAAAGAGGTAAACCACTACCTTCATGTACCCTCGTCTTGATTTCGACGTTGGTCGGAACATTCTCCATCTCCGACATCACGTAGTCGGCACCGATCTGCGCATGTTGCTGCACTTCGAGCTTGTGCACATAACCCAAGGCGATATCGATACCGGCTAGCGCCAGCGTCAGCAGGATCGGCGTGACAAGGGCCAGCTCGATGGTGGCGGTTCCCTTGCGGTCTCTGCGTAGCTGATTGATCTTTTGCATCATCATTTGCGCAACCTCAGGACTTGATCGCCGGAGAAGGACACCACGCCGCGCCCCGGCTGGCAGGTGTTCGACACCGACGTGTTGCCGGTAAAGGTGATATATTGTGCGATGATTTGCAGGCAGTCGGTCGTCATGCTGCTGTTGCCACTGAAGGTCACCTGATTGCTCGGCGCGTAGATCGTCCCTTCGAATTCGGAATTGTTGTCCCCGGTGACGAACAGGCGGTTGGCATTCGACAGCGGCGTGCGGCTGTCCTGGTGCATCAGGATACCGGCATAATCACCCGTATCCGGAGCGGTGATTTGCACATTCGACGTACCCATCGCGTCGAAAGTACCGACTTTGTTGGCATTGAACGGCGAGCTTGTGTTCGTAAAAACGAGCGTGACGCCCGTGCCGATCACGCTGGCCTGTCCGGCGACTTTGAAGCCGCCCTCGCCGATGTAGTAGGTCCCGGGCGACAGCGTCACTCCGGCCTTGCTCGCGATACTGATGCCTTTGTAGCATCCGGGATAGAGGACATTGTTCTTGCCCGATACCGATGCAGTGTTCGAACAGACTTCATTGGGGTCCGAGATCAGATCGGCGTAAGGATCTGTTTCCGGCGCTACGCCGCGGTTGATCCGGGTGTCCGACGAGATGCGATTGCCCTCGATCACGGTGCCGACGGCGGAAAGCGCGCCTGCAGTGATGTTGTCGCTCGTGGTGGCATCGAAATCCGAATTGGACTGAAGTCCACAGTTCATATCGACAGAAGACGAACCTGTTATCGAAAGAGCCGTACCGGTCGGAGCAAGTGCAATCATGCAGTTGGCGACTTCGCTCGATGCCTGGGCGACCGATTCCACCCTGATCGTGGGCGCCGTCGTGAGGAACATGCCCGAGAACGGCAGTTTGGTCGAGGTGGTAAGGACCACACGCACCATGCTGGCGTCGCCGGCAAATTCACCGGCAGTCGGCGGTGTCTCGACGGCCTCGATGATGTAGGAATGCTGGGTATTCCGGCCGAGCACGTTGCGAATAACTGTATCGACCTCTTCCGCATCGCCGCCGTTTTTCAACTCCAGCCCGCCAGCCATAGCGGCGGAATCCGCAGCGCTGCGCAGATCGCGTTTCCAGCTTATCCACTGTGCGACGTCGACCGCGAGGCCGAGCGTCCCGATCAGAGGAATCATGGACAGACCCATGAGGGTGAGCACATTGCCGCCTTCGTCCTTGCGGACATCGCGAACCAGAGTTCTCATACGATCGATCATAGAACCACATCCAGGCTTTTGCAGAGCGTGCCTTGTGCCACGCCCGTATGAGTAGCCCGTAAAGCGCCGTGGTTAAGGAACGCTAAAAAGCGCACTGAGCTTAACCTTCAATCTCTCCGGAGGTTAGGGAAAGCGGTGCGAAAACCACCGGGCACTTCTAACCAACGACAGCGTTCGGCCGGAAAGGTATTGCGCTCTGATACTGCGTGGCAGAATGCAAGAAGCCCACGCCACGTTAGGGCGCGGGCTTCGGTAATCTTCAAAACTGTTCGCCCGGATCAGTCCCGGTAGCAGACCTTCTTGGCCGCTTTCACGACGCGCGGCGTATCGATCAGTGCAAGCTTTTCGAGATTGGCCGCGTAAGGCAGCGGCACGTCCTCGTCGCACACGCGCGTCACCGGCGCATCGAGATGGTCGAAGCCGTCCTCCATGCAGATCGCGATGATCTCCGAAGCGATCGAACAGGTCGGCCAGCCCTCTTCCGCTATGACGAGCCGGTTGGTCTTCGCCAGCGATGCCAGCACCGTCTCCCTGTCGAGAGGGCGCAGGGTGCGCAGGTCGATGACTTCGGCATCGATCCCCTCCCCCGCCAGCTCCTCCGCCGCTTCGAGCGCAAGTCCGACAGCGATCGAGTAAGCAACGATCGTCACGTCCGAGCCCTCGCGCATGATGCGCGCCTTGCCGATCGGCAGGACGTAATCGTCCATGTCGGGTACGTCGAAACTGCGCCCGTAGACCAGCTCGTTCTCCAGGAAGACGACCGGATCCTCGGTTCGGATCGCCGCCTTCATCAGGCCCTTAGCATCGGCACTGTCGTAGGGCGCGATGACGATCAGGCCGGGCACGCTGGCATACCAGGGTCCGTAGTTCTGGCTGTGCTGCGCACCGACTCGGCTCGCCGCGCCATTGGGACCGCGAAATACGACCGGGCAGCGCATCTGACCGCCGGACATGTAGTTTGTTTTGGCCGCCGAGTTTATGATGTGGTCAATCGCCTGCATGGCGAAGTTGAAGGTCATGAACTCGACGATCGGGCGCAGGCCGCCCATTGCCGCGCCGGTGCCGATACCGGCGAAGCCGTATTCGGTAATCGGCGTGTCGATCACGCGCTTCGGCCCGAACTCGTCGAGCAGGCCTTGGGTGACCTTGTAGGCCCCCTGATACTCGGCGACTTCCTCGCCCATCACGAAGACGCGCTCGTCGCGGCGCATTTCCTCGGCCATGCCGTCGCGCAGGGCCTCGCGGACGCTGGTCGAGGTGTAGCTGGTGCCTTCGGGAACATCGGGGTCGCGGACTTCGGCCTTGGGCTTCGGCTTGGTGATCTCTGCCTCGCTTTCCTCGCGGCCGACGTCCTTTCCCTCGCCCTGCACGTCATCGACCTCGCCGGACGCTGCCGGGGCCTCGATGTCGGATGCATCTTCGCCCTCGCCGGCCAGTATGGCGATCACGGTGCCGACTTTCACACCTTCGGTGCCTTCCTCGACCATGATCTTGCCGAGCGTACCTTCGTCGACCGCCTCGAATTCCATGGTCGCCTTGTCGGTTTCGATCTCGGCGATGATGTCACCGGCGACGATCTCGTCACCTTCGGACTTCAGCCATTTGGCGAGCGTGCCCTCTTCCATCGTGGGCGACAATGCAGGCATCTTGAGTTCGATAGCCATGGCTCAATACTCCTCCACCAGAACGTCGGTGTAGAGTTCGGACGCATCCGGTTCGGGCAAGTTCTCGGCGAAGTCGGCTGCCTCGCTGACAACCTTGCGGATATCCTTGTCGATCGCTTTCAGATCGTCTTCCTTGCTGCCGTTTTCGATCATGAACTTCTTCAGCCCTTCGATCGGATCCTTGTGCTCGCGGATGTCCTGCACCTCTTCGCGCGTGCGGTACTTGGCCGGGTCGGACATGGAATGCCCGCGGTAGCGATAGGTTTCGCATTCCATCAGCACCGGCCCCTTTCCTTCGCGCACATGCTTGAAGGCGATCTCGGCGGCCTGGCGCACTTCGAGCACATCCATTCCGTTGACCTTCATGCCCGGAATGCGGAAAGCAGTGCCGCGGCGATAGAATTCGGTCTCTGCCGAGCTGCGCTTGACCGCCGTGCCCATGGCATACTGGTTGTTCTCGACCACGAACACGATCGGCAGGTTCCACAGCGCCGCCATGTTGAATGTCTCGTACACCTGACCCTGGTTCGCCGCACCATCGCCGAAATAGGCGAGGCAGAGGCCACCGTCGTCATTGTATCGATGCGCAAGAGCGAGCCCGCCGCCAAGCGAGACCTGCGCGCCGACGATGCCGTGGCCGCCGTAGAACTTATGCTCGGTACTGAACATGTGCATCGAGCCGCCCTTGCCCTTGGAAATGCCCGCTTCGCGCCCTGTCAGCTCGGCCATGATGACCTTGGGATCGATGCCGTAAGCGAGCATGTGGCCGTGGTCGCGATAGCCGGTGATCACGCTGTCGAGCCCCTCGGTCAGCGCCGATTGCAGGCCGACGGCGACCGCTTCCTGGCCGATGTAGAGATGGCAGAAACCGCCGATGAGACCCAGGCCATAGAGTTGGCCGGCACGTTCTTCGAAGCGGCGGATGAGCAGCATCTGCTCGTAGAAATGCTGCAGCTGCTCGTCGCTCGCCTTGAAGCGCTTGTTCTTCTCCAGCGCATCCTGCAGCGAATGGAGGGCGAAATCGGTATCGTCGCTGGGCGACTTTGCGGGGCTTTTCCTGCTCTTGGGGGCTTTGGCCAAGACATCTTATCCTTGTTCTTCCGGGGAGGAATATGTGCCGAGCCTATAGGCACAGCCGCGCCTGCCGCGCAACACGCGGCGCACATGTGCATACGAAACCCTTACGGAATGCAGCCGCTTGGCGCGGACGTCAGTCTTCCAGCTTGATGACGACCTCGTCGGGATGAACGACGTTGAGCTGGCTGCGCAACAGTTCGCCCACCATGTCCGGATCGGCATGGTCGTGATGCAGCAGCGCCACGCGGTTCTTCAGTGCGGTGCGCTCTTTCTCGATCTCGGCAAGCTGGACCTTGCGCTGGTCGAGCAGGCGCAGATTCTCGCTCCAGGCGAGCAGCCCCGACGGGCCGGCAATGGCAATCCCGCCCATCACGAGCAGAGCAGCCAGCGCGCCATGCTGGCTCGCCTTTCCCTTGCGGATCGCTGCTATGGAACTGGACCGTCTCATAGTGCCACAGAATCACAGTTGCGCCCGGCGTGCAAGCACTATTGCGACCGGTGGAACTGCCACTGTCTCGAGCCGTTCGATCCTTGACAGAAAACGGTAACTTTTGTAACTAGTTTCCATTGCAACCAATCATCATGGCTGAGGACCGACATGCCCGATCTCTTCGAAAATCCCATTGGCCTCGACGGCTTCGAATTCGTCGAATTCTGCGCTCCGGAAAAGGGCGCGATCGAGCCGGTCTTCGAAGCAATGGGCTTCACCCACGTTGCCACGCACCGGTCGAAAGACGTGCATCTTTGGCGCCAGGGCGGGATCAACCTGATCCTCAATTACGAACCGCGTAGCGCGGCATGGTTCTTCGCACGCGAGCACGGCGCTTCGGCCTGCGGCATGGGCTTCCGTGTCCGCGACGCGAAGAAGGCTTATGACGAACTGCTCGCCCGCGGGGCGGAACCGGTGCAGGTCGAGACCGGGCCGATGGAACTGCGCATTCCGGCGATCCGCGGGATCGGCGGGGCAATCGTCTATCTGATCGACCGCTATGCCAATGACGAAGGCGAAGGCCTGTCGATCTACGATATCGACTTCGAATACCTGTCGGGTGTCGAGAAATTCCCCGAAGGTGCTGGCTTCAACGTCATCGATCACCTGACGCACAACGTCTACAACGGGCGCATGAAGTATTGGGCGGACTACTATGAAACGCTCTTCAACTTCCGCGAAATCCGCTTCTTCGACATCAAGGGCGAGTATACCGGCCTCACCTCCAAGGCGCTGACCGCGCCCGACGGCAAGATCCGCATACCGCTCAACGAAGAAGGCGAAGGCGGCAAGGGCCAAATCGAGGAGTTCCTGAAGGAATTCAACGGCGAAGGCATCCAGCACATCGCGCTCATCTGCGATGATCTCGTCACCTGCTGGGACAACCTGAAGGACCTCGGCGTTCCATTCATGACCGCGCCGCCGGAAACCTACTACGAAATGCTCGAAGAGCGCCTGCCCGATCACGGCGAAAACGTGAACGAGCTGAAGATGCGCGGCATCCTGCTCGACGGCACGACCGAAGGTGGAAGCCCGCGCCTGCTGCTCCAGATTTTCGCCGAGGCGCAGGTCGGCCCGGTGTTCTTCGAGTTCATCCAGCGCAAGGGCGACGAAGGCTTCGGCGAAGGCAATTTCAAGGCCCTCTTCGAAAGCATGGAGCGCGACCAGATCAAGCGCGGCGTGCTGAGCGTCGAGGAAGCCGAAACGGTCGAAGCGGAGCCTGCGGAATGAGCGAGACAGCCCACCACCCCGTCAAGCTCGGCGGCGTCCACCACGCTGCCTATCGCTGCAAGGACGCCAAGGAAACCGTCGAGTGGTACGGAAAGGTCCTCGGCATGGACTACACGACGGCGTTCGCGGAAGACCATGTGCCCTCGACCGGCGAGTACGACCCTTACATGCACGTCTTCCTTGATGCGGGTAACGGTAACATTCTCGCCTTCTTCGAATTGCCGAACCAGAAGGACATGGGCCGCGACGAGAACACTCCGCAATGGGTTCAGCACCTCGCTTTCAAGGTAGATAGCGAAGACGAACTGCTGGCTGCGAAGGAGCATGTCGAAAGCCTCGGCATCGATGTTTTGGGCCCGACGCACCATGGCATTTTCAAGTCGATCTATTTCTTCGATCCCAACGGCCACCGCGTCGAACTGGCGACCGATATCGGGACCGACGAGCAATATGCGGAACTCAGGCGCGTCGCGCCGATGATGCTGGAAGAATGGAGCCAGACGAAGAAGGCGCCCCGCCATGCCGATTGGCTGCACGAACTCGCACGCAAGGAGCTTGCGGCAAAGTAACGACGCCGTCCGGACTGGCTGATTGCCGCCGGAACCCTTTGCAGGCATCCGGCGTTGCACCGCAAAGGGAGTTCCATACACGTGAATTACATCGGCACGCTGCGCGACCAGCTGCAGGACATGGGTACAGGGTTCATCGAAGCCCTGCCCAGCATAGCTATTGCGCTCATCATACTTTTCGTCACGTGGATCGTCGCACGCTTCGCCGTCCGCATTTCGGACATGATCGTGGGTCGAACGGAGATCCGTACGAGCCTGAAGAACCTGATCGACACGCTGGTGAAGCTCGGCATCTGGCTGATCGGCCTGTTTATCGCCGCAGTCGTCGTCATGCCCGATCTCACCCCCGCTAGCCTGCTCGCCGGGCTCGGTATCGGTGCGGTCGCGATCGGCTTTGCCTTTCAGGATATTTTCGAGAATTTCCTCGCGGGCGTGCTGATCATGGTCCGCGAAAAGATGCGCATCGGCGACATCATCGAATGCGAAGGCATTACGGGTAAGGTCGAGCATATCACCTTGCGCGAAACGCATGTCCGCAAGCTCTCCGGCGAGTTGACGGTCGTTCCCAACTCGATCCTGTTCAAGAACCCCGTCGAGATATTCACCGATGTCGATCAGCGTCGTCACGAAGTGGTGGTCGGTGTTTCGTACGATACTCAGCTCGACCATGCCGCCGACGTGATCCGTCGCGCGGTGGAAGACGTGGACGATGTGCTTGCCAGCAAGGGCGTCGATATCTTTGCGCAGGAATTCAATTCCAGCTCGGTCGATTTCCTTGTGCGGTGGTGGGCAGGATCGACACCGCGCGCTGGCTGGGAAAGCAAGGACAAGGTCGTCCGTGCGATCAAGGCTGCGCTCGACGAGGCCAGCATCGAGATACCGTTCCCCTATGTCACGCATACATTCAAGGAAACGGTGCCGGTCAGCCAGCTTGGTGACACGACGAAGAAGACGCCGTAAGGTTTCGATGAAGGACTGATCTCGCGAGCTTGTTTGGGTCGCGGTCTGCCCCGAGATAGGTACCCATGGAAATCCTGCGCACGCCGTCCGACCGGTTCGCCGACATCCCCGACTACCCCTTCGCGGAGAACTGGTTCGAAGTCGATCTGGGCGATGGCCTGACCGCCCGCCAGCATTACGTCGACGAAGGGCCGAAGGATGCGCCGCCGGTCCTGCTTTTCCATGGCGAGCCGAGCTGGTCGTTCCTCTATCGCAAGATGATCCCGATCCTCGTCGATGCCGGGTTCCGGGTGCTCGCGCCCGACCTCATCGGTTTCGGAAAAAGCGACAAGCCGGGCAATATCGACTTCTATACCTATGCACGCCACGTCGATTGGTTGAAGCAGTGGCGCAGCGCGGTTGAACCGCGGCCCGCCGCTCTTTTCGTGCAGGATTGGGGCGGACTGCTCGGCCTGCGCATGCTGACGCACGATCCCGACCTCTTCGCCTGCGTAGTCGCCAGCAACACCTTCCTGCCGGCGGGCGGCACTCCGTCGCAAGCCTTCCTCGCGTGGCGCGAATTTTCCCGCAACTCGCCAGATTTCCGCATCGGTGCACTACTCGACCGCGCGACAGCGACCGAGCGAAGCGAGGCCGAGATTGCGGCTTACGACGCCCCCTTTCCGACCGAAGCCCATAAGGCCGGAGCGCGCGCCTTCCCGAGCCTTGTCCCGGTGAAAGATGGTATGCCCGGGGTGGAGGACAACAAGGCGGCCTGGCCGGCACTGGCAGCTTACGACAAGCCATTCCTGACGCTGTTCGGCGAAGACGATCCGATCACCAAGGGTAGCGAGAAATTCCTGATCGATCGCATCGCCGGGGCGAAGGGGCAACCCCATAGGACTTTGCCGGCCTGCGGCCATTTCTGCCAGGAAGACCAGCCCGAAGCGCTCGCCGATGGCTTGATCGCCATGGCACGCAAGGCGGGCCACCTCGCTTGAACGAACTGTCGCGCCTGACCCGCGCGCAAGAATTTTCGCTTTGCGTCGCCGTCGCGGTCTTGACGGCGAATGCCTATTACATCCATCCCATCATCGGCGACGTGGCGGACTATTTCGGCGTCAGCCACGCGCGCATCGGCCTGGTCCCGGCCCTCAACCAGCTTGCCTTGGCAGTGGGCATCTTCCTGCTGCTCCCGCTCGGCGATCGCATATCGAACCGGCGGCTGACGATCATGTTCGCCGCCGGCCAGACGGCCTCGCTGGCGCTGATGACGCTGGCGGGAAGCTTCGCACTCTTCGTCACCGGTTCGACGCTGCTCGGCTTCTTCACCATCGCCCCCTATCTGCTCCCGGCCTACGCCTCCAAGCGGGTCGCGCCCGAGCGCCTCGGGCAGGTCATGGCCTTGCTGACGGCAGGGGTAATCGTCGGCATCCTGATTGCCCGTGTCGGAGCAGGCGTCATCGCCGAGTATTTCGACTGGCGGGCGGTCTACTGGATCGCGACTGCCTTGATGCTGGCGGTGACCATCGCCCTCCCCCGCCTGATGGAGGGCGGCGAACGCGATACGGCGGGGCGCGAAAGCTATGGCGCTCTGCTGTTGACAGTCTTTCCGCTGATCAGGGAATACCGGGAGATCCTGGTATCTGGATCAATCCAGGCGCTGAATTTCGGCCAGTTCATCGCGCTGTGGCTTGCGCTGGCGCTGCATCTGACCTCGCCAGAGATGGGATATGGCACCGATACGGTAGGCTATCTCGCCGGGATCGCGGCTGTCAGCATATTTTCGACACCGCGGCTCGGTCGTTGGGCGGATGAGGTGGGCGCACGCAAGGCCCGCGCGATCTTCGCTGTCGTCCAGCTGTTCGGCGTCCTCCTGCTCTGGCCCCTCGGCGGGGCCGTGACGACGCTGCTCATTCCCTTAGTGCTGGCCAATCTGGTTGGGCCGGGTATCGATGTGACGGGGCGCATGACTTTCCTGACCCTGCGCCCCGATCTGCGCACGCGCTTGACCACGATCTATGTGGTGCTGATGTTCATCGGCGGCGGCCTTGGCAGCTATGCCGGGACCGCAGCTTATGATGCACTTGGGTGGACCGGCACATGCATACTGCTCGCGATTTTCTCGAACGTCCTGACCGCGCTGGCACTCTACGCGAAGCGCTATGGCAGGTGAGGTGGTGCGCCCGGCGTGACAATGGTGGGCACTTAGATCAATGGGCAATCGCGGTGCCAATGCCTGATCAATGACAGCTTAGCGCCTTCATTTCAGACATAGCGAGGCGCGACTGTCAACGCTGAAAGCTGCCATCCCTTCGATTGAGCTAATGGCAGATTCGCGCTTTCTCTAACTGATGTCAGACCACGCGCTTCAGCTCTGTGTAGGCACCATCTGTTCTCAGCGTAACGGTGACGGTCCCGCCAGAGCGGTTGCGCCAGAACCAGCCATGGTTGCCGTCAAATGCGGCGACGAGCGTACCGTTCTCGCCAGTCGACTCCCTGCCCTTGCCATAGCCGTGATAGGAAATACCCGGGGCATCGGCATGGGTGTCGTAATTGACGTGTCCACCCTCAACCGACCAGTCAAATTCTGTCTGCGCACCATCGGTCATCGCGACCTTGATCTCCGCGCCTTCGCCCGGGGCAAGCGTAATGGTGGTCACGTCGCTGCGCGTATCGCCGTTGGTTGCGGGTGAGCCCTGCTCGGTTGACGCAGATGCAGGCGCGGCGGCCAACTGCTGATCGTCGGCATTATCCATCGCCGCGTCGGCGGCGGCCTCTTCGGCGAGCTGCATCTTGATCTCACCCATCTGGGTCAATCCGAGCGTGCGGCCGATACCGGTGGGGTCCACCCCATACTCGCTCGGCAGAATGACCGTCACCAGGATAGCACCAGCGGACACGGCTGCGATCGCGGTTGCGCGCAGCAATTGCCCGGTAGTGGGGAGGTCGGCGGGGTCGGGGCGTTGTGAATTGAACATGGCAGATTTTCCTCTGTCTTAGCTGGCGGCGTAACCGGCCAGCTGGAAGCCGACGAGCATGAAGCCCGCGGTCATCAAAACGGTGTTGGCGGCAAAAGCGTGGCGCATGAAACTTCCCGTTTTGCGCCAGAAGCCCATCACGATAAGAATTGCGGCGAGCGCCAGCAGCTGGCCCAGTTCCACGCCGATATTGAACGCGATAAGGTTGGTAATCAGGCCGTCCTCGGCGATCTCGAACTCGAGAATTTTGGTCGCCAAGCCGAAGCCGTGGAAGAAACCGAAGATGAGCGTCGCAGCTTTGGTGTTGGGCTGAAAGCCGAACCATCGCTGAAAGGCGCCAAGATTGTCGAGCGCCTTGTAGACGACCGACAGGCCGATGATCGCGTCGATGATATAGGCGTTGGCGCTGATCCCGGTCAGGACACCGAACAGCAGCGTGGTCGAATGGCCGATGGCGAACAGCGTCACATAGATGCCGATGTCCTTCATCCGGTAGAGGAAGAAGATGACGCCGAACAGGAACAGGAGATGGTCGTAACCGGTCACCATATGCTTGGCACCGAGATAGACGAAGGGCCAGAACAGTACGCCGCTGCTCTCCTGGATATAGCCCTTGTCTCCTTCCGCGACGTTGTGCGCCCAGGCTTCTCCCGCCGCAAACAGCACTAACAATGCCACTAGAAAAGCGGCCAAAAAATGCCGGGAAAGGCCCGGCGGTTTCAATATTGCCAAATTCGGCATTCGGGAACTCCAGTCTTGGTTTCTAACTATTGCCACCGTGAAACGGCGGGCTACTCGCGATAGGCCAGCAATCGCAGCGCGTTGAATACCACCAGCAAGGTCGATCCTTCGTGCATGATTACCGCCGGGCCAATGCCCAGACCGAAGATCGTTGCCGGGACCAGGATGGCCACCACGCCAAGGCTGACGAACACGTTCTGACGGATGATCGCACGCGATTTGCGGCTGAGGCCGACAGCGAAGGGCAGATGGCGCAAATCGTCGCCCATCAGGGCAACGTCGGCTGTTTCAAGCGCAACGTCGGACCCTGCCGCACCCATTGCGATGCCAACGGTTGCCTGGGCCATTGCGGGGGCATCGTTCACTCCGTCACCGACCATCGCAACCTTGGCCTCGCGGCTCAGTCGCTCGATCGTGTCGACTTTGTCTTCGGGCATGAGGTCGCCGAACGCCTCGTCCAGCCCGACCTCGCGCGCAACCGCCTCGGCAGCCTTGGTGTGATCGCCGGATATCATAACCATCCGCTCGATCCCCAACGCTCGCAGATCGGCCAGCGTTTCTTTGGCGGCCTCGCGCGGCGTATCCAGCAATCCGATGACGCCCAGATCACGGCTGCCCATCCGGATCACCATCGTCGTCCGGCCATTTTCGCGCAAACTTTCTATGGCGTCAGCGGCCTCGCCAGTGAGAGCGGCAATACCATCGGCCCCAAACATCTCCGCTTTGCCGATCAGAACCGTGTCGGTGCCCATCTTGGCGGTAACACCCTTGCCAGTCAGGCTTTGCAGATCGCTGGCTTGAGGAATTGCCGCGCCGGCGAGCCGTTCCTTGCCATCGCGCACGATTGCCTTGGCAAGCGGATGATCGCTCAAATTCTCGACAGCGACCGCGACGGACAGCAATTCGGTTTCTGTAGCGCCTCCAACCGGCATGATATCGGTAATACGCGGCTTGCCTTCGGTCAGCGTGCCTGTCTTGTCGAAGGCGATTGCGCGCAAAGTGCCCAAATCCTCAAGCGCCGCGCCGCCTTTTATTAGCACGCCGCCACGCGCAGCGCGGGCGATGCCGGATAACACGGCACTGGGCGTCGCAATCGCCAACGCGCAGGGACTGGCAGCGACAAGCACGGCCATCGAGCGATAGAAGCTGTCGCGGAACGGCTCGTCGACCACGACCCAGGCAAACAGGAGCAGGAAGGCAAGCGCCAGGACAGCAGGAACAAATATCCGCTCGAACTTGTCGGTCATGCGCTGGGTCGGAGATTTCTCCGTCTCAGCCGCACTGACCATGTCCACGACCTTGCTCAGCGTGGTTTCGTTGGAGCGGCGCGTGACCTCGATTTCCAGCACGCCGCCCCCATTGATCGTGCCTGCAAAAACGCGGGATTCGGCTGGGATAGAGGCATCCGGTGCGCGGGCGGAAGCAGGATCGTCGACAGGCTGCTTGTCCACCGGAATGCTCTCGCCAGTGACCGGCGCCTGATCGATGCTCGACTGGCCCTTGATGACAAAACCATCGGCCGGCAGCCGTTCGTTCGGCCTGACCAGCACGATATCGCCGCGCTGCATGTCTTCGACCGGAATCTCGACCTGCTTTCCTTCGCGCAGGACGGTGGCCGTATCGGGAGCGAGTTCGGCCAGCGCTTCGATGGCCCGTTTCGCCCGGCCCATGGCGTATTTTTCCAGCGCATGGCCGATGCTGAACAGGAACAGCAGTAAGGCCCCTTCTGCGAATGCGCCGAGAAAGGCCGCGCCCGCTGCTGCGACCAGCATCAACGTGTCGATTTCGAACTTGCGCTTGCGGATATTCTCGATGGCTTCGCGCACGGTATAGAAACCGCCGAAGAGATAGGCGGCGAGATAGCAGGTGAGCGGTATCCATTCGGCAGCATTATCGACCAGCTTTTCGATGGCGAAGCCGACAGTCAGAAACGCGCCCGATAGCAGAGCAAATATCAGCTCGGTGCGCGGCCCGAAAATGCCGCCATGGTCGTGATCGTGTCCGGCCTCAGCCACGTCATCTTCCGGGTGTGCTGTCATTGGCTTTCTTCCTTGTTCTTGCGGCGGTGAACCAGCAGATAAAGCGCTGGCAGCACGAGCAGAGTGAGGATCGTCGAGGATATGATCCCGCCAATCACCACGGTCGCGAGCGGTCGCTGGACTTCCGAACCTGCACCCACATTGATCGCCATCGGTACAAAGCCGAGTGAGGCAACCAGCGCGGTCATCAACACCGGGCGCAGGCGGGTCAGCGCGCCGTGACGAATGGCCTCGAGCAGATGCTCACCCCGTTGCCTCAGATCATTGATGAAAGTCAGCATGACCACACCATTGAGCACCGCCACACCAGACAGCGCAATAAAGCCCACGCCCGCCGAGATGGAGAAGGGAATGTCCCGCAGCATCAGCGCCGCAACCCCGCCGGTCAGGGCCAACGGCACACCGGTAAACACGATCCCTGCGTCCCGCCACGACTTGAACAGCGTGTAGAGCAGGCCAAAGATCAGCAGCAGCACCAACGGCACCACAATTGACAGCCGGGTTGCCGCCGATTGCAGCTGCTCGAATGTTCCGCCGTATTCGACGTAATAACCACTGGGGAGCTCGACCTGATTGTCTACCCTGGCTTGCAGATCGTCGATAAAGCTGCCGAGATCGCGGTCGCGAACGTTGGCGGTAATCACCGCACGCCGTTTGCCGTTCTCCCGGCTGACCTGATTGGGGCCGGCAGCGAGCGATATCTCTGCCAGCTCTTCCAGCGGCACGGAGCCGCCGTTTGCAAGCGGAACCGGCAGATTTCCCAACCGGTCGAGATCGGTCCGCAGATCCTCTGGCAGGCGGACGACGACCGGGAAACGCCGGTCGCCATCGAATATCTGCCCCGCCTGCTGCCCGCCGGTAGCGGTGGCGACAATGTCCTGTACTGTCGTCATGCTGACGCCGTAGCTTGCCAGCATCGCGCGGTCCGGGACAATCGACAGCACCGGCAGGCCAGTCACCTGCTCAAGCTTCACGTCCGCCGCACCGGGGATGCTGCCAACGATTTCTTCCAGTTCCTGTCCGCTGGCGATCAGCTGGTCGAGATCATCCCCGAACAGCTTGACCGCGACATCTGCGCGAACGCCCGCAATAAGCTCGTTCATCCGCATCTGCACAGGCTGGGTGAACTCGTAATTGTTACCGGGGATCAGTTGGACCGCTGCATTGAGCTCGGCGACCAGATCTTGACGCGGTTTTCTTGGATCGGGCCAGTCTTCGCGCGGCTTCAGCATTATGAAATTGTCCGCCACCGAAGGCGGCATGGGATCGGTCGCGACATCGGGAGTCCCGATTTTGGCGAACACCCGTTCAACTTCGGGGAACTGACGAATGCGCTCCTCGAGCGCTTCTTGCATTTCGATCGATTGCGACAGGCTTGTCCCGGGAATGCGCAGCGCATGCATGGCGATATCGCCTTCATCGAGTTGCGGGATGAACTCCGAGCCCAGCCGCGTAGCGCCGAGGCCTGCAAGGGCAACCAGAATTACAGCAGCGGCCACCACCGGCTTGGGCCGCGCCAGCACATTGCCCAGCGCAGGTGCGTAGCGGGTCGAGATCCAGCGCATTACGCGGTTCTCCTTCTCCTCCACCTTGCCCGTCACGAACAGCGCGATGGCAGCCGGGACCAGTGTAAGCGAAAGGATCATCGCGGCAGTCAGGGCGAGCACCACGGCGATTGCCATCGGGTGGAAAGTCTTGCCCTCAATCCCTTCTAGCGCGAAGATCGGCAGATAGACCGCCGTGATGATGATGATGCCGAAGATACTCGGGCGGATTACCTCGGCGCTGGCCGATGCGACGAGGCCGAAACGTTCGTCGCGATCGAGCAGCCGACCAAAGTGCTGCTGCCGTTCACCGAGCCGCCTGAGGCAGTTCTCCACGATGATCACAGCACCATCGACGATAAGGCCGAAGTCGAGTGCGCCTAGGCTCATGAGATTGGCCGAGGTCCGTGTCGCCAGCATCCCCGTAAGGGTCATCAGCATGGCGACGGGAATCACGGCTGCGGTGATCAGCGCCGCGCGGAAATTGCCCAAAAGCAGGAACAGGACCAGCACGACCAGCAGCGCGCCTTCGGCGAGGTTTTTCTGGACCGTCTCGATAGTTCGCTCGACCAGTTCGGTGCGATCATACAGCGGATGCGCGCTGATCCCTTCCGGCAGCGTAGCGGTAATCTGCTCCAGCCTGTCGGCTGCGGCCTGGGCTACCACTCGCGGGTTCTCGCCGGTCAGCATCAGCACCGTGCCCAGCACGATCTCGCGGCCGTTTTCGGTTGCCGCGCCTGAACGCAATTCCGAACCTATCGAGATTTCTGCGACATCTGACACACGTATGGGGACACCGCCCCGCGTCGCGATGATGATATTGCTAAGGTCGCTCTCGCCAGCAGCCTGGCCCGGCACGCGGATCAGGATCTGTTCGCCCCCGCGCTCGACATAGCCTGCGCCGCGATTGGCATTGTTGTCTTCCAGAGCGGTAACGACATCGGACAGCGAAAGATTGAGCGCCGCGAGCTGCACCGGGTCAGGCGTGACGTGGTACTGGCGTTCGTAACCGCCCACAGTGTTGACCTCGGCCACACCGGGAATGGTGCGGAGCTGAGGGCGCACGGTCCAGTCGGACAGAGTGCGCAGATCAGTCGGCGTCCACTCGCTGCCGTCTGGCTTGCGTGCGCCGGGTTCAGGCTCGATCGCGAACATGAAAATTTCGCCAAGGCCCGTAGCGATCGGCCCCATCTGCGGCTCGATGCCTCCGGGCAGCTGCGACTTCACCTGCTGAATTCGCTCGTTGATGAGCTGGCGGGCGAAGTAGATGTCGGTCCCGTCTTCGAACACGACAGTTACTTGGCTGAGACCATAGCGTGAGATTGAGCGGGTGTAATCGAGGTTGGGAATCCCCGCGATTGCGGTTTCAATGGGGAAGGTGATGCGCTGCTCGGATTCGAGCGGCGAATAGCCTTCAGCCTCGGTGTTTATCTGGACCTGGACATTGGTGATGTCCGGCACTGCATCGATGGGCAGGCGCAGCGCGCTCCACGCGCCGAGCGCGCACAGCAGGCCTACGACCGCGAGGACGAACCAGCGTTGGCGAATGGAAAACCCGACTATACGTTCAAGCATTGTATGGTTCCTTCCTCAATGATCGTGACTGGCGCCGGACTTTTCGACGTCCGCGCGCACAAGGAAGGAGCCCTGAGTGACATAGGGCGTGCCGGGTTCGATGCCCGAAAGCACCTCGGTGTAGTCCGCACCTCTGCGGCCCAGTTCGAGCATCCGCACCTCATATTCATCGCCATATCTGGCGTAGACGACCTGGAAGTCCCGGAATGGCTGAATGGCCTCTGTTCGGACTGCCAGCGGCACGCTTTCCTGATTGACAGTCAGGCGGCCGCGCATCGTCATGCCGGGCCGGATCCACCCACCACGATTGGGAATGGATGCCCGGATGAGAGCTGTCCCTGCCTGCGCATTGCCTTCAGGCAGATACTGACCGAGCGTCGCTGCACCCACTGCCCGTCCGTCCTGCGCTTCGACCTCCACCCGCATGCCGGGCCTGACGATGCCAAGGTCACGCGGGAAGATGTTGAACACGACTGTCGTCGCACCCGGATTGGTGATGACGTAGAGTGGTTCGCCCCCGGTCATGTTGCCGGGATTGCCGGCGCGTTCGGCAACGACACCGCTGACTGTGGAATAGACCGGATAGATTTGCAGGCTCTCTGACGATTCAACCTGCGCCAGCAGTTCGCCCCGCCTAACGGAATCGCCGACCTGTTTGGTCACCGAAACCACGCGGCCAGGAAACTGTCCGCGAATTTCAGACCGCGCTGAAGGATCGAGTTCAACCGTTCCATAGAGTTCGCGCGCATCGCCGATCGATGCAGGACCTGCGGTGCCAATCTCAATGCCGCCTTGTTCCGCAGCCTCGGGCGTGATAGTCGTTCGCCCTTCGTAGCTTTCGTAAGTCCAGCGGCTGCGTTTGCCCTCCACGTTTGCCACGACTTCGACATCGAAGCTGTGCGGTTCTGTGACCACCGTTTCACTCGTAAGAAAGTCATCCTGCGGGCCAAAGGCGAAGTTGTCGACCTGACCGCCAAGGCGGTTGAGTGTGATCTGGAGACTGACCTTGTCTGGGTCGAGCGGCTCGCCTTCCCAGTAAGGATAGATGCGGAACTGCGGGTCCTGGCCAGCTTCGAAGATGGTGACTTCCAGTCCGAGGTCGCCATCACTCAGCAAACGCCCGCCATGCGGGCCTTCGGGCGTCTCGGCGGCGGCCTCTGTCTCGGCTTCTGCACCTTCCGGGCCGGAACCACAGGCTGCAAGCGGAAGGGCGAGAAAGGCGAGCGGCATCAGGCGGACAAGGAATTGCTTGATCATGGGAGTGTCTCCGCGGCCACGTCAAAGCGGCCGGTAAGTCTGTCAATTTCGGATTGGGCGTCGCGAAAGATGTTCATCGCCTCGACCCATTGTTGCTGCACGTCGACGATGGCATCGGCGGCGGCCTGCATATCGGAGAAGCGGAACCCGCCGCGATTGTACCCTTCGCGGACCTGATCCAATGTCGAGACCGCCTGCGGATATACATCGTGCATCAAGCCATCCGCACGGCGCGCAGCGCCATCGGCCTCCGCTCGCAGCGCAGCGAGCCGCCTCAGGCGTGCCAGGCGATGGGCCTCTGCTTCGGCCTGTAGACGCCGCCGTTCAGCCTGTGCCCGCTCGATATTCCCCTGATTGCGGTCAAACCGGCCCAGCGGGATGGATATTCCCGCTACCAGCGCAACATCGTTCGTTTCGCGCATGAGACGCACCCCGCCACCGAGTGTGTAATCCTGCGTAGCGCGCGATTGCTCAAGGACCACTCCGGCACTCGCCCTTGCGACCGCCGCGTCGCGCAAATCCGCATATGCTTGTGCAAGGCTTCCGGCGAGAGACGGCCTGGCAATCGCGTCTGTAATTTCGAGCTGTTCGCCTTCGCCGCCCCAGAAAGATGCAAGCAGATCGCGCGCAGCACTCGCACGTGCTCTCGCCTGTTCCAGCGCCAGTTCAGCCGCAGTTACCCGGGCTGCCGCCTGCGTCTCTACGAACAATGGATCGCGGTAGCCGCGCACGCGGCGCAGAGCTTCGGATTGCATCGCAGTCTCGGTTTCGAGCCGACGCTCGACAATCCAAACTGTCTGGTCGGCTATCTGAACGTCGATGAAGGCGCGCTGCACCTGCTGGGCAAGATTGAGCCGCGCCAACCGCGCCTGAGCCTCGGCCAGATCAAGGCCGCGCGATGCATAGCCGAGGCGCGCCTCGCGCTTGCCTCCGCGTTCAATGCGTTGCTCATAGGTTACCGTGACTTCCGGCTGTTCGAGCACGCTGAAACTGCCGGTGCCGGCGAAATTCTCTGCCTCAACAACCAGCGTGGGATTGGGGCGGACACCTGCCTGGCGAATCTCGGCGCGCGCCGCATCGACCGAGGCTTCACCGGCTCTTAGTTCCGGAGCTGCTTCGACGGCACGCTCAACGGCCGCATCAAGCGTCAGCGACTGGGCCGCGACTGGCGCAGACCATAGCCCCGCGACCCCGCAAAGCAGGGACGCACAAAATATCGATTTCATCGGGAAGTATCCCTTGGCAAATTACCACAAGAAAGGTGCGCGGATACGCCGCGCACCGTTACATGCGATCAGGCCTTGGGAGGGGTAAGAGGCGGAGCCCGTGTCGTTGAATCGAGCCGGGACATGTTGGGCCGCGAAAACCGCGAACTGGAAAAATAATCCCCGCCGACTGCAACACTGTGATTGGGAGCGGCTGCGCTAGGGCAATGGTGATGACCGTCGTGCTGCTCGCCGCCAGGGGCATCGCCGCTGCTTCCATGTTCATGATCGACAGCATGTGACGCGGTATGCACCGGATCGTCGTCGTGTGCGCCCACCGGCGCGGCATGGCTGGCAGACAGGAGAATGGCCATGGCAGCAAAAAGGGTCACGAACAGACGCATAGCGGTCCGATAGCGAAGAAATTTTGATCCGGCCAGCATCATTGCACGAAACGCTCAAGATCTTTCGTCACGGGCATCGAACGCAATGCGCTGACGCCTGCGCGTCCGCTGTTCCCGGTGGGCAACCGCCCGCTCATATTTCCGGGGACTGCCAGCAAAAGACGCAGCACCTGCCCCGCGCTTTCGGCAAGGTCGCGCTCGCGCATCGCCAATTGCAACATCAACCAGTGCGAACGCAGATGTTCAAGCAATAATGGCTGGGCTACGATATGGGCGCGCTCAAGATGGCGCCATCCATCGGCGATGTCACCCGCTGTCAGTGCCCTGCGATAGGCGACATATTCCGCACCTAGCCACGCCAACCTTTCATTGCGAGTGACACTCATGGCCGCGCTTCTTTTTCTTTCATGGAAAATTCGCCGCGTGCTTGGTTGAAAACCTCGACGCTGCCCCAGATGGCAAGGGACGCCATAACTCCGGCCACCAACAGGTCGGGCCATGCCTGGCCGGTGCCGAACACCCCGAAAGCGGCACCGAGCACCGCGATGTTCCCGATCGCATCGTTGCGCGAACAGATCCACACCGAACGCATGTTCGCATCGCCTTCGCGATAGCGGAACAGCAACAGCGCGACGATTATGTTCACAACCAGCGCCAGCGTGCCGATGACGCCCATCGTCTGCGGTTCAGGGCTCGAGCCGACTATCAGCCCGTAGATCGCATATCCGATCACCCACAGACCAAACGCGAGCATGGTCGCGGCCTTCACCAGCGCTGCCTTAGCACGCCAAGCGAGCGCCATCCCAGCGACACCGAGGCTGATCGCGTAATTCGCCGCATCGCCGAAGAAATCGAGCGCATCGGCCTGAAGCGCGCGGGAATCGGCAGCAACACCGGCAATGATCTCGACCATAAACATCGCCGCATTCGCGATCAGTGCGATCCACAAGATCAATCGCCAACGCGGATCGTTGTGCGCAGCTTGATCGGGTTCTGGTGTCTGGCAGCAGGATTTGCCCATGCCGGTTTCCTTGCAATCTTCGAGTCGCAGGGACATATGCGCCTTGTAGTAACTACAAGGTCAAGTGATGCGTATTGGCGAACTGGCAAGGGCAACCGGCACCAAGGCGGAGACGATCCGCTATTACGAGCGCGAGGGTATTCTGCCTGCCGCCGATCGGACCGACAGTAACTACCGCGATTACTCCGATGCACATCTGGCGGCGCTTACATTTGTTCGGCGAGCACGCAAACTTGGCTTCAGCATGTCTCAGGTGCGTGAATTGCTTGCCCTATCTGATCACGACGAAAAACCGTGCGAAGATGTCGATGAACTCGTTCACCAGCAACTGAGGGAAGTTGAACGCAAGATCGCCGATCTGAATTTGCTGCGCACCGAACTAGGGTCCGGACCCATAAATAGGATTCACAGCGCGATGAGGATGTGATTCACGT
>JAPYPR010000037.1:1364-12414 GCA_029937545.1 Erythrobacter sp. | reverse complement strand
ACCCGAACCCGAACCCGAACCCGAACCCGAACCCGAACCCGAACCCGAACCCGAAACAGGATCAGGGCATATCTCTCGGCCACAAGTGGCCGAGTATGTCGATCCCTCTTTCGAACAGGCCAATCGGCTCGTTGTCGGGAAGCCGCAGAGTGTGGCGCGGTCGAGCGGCCCCCTTCGAAGGATCGACCATCATCCGGTATCGTGGTGATCGTCCTCCTTCTGGTGGTGGTTTTCGCGCTCACCAAATTCGCCGAATACGCTGCGGATCGACCCGATCCATCGGAACGCGTCGCCCACGATTTGCAGGACCTCGCGTCGTCGGAAAATCTTGCCGAGGCGGACCGTCTGCTGACTGAAGTTTTCGGCGAGAATGCGACAGCGGCCTATGTCGGCGAGCGAGAGCCTCGGCTTGTTGCCGGAGTGCTCGGTAATATCATGCGCGGCAACGACCCCCGGTCAGATTGCGCGAAGAGCTGAGAGTCGGGATCCTTTCGACATGCGAAATGGCCGATCGGGAAACGCTTGTCGCCATCGATAGCCTCTATCTCGACTGGCTTCGCGCAGCGCGGCATTCAGGCGATGGTAACTGCCGCGAGGTGCTCAGTCGCAGCTTTTTCGAGAGCATACCGCAGCTCTCAGGCGAGTCAGCCGTGCGCGAGTGGCAGGTGGCGCGAGACTTGCTCGATCGAGGATGGCTGCGGCCGCAGCTTCAGGAGGAGGAAGGCTACACCATACGGAAGACATCGCAGCTATCGTCGTTGCCGAGACGGGCCTGAGCGTGACCGAAATCGCCCGGGCTCTCGGCGACGAGACCCATCCTGCCGCCTGCGACGCGCGCATCGCAGTCGTCGCAGCAGCGCTGGGTGATCCGGATGCGGCCCCGACCGGTCTCCTCCGCGCCATCTGACGGGAACGCTCGCCCTGCGCCAGCGCTCTATCCTGATGAAGCCCGGTGCCGTCCTTCCCGAGATCGCCGAATGGTTTGCGGCGCGCGACTGGCGCGTTCGGCGACATCAGGCGGAAATGCTCGGCGCGAGTGACGCGGGGCGGCACGCATTGCTGGTGGCCGATACCGGCGCGGGCAAGACGCTGGCCGGCTTCCTTCCGACTCTCGCCGACTTCGCGCCTTCGCGGCTCGATGGCGCCGCGCCTCCAGATGGCCTTCACACGCTTTATGTTTCGCCGCTCAAGGCGCTGGCGCATGACGTCCAGCGCAACCTGCTGACGCCGATCGAGGAAATCGGCCTGCCGATCCGCGTCGAAACGCGAAGCGGCGATACGCCGTCGGATCGCAAGAAGCGCCAGCGTACGAAGCCGCCGCATGTCCTGTTGACCACGCCAGAGAGCCTGTCGCTGCTGCTCAGCTACCCCGACAGTTTCGAGCTCTTCGCCGGCCTGAAGCGGATCGTGATCGACGAGGTGCATGCCTTTGCCACCGGCAAGCGCGGCGATCTTCTAGCGCTGGCCCTCTCGCGCTTGCAGAAAATCGCGCCGGACCTCCAGCGCGCCGCGCTATCGGCCACTGTGGCCGAGCCGGAGAAGTTTCGCGAATGGCTGGCACCCTGGGGCGACATCGACACGGTCGAACTGGTCGAGGGCGAGGCCGGCGCGCCCGCCGAGGTCGAGATCCTTCTGCCCGACGAAGAGCGCGTGCCTTGGGGCGGGCATGCCGCGACCTGGGCGATCCCGCAGCTTTACGAACAGATCAAGACCAACCGCACCTCGCTGATCTTCACCAACACCCGCTTCCTTGCAGAATACATCTTCCAGCACCTGTGGGACGTGAACGAGGACAACTTGCCCATCGGCGTCCACCACGGCTCGCTCTCGAAAGCGGCGCGGCGCAAGGTGGAAGGCGCGATGGCGCGCGGCGAGCTGCGTGCGTTGGTCGCGACGGCCAGCCTCGATCTCGGGGTCGACTGGGGCGATATCGACCTCGTCGTGCAGATGGGCGCGCCGAAGGGGTCGAGCCGCCTGCTCCAGCGTATCGGCCGCGCCAATCACCGGCTCGACCAGTCCAGCCGCGCGCTGCTGGTGCCGGGCAACCGCTTCGAATTCCTCGAAGCGACGGCAGCGCGCGAGGCAGTGGACGAGGGGCAGCGAGACGGCGAGGATTTTCGCCCCGGCGGGCTAGACGTGCTGGCCCAGCACGTGATGGCTTGCGCCTGCGCGGCACCGTTTCACGAAGACGAGCTGCTCGCGGAGATACGCTCGAGCTTCGCCTATGCCTGGGTCGATGCGGAAGCGTGGCAGCGGGTGCTCTCTTTCGTCGAAACCGGCGGCTATTCGCTCAAGGCCTATGACAAGTTCAAGCGCATCGTGCGCGACAGGCAAGGCGTCTGGCGGCTCACCCATCCCGAGCAGGCCCAGCGGCATCGGATGAACGCCGGGATCATCATCGACAGCGAGATGCTGGAGGTGCGGATAAACTCGGGGCGCGGGCGGGGCGGGCGCAGCCTCGGCAAGATCGAGGAGCGCTTTGCCGCTTCGCTGTCGCCGGGAGACACCTTCGCCTTCGCCGGGATGAGCCTCGAGGTCGTCAGGCTGCAGGACATGGAAGTGCTGGTGATAGCCGCGACGTCGAATGCGATGATCCCGAGCTATGGCGGCCAGCGCATGCCGCTGACCACGCATCTGGCCGAGCGGGTACGCGAAATGCTGGTCGATCGCGCGGGCTGGGCGCGTTTCCCGGACGATGTGCGCGAATGGCTGGAGGTGCAGGACTGGCGCAGCCGGATGCCCGGGCCGGGGCAGCTGCTGGTCGAAAGCTTTCTGCACGCCAAGCGCCACTACAGCGTCTATTACACTTTCGAAGGGTGGAACGCGAACCAGAGCCTCGGAATGCTCATCACCAGGCGGATGGAGGATATGGGGCTGATGCCGGGTGGCTTCGTCGCGAACGATTACTCGCTGGCGGTGTGGGGATTGAAACCTGTGACCGACCCGGCGCCGCTGCTATCGCCGGATATCCTGCAGGACGAATTCATCGAATGGGTGCAGAATTCGCACCTGCTGCGCCGGGCGTTTCGCGAGGTCGCGGTGATCGGTGGCCTTGTCGAGCGCCAGCATCCGGGCAAGCGCAAGACCGGCAAGCAGGTCACATTCTCGACCGACCTGATCTACGACGTTTTGCGCAAGTACGAACCCGACCACGTACTGCTGGAGGCCGCTTGGGCCGACGCGCGCACCCGTATGACCGATGTGGGGCGGCTTGGCGATTTGCTCGACCGTTCGGCCAAGCAACTCGTGCATGTCGAGCTTGATCGGGTCAGCCCGCTGGCGGTGCCGGTGATGGTAATGATCGGCCGCGAGGCAACGCCGCAGGGGGCGGTGGACGATGAACTTTTACTGGAAGCGGAGAGCCTTGCCGGTGCGGCGATGCGGGTGGACGAGCTGCCTCACTCGTAAGGGGGGAGGCATTCGACGGTCTCGGCAGGTACCAAGTCGTCGAAGGTATCAGGCCTGTCGTATCGCGCGAAGCGGGCGTTGCCGGAAAAGCGAAAGCACCGATCATTTAATCCTGCGGCTGTGATGAGTCGCAAGAGTTCGAGGACGCGCGGATAGGGAGTGTGCGCGTCGGGCGTCAGAAGCAGGCTATGCTGCAGCGGACGCATGGCGGACTGATCGAGGATCGAGCGAAGCTGCGCATCACTCACTGGGACCGAGTTCCATCGAGAAGTACCGTTCGCGTCGATCACGATCCGATCATAACTAGGTGTCAAGACATCCCAATAGTTGGGTGGATACGTTGCCGGCAGTTCAACTTTCAGGATGTGCGTAGCCCGCGGGGACATTGCGAGCAGTGCAGCGATGAGGGTGAAGAAGAAGAGCAGGATCGGCAGGCTATCGGGCCTGCCGATTGGCTCGCCGTGGCAGTAGCGGTGCCGTGGCCGCTTGAGCCGCTTACTCGGCACCGAAAGCGCGATACCGTTCATTGCCGACGAAGACGAACTTTTCGATGCCCGAGTCCTTGATGAGGGCGATTGTTCGCGCGCTGCGATTGTAGCTTGCGCGGGGATCGGGGTCGAAGCGGATCTGGGGTTGGTCGGTAAGCGCCGCGGCTCCGGCGAGCTGGTTGAGGAGTTGCTGGCGATCGAGCGACTGCCCGTTCCAGTACAGTCGGTCGCGCGCATCGATATGGACCGTGTTGACGGCTTCGGTCCTGAAGATGCCCTTGCCATTGGGAAGCGGGATGGCGAGCGCATGTGTTGCAATCGGGATCACGATGATGAACATCATCAACAGGACGAGCATCACCTCGATCAGAGGCGTAATGTTCATCTCGGACATTGGTTGCATCGCTGATGTAGACGATCGGCTGCGATAGGACTTTGAGCGCTCCTGTTCCGTTCGACCCCGGAATTAATGTTATAGCATCA
Organism: Erythrobacter sp.; assembly: GCA_029937545.1. Taxonomy (GTDB): domain Bacteria; phylum Pseudomonadota; class Alphaproteobacteria; order Sphingomonadales; family Sphingomonadaceae; genus Qipengyuania. The sequence goes on along the minus strand of JAPYPR010000037.1, from coordinate 8,035 downwards.
CGGCAATTGGGGATAAAGGGCTTCTCGCTGTCCAGAATGGGACAGTGATACTGACAAATTTCGGAGGGTAGGGGATGTCGGCATTTTCTCCCACATCCCCTAGAGCATCGCTCAGTGTTGCTCATAGCGGTCGTAGCGATCGCTTACCGAAGCTACGTTGCTACCGCCGACAGACTCGGCCCAGTCGTATTAGAGACCGCCGGCGAAGCCGCCGATCGCAACGCCATAAGTTTCGCCGAATGCTGCGCCAGCCGCTATCGCCGTTTCCCGCGCGTAGTCACCACCGGCTACGATTTCGATTTCCTGAAGTTCGAGAGTCTGCATCGAGCTATCCTTCCTGTGATTTGCGCCAGCGATGGCGCGGACAGATGGTGGAAGGATTAGACAGCGTTCACGATAGGTCGGCGAGACTAGGTCGTCAGCCTTAGGGCAGGTCTCAACCGAGTTCGACCATGCACGTCCGGCCACAGCGGACGAGAACCTAAAAAAAGAGGGGGCGGATCGCTCCGCCCCCTCTTATGGTCACTGCTGTTAGCCCGGTTTACCCAGCGGAGCCGAAGGTCCGGTACCGCTCGTTGCCGACGAAGCCGAACTTGGTGACGCCGCTGGCCTTGATGATCTGCAGCACGCGGGCAGCGAGTTCGTAGCTGGCGAGCGCTTCGGGTTCGAACTGCAGTTCGGGCTCGACGGCCATCTGCGTCGATTCCGCCAATAGTGTCCGCAGCTGTCCATCGCTGATGGTGTTCCCGTTCCACAGGATCTGGTCCGTCGCGTTGAGGACGAGCTTGTTCTTTTCCGGCTCGACGATCACGTCGGGCGGAGTGGGGCTCGGCGCAGGGAGGTCGATGTTGACCGCGTGGGTCGCAACCGGGATCGTGATGATGAACATGATGAGGAGCACGAGCAGGACGTCGATCAACGGCGTCATGTTCATTTCCATCATCGGGGCGCCATCATCGTTGCCGCCTGACATTGCCATAGTGGGTTACTCCTAGTTCTTCTCTGCCGGACCCGCAATCAAGCGTTCGGGTCGACCGGGTTCGAGATGAAGCCGACGGTCGGATAACCGGCCGCCTGGACGTTGTAGATGGCACCGGCCACGCAAGACCAAGGCGCATTTACGTCACCGCGAATGTGCACCTGGGGGATGGCGTCCGGATCCTCCATGATGGCTTCCGGGCCGCCTGCACGCTGTACGATCGCATCGAGACGTTCGAATGCCTGGTCGTACAGTTCTTCCGACGATACCGGCGTGATGTTGTTGAAATACACGCGGCATTCGCCATTGCGCGTGGCACCTTCGAAGCCGGGCTCGCCCGCACTGCGGCCGCTGCCATCGGTCGTGCTGACGGTCAGAAGCAGATTCTCGACCTTGTCCTTCGATTCCACCGATTCGAAAACCGGGATCTTGAGCTTTTCGATCGTCTGGATCGCGACCGGGACCGCGATGAGGAAGATGATGAGAAGCACCAGCATCACGTCCACGAGCGGCGTGGTGTTGATGTCCGACATCGGCTTATTAGCGCCCCCTCCTGTCGAAATCGCCATGGTTTAAATCCTATCGTTCTAGCTTGGGTTCACTCGGCAGATGGGCGGAAGCGCCAAGCGCTCCCGCCCGATACCGAATTACTTCTTGATCGCGCCGGTAGTGCCAGGGTTGGTCGTGGCCGGCTTCGCGCCAGTGGTCGTCGTCGTCTTGGTTGCCGAGGCCGACTTTGCATTTGCAGGGCGAGCCGCAGCAGTCGTGGTCACCGGCTTGACGGTGCCGTTCGAATTGATGTTCGCAAGCAGGTCGGTCGAGAAGCCGTTCAGCATCTCGGCGATACGGCGGTTGCGGCTCTGCAGCCAGTTGTAAGCGAACACGGCCGGGACCGCGACCAGCAGGCCGATGGCGGTCATGATGAGCGCTTCACCGACAGGGCCAGCAACTTTGTCGATCGAGGCCGAACCGGCGAGGCCGATGTTGATCAGCGCGCGGTAGATCCCGATCACGGTGCCGAGCAGGCCGACGAACGGCGCAGTCGCACCGACGGTCGCGAGGAAGGGCAGGCCGCTGGCGAGCTTCGCGTTGATCGCATCTTCCGAACGCGCGAGCGAACCGTGCATCCAGTCGTGCGCTTCGAGCTTGTCGGTCATCTTGGAGTGCTGGTCTTCGGCCATCAACGCATCGTCGACGAGTTGGCGCCATGCGCTGTTCTTTTCCAGCTTGGTCGCGCCTTCCTTGAGGCTGTTCTGCTTCCAGAACTGGTTACGGACAGCGCCGTACTGGTTCATCACCTTGCGCTGTTCGAACAACTTGGTGAACAGGATGTAGAACGAGCCGACCGACATGATGACCATGACGCCAAGGATGAACCAGGCGACGAAGCCGCCCTGTTCCATTGCCTCGAGGAAGCCGAAGGAGTTCTGCGGGGCCGCTTCGCCGGCGGCAGCAAGGATTTCAAAGGTCATAGCGAGTAGTCCTCTTGAGTAATTGGGTCTTGTCGGCGGTGCCGCCGAGCAGGGTTCCTAGTTCAACCGATAAACGATAGTGCGAGTGTCGGTGTCAGTAATCGGATTGCCGTCACGATCCAACGCTGGATTGTAACGAGCATATCGGGTCATGCCATCACAAGCTGCCGAATCGAGATCACTCGAACCACTGGACGAGGTGACAGTGCAGTTAGATACCCGTCCATCCGTCCCGACTGTAACTCTCAACCCAACATTGCCTTCAATACCCTCGCGCTCGGCACGGCGCGGGTAATTGCGCTGAATTCTCGCAGCCCATGAATTCAGTCCGCGCGGTGTTGCTTCCTGTGCCTTGGATGGCGGCGGCGGAGCGGGCGGCGGCGGCGGGGCCGGCGGCGCGGGGGGCGGAATCCGCAGCGCGGGCGGTGCCGGCGGCGGGATCGTCGTCTGCGTACGGATCGGCGGTGGTGCCGGCGCAATACTGATCGGCGGCGGCGGCGCCACCGGCGGTGGCGGTGCCGTATCGGGCTCAGGCGGCGGCGGAGGTTCATCCTCCGGCTCGGGCGGCGGCGGCTCATCGATATCGATCGTGGTCACGCGCTCCACCACCTTCTGCACCGCATTGTATGCGAGGCCGGTGATGAGAGCGTAACCGAGAGCGATATGGATAAGAGCAACGATGATAATCGCGACAATGCGATTGCCGCTCATCTCCTGGTCAGCATATGCCATTCGGTCGCTTCACTCCATCGGTCATCCCGGTGCGAGGCCGGGATTGAGAGGCTTTATGCGGGGGGTGCAAGATGCGTGCGACCCGCTGCCTCGTTTTTCATTCAGAACATCGTATCGACCCTCAAGTCGAAAGCAATGCAGAAGACCCGAAGTTCCCGAAAGAACCCCAAGACCTCTCCCCCAAGCAACAATGTATCATCGCTCGGGCCCACCAACCCCTTACCCACGATGCCCGCGCACCGCAAACCCTTTGTCGGTTAAGGGCCGATTCAGTGCGTTGCCGGAAAACCCGTCGGGGAACCTCCGGGCCTTGCCCGCCATTGACCGAGTCGCCCGCACGAACAATTGGTACTTGCCCAGCTGGAAGCATCATGACCCGATCGACCTTATTTGCCCCGATAGCGCTCGCCGCAGCCCTGGCAGTGACGCCGCTGGCCGCACAGGAGCCGGTTGCCCAAACGCAGATGACCTATGCCGACATTGTCGATCTTGCCGACAAGTCGCCGCTGGTGCTGCGCGCCAGGATCCGGGATCAGGCGACGGTCGAGCCCGAGCGATCACCCGGCCTCGCGCCCGGCCATGTTCGGCTCTATGTCGAGGCGGAAACAACGGCGCTGATTGCCGGGAATGTGCCGGTCGGCGAATCGCTGCGCTATCTGGTGGACCTTCCGCTGGACGAGAGAGGCAAGGCACCGAAGTTGAAGAAGCAGGACGTCGTCCTGTTCGCCAGAACGGTGCCCGGTCGCCCGGCGGAAATCCAGCTGGTCGAGGCCGACGCGCAATTCCCTTATCGCGAGGCCTTCGCCGACAGCCTGCGGTCGGTCCTGGCCTCGCTCCTGGCACCGGGCGCGCCGCCGCGTGTCACCGGAGTGCGCGATGCGCTCGCCGTCGAGGGGACGCTTGTCGGCGAATCCGAAACCCAGCTGTTTCTCGATACGGAGAACGATGGTCCGGTATCCGTCACCGTCGTGCGGCGCCCGAACCAAACGCCGCGCTGGGGTGTTTCCTGGACCGACATCGTCGACCAGGCCGCTCGCCCGCCGCGCCGGGACACGCTTGAATGGTATCGCCTCGCCTGTTTCCTGCCGTCTGGGTTGCCGGACGAAGCCAATATCTCGCGTGATCCCCGCTCTCGCACACTGGCGGAACGCGACTATGCGCTGGTGATCGAGCAATTGGGAGCCTGCCCGCGGAGCCGCCCGCCAAGTTGAGGGCCGGAAGCTTCGCCTTGGCGCGGGGCAAGACAAAGTGGTTCCAAAGCGCCCCGGCGCTGCGCTAGTCGGCAGCGCATGAACTTCTACTCCAATCCCCCACTCCCGACCATGGCGCACTCAACCGATGGCTGAGCCACTACGTCTCGCGATTGCCGGGCTCGGTACGGTCGGCACCGGCGTCATTCGCCTCCTCGAAGCCAATCGCGACGTTGTGCAACGCCGCGCGGGCCGCGCGATCGAAGTCGTTGCAGTCAACGCGCGCGAGCGAGGCAAGGATCGCGGCGTCGACCTGTCCCGCTTCGCCTGGGTCGACGACATGCAGGCCATGGCGACCCGCGCGGATGTCGATGTGGTGGTCGAACTGGTCGGTGGATCAGACGGACCCGCCCTGACGCTCGCTCGCGCCGCGTTGGATGCGGGCAAGGGCTTCGTGACCGCGAACAAAGCGATGGTGGCGCATCACGGGATGGAGTTGGCCGAACTCGCCGCGATCAAGTCCGCGCCCTTCGCCTTCGAGGCGGCAGTCGCGGGCGGAATACCGGTGGTGAAGGGCTTGCGGGAAGGCACGGCCGCCAACGCGCTCACCCGGATCTACGGCATCCTCAATGGCACCTGCAATTACATCCTTTCGGAGATGGAGCGGACCGGTGCCGATTTCGGCGAGATGCTGAGCGCGGCGCAGGAGAAAGGTTATGCGGAGGCCGATCCGACCTTCGACATCGAGGGCGTTGACGCCGCGCACAAGCTGGCGATCCTCGCGGCGATCGGTTTCGGTACGCGCATAGATTTCGAGGCGGTGCGGTGCAGCGGCATCACGCAAGTCAGCGCGACCGATATCGCACAGGCCGATGCGCTGGGTTATGTCGTGAGGCTCGTCGGGATTGCCAGCATGGAGAACGGCGATGAGGCGACCGGACGGCTGCTACAGCGTGTGCGCCCGTGTCTCGTTCCCTTCCGCCACCCGCTTGCCGCGGTGACCGGACCGACCAATGCCGTCGTGGCAGAGGGCGATTTTTCAGGGCGCCTGCTGTTTCAGGGCGCCGGCGCGGGAGACAAGCCGACGGCCAGCGCCGTCGTTGCCGACCTGATCGACATCGCACGCGGGCAGGCCGGCGCGCCGTTCTCGGTGCCCGTCAAGCAGCTCGTTACGGCAGAGCAGGGCGATTCCGGCGAGCGCGTGGGGCGCGACTACATCCGCTTTACCGTGGCCGACCGGCCGGGCGTGCTCGCGGAAATCACTGCCGCGATGCGCGATGCGGGCGTCTCGATCGAAAGCCTCATCCAGCGCGGCCGCGATCGCGACGGTGGCGAGGTACAGGTTGCGATGGTGACGCATGAGGGTCCCGAGCGCTGCGTTACCGGCGCGCTCGAATTACTCGAAGGATCGCCTAGTCTTCCGGCTGACCCTCTGGTGATGCCGATTCTGGGGGACTGAGCTCGCCAGTCTCCGGCTCCGGAAGACCGAGTTGCTCGGCGCGAGCTCGAGCCGCAGCTTCGGGTGTTGCGACGTCGCGCCCCAGCGGCGGCAATCCCCGCGCGATGCGATCGGCGTCGGACCCTGGCGGCGCGTCAGGCAGGCTCTCGAAATCGATGATATAGGCCAGCGGCGGCGGGCATGGAGGAATAAAGCAGCCCCGTGCGACGACAATGCCGTGATCCGGTATCCCGAACATCTCCGGCGCAGCAGGATTGCCCTTGTTCATCGTCTCGCGGGCGTAGCGGCGTTCGGCCCGCTCCTTGTCGTAGCCATACTCATCGAGGTCGCCACGCCTTCGGCAGACGATGATCTCGCCGGACAAAAGCGCTGCTTCCTGTTCTTCGCTGCAGTCTTCGAGCGGTTCGTTCGCGTCGCGCGCCGCGGCAAGCAGGTCGATCCGTTCGGGAGGCGAACCTTGCTGCGACTGTAGCGGAGTTTCGGCGTCCTGCGCTACCACCGGCGAGCCGACGGTTGCGACAAGGACAGCTGCGAACAAAGAGAATCTCATTGCGGGGCCTCGCCCTTCGCGATGCGCTCCACATCGGAGCCTTCCGGCGCATCGGGCAAGGCATCGAAATCCACGATCACCGGGCGTTCTCCTGCGCTGTCCAGTGCGGGGCACAAGGTCAGCAGGCTGGGTCGGCACGGAGGCGGCTTGAAATCGGGGGCAAGACCGAGGCCCCGATCCATGGTTTCTTCCGTGTAGCGCCGCTGTGCCCCGCCAGGTGGGCTCAGCCGAAAACGGTCGCTGTCGGTCCGTTCGCCGCAGACGACGATTTCGCCGGAGATCAGCGCCG
>JAPYPR010000037.1:0-1264 GCA_029937545.1 Erythrobacter sp. | reverse complement strand
CGGTCGCTGTCGGTCCGTTCGCCGCAGACGACGATTTCGCCGGAGATCAGCGCCGTTTGCGCGAACCCGGGGCCGGACGTGAATACAAGGAACCCGGCAGCCAGGGCGACCAGTTGTCTCGACAATGCATGGCTCCCTGTCTATCGGGCGCTCGCGCATACGATTGCATGATCGAAGCTCCACCCGACTTCCGGGTCCGATACACCTACCAGGGACTGAACCGCTTATGAACTCGCCTGCCGACAACCCGCTCGACCGCATCCTCGTGCTCGAAATGGTCCGCGTCACCGAAGCGGCCGCGGTCGCGGCTTCCAAGCTGATCGGTCGCGGAGACGAGAAGGCCGCCGACGCCGCCGCCGTCGAGGCGATGCGCAAGGCCTTCGACACGCTCTATATGGACGGCACCGTGGTGATCGGCGAAGGCGAGCGAGACGAGGCACCCATGCTGTACATCGGCGAGAAGGTCGGCGGCGCGCCGGGCAAGGGCCCGAAGATCGACATCGCGCTCGATCCGCTCGAAGGCACGACAATCACGGCCAAGGCCGGCCCCAATTCGCTGGCCGTGCTGGCCGCCAGCGCCGAGGGCTGCCTGCTCAATGCGCCGGACGTCTACATGGACAAGATTGCGGTCGGGCCGGGCTATCCCGACGGCATTATCGACCTGGCAAAGACCCCCACCGAAAATGTTGCGGCGGTGGCGGAGGCCAAGGGCGTGAAGCCTGCCGACATCATCGTCTGCGTGCTCGACCGCCCGCGCCATGCGGACCTCATCGCCGAACTGCGCGGGATCGGCTGCGGCGTCGTGCTGATCGGCGATGGCGATGTTGCGGGCGTGATCGCGGTGACCGACGAAGACACTACGATCGACATGTATATGGGCCAGGGCGGCGCGCCCGAGGGTGTGCTTGCAGCCGCTGCGCTGCGCTGCGTCGGCGGACAGTTCAACGGCCGCCTCGTCTTCCGCAACGAGGATGAAAGGGCTCGCGCGCGCAAATGGGGCATCGAGGATTTCGACCGCATTTACACGCGCGACGACCTCGTCAAAGGCGATTGTATCTTCGCGGCGACCGGCGTGACCAGCGGCAGCCTGCTCGAAGGCGTGAAGTATCGCCGGGGTGGCACAATGACGACGGAAAGCGTGGTGATGCGCGCCAGCAGCGGCACGGTGCGCTGGATCAAGGGCGAGCATAAGGTGGGATAATTAGGGTTCGGACTCATTAGATCCACCATGTGACGAAGGCTGCGATGGCGATGGTAGCCATGA
>JAPYPR010000088.1 GCA_029937545.1 Erythrobacter sp. | reverse complement strand
TGCAGATCCGGCCATCATCGAGGAAGCGGGTGAAGGCATCCCAGCGCCGGAGCATGTAGCCTATCGCCTTCGCCAGATCATGGCTGCGCGACAGCTTCGCGAGCTGCGCGGTGAGCCAGGCGTGCAAATCCGCCATCAGCGGCGCGCTGCGTTCCTGCCGGAGTGCAACGCGCTCGGCTGCCGTCTTGCCATTGATGCCGCGCTCGATCTCGAACAGGGCATCGAGGCGCTGCACGGCCTCCAGCGCAATCGGGTAGATCATGCCGGTGTGCTCGCCGCGGCTTCTCCTGCGCGCGGCTCCCTCGACATCGGCCAGCTCGAAGAATTTGCGGCGTGCATGCGCGAAGCAGCCCGCCTCGATCACGGGTGCTGGCTGACGACCGGGCGCGTAAAGCTCGTTGTAGCCGCCATAGGCATCGGCCTGCAGAATCCCTGCCCAGGACGCCAGATGCGCCCGAGGATGCTCGCCGCGCCGGTCGCGCGAATAGTGGAACAGGGCCGCTGGCGGATCGCAGCCGGCGAAGGGTCGGTCATCGCGCACATAGACCCACAGGCGCGCCGTATCGGTCTTGCCCTTCGCCATGACCGGCACGGTGGTATCGTCGCCGTGGATCCGGGTTGCATCCAGCACATGGGTCTCGATCCGCCGGTAGAGCGGCATGAGTGCGAAGGCGGCGGCACCGACCTGGTCGGCCAATGTCGAGGTGCTGAGCGCAACGCCTTCGCGGGCAAAGCGCTCGGCCTGCCGGTTGAGGGGCTGGTGCTGGCCGTACTTCTCGAACAAGAGCATGGCGAGAAAGCTGGGGCCCGCCCATCCGCGTGGCACGACATGGAACGGCGCCGGGGGCTGCATAATCATCTCGCAGTCCCGGCAGGAGAACTTCTCGCGCACCGTCTGGATCACCTTCCACTGGCGCGGGATCACTTCCAGAGTCTCGGTGATATCCTCGCCCAGCTTCGACAGGCGCGCGCCGCCGCAGGACGGGCACAAACAGGGCGCGGGGATGACGACGCGTTCGCGCGGCAGATGTTCGGGGAACGGCTTGCGGCTCGGGCGCTTGCGGTCGAAGGCGGCGACCTCGCTCGTCTTCGCCGCAGCGGCTTCGGCAGCGCAATCATTCTCGCAGGCATCGGCCTCGAGATCTTCAAGCTGCAATTCCAGCTGATCGAGCAGATGGCGGCTGCGTTCGGCGCTGGCGCCATATTGCTCGCGGCGCAGCCTGGCGATCTGCAGTTTGAGGTGGGCGATCAGCGCCTCGATCGCACTCTCGCGGGCCTTGGCCTTGGCAAGGCGGGCCTCGGCATCATCGGCGCGCAAGACCGCGGCGGCCAGTAGCGCCTTGAGCGCTTCGACGTCGTCCGGAAGGGGCGATACGGCCTTGTCCATGAGGGGCATGGAATCACAGATCGGCCTCCGGTCAAAGCCAAAAATGCGCTAGCCAACGAAGAAAATGCCGCACCTATCCGGCGCTCTGCGGACGCCACGAATACTGGGGATTACGCCAGTCGATCCCCTCCAGCAGGCAGGACAATTGCGCATTGGTCAGCGAGACCATGCCTTCCCGAGCCGAGGGCCAGACGAAGCGCCCCTTCTCGAGCCGTTTGGCATAGAGCGACATGCCGATGCCGTCGTGCCAGATGATCTTGACCAGCGATCCCGTCCGCCCGCGGAACACGAACAGGTCGCCGCCATGTGGATCGCGCTTCAGGCCCTGCTGAACCTGCAAGGCCAGCCCCTGCATGCCCTTGCGCATGTCCGTGTGGCCCATCGCGATCCAGACTCTCGCGCCCGATGGGATCATCGCAGCGCCTTCAATGTCGCCGAAACCAGCGTAGCCGATGCAGACGACGAAATACGCACGCAGCAACCTTCGCCCAGTTCGACCGTGATCGCGGCGCACGGATCATGATCGGCAGGCTGCTCATCATCGGCGAGCACGGCCTGCGCAAATGTTACCTTTGGTACCGGCAACGACGCTGCTTCCGCCTGTTCCTGCAACTTGCGCCGCCAAGTGTAGATCAGGCTGGTCGAAACGTCGCGCCGCCGGGATACGTCAGCAACGCAGGCACCCGGCGCAAAGGCCTCGGCGAGGATATCAAGCCGCTCCTCCTCGCTCCACCGCCGCCGACGCTCCGGCCCCGTCATCACCGTGATCTGACCCATGCTCCGCTCCTAAGCTCGCTCATACGAGCGCTCTTAAGACCGGTCGTTCACCCGCCGGACAAGGCGGGGCTCACCGGATGGGTAC
>JAPYPR010000087.1 GCA_029937545.1 Erythrobacter sp. | reverse complement strand
CGAGGCCCAGGAAGCCGCCGCCAGCGTACTCAACGAGATTGCCAAAAGGCTTGATACCAGATGCTTCTTATACATCAGTGTTCTCCTACAAAAGTGGATGTCTACCCTTTATAGAGGCACAACCTGAAATGATCCTGAATACATCTACTTAGTTTGCTAACAAAAAGCCATGATCATTTCTACAGCTTGACCTTTGGGCTACACAAAGGCTGTACTCTTTACCTTAGTATAGCACTGCCAAGAGGATTTTCATGATGAATTCAGAATGTTTCGCTTTAATGGGCTCAATGGGATGGATAGGGTGGCTTATGCCACTAACATTACTTTTGCTTATTGGATTAAGCATTGCTTCTCTTATTAAGTACCTTTTCAGGGGCCCTCATGAAGGATACAGGCATTAAACAACTCCTTGCTTCACTACTGGCATGTAGTTTCTTGGCAACAGAGGCAGTGTCGGCAAACGACCTACCTGATGAAGCAACTCTTTACAAAGACCCCAGGTGCGACTGTTGTACAGCTTATGCACATTACCTTGAAACGCAAGGTGTCAGGATCACGATCGTGGATGATGTTGCGCTGGATAGCATCAAGAAGCGAGCAGAAGTGCCCAAGAATTTGGCTTCATGCCATACCCTTAAAATGGGTAAGTATTGGATCGAGGGTCACGTTCCTAAGAAAGCACTAGCAACGCTTTTCTCTAAACAACCAGATATAAATGGCATTGGCCTTGTCGGCATGCCGAAAGGATCCCCAGGCATGCCCGGGGCTCAAGAAGCACCCTTTAAAATCTATGAATTTAAAAATAATAAAGACCATTCTTTCATGACTTTTTAGAAAATATTTTCATCGTAGCCTGGCTTTTAGAGGGGAGCATCTCCCCTCCTTTTTTACACACGACAAAATCTTAACCAAAGCTATTGATTTTTCCCTATCATTTTTTCCCAAGTTCCGTCACGATGTACTAGGCGATGCAATATCGCCATAAACACATGTCCTGCAATCAACGCTGTCAGTATATAAGCAAGTGGGCCATGCAGCTCCTGAAAAATCGTATCCCATTTTGTGTCAAGACCTTTTGTCAGAAGAGTATCAAAAACTAAAACGGGATAACCTTGCAATAAGCCACTCAACGGGATAGCGATCAGAACAACGTATATACTAAAATGCCCAAACCTTACCATTATACTTCTACTTCGTGGCCTATGCTTTCTCTGCACCAACAACCAGATCATGCGGAGCAACATTACCCCCAAAATAGAAACCCCTATCGTCATATGCCACGGCTGTACATACTGACTAAAAATATTCTTGGGGTCCCAACTACGCATATATACATCGGCTAGCTGTATAATGACCAATATTGCAGTTATCCAATGCAATACGCGACTAACAACACCATAGTATTTATATGAGTCCGTTGCCTTCATTATCCACACCCCATGCTATTTTAGGATTGCACACTACAAGAAGAACCGGCCAACCCCAATCAGCCGGCCCTTAATTTACCATGCATCACTTATTGATATTGGGTGTGGAGTTGGTAGATATTCCGACTTTCATGAGCGCCTCCCATGGTAGTGCTTCCAGTAACCATAAGCTGATAATCTCCTGGCTCTAATGACCTGACAAGAGAAAAGTGCCCATCAGGATCTGACGCTGCGGCAACCATTTCTCCTGATGCGTCATAGAGCACCGCCTTCAGATAGTTTCCACGGCTAGAGCTACCAGCATAGTGCTCACTTGTTACTGTTAAAGTAGTCGGCTTATCAATAGGCACGGTGTATCGGTTTTCGTTGCCATTGCTAATCATCTGACTCGATGAAATACCATCTTCTAGCACGGGAACGCCACCGTCATGACCAACGCTCGCAACAGCAGGAATTGCTAACACGCTGGAGATAAAAGCTGTCAATACAATCATTTTCACTTTCATGGCACACCTCATTTCATTGGGTACAAATACTTTATATCCCATAAAGCTGAAATGAGTATTAAAAACACTCTTACACTATGCGGCAACCATGTGCAGCCTGACGAGCGACGTAGCTCGCCAAACTTTTGCGTTCAAAATCGGCAAAAAGCCTGACATGACAGAAAGCGGGATGCCAGGCTCAGATGGTGAGCGCCGAGGAAAGAGTTAGCCTCGGCGCCCAGTTCAGATCAACCCAACTTGGCCTTGTGCACCGCGCGCCAGTGGTGCAGCAACGGCTCGGTGTAACCGGAGGGCTGCTCGCGTCCCTTGAAGATCAAATCCGAGGCGGCCTGGAAGGCGG
>JAPYPR010000036.1 GCA_029937545.1 Erythrobacter sp. | reverse complement strand
GCTGTTCCGTCCCACGCCCCCACCCGGCCACCCAAACAGTATAGTGCCGTGGGTGGCCGGGTGGGGGCGTGGGACGGAACAGGGCGCAGCGACCGCCGGGAGCGAATAGACGCCATTGAGTCCCGCCGCGCGTTCTGCCACCACGCTTCCGATGCCCTACACTCCGCCCCCCGAACTCGCCGGAATGTCGCTCGCCGAAATCGCGCTGGCGGTGGCCGATCGCAAGCTGCCGCCGGTCGAGCGATGGTCGCCCGACAATGTCGACGACAGCCACATGCGCATCGCGGCGGACGGGACCTGGTATCACGATGGCTCGCCGATCCGGCGGCCCGGCATGGTGCGCGCCTTTTCCGGCCTGCTGAACCGGGAGGACGACGGCAGCTACTGGCTGGTCGTGCCCTATCAGAAACTGTCGATCGAAGTGGAGGACGCCTGCTTCATCGCCACCGATGTCTCGCCCAAGGATGGCGATCTGGTGTTCCGCACCAATACCGACGACGTCGTGGTCGCCGGGCCCGACAACCCGATCCGCGCAGCAGGCGACCCGGACAAGCCCGCGCTCTACGTCCACGTTCGGCGCGGCTGCGAGGCGCGGCTCAACCGCTCGACCTTTGAGCAGCTCGCGCAGATCGCACTCGAAGAGGGCGGCGACTTCACTGTGACGAGCGGGGGCGAAACCTTCTCTCTCCTGCCTGAATGAGCGCCATCTTCGATCGCCTGGTGCAATTGTTCGAGCAGGGGCATGCCCAGGACGTCGGCCCGCTGATGTCCGATGCACGCTTCGCCGATCTCGATCGCACCGCCCATGCCGCCGTGCTGATCGCGGTGACCGAGTGCGAGAACCCCACCGTCCTCCTGACCCAGCGCCCGCGCACCATGCGGGACCATCCCGGGCAGGTCGCCTTCCCCGGCGGCAAGCTGGACGAGGGCGAGGACGCGGTCGAGGCCGCCTTGCGCGAAGCGTGGGAGGAACTCGCCATCCCCCGCGAGCACGTGCGGCTGATCGGCACGACCGATCGCTACCAGACCGGCACCGGCTTCGACATCACACCCGTGCTGGCGACCGTGCCGCACGACCTGCCTATCCGGCCCGACCCGCGCGAGGTCGAAAGCTGGTTCGAATGCCCGCTCGACAAGCTGATGGATGCATCGCAATGGGACCGCAACGAAGTGTTCTGGAAAGGCGCGATGCGCGAATATCTCGAGATGGATCATGAGGGCTATCGCATCTGGGGCGTGACTGCGGCGATCTGCTGGAACCTGTCGCGGCGCATCGCGTGGCTCGACTCCCCTTGAACCGTTCGCCCTGAGCTTGTCGAAGGGCTGCACTTCTTCTACCCGCTGCCTCTCAACAAAAGGACCGCCCTTCGACAAGCTCAGGGCAAACGGAGTTTGTTTTGGCAAGGTTACCTGAGACTAATTGGACGAACCGCGATGACCTCGCGCAATTGGTCGAGGCGCTGGGTGCCGACAGCATGCGCTGGGTTGGCGGCTGCGTGCGCGACACCATGCTCGGTATCGCGCCGCACGACATCGATTGCGCCACCACCCATCGACCCGGCACGGCGATCGACAAGTGCCGCGCGGCTGGCATTCGCACCGTCCCGACCGGCATCGACCACGGCACGATCACCGCGATCCTCGAGGGCGGACCTGTCGAGGTGACCACATTGCGCCGCGACGTTTCGACAGACGGACGCCGCGCGACCGTGGCCTTTGCCGACGACTGGCGCGAGGACGCAGCGCGGCGCGATTTCACCATCAATGCGCTCTACGCCCATCCCGAGACGCTGCAACTGGACGATTATTTCGGCGGCCTTGCCGATCTCGAAGCGCGGCGCGTGCGTTTCATCGGCGATGCGCGCGAACGGATACGCGAGGACCACCTTCGCATCCTGCGCTATTTCCGTTTCCAGGCACGTTTCGGCGATGCGCTGGACGACGAAGCTGTCGCCGCTTGCGAGGAGCTGGCGGCAACGCTGAAAGGCCTCAGCCGCGAGCGGGTGGCGATGGAACTGCTCGCCATCCTGTCGCTGCCCGATCCGGTCGCGACGGTGCAACTGATGGAGAAGCTGGGCGTGCTCGGCGTCGTTCTGCCCGAAGCCCGCCGCAACGAAATCGTCTGCCTGATTGCGCTGGTGGCGAGCGAGGCCGCGCAAAGCCACCCGCCCGAGGGTGTCAGAAGGCTTGCGGCATTGATCCCGCCAATCCCGACCATCGCCGAGGCGGTCGCAGCACGGCTCCGGCTATCGAAGGCTCAGCGCGCCCGGCTGGTTTGCGCCGCCGAACGCAAGCCCGCCGATGCCGATGCGCCCCGGGCGCTTGCCTATCGCGAAGGCGCGGACTGCGCCATCGATCGCCTGCTTTTGTCGGGAGCGAGCACCGGAGCGCTGGCTGATTGGGAACTCCCGCAATTGCCGCTCAAGGGCGGTGAAATCGTCGCGCGGGGTGTCGGCGCAGGGCCGGAAGTCGCTCGCATCCTGAGAGCCGTCGAAGCCCGCTGGATCGCCGAGGAATTTCCCGATCGCACGCGCGTTGAAGAACTGCTTTCCGAAGAATTGGTACGGCGCGAAGAGCCTTCAGCCTAGCTTAAGCTGCACTGCACCATCAAGAGCCTGCATTTGCCACTTTTGGCCGAATGTGCCATAGGGCGGCCGTGTCCCGGAGGGGGCTCGGCGGGTTATGCAACTGCGAAAGGTTGCTCGCCCTTTTCCATTTTAGGCGGCTTCGATGCGCGTTGGCGCGTGGCGGAACCGCAAGTTTTGAAAACCAAGTCTTGGAGTTGAATCTATGAAATTCGCGAAGCTGGCCGTTGCCGCCGTCGCTCTTGCCGCCACTCCTGCCCTCGCCAACGAGCAGGTCGTTGCCGGTGCCACCGTCTACGGCCCGCAGGGCGGCGAAGTCGGCACCATTGTAGCCGTCGAGAACGGCCAGGCCGTGCTCGACACCGGCAAGCACAAGGTTCCGCTCGCCGTGAACATGTATGGCGAAGGCGACACCGGCCCGACGATCACCGTCACCAAGGCGCAGATCGACGGCATGATCGACGCGCAGCTCGCCGAAGCCGCTGCCAAGCGCGATGCCGCGCTGACCGTCGGCGCCGAAGCCATGGCCGCCGATCACGCGCCGCTCGGCACAGTGGTCGAAGTGGATGGCGACAATGTCGTGATCGCTCGCGGCGGCGACGAAGCCAACAAGGTGACACTGCTGCGCTCGCACTTCGATGCGACCGACAACGGCCTGATGGCCCGCCTGACAAACGCGCAGATCGATGCCGCCATGTCTCAGGCCGCTTCGCCTGCAGAGGGCGACACCACCGGCGAATAACGCCGGACACCGACCCTTTCGGGATCGAAAAAGAACCGGAAGCGCGGAAGGGCGCTTCCGGTTTTTTTTGTGACCTGAAATCAGATGATCGTCGTACGCATCGTCGAAAGCGCGAGAGGCTCGCCATCGCGTGCTTCCCACTCCAGCTTCCACGTCTGGGCACTCTCGCGATCAGGAAAACGCGCTTCGAGGATGAAGGGGTCGCCATCTCCGATCGGACGCATGGTGCGCAGTCGCGTGCGACCCTCGACAGGCCCGCAATCCTTCGCAAGCGAACTGACCTCGAGCGAGATCAAATCCTGCAGATCGAATGCGGCGAGCGTCGCCAAGGCATCTTCGCATGCCCCGTCCAGGGACTTCTTCCAGCAGAAACCGATAGGTCGCGCGGCGACAGGTTCCGTAGCCCTCGTCTCTGACAGCCCCTGTAAGAAGGGCGTCGAATTGACCGGGCGGCGCAAGATGGCCGGTCCATATCCGGCCGCTCTCGATACTGCGCGCGATCTCGGGCGGCGGGAAATGGTCGACATGCGTAAGCGGATCGGCCGCGATCAGCTCGTCCTTCTTAGGTAGCAGCTGCTCGGGATCGTCGGCATGCGCCGACACTGGCATTAGCGCCAACGCAAGAAAGTAAGGAAAGAAGCGCATAACGCTATCCTCTTCCCACACGCTCGGTAGGTCAACCGCTAGCCGAAACGATTGTCCCGCGGGAAACCTTGCGGCGGCAATCGGCCAGCGCCGCCGCGCGCGACCTTCCATTGCCACATCTCGGTTTCGGTCCGGGTCCGGTCGCCTTTGCCACCCATCGTCCAGCTAAGCCCGTCTTCCAGTTTGAAAGTCGTGGCATCGGACAACCCGCCGTCGCGGTAGTTCTGCAGCTTGACGCCTTGCCCTTTGGCAAGGTCGGGCAGTTCCTCGAGATTGAACACCACCAGCTTGCGGTTATCGCCGACCACCGCGACGTGATCGTGCCCTTCAAGGATCGGGCGCGCGACGGCGAGCTTCGCATCGCCCTTCAGATTGACGACCTGCCGCCCTTTTCGCGTTTCGGCGAGAATTTCGTCGGTGGTCGCCGCGAAGCCCTTGCCCGTGGTCGCCGCCAGCAGCAGTCGTTGCTTCGGCTTATGGACGACCACTGCGATGATGTTCGCGGTGGTATCGATGTCGAGCGTGTTGCGCACAGGCTCACCGAAACCGCGCGCGCCGGGCAGCTTGTCCGCGCCGAGCGTGAAGAAGCGGCCATCGTCGCCCGCCAGCAGTAGCTTGTCGGTCGTCTGCGCATGCAGCACGAAGGCCGACCCGTCGCCTTCCTTGAACTTGAAGTCCTGCTCCAGATCGACATGCCCTTTGGCCGCGCGGATCCAGCCTTTCTGCGAGAGGATGACCGTCACCGGCTCCTTCTCGATCATCGCATCCATGCTGAATTCGACCGCCGGTGCGGCTTCGGCGATAGTCGTGCGGCGACGGCCGAGATCGGTATCCTCGGCATATTCCTTGCGCAGCGAGTTGAGGTCGCGCTTCAGCCGCGTCCGCTGGCGGGCAGGCGAGCCGAGCAGCTTTTCGAGCTCCTCCTGCTCTTTCAGCAGGTCGTCGCGCTCTTCGCGCAGCTGCATTTCCTCCAGCTTGCGCAAGGACCGCAAGCGCATGTTGAGAATCGCCTCGGCTTGCCGGTCGGTAAGCTTGAACTCCTCCATCATCACGGCCTTGGGATCGTCCTCGGTGCGGATGATCTCGATCACGCGGTCCAAGTTGAGAAAGGCGATGATATAGCCTTCGACCAGCTCCAGCCGGCGGGCGATCTGGTCGAGCCGGTGACGGCTGCGGCGCTGGAGGATGTCGATCTGGCTGGCGATCCAGTTATCCAGCAGCTCCTTCAACCCCATCACCATCGGCGTGCGCGTGCGGTCGAGCACGTTGAGGTTGAGGCCGAAGCGCGTCTCCAGATCGGTCAGCTTGTAGAGGCTTTCCTTGAGCAGTTCAGGATCGACATTGCGGCTGCGCGGCACGAGTACCAGGCGGATGTTCTCGTCGCTTTCGTCGCGCACGTCTTCCAGGATCGGCAGCTTCTTGTCGGCTATCAGCTGGGCGATCTGCTCGATCAGCTTGCCCTTCTGCACCTGGTAGGGGATTTCGCTGACGACCAGCTGCCATTGGCCGCCGCCGAGCCGCTCTATACCCGCGTCCCGGTCCTCGGCTTTGTCCGCCTCGGCTGCGTGAAAGCGGCCCCGAACCCGGAAGGACCCGCGTCCGGTCTCGTAGGCGTGGCTGATCGTGTCGGCACTTTCCGGCACCACGCCGCCGGTGGCGAAGTCCGGTCCCTTGAACAGCTCCATCAACCGGGCGTGCTCGACATGCGGATTGTCGATCACTTCCAGCGTCGCATCGACGATCTCGGCGACGTTGTGGCTGGGGATGTTGGTCGCCATGCCGACCGCGATCCCGCTGGCGCCATTGGCCAGCAGGTTGGGGAAGAGGCCCGGCATGATCTCCGGCTCTTCTTCCTCGTTATTGTAGGTCGGGATGAAGTCGACCGTGCCCGCGTCGAGGCCCTCCATCAGGCGCATCGCCGTCCTTGTCAGGCGCGCTTCGGTGTAGCGGTAAGCCGCGGCGTTATCACCGTCGATATTGCCGAAGTTCCCCTGCCCTTCGACCAGCGGGTAACGCAGTGCGAAATCCTGCGCGAGGCGGACCATCGCGTCGTAAGCGGC
Source organism: Erythrobacter sp. (assembly GCA_029937545.1). Lineage (GTDB taxonomy): Bacteria > Pseudomonadota > Alphaproteobacteria > Sphingomonadales > Sphingomonadaceae > Qipengyuania. The sequence goes on along the minus strand of JAPYPR010000036.1, from coordinate 6,813 downwards.
GGTGTCGCCATGCGGGTGGTATTTACCGATGACCTCACCGACCACGCGGGCCGACTTCTTGAAGCCGCTCGCCGGGTCGAGCTTCAATTGGCGCATGGTCCAGAGCAGGCGACGGTGAACCGGCTTCAACCCGTCACGCAAGTCGGGCAGCGAACGCGCGGTAATCGTGCTCAGCGCATAAACGAGATAGCGCTCGGACAGCGCGGAATCGAAGGGTGCATCGACGATCGCATCGAAGGGATCGGCTCCGGAATCGTCCAGTTCGGAAGTGGCCATGACACCCGCCCTACCAGAGCCACGCTTCGCCTGTCAGCAAGGAACGCTGCGTCATCCCCACACGTTGCAAAGGCATACACATAATACGGAGATACCTTATGACGAAACACATCATGATCCTCGCCACCGACGGTTTCGAACAGTCCGAACTGATGAAGCCCAAGGCCAATCTCGAAAACGCCGGTTTCGAAACTACCGTCGTCAGTCTCGAAAAAGGCGACATCAAGGGTTGGGACCAGAAGGATTGGGGCGAAAGCGTCGCTGTAGACAAGACGGTCGACGAGATTTCCGACTGTTCGGGCTACGATGCGCTTCTTCTGCCGGGCGGCCAGATGAACCCCGACATCCTCCGCATGAACGAGCGCGCCGTGGCCATCGTCCGCGAATTCGATATGGCCGGCAAGCCGATTGCGGCGATTTGCCACGCCCCGTGGCTGCTTGCAGAAGCGGACCTGGTGAAGGACAAGACTGTCACGTCGTGGCCCTCGATCCGGACCGATCTCAAAAACGCCGGTGCGAATGTGGTCGACAAGGAAGCCGTCGTAGATGGCAATCTGATCACCAGCCGTAATCCGGACGATATTCCGGCATTCAGCAAGGCCCTGATCGAAATGCTCGGCGAAACCGCCGAAAAGCGGGAGATGGAAACCGCCTGACTCCACCGTTAATCAGAACGAAGTTTGGGAGCCCTGCCGCAGCAATGCGGTGGGGCTTTTGCTTCTCCGCCCGATACTAGCTTGCCCGAATTTAGTTATGTTGTAACATTAAACAGAGTATGTTTGGATTGTGTTCATATTATCGCATAAATAAGGCAGTTGGGACGGGCACAGTGGAGAACGAAGTGCAAAGGAAACTATTGACCGCAGTCTCGACGGTCGCGTTGCTGGCGGGCTGTAGCGACAACTCGGAGCAACACGCCGTCAACGAGCGGGTGACGACGGTCGATGTCGAAGCCGCTGCCGAGGCTCCGCAGGCCGATTTCGGCTTCACGGAACCGATGCTGCATAATACGCCCCCGCCCGTCGCCGCACCTCCGCCACCTCCCCCTCCCGCCATCAACCGCGCGGGCCAGGCCGAGCCGGGCAAGACCATCGCTAACGCCAGCGGCACGATTGCTGTCGGGATGCCGCAAGTCGCCTACACTTTCGCTTACGGGTTCCGCGTTCCGGCCGATACGATCCGCCCGTTGCAGGAACGCCATGCCGATATGTGCGAGGCCAAGGGGCCGCAGGCCTGCCGCATCGTCTCGATGAACCAGGGCGAGCAGGAAGGCGATTATGCCTACGGCAGCCTGACCATCGCCGTGCGCAGCAGCGAAGCGCGCACCTTCGGCAAGGCGCTGACTGCCGCGACAGGCCGGATGGACGGCGAGCTGGTGTCATCCTCCATCGAGGGCGAGGATCTGTCCAAGTCCATCGTCGACACCGAAGCGCGGCTGCAGGCCCGCACGGTGTTGCGCGACCGGCTGATGGACGTGCTGCGCAACCGGCGCGGGACGGTGTCGGAGCTTGTCGCAGCAGAGCGCGGCGTGGCGCAGGTCAACGAGGAAATCGACCAGGCGCGCAGCTGGCTCACGGAAATGCGCGCCCGCGTCGCCTTCAGCACGATGACCGTCGAATATCAGGCGGGCGCTCCGGTTGAGGGCGGATTTGCCGAACCGATCCGCAGCGCGTGGGGATCGCTGGCATCGCTGCTCGGCAACATGATCGCCGTGCTGATGATCCTGCTGACCGTCGTGCTCCCGCTGGGCCTGCTTGTCTGGCTGGCCGTGCGCCTGTGGAAGCGGGCCGGCCTTTCGACCGGCATCGGCGAGGATGGTTGGCGGCCAGCGCGCGATGGCGAACCCCAACCGGCAAGCGACTGACATACCGGACTCATGGCCCCGCTCGAGCTCGATACGCCGATGGGCTTCTTGGAAAGCGTCATGGCCGCCGGCGATCGCGGCGACTGGGAGCGGGCATCGGCTGCGCTCGACCTCGCTAAAGTCGGTCGGAGGGCGAATGCGGACTCGCCGCAGGATCTGTCGGCCAAGCCCTATGACCTGCTTCACCCGACGGTCGCGATTGACTGGGCCTCGCTCCCCGATCGCCCAGATGCCGTCGACACCACGACGACGAGCAAGGATCCGATAGCCGGTGCGCCGCGACGCTCGATCGTGATGGGCTATCTCGAAGTCGATAATCGGACCGTCCCGATCAGGATCCCGCGCGTGCAGGCCCCCGGGAGCGAGCCCTTGTGGGTGTTCAGCCGGCAGAGCGTCGCAAACGTTCCGAAGCTTTACGTCATCTACGGACCGAGCAAGTTCGAGGAGGCGCAGCCTTCGCTGCTTCGCAAACAGGCGTTCTGGACGTTCGCCTGGTAAGAGGTGATTGCCCTGCCGCTGATCCTGCTGGTCGCCGCCTTTGCTGCAGCACTGACCTATTTCGCGATCAACCGCTGGCGGCACCGGTTGGACGAGGACACCAAGCTCTATGGCATCCTCCAGACGGTGCACCTGCCCGCGACTCTGCTGGCCTTTGCCGGGACCTTCGCGCTCGTCCAGACGACGTTTTTCCGCCTCTCCGGGTCGGTAAAGGACTTGCTCGATCCGCTCCAACTGGCGCTCCTCCTCGCTGCAATCATCGGGATTGCCCTAGCGGTCATCGACTATCTGTTCGACTTCGCCACTTCGCGCAGACGGCGCGGATCGGCGACGCGATCTATTATTGCGGACAGTGCAGGACCCGAGCCTGATGATGCACGTCGAGTTGGAACTGGACAATCGCGCCGATGTCGACGCGCTGCGCGAACCGTTCCGCGAATTCGCCCAGAGCGACGAGGATGCGATCGCTCCGGACGATGCGGTTTGCGAAGTGATCTCGCAGAATGCACGGGCGATGACGGTGCGCTTCATGGTGCGGGCCGAAGATCCGAAGAAGGGCTGGGGCATGCATTGCCGCCTGCGTGAACACATGCTTGCCGTCGCTTCCCGCCTCGATGCCGCCGCCGGTCACGAGACCGGTCCCGCCTTCCTCCCGGGCGAACGCTAGGTGCGGATGGACGCGGAAGGCTAGAACCGCCGCATGTCGTGGCTTTCGGCGGGGATCGAGACCGCCAGCCCGTCTAGCGCTTCGGTCAGGTCGATCTGGCAGGAAAGGCGGCTGGTCCGTGCGACGCCTGCTGCAAGGTCGAGCATGTCCTCTTCCTCCTCGCTGGCTTCGTCGAGCCGGTCGAACCAGTCGGGTGCGACGATCACGTGGCAGGTGGAGCAAGCCATCTGCCCTTCGCACGTTCCTTCCAGTGGCAGCCCGGCCGCCTGGGCCACGCGCAAGAGATTGTCGCCCGGCTCGCATTCGGCGGTGACGATCTCGCCCTTTGAACTTGTGAACTCGACCTTCATAGCGCGCCCTGCGCTTTCGCCGCGGCATTGATCTTCTCCGCTGCCTGCTCGATCTCGTCCATCGTGGTGTAGCGCCCGAATCCAAGCCGGATCGAGGCCTTGGCGAGTTTCTTCGGGAGGCCGATTGCGTCGAGCACATGGCTCGTCCGGCCCGATCCGCTGGCGCAGGCGGAGCCGGCGGAGAACATTACGTCGCGCACGTCGCTCATCAGGCGGTTTACATCGAGCCCCCCTCCATTTGGCCCGCGTGGACGGATGTTGAGATTGCCGTGCCAGCGCGCCTCCGCGCTGCCGTTCAGCTCCCAGTTCTCGAACAGCTCGCTGGCGCGCTCCCAGAGCTTCTGCACATGCTCCCCATCCTGCTCCATCCGCTCCTTCGCCTCCTGCGCGGCTGCGCCCATGCCCGCTATCAGTGCAGGCGACAGCGTGCCCGAGCGCATGCCGAATTCCTGCCCGCCGCCGGTCTGTACCTCGTCCAGCGACAACCCCTCGCGCACCCACAGCGCCCCGATCCCCTTTGGCCCGTGAAACTTGTGCGCGCTGATGGCGATCATATCCGCGCCGGTCAGCTCGATCCGGCCATAGGCCTGCACCGCATCGCAGAAGTAGAGCGCATTGTTCTCCTTCGCCTTGCGGTGCCATTCGATCGTCGGCTGGATCGTGCCGATCTCGTTGTTGACCTGCATCAGGCAGACGAGCCGCGTGTCGCTCGGCAAATCCTGCTTGGTATTGCACTGCCCGTTCCTGGCGACGTTGAGCACGTGGCACTTGCCTGCATCCTGCGCGGTATCGAGCACGGCAGCATGTTCGATGGCAGAGACCGATACGGCTCCGCCTTGCCCGCTTCCCCGAATGGCGAGATTGATCGCCTCGGTCGCGCCGCCGGTGAAAATCACCTTGCCGCCCGCCGGGAACAGTGCCGCAACCTGTTCGCGCGCCAATTCGATGGCAGCCTTGGCCTGTCGCCCCATGCGGTGCGGGCTGTGCGGATTGCCGAAGCCGGTGCCGCCCGGGCCGTCGAGCCAGCGCAGCATCGCGTCGCGCGCCTCGGGCGCGAGCGGGGTGGTGGCCTGGTAGTCGAGATAGATCATCGGTGCGCAAACGCCCCTATCCGTTCGCCCTGAGCTTGTCGAAGGGCCGTACTTACTTCGGGTGCCGCGCTAGTCAAAAAGAAGAACGGTGCTTCGACAGGCTCAGCACGAACGGACACTATTGTTTCGCCATCTCAAGCCACACCCCGCAGAAGCGTTCCACCTCGGCGCGGGTGGTGTTCCAGCCGAGCGAGACGCGGATCGTGTTTGCGGCGACCTCCGGTTCGACCTGCATCGCCTCCAGCACGCGGCTGGTCTTCATCGTGCCGCTGGAGCAGGCGCTGCCTTGCGAGACCGCAATGCCCGCCATGTCGAAGCGCATGACCTGCGCGGTGGCGCTCATGTTCGGCATGGCGATGGCGCGAATGTAGGGCGTGGGGTCAGAGAGCGGAAGCGCGCCCTCGAGCGCATTGATCGGCTCCAGAACGAAGGGATCGAGGTGGGGGTCATTCGCCGCCGCCAGTGCCGCCGCCATCCCGAGCACCCCCGGCAAGTTCTCCGTGCCCCGCCGATAGCCACGCTCATGGCCTCCGCTGGGCTCGAGCAGCGCGAAGTCGCGGACCAGTAATGCGCCCGCACCAATCGGCCCGCCGAACTTGTGTGATGAAACGATCGCCATGTCGCAGGGGGGCAGGTCGAACTTGCCAGCACTCTGCGCACAATCGGCGAGTAGCAATCCGCCCGCATCCTTCACCATATTAGCAATCGTTTGCAGGTCCTGCCGGTTGCCGGTTTCCGAGTTCACGTGCTGGACGGCGACGAGCGGTCGTTCGCGCTGCACTGCTTCTGCGAGTATGTCGAGGTCGAGAGCGCCGTCAGATCGCACCGGCAGACGTTCGGCGGCCGGCATCGACTGGAAGATGCAATCGTGCTCGACGGCGGAAACCAGCCGCTCACCCGCCTTTGCATTATGCAACGCCAAGGCTGCAGCCTCGCTCGCCCCGCTGGTGAAGATCACTTCACCGTCCCATTCCAGCGCCGCTTTGATCCGCTCTCTCGCATCCTCCAGCAGGCAGCGCGCCTTGCGTCCCTCGGCATGTGGCGAGCTGGGATTGGCCCAAAGCCGGAAGCCCTCTTCCATCGCGGCTTTCGCTTCGGGGTGCAGCGGCGTGGTGGCGGCGTGATCGAGGTAGATGCGTTCGGGAATGATACGGGCTCGAAATTATTGCGAATTCGCGGGGAAACCCTATATAGCCCGCGACCTCGCATGCGCCACCCAAGGCCAGCGCGACCCATCAGATTCGACAGGTACTCCATCCATGCCGACCGTCATCTTCCCCGGCCCCGAAGGCCGTCTCGAAGGCCGTTTCTCTCCCGCCCCGCGCCCGCGTGCGCCCGTGGCGATGATCCTGCACCCGCATCCGCAAGGCGGCGGAACGATGAACGAGCAGATGACGCAGCGGCTCTACAAGACCTTCGTCAACCGCGGCTTCGCCACGCTGCGCTTCAATTTCCGCGGCGTCGGCCGCAGCCAGGGCAGCTTCGACAACGGTGTCGGCGAGCTTTCCGATGCCGCCAGCGCGCTCGACTGGGTGCAGCAGGTTCACCCGGAAGCGCAGGTGACCTGGGTCGCCGGCGTCAGCTTCGGCGCGCTGATCGGCATGCAATTGCTGATGCGCCGCCCGGAGATCCGCGGCTGGATCAGCATCGGCGCTCCGGCGAGCATGTACGATTTCTCCTTCCTTGCCCCCTGCCCCGCCAGCGGCATCTTCATCCACGGCGCTCAGGACACGGTGGTGCAGCCCAATTCGGTCACCAAATTGGTCGAAAAGCTGCGCACGCAGAAGCACATCACCGTGCATCACGAAGAAATCCCGCGCGCCAACCACTTCTTCGAGAACGAGCAGGCGGAGCTGATGAAGTCGGTCGACAACTATCTCGATTTCCGCCTGGATCCGGCCTGCCCGATCAAGTGATGGAGCCTGCCACGGAGCGAAAACCATTCTAATCGCTCCGTAATCCCCGCCCCTCGACTGGATGGCGAGCCAGCCGTCCTAGATGGACCGCCTGAGAAGCCGGCGGAGATCCGGCTCTTGTTCGCGGACACTTGCCCGCATTCCCGCTTCC
>JAPYPR010000086.1 GCA_029937545.1 Erythrobacter sp. | reverse complement strand
AGCTTGGCGAAGCGGTCCTTGAGGTAGCTCGACGCCCCGAATCTGTTCTCCAGCACACGTGCGCGCTTGAGGTAGAAGCCGACGTCGTATTCGTCGGTCATACCGATGCCGCCATGCAGCTGGATGCCTTCATTGGAGATTGCGTGCAGCACGCGGTTGGCCTCCGCCTTGGCGATGGTCGCGGCACGTTCGACACCGAACCCGCTGTCGATGGCCTGCAGGCCCGCTTCGACAGCCGAACGCATCTGCGCAAGATCGGCGAAGAGGTCGGCCATGCGGTGCTGCAGCGCCTGGAAGCTCGCGAGCACCTGATTGAACTGCACGCGCTGCTTCAAATAGGCGAGGGTATCGTCGAACACCTGTTGCGCCATGCCGAGCATTTCGGCCGCCGTCAGCACGCGCGCCCGGTCGAGGACGTCGTCGAGCAGGCCATCGCCGCCATCGGCCAGCTTGTCCGCTGCCGCACCCTCGAACGTGACGTCGGCATGGCTGCGCTGGTCGGTCAGCTTGCGCGTGGCGAGCGATACGCCATCGCCCTTCTCGACGAGGTAGAGCCCGTCCTTCGCGGCGACCACGAACAGGCCTGCGCCGTGAGCTTCGGGAACGAAAGCCTTGGTGCCGCTGAGCTTCCCGCCCGAAACGCTGGTTTCGATCTTCGACGGATCGTGGATCGGGCCCTCGTCGACGGCGAGCGTCGCGATGGCTTCGCCGCTTGCCAGCTTCGGCAGCCACTTCGCTTTCTGCTCGTCGCTGCCACCCAGCACGATGGCGCTTGCGGCCACCGTGTTCATCACCAGCGGGCTGGCAGTCAGCGTCTTGCCGAGTTCCTCGACCACGAGGCCCGCCGACATGAAACCGAAGTCCGAACCGCCGTGTTCTTCGGGGATGATGACCCCGGCCCAGCCCATTTCGGCCATGGTCGCATAGGCATCGCGATTGAACGCTTCCGGCTCGCCGCTGGCGCGGACCTTGCGGAATTCGGTGACCGGGCTTTCGTTGACGGCCCATTCGCGCGCCATGTCGCGCAGCATTTCCTGTTCTTCGTTGAGAACTGCCATTGTCTTGTCCCTCTCGCCTTACTGGTGCCGAAACTTACTGATGATCCAGCATGCCGAGCACACGCTTGGCGATGATGTTGTTCTGGATTTCGGTCGAGCCGCCATAGATCGTCGTGGCCTTGCCGAAGAGCCAGCCGCGTACGGCCTCCAGCTCGCTGTCGCGAAAGCCGTCGCCTTCCCAGCCGAGGCCCTGGAGCCCGCGGATCTCGATCAGCAATTCGCTGCGTTCCTGGCTGAGCTTGGTGCCGAGCTTCTTCAGCACCGAGCTGATTTCGGACACGCCGCCCTGCGCCTTGCTTTCCTCGACGGCGCGACGCGCGGTGAGGAGGAAGCTGTTCCAGCGGATCTCGAAATCGGCGATCTTGTCGCGCAGCACGGCATCCGCCAGCTCGCCGTCGTCGCCGGTCGGCTGGTATTTCTTGGCGATCTCGCCGAGGCTCTGGCCCATCAGTCGCGCAAGGCTGCCGCCGCCCGAGATATTGGTGCGTTCGTGCTGGAGCAGGCGCTTGCCGATGGTCCAGCCCTGGCCTTCCTCGCCCACAAGGTTCTCCTTGGGCACCTTCACATCGGTGAAGAAGGTTTCGCAGAACGGGCTCGTGCCGCTGATCATCGTGATCGGCCGGACCTCGACGCCCGGCGAATCCATGTCGATCAGCATGAAGCTGATGCCCTTGTGCTTGTCGCTCTTGTCGGTGCGCACGATGGCGAAGCACTTGTCCGCCCATTGCCCGCCGCTGGTCCAGGTCTTCTGGCCGTTGACGAGGTAATGGTCGCCCTTGTCCTCGGCGAAGGTCTGCAAATTGGCGAGGTCGGACCCGGCATTGGGTTCGCTATAACCCTGGCACCAGCGGATTTCGCCGCGGGTGATCGGCGGGATGTGCTCCTTCTTCTGCTCTTCGCTGCCATATTCCAGCAGCGTCGGGCCGAACATCATCACGCCCATGCCGCCAATGGGATTGTAGGCCCCGGCCTTGCCCATCTCCTGCTCGAGGATCTTGGCCTGCGCCTTGCTCAGGCCGCCGCCGCCATATTCCCTGGGCCAGGTCGGCGTCCCCCAGCCGCGCGCGCCCATCGCCTCGCGCCACTTTTTCTGCGCAGGGGTTTCGTTGGTCGGGCCGTCGACACCCGCGAGCGCGTTGTTTGTGCCCTTGAGTTCTTCGGGAAAATTGTCCGCCAGAAACTGCTGCACTTCCGCGCGGAAGGCGTCTTCGTCGGTCTGGGTTGCGGGCTCGATTTGTGTGGCCATGGGCGTT
>JAPYPR010000085.1 GCA_029937545.1 Erythrobacter sp. | reverse complement strand
TTAATCTTTGAGACAAGCATATGACTACTGGCAGAATCAACCAGATAACTATCGTACGCCGAGGTTGGCCACGGGCGCCCGGAGGCACCCGAGAGATATCCAAGTTACTGGGTGGGCACCGAAGTGCCAGCGCCGGCAGCGAGCAGGGCAGGGCCCCGAACGCCGTCGTCGCTAATCCGCTTTCCCTCTCTAAGTTCCCCAGAGCCCCTTCCGCCGCACAGCCCCTAGGGGAGTGAAGCTTGGGGGCCCCAGGAGGAGTGCCCGGACCGCGCACCTTCTGTCTAAAAAGGCGTCCAGTGCGCGCGGCGTTCTCCCGATGCTTCGTTTCAGCGCTTGCCAGGGGCCAGCAATCCACAAAGCCCATCCGTCGACGCTGGTCTCCCAGCGCCTCAGGGCATATCCAGTAGGCCGTACCGCACGCGGCCGGCTTCCTAGACGTCGGTGTTTGCTATGAGTCGACCGCCGGCGAGACCTGAGCCTGCAAGCCTGTCCAGAAGACCACGCAACAAACACCTGCAAGATAAGGTACAGGTTAGAGAGGAACCGTCCCGGGGGACTGCCTGCTAGGGGCTCTCGCTGGAGGTTTAATTCCAGCGGTTGCCCGGTCGCAGCGCTGCATCAGCCGCGGCTTTCGCCGCTGCATCAGCAGCTTCCTCTCATAAGCCCACCGGGCTACTTACGCCCCGCTGCACCCGACGGCAGGCTCAATGGCCGGATTTTTGGTCCCGCAAAATTCATTTGTATGAGAAAACGAAAAAATGCGACTCACGCCACCAAACAAAACAACCAATATGTCAGGGTTTTTCCCAACATGGTCTCATACGGACCTCCTGGCTGCTGGGAGCGCGATGGCGGTCATGAGAATTTCCACGGATGTCTGTGGCGGGAGGTAGCGGCGGCTGAAGTCTGGGTACAGGGTAAGCAGATGCGTGGCGTCCAGGGTAGGCTACCCTGCACCCGGAGATCCGAGCGGAAACGAGGATGGCGGCGGCGGCATACGTGCGGCGATAAAGAAAAGCGTGCCCATAGGGCCCTGGAAGCTTTCTATATCTCATGCGCTGTTATTTGCGTGCTACCAGCCGCTTGCTGGCCTATTGGAGCTTTGCGGAAGAGTTGCAAAGGTCTGTACCAAAGATCATTGTCGTTGTAGGGGACTTTTGCAACTAGGCAGTAAGCGAACCCCAACTCACGGAATACCAGCCACGTAGATAGAAACATCATAGGGTAGGGGCGTCAAGGGTCTCGGGTAGCTGGTACACGATTCGACAGCGCCGCAAGGGAGCCACGGCGCGTGAGATCGAGGTTGGCGCGCTGAACGTAGGGTAGCCTACCCTGCACCAAACGCACTCACCTACCCTATACATAAAGTTCCGGCTACCCTACACCGGTATCTAGCGCCCACGGCTGGATAGATCGAGCTACTCTGCGCCTACCCTGTACCCGCAGCTTTGGCTACCCTGCACCTGCTTGGAATCCGCGCCGTCGGCTGTGAGGCTGCTGCCCTGAAACACCCCGTCCACTTCATAAAGCCATGGCCTATCCGCGCCGCTTAACAACTTTTTCGCTTTTACCTACCCGGCAGCTTGATTTGGAGCCCAGCCCGGGTTTCGCGGGACCGTGAGCCTCCAGTAGCCGGGTCCTCGTGAGCCCACCGAGCGATCCCCCTCAGCTACACGCGGCGGCAGGCTCGATGGCCGGATTTCTGGCCCCGCATAATTCGTTTGTATGCGAAAACGAAAAAATGCGACTCACGCCGCCAAAGGGAGAAACCGATGTGTCAGGGCTCTTTCGCAGCAGTGGCTGAGATTAAAGTCCCGGCTGCGCGTAGCCGGGTGGTAGTCGTGGGAAGCCCTGCAGGTGAACATGGCGGGAGACATCCGCCTACGAAGGCGTATACTGGGCAGCCTACCCTATAGTGTAGACTTACCTACCCCGTAGCTACCCTACACCTGAGCCTTAGCGGCAGGCAGGCCCCGACGCCGCCGCTGCGGGTGGCTAGGTGAGTCTAGGGTAGCCTACCCTGTACCTTGCCCGCACCGATCGCTGACCCAGGGGGTCCCTAGCTACCAGTAAGGGTACCTCCCAGGCATTCCCACGGCTGCTTAAGACCAGGCTATAGGGTAGGCTACCCTATAGCGCCGGAACCGTCCACACTGCGCTCGCCTCCGTAGCACACGGCCAAGAAGCCTGGCCTACCCTATACCTCTCCGTTCGCGGCCAAGTGAGCACGCAAGACGCGCACACGGCCATGTAAACCTGGCTACCCTGTACCTTGCGGTGCGAGCAACCCCAAATTCGTTCCCCCGCGCCACCATGGTGACAGCACTGGGAAATCGAGGCGAAGGACGGCTTACCCTCAGCAGATCGTAACAACAAGGCT
>JAPYPR010000035.1 GCA_029937545.1 Erythrobacter sp. | reverse complement strand
AGAACATCCTGATGATCGGCCCCACCGGCTGCGGCAAGACCGAGATCAGCCGCCGTCTCGCGCGACTGGCCGAGGCGCCCTTCGTCAAGGTCGAGGCGACCAAGTTCACCGAGGTCGGCTATGTCGGCCGCGACGTCGAACAGATCGCCCGCGACCTTGCCGAAGAAGCGATCCGGCTGGAGAAGGAGCGCCGCCGCGAGGCTGTCCGCGAAGCCGCGAGCGAGGCCGCGATGGACCGCTTGCTGACCGCACTGGTCGGTGACAATGCCAGCGAAGCGACCCGCGAGGCCTTCCGCGCGCGCATCGTCGACAACTCGATGAACGACACCGAGGTCGAGATCGAGGTGAAGGACCAGCCGCAGTCGAACATGGAAATTCCCGGCATGCCCGGTAATGTCGGCATGATCGACCTCAGCGACATGCTCGGCAAGGCGATGGGCAAGTCCAACCTCAAGCGGCGCAAACTCAAGGTGCCCGACGCATGGGACCGGCTGGTGGAAGAAGAGGCCGAAAAGCGCATGGACCAGGACGACGTCAACCGCGTCGCTTTGGAGAATGCGGAGACCAATGGCATCGTCTTCCTCGACGAGATCGACAAGATCGCCGTTAGCGACGTGCGCGGCGGTTCGGTCAGTCGCGAAGGCGTGCAGCGCGACCTGCTGCCGCTGATCGAGGGCACCACGGTGGCCACCAAATACGGCCCGATGAAAACCGACCACGTGCTCTTCATCGCTAGCGGCGCCTTCCACGTCGCCAAGCCGAGCGACATGTTGCCCGAACTCCAGGGCCGCCTGCCGATCCGCGTCGAATTGCGCGCGCTGACCGAGGAGGACTTCGTCCGCATCCTCAGGGAAACGCGCGCCAATCTGGTGGACCAATACACCGCACTGCTCGGCACGGAGAAGGTGGCGCTCGACTTCACCGACGAAGCGATTTCCGAGGTCGCCAAGATCGCCGCACGGGTCAACGAAAGCGTCGAGAACATCGGCGCCCGCCGTTTGCAGACGGTGATGGAACGCCTGCTCGAGGACATCAGCTTCGAAGCCGAAGAACATGAGGGCGAGACCGTCACCATCGACGCGGACTATGTGCGCGAGCGGCTCGACGATCTGTCCGGTGACACCGACTTGTCTAAATATATTCTCTGACGCCGAGCCTGTGAGCGATTGATTTCCCGTGCGGGCCGCGCCAGCGTGACCATGTGGACGGTAAACCGATTTTAGACATTCGGCGCTAGGGGGCCTGCATGAAGCAGCAAGCCCTTGCCCTTGCAGAGCGTGTCGCGCGTGCGGTCGGTTTCGACAAGACGCACGTCACACGCACGGTCGCCTATCGAACGATCGACGCGTTTCTCGATCGCCTGCCGGTGCAGGAGATGGACGCGCTGGAGATCGCGGCGGGCTGGAAATGGCGCGAGCGCGACTGGGGCAGTTACACCGAGATGAACTGGCCCGAATACGACATCTGCGACCATGTGCTGGGTCGCCAGTTCGACATTTGCATTGCCGATAATGTCTGGGAGCACCTCGTGCGCCCCTATCGCGCGACCGAGCATGTGCTGCAGATGCTGAAACCGGGCGGGATCTTCGTCAACATCACGCCCTTCATGATCCGCCAGCATGCCGTGCCGGTGGACTGCACGCGCTGGACGGAACTCGGTATGCGTAATTTCCTGACAGAGGTCGGCTTCGAAGAGGCGACGATCGAGACCGGATCGTGGGGGAATCGCAATGCCGTGAAGGCCAATCTCGACCGCTGGGCGCGCACCGGTTGGCAGCGGCGCTTCAAGAACGAGCCGAACTTTCCCGTCACCGTGTGGGCCATCGCCCGCAAGCCGGAATGAGCGACAACCTGCCGGTCGCCATCGCGGTGATGGCGCACAACGAGGAACAGCGGATCGCTCGCTGCCTCGAAAGCCTGCCGCTGAGCGAGGCGGGCTACGACATCCACGTGGTCGTAAACGGGACGACCGACCGCACCGCGCAGATTGCCCGCAACTACGACGGGGTCACGGTCCACGACTGGGAGCAGGGGGGCAAGTCGCGCAGCTGGAACCGATTTGTGTTCGACGATCCAGCGCCCGCCGCGCGGCACTTTGTCTTCCTGGACGGCGATGCGCAGGTGTGGCCGGGGTCCATCTCTGCGCTCGTAAAGCGGCTGAACGAAGGCGAGGTGAATGCGGCGTCCGCGTTTCCAAGCAATGGCCGCCGCGTCGAGGCCTATCGCGAGCAAATGCGGCGCGAGCACGGGCTGTTCGGCGATCTTTATGCGCTGCACGGCGATTTCGTTGCCCGCATGCGCGAACAGGACATCCGCCTGCCGAACGACTTAATTGGTGACGATGGGCTGCTTTGCGCTCTTGCCAAGACCGACCTTGGTAATGAGGACGACTGGCAGGACCAGCGTGTCGCTACGGTCGAGGGCGCTTCCTTCCTGTGCGATCCCGTACAACTGACACCAGGCGACCTGCTTCTGCAGGCGCGCCGGATGCGAAACTACAGCCTGCGCCATTTCCAGAACCGGATCGTCAGCGACATCATGCGCGGGCCGGGGCCGACGGCACTGCCTGACCGGTTGGCGACGCTCTATCCCCGTTACCTCACGCAATTCCGGTCCCGTCGCGATCCGCGCCTGTGGTGGTTCGACCGGCAGGCGCTTGCCGCAATGGCGCGCGCCGCCGAGTGACCCACACTATGGGTGCGGGGCGAGGCCGATCTCCACGCCCGTTTTGTCGGTCAGCGCGAACTTGTCGACGAGGTCGCTGCTCGCCTTATTGAGGCCGCGCACCTGCACGCTGCGACCGTTGCGGCGCATGCGCTCGACCACCTTGTCCAGCGCGCCGATGGCCGAAATGTCCCAGAAATGCGCCTTGCCCACGTCGATGATGACGTGGTCCGCCGGATCGGGCTGGGCGCTCTCGGGGCCGAGCGCGGCTTCGAACCGCTCCACGCTGGCGTAGAAGATCTGGCCCTTGGCACGGTAGATGGCCGTGTCCCCATCGCGTTCGCGCACCACTTCGAACATGGTCATCACCTTGTGGGTGAAGAACACGCCCGACAGGATCACACCCGCCAGCACGCCGAGCGCGAGATTATGCGTCGCGACGACCACGACCACCGTGGCGACCATCACGACGCTCGACTGCCACGGGTGCTTGGTGAGGTTGGGGATCGAGTTCCAGCTAAAGGTCCCGATCGAGACCATGATCATGATCGCCACCAGCGCCGGCATCGGTACCTGCCCTACGAGATCGCCGAGCAGGGCGAGCAGGATCAGCAGCGAAAGACCTGCAGTGAAAGTCGACAGCCGGCCACGGCCGCCGCTGGTCACATTGATGACCGACTGGCCGATCATGGCGCAGCCGCCCATGCCGCCGAACATCGCGGCGACGACATTGGCGACACCCTGGCCCGCGCTTTCGCGGCGCTTGTCGCTGCCGGTGTGTGTCATGTCGTCGACGATCTGCGCGGTGAGCAAGCTTTCCAGAAGGCCGACCGCCGCCATGGTTGCCGAATAGGGCGCGATGATGCGCAAGGTTTCCCAGCTCAGCGGGACGTCGGGCAGAGCGAAATAGGGCAGGCCTTCGGGCAGTTCGCCCATGTCGGCCACGGTATTGACCGGCGCTTCGATCCAGATGCTGAGCGCGGTGAGGATGACGATGGCCACCAGTGGGCTCGGCACGGCGGTGGTCAGCTTGGGCAGCAGGTAGATCACCGCCAGCGCGGCCGCGACCATTGCGTAGGTCACCCAGGTCACGCCCGGATTGCCGAGGGTGAGTTCCGGCAGCTGTGCCATGAATATCAGGATCGCGAGCGCGTTGACGAAGCCGGTGATGACCGAGCGGCTCACGAATTGCATCAGCAGGTCGAGCCGCAGCAGCGCCGCGATGCCCTGGAAGATCCCCATCAGGATGGTGGCCGCGAAGAGGTACTCGACCCCGTAATCGCGCACGAGCGGGACAACGACCACCGCTACCGCCGCAGTCGCGGCGCTGATCATGCCGGGCCTCCCGCCTGTGAACGCGATCACCATGGCGATGGCGACCGATGCGTAAAGGCCCACGCGCGGATCGACGCCCGCGATAATCGAGAAGCCGATCGCTTCGGGAATGAGGGCGAGAGCAACGACAAGGCCGGCGAGGACGTCGGCGCGGATATTGGAGAGCCAGTCGCGGCGCAGGGTGCTGCGGTCGAGCATGGGAGAACCTATTCGTCTGGAAGTTTGGGCGTCTGGTGACGATGCCGAGAAATGATGCTCTCTTTGAAGCATGTTGCAGTGCAACACAACCCGCAGCGGTTCACTCCGGCCCGTCGGTCGAGCGGTTAGGGCGGTTGTTCTATTGGCCGATTGGGTCCAAGGTGTTCGAACGTTTTGCGTAATCGAGACGAGGGGTCTGTTTTATGTTCCGTCACATCCGTGCCGCCGGAGCGGCTTCGCTTGCCATCATCGCCGCTGCGCCTGCCGTTGCCGACGATCACACCGCCAGCGCTAGTGCGGTGGTCGCCCCGGAAATCGAGTACGAGCGCTGGACGCTCGACAACGGGCTTCAGGTCATCGCCATCCCGGATGCTTCGACCGGCACGGTGACGACATCGATGTGGTATGAGGTCGGCTCCAAGTCCGACCCCGAAGGCCGCGCCGGTTTCGCCCACCTCTTCGAGCATATCCTCAGCCGCAAGACGCTGAACATGCCGTACAACCTCATCTACGGCCTCACTGCCGATGTCGGCGGCACGCGTAATGCGACCACCAATGCCGACCGCACGAACTATTTCGAGATCGTTCCGGCAGAATATCTCGAAGCCATGCTCTGGACCCACCGTGAGCGGATGGCCTTCCCCGTGATCGACCAGGACGTGTTCGACAAGGAACGCGATGTGGTGAAGGAAGAGCTGCGCCAGCGCGTGCTCGCGCCGCCCTATGGTCGCTTCGGCAGTTTCGTGATCCCCGAAGCCGCTTATGACGTCCTGCCCTATCGCCGCCCGACCATCGGCAGCATCGAACAACTCGAGTCCGCCGAGCTCGACGATGCGCGCGCTTTCCACCAGGCCTATTACGGGCCGGATACCGCCACGCTGATCGTGGCCGGCAATTTCGAGGTTTCGGACCTGCGCAGCCTGGTCGACGAATACTTCGCCGACATCCCGCGCCGCGAGAACCCGGTCGAGATCGCTTTCGATCTCGATGTTCCCGAGCGGACCGAGCCGCGCAGCATCACCGCAACTGCGCCCAATGTCCCGCTGCCGCTCGTTGGCACCGTGTGGAAGCTTCCTGCGATCACCCATCCCGATGCGCCCGCTCTGGAGGTGCTCGACGCGATCATGTCGCGCGGCGACAACAGCCGCATGGCTGCCGCTCTTGTGCGCAGCGGCAAGGCAGTACAGGCGATTCACGAAGTCGGCATGCAGGAGGAAGGCGGGGTGTTGGCGCAATTCGCCGTCATCAATCCGCAGGCCAATGTCGACGAAGTGCGCGGCATTCTGGTTGCCGAGCGCGAGCGGATTATGGCCGACGGCGTGACCGAGGACGAACTCGCCGAAGCGAAGAACGAACTTCTCGCCAGCGCCCTGCGCTCGCGCGAAACCGCGCGTGGCCGGGCCTTCGAGCTCGGCGAAGCGCTGCTGACGACGGGCGATCCTTCTTTCCCGGACAAGCGGCTTGCAGCCATTGCGGCAGTCACGGCCGCCGATGTCCAGCGGGTCGCGCAGACGTATTATAACCCGAATGCGCGGACCGACATCGTATACACGGCGGGCGAGGACGATCCTTCGGCCTACGCCAATCCCTATCCCATGCCGACTTTCAAGACCTTGCCCGACGCGGTGGGCGAGCCGCTGTCGGTCGCTGCCGAAGACGTGCGGGAGACCGTGCCCGGGCCCGGCCAGCGCCCGCAACTCGAAGCCGCGCGGATTGTGGAGCAGACATTGTCCAACGGCATCGAAGTGGTCGCAGCCCAGACCGGCGATGTGCCGCTGGCGACGATGACCGTGCTGGTGCCAGGCGGCTCGATCAGCGACGAACGCGCCAAGGCAGGCGTGGCCCAGCTTACCGCGCAGCTGGCCGACAAGGGGGCGGGCGGTCTCGACGAAACCGAAATCGCGCGCCGCCTCGAAAGCCTCGGCGCCAGCTTCGGCGCGACTGCCGGATCGAAGGGTGCCTACTTCAGCCTCACCGCGCCGGTCGCCAATATGGAAGAGGCGGGCAAGGTGCTCGCAACTATCTTGACCTCGGCAGACTATCCGCAGGCCGCGTTCGAGCGCGAGCGCAAGCGAGCCATCGACGGGCTGGCCGCTACGTTGAAGGACCCCGGCGGTATCGCGAGCATGGCAGTGCGTCCTGTCCTTTATGGCGACTCGCCCTTCGGCACGCTGCCGGGCGGTACGCAGGAGAGCCTCGCGCAAATTACGCGCGAAGATCTGGTCGAGCATCGCCGCACCTATTGGCATCCGGAACGCGCGCAGGTGATCGTGAGCGGTGGCATCGCGCCTGAGCAGGCGATCGAGCTGACGCAGACCCTGCTTGGCGCCTGGCAGGGCGTGGGCGAACCGCCGGTCGAGATCGCCAATCCCACCGGGGAGGCGCAGCCGGTCCGCACGGTGGTGATCGACATGCCCGATGCTGGGCAGGCCGCGGTCTATGCCGGGATGCGCGCACCATCGCGGACCGACGGCAATTATTACGCAGCGGAGCTCGCCAATGCGATCCTCGGCGGCGGCTCCAGCGGACGCCTGTTCGAGGAAGTCCGCACGAAGCGCTCGATCAGCTACGGCGCCTATAGCGGCGTCGGGTCGGATATGCTGGTCGCTTCGGCGCAGACCCAGAACTCGACCGCAGACGAAGTGGTGCGGGTCTTCCTCGACGAATTCGACCGGCTGGGTGACGAAGCGATCGTGCAGGAACTGCTCGACAAACGGCGGCTTTATCTCGGCGGCAATTACGCCCGTTCGCTGGAAAGTTCGTCGGGCTTCAACAGTATCGTCGCCGGCCTGCTGTTCGATGGTCTCGAACCGGGCGAGGCTGCGCGCTATGCGGACCGACTCGCAGCGGTATCGCCCGAAGCCGCGACGCAGGTTGCAGCGGATTTCGTGGGCTCGGAGAAAGCGACCATCCTGATCGTCGGCAATGCGGCCGAGTTCCTCGACGACCTCAAGGCGATCCGCCCCGATGTAGAAGTGGTCGATGCCGATGAGTTGGACCTTTCAACCAGCGCGCTGGTGGCGGCTGCCGCTACGGGCGGCTGATCAGGCGGGCTCTACCGCCGGGCGGTCTTCCGCCTGGCGGGCCCACATATCGGCATAGAGGCCCCTCGCGCGCAGCAGCTCACCATGCGTCCCGCTTTCGGCGAGCCGTCCCTGGTCGAGGACGAGGATGCGGTCGGCATCGGCGATCGTCGACAGGCGGTGCGCGATGGCGAGCGTCGTGCGGTGTTCCGATACGCGGCGCAGCGTTTGCAGGATTTCCTGTTCGGTACGGCTGTCGAGCGCGCTCGTCGCCTCGTCCAGCAGCAGGATCGGCGGATCCTTCACCAGCGTGCGGGCGATAGCGACCCGCTGCTTCTCGCCGCCCGATAGCTTAAGCCCGCGCTCGCCGACCTCGGTGTCGAAGCCGTCGGGCAGTCGCTCGATGAAGGGCAGGATCGCCGCAGAGCGCGCCGCGCCGACGATATCGTCATGCTCCGCCTCGCGTCGACCATAAGCGATATTGTAGCCGATCGAATCGTTGAACAGCACGCTGTCCTGCGGAACGATGCCGATGTTTTCGCGCAGCGACGCCTGCGTAACCTGCGCAATGTCCTGTCCGTCGATCAGGATGCGGCCCGATTGCGGATCGTAGAAGCGGAACAGCAGTCGCCCGATGGTGCTCTTGCCGGCGCCCGAAGGTCCGACGATGGCGACATGGCTGCCCGCCGGCACCTCGAAGCTGAGGCCGTGAAGGATGGTGCGGTCTTTCTCGTAACCGAACACCACATTCTCGAAAGCGACGGTCGGCCGGTTCACGACGAGGGCTGGCGCGCCGGGCACGTCCTCGACCTCGACCTCGCTGTCGATCAGGCGGAACATCGCGGCCATGTCGATGATGCCTTGGCGGATCGTGCGATAGACCCAGCCTAGCATGTCGAGCGGGCGGAAGAGCTGCATCAGATAGGTGTTGACCAGCACGAGATCGCCGGTGGTCAGCTCTCCCCGGCTCCATCCCCAGACGGTGAAAGCCATGGCGCCGCCCATCAGCAGGTTCATGATCAGCGCCTGTGTGATGTTGAGCAGGCCGAGCGAGTTCTCGCTCTTCACCGCTGCCTCGGCATAGGCATGGGCGGCGCGGCCATAGCGCTCCCGCTCTCGGCTCTCGGCACCAAAATATTTGACCGTCTCGTAATTCAGCAAGCTGTCGACCGCGCGTGCCAGCGCCTGCCCGTCGAGATCGTTCATCTGCCGCCGCAATTTGGTGCGCCATTCGGTGATCCAGCGCGTAATGGCGATATATGCCACCACGGTCGCGCCGGTGGCGGCAACCAGCTCCCAGCCGAAATTGATGTAGAAGATAACGCCCACCGCGATCAGCTCGAGGATCGTGGGTGCGATGTTGAACAGCAGGAAATAGAGCATCGAATCGATGCTCTTTGTGCCGCGCTCGATGGTCTTGGTGACCTCGCCCGTGCGCCGCGAAAGATGGAAGCGCAGGCTCAGCTGATGCAGGCGAGCGAAGGTGTCCTCGGCCAGGTTGCGAGTCGCTTCCTGCCCGACCCGCTCGAAAGTGATGTTGCGAAGGTTATCGAAGGCCACACCGGCAAAGCGGCCAGCCGCATAAGCGATCACGAAGGCCAGTGCGACCATCGCCGCTTCGTTCGCGGGTGTGGTCATCGCATCGACTGCGCGCTTGTAAGCGAAGGGCAGGGCAAGCGTGGTCGCCTTCGCCAGTAACACGAACATCATCGCACCGACAATACGGCGCTTCAGCTTCGGATTGCCCTCCGGCCAGAGATAGGGGAGGAACCGGCGGATCGTCGCCCAGCTTTCGGCATCGTCGCGCTGGTCGGAAGTGGCTGTATCGGGGGGCATTGCCGCGCCCATCTGGGGAAGCGGCCTGCACTAGGCAAGGTCCGTGTCAGCCGGGCACGTCCCGCTGGCTATCATCCCGCTCCGCCCGGCGGCTCGGCATATCGAACAGGATCCGCTTGGTGCTGAAGTCGATCGCGACCCTATCGAACACGCGCAAATTGTTCATGCCGAGCACCAGTGCGGGGCGGCGCGACAGGCCGAGTGCGGCGAAAATCGCGCTGTTCGCGAAGCCGATCTGGACATTGGTCATTTCCGCGCGCCCGATCTGGAGGCTGCGCAGGAATGTGGCGCGGCTAATCCACTCGGTGCCGAGGACATCGACGCCGACGATCTCGTGCCTTTCCCGCGCACGCAGCCTGCGCAGCAGCACCGCGTTGGCGATGCTGTTCTGCGGCCGGTGTCGATCACCACGGCGGCGCGCACGCCGTCGATTCTCGCATCTGTGATGATCATCTGCCCCAGCTTCTTGCGCGCCCGCACGATGATTTCGTAGCCGGAATTACCCTCTTCGTATTCGGCATCGGCAATGGCCATGCGCCGCTCGCGAAAGTCGATCAGCACGCGGGTATCCTGCAGGCTGTCGAGGCCGAGGATGCCGTCCGCACCGATGTTGCTCGTGTGAAGCCGCTGACACTGCGATTGGCGAACTCCAGATCGTCGAGCTCGACCGTCTCGACCCGCCGCGAGCTACCCATGGCGACCAGGATGGCCGTGCCGCTACGACGAAGCGCAAGATCCTCGACCAGGCGGTGCGTCACCACAGTCGCCTGCGCGCCGGTATCGATGAGGAAGCGGTAAGGGCCTTCGCCGGCGATCGTCACCGGCACGGTCATGCGTTTGTGGCGATCCGCCGTCAGCATAGCCTCGTCGCTCGGCGCCTCGCCGATGACATCCTCGACCTGGTCCGGCTGAGCGCTGGCAGTGGTGGCGAGGCCCACGGCCAGAATTGCTGCAAGGTTGCGGCGTGCCATGCGGTCTCTCCTGCATCAGTAGCGAGAGTGATACCACGCAGGCGGGACAGGCTCCAAATGCCTAGCGATTGCGGACGAGCGCAATGAACTCAAACAACCGTTCACGTGCGAAGAGGAACAGCCAGCCGCAGTAGATCGCCGCGCCGAGAGCGACCAGCGCGACAAGGCGCAGGACAGGCTCGGCATCGGCAAGCAACATGTCCGCGAGATAGGCCGCGAGTGCCATGGCTATGCCGGCGAGCGCTGTAGGCAATATCGCGGCCAGCAACCGTGCCGGCGCTACGCCGATGGCAGGCAGCGAACTGGCCGCGGTGATCAGCGCGATCGCGGGATAAGAGGCCAGCCACGCCCAGGCCATGCCCTCGATCCCCCACTGGACAGCCACGATGAAGGCGAGAGGCATGACCACTGCTCCGATCGCCGCGTTACGCACCGCAATTCCTGGGCGGCCCGCAGCATTGGTGGCCGGAGCGAAGAGCACCTGCAGCACCATCCACGGCATGGCACAGCCGAGCACCCGCAACAGCGGGACAATACCGAGCCACTTCTCGCCCAGCACGACGCGCACGAAAGGTTCGGCCGTGACGGCCAGGCCGAGGCAGAAAGGAATGGCGAACAGCATGATGCCGTGCACCGAAATCAGGAACCCGCTGGCGAAGGCCTCGCGGTCTGCCTGCGCCCGGGACAGCGCGGTGAACGCGACCTCGTTCAGCGGCGGTACCACCTTGTTCACGAAGATCTGCGCGAGGAACAGCGCAGTCGTATAGAGGCCGACCGTTGCCGCATCGAAATTACGACCCGCGATTACGACGTCCGATTGCGTCTGCAGGAAATAGAAGATGCTGGACAGCGTCACCGCTCCCCCGAAGCCGGCGATGGCACCCGCGCCACGAAAGTCGAAGCTCGGCCACATGAAGGCGCGCGCGACGATCATCATCGCAACTGCCCGCGTGACAAAAACCGAAAGTGGCGCCAGCACCAGCGTCCACACGCCGAGCCCGGCAAGCGCGCCGACCAACGCGACCACCGCGCCGAGCAGGGCGGTGGCCAGGTTCACTTGCGCCTGTCGCTTGAAGTCCATCTCGCGCGAAAGGATCGCGTAGCCGAGAGCTAGAAAGGGGTTCGTCAGAAAGACCAGCGCCAGGACGCGAAGCAGGTCGGCCACTTCAGGCTGTTCATAGAAACGCGCGATGAAGGGCGCGGCGATCACCTGCGTAACAGCCAGGAGAATATTGAGGACCAGCAGCATGCCGAACAGCTGGCGCAGCTCCTTGCGGGTCACTGCCTCACGCTGGATCAGCGCATTGGCGAGGCCGTAGCCATTGAGCAGGCCGAGCAAGGTCAGGACAACCGCCGCCATTGCGTAGAGGCCGTAATCCGCCGGATCGAGAATGCGCAGGACCAGGAAGGTCGACGCCCAGGCGATCAGCTGGCTCACGATCTGCGAACCCGAGCGCCAGATCACCGCCTTGCGCACCAGCACGCGCAAACCTTGCGTGTCGATCTTGGCCGCGCTCATCGTGTCAGCTCCGGCCCAGCCTGACGCTCAGGGCAAAGCGGAGCCAGCCTGCCACCTTGCGTAAGTTGCCCATGACGGTCGGCGGGTGGTCCTGCCATGCGCGCCGCAGCAGGTCCCACCGTAGATGGTAAGGATCGCGGGTCGCCAGGTTGAGATAGGCAAAGGCTCGCCAGGGGGACTTCGGCAGCTGTTCGATCGATTGCAGCATGATCGGACCTGACAGCCCATATATATGCTTCGCGCGCGTAGAGGTCAGGCTGCCGCCGTGGCGGCGATAGCTGTAGAGTTCCTCGTGGATCGTCTCGAAGCGGAAGCCGGCGCGTTCCGCGCGTAACCAGAAGTCGTAATCCTCGACGCCGAACAGGGCCTCGTCATAGCCGCCGAGCGCTTCGTCCACCTCTCGACTATAGAGGAAGCAGCACCCGATCGGATTACCGACGACGATCTCGTCCGGCTCGCCGGCCCGGCACGACCCCGTCACCTCGCCGTCCCCGTCGATGAAGCGGAAATCGGCATAGTATATGTCGGCATCTCCCGCTTCGGCAGCTGCATGGAGCCGCGCTAGCATATCAGGATCGAGCGTGTTGTCGTCGGACGTCCAGCTGAACCATGCACCGCGCGCTTCGCGAAAGCCGATGTTGAGCGTCGCGGGAAGCTTGGCGTTCCGTGCATTGCGCATGACTCGCATATTCGGATGACGCGCGGCATAGTCTGCCAGGATCCGCGGCGTGGCATCGCTTGAACAATCGTCGACTGCGATCAGTTCGAAATCGGTGAAGCTCTGCGCGAAGATCGAATCCAGCGCCTCGGCCAGATACCGTTCGCCATTATATACGGGCAGGACGAGTGAGATGGCGGGAGCGGGGAGGCTGCCACCTTCGGCGTCTACCATATCGTCTTGCATGCGAACCCAATCCCCGTCGTGCCCCTGTCCGGGGCGGCTGGAGAGTGCTTAGCGGCGATTCCTCATGAAGGCGAGAATCGCCTGTCGGACGTGAATCGCTCGTTTCGACCGGGATTCGTCGGTCAATTGAAAGCTGGATCGGCCATACGCAGGGCCTGAATCGGTTCGCACCGCCCGTTTCTGCCCGGCCTGCGGTTGAAAGTTACCGCCGGCCTCCTATCTCTGTTTAGCGAGACGGGACGCAAAACCCGCGGAATTCCGCGGTTCTGCAAAAAAGACGCAATAAAATTGCAAAAACCCGTTGACCGAATCCGAGGTCACCCCTAGATGGCCCTCACCGACGCGGCGCTGGCGGCTTCCACCGCCCACTGCATCGGTCGCCAACATAGAGAGACAGCCGGCCCCCCCGGTATCAATCGGGGGAACAAAAGCTGTCTCCTCTGACATTGTTGAGTGGCTCTTTGACATTGTTGGTTTTTGATGAAGGGACATGTGGGCGACGGCGCCCGGTCCGGGGACCTCAAGGCTCCGGTAACCGGTTAACTCAAGCCGACGCCACATCCTGATCGCCTCCACAGGCGGTCTGCGATGATGCATGTTCATTCGTATCCATTACGTTTGACAGTGCAGGTATCGGCTCCTTGAAGCTCATGCCAAGCAGGCTGGCGGGGTTTTCCTCGTGCTTGATTGGTGTGTGACACAAACTTGAGAGTTTGATCCTGGCTCAGAACGAACGCTGGCGGCATGCCTAACACATGCAAGTCGAACGAACCCTTCGGGGTTAGTGGCGCACGGGTGCGTAACGCGTGGGAACCTGCCCTTAGGTTCGGAATAACAGTTAGAAATGACTGCTAATACCGGATAATGTCTTCGGACCAAAGATTTATCGCCTTTGGATGGGCCCGCGTAGGATTAGGTAGTTGGTGGGGTAAAAGCCTACCAAGCCGACGATCCTTAGCTGGTCTGAGAGGATGATCAGCCACACTGGGACTGAGACACGGCC
>JAPYPR010000084.1 GCA_029937545.1 Erythrobacter sp. | reverse complement strand
TGCATTCTAGGACTTCGTGAGGGAACCTTCTGAATAGAAGTCGGTAACTTCGAGAGTAGGCTTGTCGTGCTTACTGAATTTGAGGGCTTTGACACTGAGGGTTTCTTTGCTTCAGGGAGCGAGGCAGTAGCTGTTGACTTTTTAGTGATCCTTTTCGTGCCTCGAGCAAGGATTTCTGAAGGGGCCCTTTTAGTAGGTCCGGGGGCGTCGATTTCCATTGGCTCAATCTCTTCCTCAGATACCCCTTCAAATCGAACAGAGCTCTTGATTTCTTCTCGAACCTTTGGCCTTCCGTAAGAAGCCTGAGCCTTGATTCGCTCTTGCAGGCTGTTAGATGCCTTATAAGGTTCGGCCCGTGCTGGTATTTTCCGTGCTCTTGTCTCCACAGGCTCTACAGATACAGCCTCTAGGTCACTGTCGTTTCCAGTGACAAGGTTTTGAATTTTAGCGATGCTCTCCTCGCTACAGTCCCTTTGTTCGAGAATGTCTGAATCGCTCTCAGGCTCCCAAGAAGCTTCAATGCTCCCCATGTTACTTCCCAAGTTTGGAGCGTACGAGCCTTCTCGAGCTAGGGCAGCTTCCTTCGATTGCTCTAGCATTTCTTGTACTGCTTTCGCTCGTCTTTCAGGGTCCATACTATTGACAGTGTTGAGTACTCGCTGAATAACATGATCTCGGCGACTTTTGCCGTCGTTTGGAAACGACATAGGGTAAGCCTTCTCGCCTTCCTTGAACGGTCCGATGCAAATATAATTGTTCTCGTCAGACTCGTGAATAATACCAAGGCCAACGAACTTCTTATAATCGTAGCACTGATTCATATAATCATGCCACGCTTGCCGTCTCATGCCAGGTTCTTGCTTGTTGTTGCACCATTTACACCCTCTTGTAGCTGGTTCCTTAGAGCGCTTGTACTTGTCGTAAGACGTTTGCCCGTATTGTATAGTCGCCATGTCTTGAGTGGCTTCATAAAGCTTCAGGCTGTTGATCTCAGCCATAAGGTCCACATTCTGAGCTCTTTCGGCTATAGCGTGTAAAATACGTAGAGAGTCGAGTCCTTGAGTGATGATTTCCAGTTCGTCCTCAGTGGCATTTTGAACCCCATCGACAAGACGCTGTAAGGTAGGCATCATCTTCTGGCCCGAGGCTTGAGCCGTAGGGAGCTCCCGCTGCGGCCCTTCTCGTCGAAAAGTTTCATTAATGACTTTCCCCGGGGAGTTGTCCCTGTAATTGACAAAGTCGGCTCGGTAACTAGGCTCTCCAGGTAGTAGAATTCCAGTGGCTGTAGGGCTACTGAACATGTTCCGGTGAACTCCACTTCTGGGATACCCTCTCGATGTAGCCATTCCTTGTTCTTCCAGGAGTTCGTCAAAGTCTCTCTCACTGTTGACGTGAGTCTCTATACTGTCGAAGACCTTACTAAAAGGCATAGTGTCGTCTTGATCGAACTTCTTCCCAGGCTTCTGAGCCGCTGCGACAGCCTTCTTTTGCAAGTGTTTTGGGAGTGCAACAATGAACTTCAGCGTTATCATCTTTTCCGTGAGATTTCCCTTTTGCTTGCAGTTGTACGCCACTTCTCGAAATAGCCTCAAAAAGTGTTGAAGTTGTGCCTGAGTGTAAGTGCCGGTTCGGTCTTGAACTTCCCTGAAGTCTTGAATAATCGAATCAAGGTAGGTTACCGTGTAGAAACGATAGTAGGAATCCTGACCTTGATATTCCTTGCGAGCCGCTGAACAAAAATCCGAGTAAGACAGCTGCCGGTAGTGATTAACTCGTTCCAGGTTCCACGCTACCGAAGGGAGTGAGTAGTCTAGAACCCATTGCTTTTTCTCTTGATCTCCAGTGATATCATGCGTTGCAAACATCCTGTCGATCGTTTTAAGGAATGCCGTAATCTCAGCTCCGTCAAACGTAGGGGCTCCAGCGGTTCCAGGGGCAGGCATAGGTTGACTTAGGTGTACTTGAAGCCTGTGAATATCGGAAGTGTCGATATAATGTGGTCTCTCAGAAGGTCCAGCTCCTCCAAAACCACCATCTGAAGCTAAAGGAGTGACCTTTCCCTTGCCTTTTCCAGTGCCTCCTTCAGTGCTATCAGTAGAGCGAGACCTGACTCCAGAGCCGGACTGCCCAGAAAAGTTGCTGTTCCCCCCTAAAGGGAGAGAAGCTTCAGAGACTTTGGAAGCTCCAGCCTGAAAGCTAGGCATTCCGCCAGGGAACATGCCAGCTGTGGGAGCCTGATAGCTCCCCTCTTCAGGAGGTCCACTTTTAGTGTCTCGCGTCGCCATTTTGTAAGGAGATTTAGTGGTCTTGAAATGTAAAGATTCGGTAAAAGTTAGTGATCGAAATACAGAAAATTGATTGAAAATATTGTGCATATGCAAACAAAGGAAAAATAA
>JAPYPR010000083.1 GCA_029937545.1 Erythrobacter sp. | reverse complement strand
TGAGCCGAGCAACGTCAAAGAAGTGAAGGGATTTCTCGGACTAGTAGTTTACTTTCGCATTTGGATCAAAGACTTTCGGCTAATTGCAGAGCCCCTCTACTTGCTTACCCGGAAAGGAGTCAAGTTTCACTGGGATCCGAATGTTCAAGGGAAAGCCAAGAAACAACTTCAAGACATTTTGTGCTCTGCCCCGGTTCTCTGTAGGATCGATTACAGTGAAGATGCCGGAGAAATAGTGGTTTCAGTGGATTCTAGTGGTGATGGTTGGGGAGGCTTCTTAGCCCAGAGAGACAAAGATAATGGGAAGTTACACCCTGCTCGTTACGAGAGTGGCTTCTGGAGTAAGACGGAACGCAACTACGACGCCACTAAGCGGGAGTGCAAAGGAATGCTACATATCTTAAAGAAGCTGAAGATTTGGCTTATTGGAGTGCATTTTGTTATGGAAACGGACGCTAATACGCTGGTGGCCCAACTGAACGGAGCTGCTCACGACCACCCTAGCGCTATGCTTACACGCTGGCTTACTTGGATCAGGCTTTTCGACTTCGAGGTTCGACACGTTAAGGGCGCTACGCATACCGCCGCCGACTCTCTTTCTAGAAGGCCTAGACACCCCGAAGACACAGAACCAGACACCGCTGGAGAGAATAACGATGAGGATTGGATTCTTGCCGAGCTTGGAGCATATGAACTTTGCCCTGTCGAAGCCATCGAAGAGGAAGAAAATGAAGCCTCTACAGACCCTGAGCTAGAGAGACGAAGTGGTATCCTTAGGGAAATGAAAGAGCGAGTTCAGAGACTTCGAGAGGACGGAGAGATTTCAGTATCGAGCTCAGATACGGAAAGCAACGAAGGAAACCCTCGAACTTCGCCAGTATCCTCCAGGGATTACGGCGAAGACTTCTTGAGAATCGCCGAATATGTCACAACGATGAAAACTCCAAAGGCGATGGATAGGAGGGACTTTCGGAAATTTAAACGAGAGGCTTTGAACTACGGTGTTCACAGTGGGAAAGTTTGGAGGTTACCAGCGAGAGGTTCGCCTACGAAGCTTGTCATTGACACTGATAAAGACAAGAGCCGAATTCTTAAGAGTTGTCACGACGATTTGGGCCACAAAGGGCGAGAAAGCACGTACCACCGAGTTTCAGCAAGGTATTACTGGAAAGGGTGCTATAAGGATGCTGCCGAATACGTCAAGACTTGTACTAAATGCCAACATCGGGACGCTAGGAGACAAGAAGAGCCTCTTTTCCCCACTGCCTCGAACGGCTTAATGGAGAAGTGGGCTATTGATATCACTTACATGCCTACTCAAGACGGGAAGAAGTACTTGGTAGTAGCTCGAGACGATATGAGTGGATGGGTTGAAGCTAGAGCACTTTCTTCAAAAACAGCGGATCAAGTTGCTAAATTCATTTGGCAAGATATTATATGTCGCCACGGACTCTTTTGGAGGCTTGTTGTCGACGGAGGGGGTGAGAACATGAAGGAAGTCATTCGGCTACTTAATAAAATGGAAATTCAAAGGATACAAGTCTCAGCTTATAACCCCAAGGCTAACGGAATGATCGAGAGAGGCCACGGACCGATCAAAAACGCACTCTCGAAAATGGAGGGAAAGTGGACAGTAAACCTCCCGGCGGTATTGTTCGCTGATCGAACTACAACAAACGCTTCCACAGGCTATATGCCCTTCTACTTGGTCTACGGGAGAGAGCCTATTCTCCCTGTGGAAACTCGTTACCCTACTTGGAGGAGCTTGTTCACTGAAGAAATCGAAAACCGCAGCAAACTCATTCAGCTTCGAGCTACCCAGTTTCAACTCAGGCAAAACCACTTGGACGAAGCCTACCTTCGAAAGACACGCCGAAGACAGGAAGGGAAGGAAGCTTTTGACCTTAGTCATAACATTCGACATCGGCCTTTGAGAGTCAAAGATTTAGTCTTGAGGCACGATGCTTCAAGAGAAGTCGACAAGAGCTCTGATAGGACACTGGACTTTCGGTGGCTTGGACCGTATGAGATTGCTGAGGTTAACAGTAAAGGGTATTACGTCCTGAAGGAATTAGGGAATGACGGCCCTCGACTTAGGGGGACATACGCTGGAAATCGACTTAAACTCTTCCACAAGCGACAGCACTTCATTTACAGTGCTGAGGACGAAGTTTCAGAACGGCATTCTAGTGACACAGGCGCCGCTTCAGGCAGGGAAGATACCCCACCGGCTGACCCTCTGGATTTGGAGAACCCTGAACACATCACTAAACAACATACAAGGCCAGACGGAATAGTGATCAGAGTACCTGTCTTAACGCCTGAACAAAGGAGCCAATACAGGGCATTTGTGGATGATTCGGACGAGTAGGTGCGAGGATGCACTACTTATTTAGAGAGGGGGGTGGAAATTAGTGCTGAC
>JAPYPR010000034.1 GCA_029937545.1 Erythrobacter sp. | reverse complement strand
ACCGATCCGCGCCGCCCGATCTTCATCATGTCGCCGAGCCGGTTCACGGATGTGGGCTCGCCGACGAGGCACAGGTCGGGCCGGATGCCCTCGGCAGCCATATAGTCGATCAGCGCGCGCGTACCGTGCAGCGCGGGGCCTTCCTCGTCTCCGGTGATGATGAAGCTGATCGTCCCGGCCTCGGCAGGCACGTTCGCCACCGCATCGACCATGCATGCGATCGATCCCTTCATGTCCACTGCCCCGCGCCCGTAGAGCAATTCGCCGCGCTCCTCCGGCTGAAACGCGTCCGACGTCCAGCCGTCGCCCGGCGGCACCACATCGAGGTGGCCCGCAAAGGCGAAATGCTTCGAGCCTTCCGGCCCGCGACGTATGGCGAAGAGGTTCTCGACCTCTTCCTCCGGCGTGCCCCGTTCGCCCTCGCCGCGGGTGAAGCGCGCCACCTCGAATCCGAGCGGGACGAGCATCGCTTCCATCGCATCGAACACCTGCCCGCGTGCGGGCGTGACGCTGGGCGCAGCCATCAGCCGCTTCGCGAGATCGAGCGCGCTCACGAATTGCGCTCCTGCTCGGGCAGCGGTCCGGGCGCGAAAGCCTCGTCGAGATACTCCGCCATGCGCAGGCCGGCCTGCAAGACGCGGCGGCGGGCGATGGGGATCGAGCGGTCGAGCACTTCCTGCGACAATACCGTTTCGTCGGGCAGCTCGTCATCGCAGGGATCGCAACCGAAAGCCTGCGGATAGACGAAGTCGCGCGAGAGTTGCCAGCTCTCGCGGCCCCAGTCCGCCGCGCGTCCGCCCGCCAGCTCGGCGCGCTCGGCGGCGGTATAGCGACGCACCACCGGCGGATCGCCGCTGATCGCGCGTTCCGCCAGCGGGCCGTCCCACACCCAGTGCAGGTTCAGTCCCGGCACGATACCATAGGCGGCAGTGCGATCGTTGCCGCCGCGATCGTCCTTGTCGCCCGAATGGAGCGGCATGTGGATGTCGCCGATGAAGTGGACCATAAAGGCGAGCGCTTCCAGCCGGACATTGTCGGGCAGGCTCTCGTCGGCGAGGATGCGCTGGTTGCGCTCCACCTGCGCGCTGACGCAGGCGCCGCCGGAGCAGTTCTTGCGTGCGCTGTATTCCTCGCTGATCGGCTCGGTCTGGTAATGCCAGGCGAAGGTATAGCCCCAGCGCCAGTAGGCCCCGCGCAGGCAATCGGGCCACACCGATGCATCCTCGAGGCTGGCGAGCGGGCAGTCGGGCGTGCCCAATTGCGGCGAGGCGCGCAGCAGCCGCTCGATCTTCGCGCGCGTTTCGAGCTCGACATTCGCCTCGGCGATCTCGGCCGTCACGGTGTGCGCGTAATATCCCCAGGCCTTGGCTTGTGCCGGCAACAGCGCGAGCAGCGCTGCAAGGATCGTCAGGAGACGCATCAGCCGACCGTCTCGTATTGCTCGATCACCCATTCCTCGTTTTCCGAGGCCTCGATCCAGCCCTGCAACCATTCATGCTCCCACAGCGCCTGCATATAGGCGGCAGCGAAGCCGGGGACGGCGATCTGGTAGCTGATGAAGCGGCTGACCACCGGCGCGAAGAACACGTCCGCCGCGCCGAAGGTGCCGAACAGGAACGGCCCGCCGCTGCCGAAGCGGCTGCGCGCTTCCGCCCACAGGCCGAGGATGCGGATGATGTCGGCCTTGCATCCGTCACTCGGCTCGAACCCGTCGAAGCGCTTGCGCACGTTCATCGGGCACTCGCCGCGCAGAGCCTGAAAGCTGGAGTGCATTTCGGCGACCATCGACCGGGCCATGCCGCGCGCCACGTCGTCCTTGGGCCAGAAGCGGTCGCGCCCGACCTTGTCGGCAAGATATTCGAGGATGGCGAGGCTGTCCCACACGACCACCTCGTCGTCCCACAGCAGCGGAACCTTGCCGCTCGACGGGCGGATTTCGCCGCTCTGCTTGTCGGCTTCCCAGTTCTCGCCGAACAGCGGCACCACGATCTCCTCGAAGGACAAGCCCGACTGCTTGGCCGCGAGCCAGCCACGCAGGCTCCAGCTGGAATAGTTCTTGTTGCCGATGACGAGTTTCATGCGCGTGTCCCACCTGTTTCGCCTGCGCGGTAGAGGTTCAGCTTGGCGGTGTCGAGGCTGAACGAAGTGGCTTTGCGACGAACGACGGCCGGGCTAGACGGGTTGCATGAGCCTGCGCCCCTTTCACCTCGCCTTCCCCGTCGACGACCTTGCCGCAGCCCGCCGCTTCTATGGCGAGACCATGGGCTGTGCCGAGGGGCGCTCCTCGGACGAATGGATCGATTTCGACTTCTACGGCCACCAGATCGTCGCGCATCTGGTGCCGGGGGGGTCAGGCGATCGGGTTAGCAACAATGTCGACGGTCACGGCGTGCCGGTGCCGCATTTCGGCATCGTCCTGCGGATGGATGATTGGCAGGCACTGGCCGAGCGGCTGCGCGCGGCGAATGTGCAATTCGCCATCGAACCGACGATCCGCTTCAAGGGCCAGCCGGGCGAACAGGCGACGATGTTCTTCCGCGATCCCAGCGGCAATGCGCTGGAAATGAAGGCTTTCGCCGATGACGCCATGCTGTTTGCCACCTGACTGCCAATGCCGATTAGGTGATTGCCTGGTGCCGTGCTAAGGCGATCCCGCTGACGTCGAATAATGCGACGGACTTCGGCTTTTGACGACCGCCCGACGCCCCGCGTGTGCAGGCGCAACCCAGACTTCGACTTCCTTTCATCGGACGATTTTAAGCACGACCACGCCGCATGTCGCGGCGAGGCAATCCCATGCGTTCTTGAAAGGAACCATCATGAGCAAGACCGGAACAGTCAAATTCTTCAATTCGGACAAGGGCTATGGTTTCATCCAGCCCGACGACGGCTCGGACGACAGCTTCGTCCACATCAGCGCCGTGCAGGCCGCAGGCATGCAGTCGCTCGATAAGGACCAGCGCCTCAACTATGAAGTCGAGACCGGCCGCAATGGCAAGGCCAGCGCCGTGAACCTCTCGGCCGCCGACTAAGGTCGACTAGACCATCCCCCGCACGCGCATCGCGTGTGTGCGGGGGCACGTCGCACACCTCCCCTCCGACGAGAGATCGAGCTTGAGCCAGACATACGAATTTTACGACGCACGCGCAAAGGATGCTGCTGCGGAAGCCAAGGCCGCTACTCTCGACAATGTCCGGGAGCGCAGCCTACGGGCCGAAAAGACCTGGCGCGGCCTCGCAGCTCAGGCGCGCAAAGTGAAAGCGGAACGCGAGAAAGCTGTTCAGGCCAGTGCCGAAAAGCGTGCTGCGGCAGAAGCAATCGCGTCCAGCTAAACGCCCGCGTCGGCCAGCACCGCCGCGCGCAAGGCGCCGATGCCCATGCCCTTTTCCGCGCTCGTGATGTGGATTTCCGGATAGGCGGCGACATGCTTGCGCGCTTCGGCCTCTGTCGCGGCGACAACCTTTTGGAGTTCGCTCGCCTTGATCTTGTCCGCCTTGGTCAGGACCACGCGATAGCCGACGGCTGCTTCGTCTAGCATCGTCATCATCTCGCGATCGACCTCTTTCGGCCCGTGGCG
Source organism: Erythrobacter sp. (assembly GCA_029937545.1). Taxonomy (GTDB): domain Bacteria; phylum Pseudomonadota; class Alphaproteobacteria; order Sphingomonadales; family Sphingomonadaceae; genus Qipengyuania. The sequence continues at coordinate 10,252 of JAPYPR010000034.1, read as the reverse complement.
GGCATCGACCAGCACCAGCGTGCGGGCCAGCACCGCGCGGCCGCGCAGGTAAGTCTTCATGAGGTTCTTCCAGCGCTCGACCACCTTTACCGGCGCCTTGGCGAAGCCGTAGCCGGGCATGTCGACCAGGCGAAATAGCGTCGGATCGCCGACCTCGAAGAAGTTCAATTCCTGCGTGCGCCCTGGCGTTACCGACGCGCGCGCGATCGCCTTGCGGCCGGTCAGCGCATTGAGCAGCGTGCTCTTGCCGACGTTCGAACGTCCGCAAAACGCGATTTCCGGCACGTCCGGCTCGGGCAGGAATTTGAGCTGCGGCGCGGACAGCAGGAATTCCACCCGCCCCGAGAACAGCTTGGTCGCGCGCCTTTCCAGCGTGGCGAGTTCGGCTTCGTCCATCAGGTGGCTTTGGCCGCCTCGGCCGCCTTCTTCTTTTTCTCTTCCTCGATCATCGCCCGCATCTGCGGATGCTTGGAATAGAGGTATTTCTGCTGCGCCAGCGTCAGCACGTTGGAGGTGACCCAGTAGAGCAGCAGGCCGGCCGCGAACGGGGCCATCACGAACATCAGGATCCACGGCATGATGTCGAAGATCTTCTGCTGCATGGGGTCCATCGCGCTGGGGTTGAGCCTGAAGGTCAGCCACATGGTGAAGCCCAGCAGCACGGCGAGCACGCCGAGGCCGAAGATGATCATTAGCCAGCCGGGCACGTCGATCCCGACATAGGCCAGCGCATTGGCAAGATTGGCCGGATCGGGCGCGGACAAATCGTCGATCCAGGCGAATTTCTCGTGACGCATCTCGACCGCCAGGATCAGCACCTTGTAGAGTGCGAAGAAGACCGGGATCTGGAGCAGCATCGGCAGGCACCCGGCGAGCGGATTGACCTTTTCGCGCTTGTAGAGCTCCATGATCTCCTGCTGCTGCTTCGGCTTATCGTCCTTATATTTCTCCTGCAGCTCCTTCATCTTGGGCTGGATGGCCTTCATCGCGGCCATGCTGGCGAAGCCCTTCTGCGCGATGGGGAACATCAGCCCGCGCACGATGACGGTCAGGATGATGATGGCGACGCCGAAATTGCCGACTGCGTCGAACAGCGTGCGCAGCAGCCACAGGATCGGCTTTTCGAACCAGCGGAACCAGCCCCAGTCGATCGCGAAGCCGAACTTCTCGATTCCGGCATCCTGGTACTGGTCGAGCACCTCGCTTTCCTTCGCGCCCGCATAGAGGCGCGAAGTCGTCGTGAATTTGCGGCCGGCCGGAACGGTCACCGGCTCGTAGATGACGTCGGTGCGATAGGTCTCGTTGCCGAGCGATCGATAGCTGGTTGCAGGCGCGCTGCCATCCTGCGGGACGAGGGCGACGAGCCAGTAGATATCGGCGAAGCCTGCCCAGCGCGTGCGGCCCTGCGGGCGAACGACGCCTGCCTCGTCCACGTCCTCGTAATCGACATCGTAATCGGCCGTGTCGTCAAACACGCCCATCGGGCCCGAATGCGCGTTGAAGATGTCCTGACTGGCCGTGCGGCTAGTGCGATTGACCAGGCCGAATGGCTCGACAACCACCTGATTGCCGGAGGTGTTGCTGACCGCCTGCTCGGCCGTGATCATGTAATTGTCGTCGATGGCGTAGGTGACTTCGAAGATCAGGCCCTGGCCGTTGTTCCAACTGAGCGTCACCGGCGTATCGGGTGTCAGGCGCTCGCCATCCGCCTCCCACAGCGTCTGCACGCCGGGCACGCGGATGTTCGAGCCGACCCAACCGAACTGCGCGAAATATTGCGCCGGGGTGCCGTTGGGCGAGAACAACCGGACCGGGCCGCTGTCTTCATCCGTCGTCTCGGTGTGATCCTTGAGGACGATATCGTCGATCAGGCCGCCGCGCAGGTTGATCGAACCGGCCACGCGCGGCGCGTCGATCGGCAGGCGGTCGGGCGAGCCGAGAGCCTGCGCCACATCGATTTCCTCCTGCGCCTGCAATGCGGGATCGACCAGCCCGCCGGTGCGCGAGTGTTGCGTGGCCTCGGCAGCGCGCGAGGCCGGTGTATCGGCCACTTCTTCCACCAGCGCCTCTTCCGGCTGCGGGTAGAAATACTGCATCGCATAATCCCACCCGATCAGCAGCAGGAAGGAGAGTGCGATCGCCAGGATCAGATTGCGCTGTTTTTCCAAGGTCGGTCCCGTCGTAGTCAATCGTGTTGGGTATGTGGGAAGGTGTATTATATAGTCAAGACAGCGGCGCTAAGGCACCGGGTCGTAGCCATGCCCGCCCCATGGATGGCAGCGCATTATACGCTTAAGCGCCAGCCATCCACCCTTGATCGCACCGTATTTGCCCAGCGCTTGCACCGCATATTCGCTGCATGAGGGCGCATAGCGGCAGGTGGGCGGCAGGACACGGCTGGGCCCCCATTGCCACAGGCGCGCGATGAAGATGAGGATGTGCTTCATGCCCGGCGGCTCCGGCGCTTGCGTGGGCCGCGCGCTGGATCGCCCTTGCCATCGGCGGCCCGGGCGAGCGCTTCGCCGAGTTCCTCCCGCAGTTGCGCAAAATTGCGTTCGACCCCGCCTTCGCGGCCGATCAGGATGTGGTCGTGATCGGGCAAGCCGTTGTTCGGCAGCGCGCTCCACAGCAGTTCGCGAAAGCGCCGCTTCATGCGGTTGCGCACGACGGCATTGCCGATCTTCCTGGTGACCGTGATGCCATAGCGCTTCCCCTGACCGTCGTTCGGCCGCGCCAGCAGCACGAACCCGGGGCGCGCCACGCGCAGCCCGCGATTCGCCGCGAGGAAATCGCTTCTCTTGCGGATGACGAAGAGGCTCGGGTGCATGGAAGGCCTATACGCAAAACGGGCCCCCAACGGGAGCCCGCTTGCAGTAGCTTTTCGATCGCCGCGCGCCAGGCGCAGCGGATCACATCAGGCGCACAGATTCTTGCGGCCGCGGGCGCGGCGGGCGCGGAGGACCTTGCGGCCGCCCGGAGTCGCCTTGCGTGCGAAGAAACCGTGGCGACGCTGGCGCACGAGGTTCGAGGGCTGGAAAGTCCGCTTCATCGGATGGGTCCTTAAGTCTTACAGTGTCCGGCGGCGTCATTCGACTGCCACCAATAAAAAGGGCCACCCGGGCGGGGTGACCGCTTGAATAGCGCGCGCATACCCACGCGGGCGCCGCGCGTCAAGAAAAAGTCATGGCCGCATAAGCGAGTTTTGGCGCCGGTTCTGCCGCCTCGCGGACAGGCGCGACGGGCTTCGGTTCGCGCCTTTCGCTGGCGCGGCGGAGCGCCGGAGCGGTCAGGCGGCGCATGTCGCGCGCGCCGAGCCAGCGCGCGGAGCGATGCGGCACCGAATTGGTGAAGTCGTAGAAAGCGCGTGCCTGTCCCTCGCTCATACCCATCTCGCGATAATAGGCCAGGTACTTGCGATTCTCCGGCGCGTCGGCGGCGAAATCGGAAGCCTCGCGGCCGTAATCGTCCATCCAGCTGTGCACGGCAAATTCGGCTCCGTTGGAGATGTCGCGCTCGACACCGGCAAGGAACAATTCGACCGCGCCCGACCGGACCGAGCCATTGGTCGGCACATGGGTCACCAGCCGCGCGGCGCGGATCATCCGGCCGAGCGTCATATTGGCAATGTCGTCCTGCGTGCCGGGGCATTCGACCATGTCGATCTGCGCAAGGCCGGGGAAGTCGTGCAGCATCGCGGCGAAGGCAGCGGGCGTCGCGCGATCCGTTTCGCCCAGCAGGGCGACGCGGCGCTGGTCGAGAACGAGGAACGGGCCGAAGCGGGCGATCCCCCGGCGATAGTCGCGGCGGGTACGGTCGATCGCATGCGGTGCCTGCCAGTGCGGCGCGTCCGACACGGACAGCTTTGCCTGCGGGCGGATGCCGACGAAGTCTGCACCCCGCCGCGGCGGCAGCGGTGCGGGAAGTGCGACGGCCTCTGACAGCACCTTCTGCCCCTCGCGCGGATCGTAGAACGGCACACCGTCGATCGGCTGCACCATCGGCGTCGATACGAAGACGACCGGCATTGCCACCAGGCCCAGCGACTGCGCCGCTGCGGGACCGGACAGCGCCAGTCCGACAAGCGATAGCAGCGAGGCGAGCATGCGAAGCATATTGCCGCTGTGCGCGCGCGGGTCTTGCCGAACTGCCAAGACGATTGGTGAAGACCGTCTTTACGCTTTTCGTTCTCCACCACGATGGACCGGGTTTCCCCTCGACAAATCAATTCGTTCTGGCCATCCCCGCCACAAACGTCACGCGGTGGGGATTAACGCTGGTAGCTCTGGTTCGGACGGTCGCCTATCTCGGGCTGGAAGCGCGCGCGGTCGAAGTGCAGTGCTCGGTCGCGCCCGGCCTGCCCAAGTTCAACATCGTCGGCTTGGCGGACAAGGCGGTGGGAGAGAGCAAGGAGCGGGTGCGCGCCGCGCTTTCCAGCATGGGCCTCGCCCTGCCACCCAAGCGGATTACCATCAACCTCTCTCCTGCCGACCTGCCCAAGGAAGGCTCGCATTACGATCTGCCGATTGCGCTGGCGCTGCTCGCGGCGATGGGCGTGACCGATGCCGAGCAGCTGACCGAGTGGATCGCGGTTGGCGAGCTGGCGCTCGATGCTCGGATCGTGCCCTCGCCCGGCGTGTTGCTGGCGGCGATCCATGCGAGCGAGGCCGAGTGCGGGCTGATCTGCCCGAAAGCGCAAGGGGCGGAAGCCCGCTGGGCGAGCGAGGTGCCGATCTGCGCCGCGCCCGATCTCGCCAGCCTGCTCAACCATTTGAAGGGCACGCAGCAATTGCCCCCGCCGGAACGCGGCGAGGTAGAAGAGCCTGCGCGCGGGCCGAACCTCAAGCAGGTCAAGGGCCAGGAAACTGCCAAGCGCGCGCTGGAAATCGCCGCGGCGGGCGGTCACAATTTGCTCATGATCGGGCCGCCCGGCGCGGGCAAGTCGCTGCTGGCGAGCTGCCTGCCGGGCATCTTGCCGCCTCTCACGCCGGCCGAGGCACTGGAAGTCAGCATGGTGCAATCGGTCGCCGGCACGCTGGAAGAAGGCCGCATCAGCCGTGCCCGCCCGTTCCGCGCGCCGCATCATTCGGCCAGCATGGCGGCGCTGACCGGCGGCGGCCTGAGAGTGAAGCCGGGCGAAGTCAGCCTCGCGCATCTCGGCGTGCTCTTCCTCGACGAGCTGCCCGAATTCCAGCGCGCCGTGCTCGATTCGCTGCGCCAGCCGCTGGAGACCGGATCGGTGGATGTCGCGCGTGCCAATGCGCATGTGACCTTCCCGGCCAATGTCCAGCTGATCGCGGCGATGAACCCGTGCCGCTGCGGCCATTTGGGAGATCCGGCGCTGGCTTGCAGCCGCGCCCCGCGCTGCGCCGCCGATTACCAGAGCAAGGTGAGCGGCCCGATGCTCGATCGCATCGATCTGCATGTCGAAGTCGATCCCGTCAGCGCCGCCGATCTCGCTCTGCCGCCGCCCGCCGAGGGCAGCGAGGAGGTCGCCGCTCGCGTACTAGCCGCCCGCCAACGCCAGACCGCGCGTGCCGAGCAGACCGGCGTGCGCAGCAATTCGGACCTCGACGGCGACGCACTCGAGAGCTTCGCCACGCCCGACGGGCCTGGCCGCCAACTACTGATGCAGGCCGCCACCGCGATGCGCCTCTCGGCCCGCAGCTACACCCGCATGCTGCGCGTCGCCCGCACCATCGCCGACCTCGCCGGCGCAGAGCGGGTCGGTCGCATTCATGTGGCGGAAGCGCTCAGCTATCGAAGGCAGGCGCCGAGGGCTTGAGGGGGAAGTGAACGGCAGTGTTCGGGCTGCAGTTCACTCATTCAGCTCCGTCGAAAAGAGGCTTATCACTTCGACGTTTGGCATGACTTGAGAATTAAACTCACTCCCGCGTAGAAGTTCGTAGACACGCGGCAACCATTTCAGCCTGCGACCGATACCTGTCGTAATCGGATCGCGGGTGGTTTCGACCATTACACGAGTCAAATTCACGCCGTCGCCAAAAGCTTTTGCCAGGTCAGCAGCATCGACCCGTTGCAAAGTGGAAGGGTTTCGCATGTCACCAAAGGTCACCAGTATTGGGTAGTCTTCCGGCTCTACCTCGGCAGGAGAAACTATCCCGTCGCCCGAGGAAATGCGATCCGCGCTTTCGACCCAGTCGTTGTTGTAGGCGGGGTCCAGCGCCGCCATAGAAATGTGGCCCAGATCAGTCCTAAAGGCATTGTCGGTTTTCAGAAGCGCAAAAAGCGTCCGGCCGCCGGGCAGATCGACCGCCCCGGCCTCTCCGCGCAGGCTCTTATGACGATCGGCCATATCGGGCAGAAGCGCTGTCCGGTTCCCCGCAGTCACCTCATAGACCGACGACCCCGTCCGCAAACCCTCGGGTGTGTCGACTTCTACGGTCATCCGGAACCGGTAGGACTCGTCGGTTAGCGGAGCGAAGAGATCGCATGCCGACAGCAGCAGAGCCGCCAGCAGGGCACCGAGTATCGAGGCTGCGCGGCATCTGGAAACCGAGGTCACGAATTTAGCCCCGCGCTTCCTCAATCCTCGGTCATGTCGAGGTTGAGCTTGACCGTTTCGTGCTCGTGATCGCCTTCGAATTTCTTCAGGAAATCCTCGATCGGGACCTGCTGAGCCTTGTCGACCATCGGATTCGATTTCGCCATCTCGACGGCCTTCAGTTCGTCCGGCGTCATACGGACGTGGACATAGGGCAGCCAGACGTCGCCATATTCGGCTTTCTGGTACCACACGTCGAGCACGTCGTAGGAGGCCCAGTGGCCGCCCGGTTCCTGCAGGCGGATGCCCTCGCCGATGCGCGGCACGGTGACAGCCTTGATGGTGAAAACCGTCTGGTGGGTCTCGTTCTGAACTTCGATATCGATCACGAAATTGGTCCGGCCTAATTATTCAGATTCGCGAATACGATACTACATTAGAGGCGACGGGTTGAGATCACTTTAACGATGACGTCACGCAGCCACGCTGGCATGTGACGTCACGCAACACCGGCTGTTTTCCTGAACCTCATGTCACTCGCATCTACCGAACCCGCCGAGCGAATGGCGCCATACGGCGCGATGTCGCGGCTGCGCGAGTGGTGGCACGCGCTCGATGACGATACGCGGCGCAAGGCTGGCGGTCTTCTATTTGCGCTCCTGCTCGAAGCCCTGTTGCTGCTTCTGTTGTTGTCGATCGGGCTGGTGAACCGTGAACCCGTGCCAATGCGCGATGCAGTATCGACCTTCGATGTGAGCAATGCGCGGGAGGAGCCTGACGACGCGCCGGCAGAGCCCGCTCCGCAGCCCGAACCCGTGTCAGCACAAGCGCAGCCGCAAGTTACCCCGCCGGAGCTTGTTCCCGATCAGGCGGTTCCGCAGCCCACCCTGCCGCCTGCCATGCTGCGAACTGCGCCAGCGTCTTCACCGAGTTTCGATCTTGCTCGGCAACCACAGGCACGAAGCCGCGAGCGTGCGGGTCCGGTCGGCCCGGCCTTCACGCCGCGACCGGGCGATTCGCAGCGCATTGACGGGAGCGGGCCGAACGGCGAACCGCTCTATGCCGCGCGCTGGTATCGCGAACCGATCAATGGCGAGCTTGCGGGCTATCTCTCGACGGCGAGTGGACCTGGCTGGGGGCTGATCAATTGCCAGACCGCACCGCAGTTTCGGGTGGAGAATTGCTTGCTGGTCGACGAATGGCCCAGCGGCTCGCAGATCGGGCGCGCGGTGCTGGCGGCGGCGTGGCAATTCAAGGTCCGCCCGCCGCAGATCGGCGGACAACCGCAGGTGGGCGAATGGGTGCGCATCCGGATAGACTACGATCTGCGGCGCGAGCCCTGATCCGCGTCGTCCTCGTTGGCATAAGGCGTATTCTCGATCAGGTGGCGATTGTAGTCCGGAGTGCCATCGCCCCACCCCACCGGGCCACGTTCGCCGGGCGCGACTTTCGCCTGATGGACTTCGGCGCGCGCAGCTTTCTCTGCGGTGGAATCGTCGGCTCGTTTGGCCGCGCCGACCGCAGTGCACGCATCCATCAACGCATTCACGTGCCGCTGGCGCTCGTCCTCAGGCAGGTGCGGATTGCTCGCGCGCCACAAGCTGCCACGAACGACGATATAGCGCCCGTCGGGCGTGCGCTCAGGCGGCGGATTTGGCGCGGCGCAGGCTTTCGAGGTCGATTACGTCGCCAAGGCCGGGGGAACCCTCTTGGTCCGCCCGGCTGCCATCGGCACGCACGCCGAGATTGGAGCGTTCGACCAAGGCAAGATCCTGCGGACCGAGAATGCGTCCATCGTGGCTGATGATCGAGGTCGGGCCGATCGGCAGGCGATCGCGCTCATCGACCAGGACGGGGTTCTCCACCACTTCGGCACCGTATTTTTGGCCCCACTGCCGCAGCGCCACCATCGCGGGGAGCAGGTCGAAGCCCTTGTCGGTCAGGCGATACTCGATCTTGCGGCGATCGTCCGGGCAAGGATCACGGCGGAGGATGCCGTTCTCGACCAGCTTGGCGAGTCGATTGGAGAGGATGTTGCGAGCGATCCCGAGTTCGCTGAGGAATTCCTCGAAATGATGCAGCCCGTTGAAGCTGGCGCGCAGGATCATGAAGGCCCAACGTTCCCCCATCACTTCAAGCGCCTGCGGCAGGCCGCATTCGGTGAGTTCGCGCAGAGGTTCGCGGATATCGCCCATAGATCGGTTCCCTTCTCGCAACCTATCTAGCGCGAATTGCCACAAATCCCAAATATCTCAAAAAATAAGTTGCTCCATGAAACTTAAAGTTATAGGTGGCGATTCGCAACTGGTTGCTATTTAAAACCCAATCGTCCGAATGGCTAGTTTCGTTGATGAGAATGCAACTGTTGAAGGACCCTCTCATGACCCTCTCCCTCCCCCGCTCGGCCAATCTCGGCGCCATCGTCGGGGCCATCGCCATGACCACAGCCAGCTTCGGCGCGGCGCTTGCGCCCGCGCCGGCCGCTGCCGCCCCCAACGCACCGTTCTACACGGGCGAACTGGCCCAACCGGCCAGGGATCGCGTGGTCGTGGCCGGCGGCGTCGCCTGGCAGTGCAACGGTACTACCTGTGTCGCGGAAAAAGGGACTTCGCGTTCGATGCGCATGTGCCGCGAACTCCAACGCGATGTCGGCGAGATCGTCGGCTTCATCACCAAGGGCGAAGCGCTGGCCGAAGACAAGCTGGCGAAGTGCAACGGCTGATTTTCCCGTACCTCCCCGCCCTCTCCATCGTGCGGACGATTCATGGGCCCCGGCGTCATCGTCGGGGCCCTTTTTCTACGCCGTTAAATTAGGCCGCGATCGGCCAAGTCCTGTTCGAGCGTGATCGCATCGACAAAGTGATGTACTTGCCAGCCGAGCGCTCTCGCCGCAGAAAGATTGGCCGCATTGTCGTCGATGAACAGCATCGCCCCTACGGGATGACCGAAGCGCTTGCGGGCGAGTTCGAAGATTGCGGGATCGGGCTTGGCGAGCTTCTCTTCGCCGGACACCACGATCTCACGGAAGCGGTCGAACACCGGCGCCGTCGGTCGGAAACCCGCCCAGAACTCGGCGCCGAAATTGGTGATCGCGTAAAGCGGGACGTCGCGCGCCGCCAATCGCTCGACCAGTTCGATGCTCCCTGGGACAGGGCCTGGGATCGTCTCGTCGAACCGCGTCGCATAGGCGCGGATTTCGTTTTCATACTCGGGATAAAGCGCGATCCGCTCGGGCACCATGTCGGCCAGCGCACGGCCGCGATCATGTTCGAAATGCCATTCTTCGGTCACGACCTCGCCGAGCAGGAAGTCGAGCCGCGCCGGATCGTCGACGATCCGCTCGAACAGGTGCGACAGCTGCCACTGATAGAGCACGCGCCCCACATCGAATACGACGGCTTCGATGGTCATAGCGCCATTCCCCATGCGTTCACCCCCAATGCGAACGGCCCGCACCCCTCAAGGGGCCGGGCCGGTTTGCAAGACTACGCTGCCGCTGCGGCAGCGCGCCAAATCAGCCCTGGCGGGCCTTGAAGCGGCGGTTGGTCTTATTGATCACATAGGTGCGGCCACGACGGCGAATGACGCGGCAATCGCGATGGCGACCCTTGAGGGACTTGAGGCTGTTGCGGATCTTCATGATTTGTCTCGTCAAATAAATACGCGCCGGAGATAAGCCCCGACGCGGCAAATTCAAGGGCGCTGGTTAGCCGCGGGGGTGATTCCGGTCAAGTGGGATTGGGGGCGTGG
>JAPYPR010000082.1 GCA_029937545.1 Erythrobacter sp. | reverse complement strand
TGTCAATGAGCGTTCAAAACTGACCCGGTTTCAGCGTTTAAATTTGACCCACCTTTTGTGGCGCAAAGCCCCCAGGCGGGCCGCCTTCATATAGCGAGTCCGTCTGGGGGCTTTGCTTGCGCGGCGGTTACGTTTTTCTGCGCTGTTTACTCTGGGCGAACCGGTAGGACGTATTGCCGGTCTCAACGATCGCGCAGTGGTGCGTGACACGATCCAGAAGCGCGGTTGTCATCTTGGCATCGCCGAAGACCGAGACCCATTCCCCGAACTCCAGGTTTGTCGTGATGATGACGCTGGTCTTCTCGTAGAGCTTGCTGATCAGGTGGAACAGCAATGCGCCGCCGGATTTGGGGAACGGGATATAGCCCAGTTCGTCGATGATGACGCAGTCCAGCGCCGAGAGCTGCCGGATGATCTTCCCGGCATTGCCCTCGGCCTGTTCCTTGATCAGGGCGTTGATCAGATCGACGGCATTGAAGAAGCGAGCCTTCTTGCCGTTGTTGATCAGGGTCGTTCCAAGCGCGATGGCGATATGGGTTTTGCCTGTTCCGGTTCCGCCCACCAGGATGAGGTTGTGCGCCTCCTCAGTGAACTGGCCTGTGCAGAACGGTTCGATCTGGGTTTGGGTGACGGTGGCCGCACCGTAATCGAAGGTGGCGAAGTCCTTGTGATGGGGGAACTTCGCGATGCGCATTTGATACTGGATGGAGCGCACCCGGCGTTCTACAGTCTCGGCGTCGATCAGTTGCTTTATCGCTGTGGTCAGACTTGGTGGCTTGCGCGCGGACAGCAAATCATGGGCGCAAGCTGCCATTCCATGCAGCCTCAAGGTAGTCAGTTGGTCGATGAGGGCGTTCATGCGGCCGCCTCCTCAGCTGAGCACAGCGTCTCATAGCGCTTGCAATCGGCCTCGGGCCGCAAGGTCAGTTGCGGATAGGTATAGGCGTCGCTGAGCGGTGTGATGACCGGCTCCACCAACTGGTTGATCAGGTTGATGATGGCGGGCAGGCGCAGGGTGTTTTGCGCCACCGCCAGTTCGCAAGCCGTCTCGACCACCTCGATCCCGTGATCCTGGGCCAGCAAAAGCAGATCGACAAACTCCCGATCCCCGCCTTTGCCAGCCATGTAATGTTCCCTGATCCGATGCATGGCCTCGGGCAGTTGCCAGTCCATAAAGGGCGCGCCGTCACGCAGGGCACCCGGCTTGCGGTCCAGCAGGGGCACGTAATGCCAGGGTTCAAAATAGCTGATATTGCGGGTGAAGCGACGTTTGTGCTCGGCGATGATCTCTTTGCCAGACACCAACACGATCCGGCCAGCATAAGCGCGCAGGGAGACATGTTGCCCCGCGAACCGGGAGGGCACGCTGTAGCGATTGCTGGCATATTGAACCAGGCAGGTGGAGCGAACACGAACTCTCTTCTCCACATAGCCGTCAAATGCCCGGCCCAAGGGGCGCAGCTCGGCGCGTTCGTCTTCGAACACTTCGGCAACCGTGCGGTCCTGCTGTTCGGGATGGGGACGCTCTGCCAGTTCCTCGCAGCGCAGGCGCAGCCACGCGTTCAGCCCATCGAGATCCTCAAAGGCGGGTTTGGGAACAAACAGCCGGCCGCGCAAAAACTGGACCTGGTTCTCAACCTGACCCTTTTCCCAGCCCGCGGCGGGTGTGCAAGCCACCGGTTCCATCACATAGTGATTCATCAAGGCCAGGAACCGGGGATGAAAGATGCGATCCTTCGAGCGGGACACATAGGTCACCATGGTCTTGGGGTTGTCGATGATCACCCGGCGCGGCACGCTACCGTAGAAAGACAGCGCCTGCACAAAGGCATCCAGCACCATCTCCTGGGCTTCGCCGGGATAGGCCACGACAAAGGGCTTGCGGCTGTGGCACAGACGGAAATGGGCGACCTTGATCTTCTGTTCTACACCGCCCAGCACAACTCGTTCTTCGCTCCAGTCAAATTGCAGCGCGTCACCTGCCGCAAAATGCAGCGGAATAAATGCTTCGCTCGAACCAGTGCCAGCCCGCTTCAGGTCGCGCACAAAGCGCTGAACCGGCGAATAGGAACCAGTGTAGCCCTCCGTTACGAGCTGCTCATAGAGCTTCTGCGCCGTCCGCCGCTCCCGACGTGGTCGCTTCATATCCTGATCAAAAAGTTCCTGAAGCCGAAGGTCAAACCCGTTGCACAGCTTGTGCCGAACTGGCGGAGCCTGACGTTGGTAGCTCGGCGGGCTCTCATCCTTCAGATACTTCTTGATCGTGTTCCGCGATAATCCCGTCGCCCGCGCAACAGACCGGATGCTGCGTTCCTCAACCAATACCCATCGTCGGATCTTCGACACGCTTTCCATCAATAACACCTGCTCTTTCCTCCGCACTTTTGTGCGGATGTTAACGAAAACAGGTGGGTCAATTTTACTCGCTCATAACCCACCTAAGTGGGTCAGTTTTGCATGCCGATTCACA
>JAPYPR010000081.1 GCA_029937545.1 Erythrobacter sp. | reverse complement strand
TGTAGATCGGCATGCAAAATTGACCCCCATCTTGGGGTGATCGGCGTCCAAAAGTGACCCCCCTGATAATTCTGTTCAGAAGCTCCCTCCGAACCAAGGGGGAGCAGTCAGGGGATGGTGATCGTGGAGACGATAGCGAAGATCAGGCGCGCGCATTTCGTCGATGGCAAGTCGATCAAGCAGATCTGCCGGGAGCTGCGTTTGTCCCGGCATACGGTGCGCAAGGTCATCCGCTCGGGCGCGACGGAGTTCACCTATGACCGCTCGACGCAGCCCCGCCCGCAGATCGATCCCTGGCGTTCCGAGCTGGACGAGATGCTGGCCGCGAACGCCGGGCGGCCGAAGCGGGATCGTCTGACGCTCATCCGGATCTACGAGGAGTTGCGCAACCGCGGCTACGGCGGCGGCTATGACGCCGTGCGGCGTTACGCGGCCAGTTGGTCGAAGGCGACGCAGCAGGCATCGGCCAGCGCCTATGTTCCGCTAATCTTCGATCCCGGCGAGGCATACCAGTTCGACTGGAGCCATGAAGTTGTGATCCTCGACGGCGTGACTGTGACGGTCAAGGTCGCCCATGTCCGCCTGTGCCACAGCCGGATGCCATTCGTGCGGGCCTATCCGCGCGAGACGCAGGAGATGGTGTTCGATGCGCACGACAAGGCGTTCGCCCTCTTTGGTGGGGCCTGCGCGCGGGGCATCTATGACAACATGAAGACGGCCGTGGACACGATCTTCGTCGGCAAGGATCGCGCCTACAATCGCCGGTTCCAGCAGATGTGTGGGCACTATCTGGTCGATCCGGTCGCCTGCACCCCGGCGTCAGGTTGGGAGAAGGGTCAGGTCGAGAACCAGGTTGGCGTGCTCCGGCAGCGTTTCTTCGTGCCGCGGCCGAAGTTCAAATCCTACGCCGAGCTGAATGCCTGGCTCGAGGACCGATGCATTGCCTATGCCAAGGCGAACAAGCATCCCGACATCCCGGACAAAACGGTTTGGGAGGTGTTTCAAGCCGAGCGGCCGAGCCTGATCCCCTATGTCAGCCCGTTCGATGGCTTCCACGCGGTTCCAGCGTCGGTGTCCAAGACCTGTCTCGTGCGCTTCGACAAGAACCGGTATTCGGTCGATGCCCGGGCTGTCGGGCGGCCGGTCGAGATCAGGGCTTACGCCGACCCGGCTGGAATGCTGGCAGGACGGCCAGGTTGTCGCCCGCCATGATCGGGTCTTCGGGCGCAACAATGCCGTCTACGATCCCCTGCATTACATACCCGTCCTGGCGCGCAAACCTGGCGCGCTGCGCAACGGCGCACCCTTCAAGAGATGGGAACTGCCGCCGGCGCTGCGCCGTGTGCAGCGCAAGCTGGAACGCCAGCCCGGGGGAGACCGCCAGGTGGTCGATATCCTCGGTGCCGTGCTCAGTGATGGCATCGACGCCGTCGAAGCGGCCTGCTCAGAGGCGCTGGCGCACAATGTCCATTCCGCGGGTGTGGTCCTGAACATCCTGGCGCGCCACCGCGAACCGCCGCCGCCCCTGACAATCACGACGCCGGATGCGCTGAAGTTGACCAGCGAGCCCGCCGCCAATTGCGACCGCTACGACAGCCTGAGGAGAACAACGAATGGAACGATCACAGGTGCTGGACGCCATGGGACAGCTGAAGCTCTACGGCATGAGGACGGCCTATGACGAGATCATCGCCACGGCGGTCAAGCGCCAGCATGAGCCCCAGCAGATCATCGGCGACCTACTGACCGCCGAGATCTCCGAGAAGCAGGCGCGCTCGATCAAATACCAGATGACCATCGCCAAGCTGCCGCTGGCCAAGGAACTGCAAGAGTTCGACTTCGAGGCGGCCGAGGTCAACGAGACCTTGATCCGCGACCTGGCGACCGGTGACTTCCTCGATCATCAACGCAATCTCGTGCTGATCGGCGGTACCGGAACCGGCAAGACCCATCTCGCCGTCAGCATCGCGCGGGCCTGCATTCGAAACGGAAGGCGCGGTCGGTTCTTCAACGGCGTCGATCTGGTGAACAAGCTCGATGCCGAGGCGCGCGCGGAACGACAGGGCAGGACCGCAGACCTGATCTCCCGCCTCGACTTCCTGATCCTGGATGAGCTGGGATACCTGCCGTTCGCCCAGACCGGCGGCCAGCTCCTGTTCCACCTGATCAGCAAGCTCTACGAGCGCACCTCGATCATCGTGACGACCAACCTCGCATTCGGTGAATGGCCAACCGTCTTTGGCGACGCAAAGATGACCACTGCGCTCCTCGACCGTCTCACCCACCATTGCGAAATCGTCGAGACCGGCAACGAAAGCTGGCGCTTCAAGAACCGAGCATAGCGAAGGACGGCAAACACGCTGGCCCGCCGCCGCTGCGTTAAATGAAGACTACGCAGCGGCGGGCCGGCTCAGCTCCAGGGGGTCAAAATTGGGCGCCGATCGGGGGGCACGATTGGATGCCGATTGACA
>JAPYPR010000001.1:219644-363241 GCA_029937545.1 Erythrobacter sp. | reverse complement strand
TCGGGTTCGGGTTCGGGTTCGGGTTCGGGTTCGGGTTCGGGTTCGGGTTCGGGTTGCTCCGTTGCCAGCACCGTTGTGTCAACCGGAGCGGGCCTCAATTTTTCCGGGTTGAGCTCCTCGGCTTCGGGCAGGGCGATCTCGGGCGGAGCCGGGGGCGATGCGAAATCCGCGATCGGCGGCGGCGCGACAACGCTCGGCCGCCCGGCCGGGCCACGATCCTCGCGCTCTGCCAAGCGGAGCTTCTCAGACGCCAGGAACAGGGCCAGTCAGCCACAGCCTGTCAAATCCCGCCGGCGCTTCCCGAACACCGTGCCCCTACATTTCTTCCAGTTCGCCGTCAGCTTCGTCCATAGGTTTTGGTGGCTTGACCACGCCTTCCAATGCCGCGGCATCGACGCCTAGCAATTCGGCCATTCTCGCTCGTTGCGCTTCGGTAAGATCGGCATAGCTACGTTCGGCCGGCAATGTTGCCATGGCCTCCGTCATTGCGGTCTCCATGTCCCCGAAACTGCCCATGATCGCGGGCAGGGCCTGCATGCTCGATTGCATCACTTGCGGATCGGCAAACAGCGCCATTTGTTCGCGCGCGTAGATTTCACCCGTCGGGGTCGCGAAGAAAGCGGCAATGTCCGCCAACTGGTTCTCGTCGAAACGCACCGCGTAGGCCTTCGACAAGCCTTTCCGCATCGGCTTTTCCATTACCGAGAAGGCACCGCCCATCTTGTCGGTCATTACGGCGATGATTGCATCGGCGCGTTCGGCATAACCGGGATCGAGCAGGCTGGCGAGCTCGGCACGCTGTTCCTCGTCCAGCGCGTCGATCCGCTCTTCGTCGATCTCCAATCGGCCCGCGAGAACGAATTTCGGCTGGGTGAACATCGACATCATCGGACGCATTATCTTGTCCATCATGTCGCTCATCATGGTGCCGTAGAACCCTTCCGGCATCATGGTGCCAACCAGCGCCTCGGCTTGCGGCAGCCGCGCCTCCTCCTCGGCAGTCAGCGGCTCGGTCTGGAAAATACCGCCCATCATTTTTGCAAGATCGGCCATGCCATCGCCAGCAGGAATTTCGGTCGTCACCTCGACTTCGTCCTGGGCCCAGGCCGGTGTCGTCATGGCAAGAGCCAGGCTGAAGGTAGCCGTCTTCAGAACATTGCGCATCGTCGTTCCCCCTAATCAGATATCAGTGCCCCACGCTTTCGCCGCGCTCCAGCCCGCTCAGCGCCAATTGCTCGTCGATCTGCGCCATCAGGCGGGTCAGCCCCGCCTGCGTTCCGCTTTCCGCGCGAGCGACGAGCACATCCTGCGTATTCGAA
The DNA here is from genome assembly GCA_029937545.1 of Erythrobacter sp. GTDB lineage: Bacteria > Pseudomonadota > Alphaproteobacteria > Sphingomonadales > Sphingomonadaceae > Qipengyuania. The sequence continues at coordinate 361,922 of JAPYPR010000001.1, read as the reverse complement.
GCGCGCAGCAGCCACCAGCCATCGTTATTGGTCACGCGCACGCCATCGGTCCCGTCGACCTCGTCCGGGCTGTCCTTCAGCCGCTCCTTGACTTCCTCGATCGCGGCGAACTTGCGGCTTTCATCGACCTGGAAGCGCATTTCGGGCGTGTTGATCATCTCCGGCATCGCGCTGCGCAGATCGGTGACCGACTTGCCGAGCCGGGCCGAAGCCGCGAGTAACCGCACGCCTGCATAGAGCGCATCGTCGAAGCCGTAATATTCGTCGGCGAAGAACACGTGACCGCTCATTTCGCCCGCCAGCGGTGAGCCCGTTTCCTTCATTTTGGACTTAATCAGCGAGTGGCCGGTCTTCCACATCAGCGGCTTGCCGCCGCAGTCAGCGACGTGATCGTAAAGCGCGCGGCTGGCCTTCACATCGGCGATGATTACGGGGGAATCCTCGCGCCGCGCCAGCAAATCCTCGGCGTAGATCATCAGCAGCTGGTCGCCCCAGATAACCCGGCCCTGCCCGTCGATCGCCCCGATCCTGTCCCCGTCCCCGTCGAAAGCAATACCGAAATCGAGCGACTTGTCCGCGACAAGCGCGCGCAGGTCTTCGAGATTGGCCTCCACGGTCGGATCGGGGTGATGATTGGGAAAATTGCCATCGACTTCGGTAAACAGCAGGTGATGTTCGCCCGGCAGCCGTTCGACGAGTTGCTCGAGCGCCGGACCGGCGGCGCCATTGCCCGCGTCCCACCCGACGCGCAGCTGTCCGAGCGAAGTCCCGTCGATACCGGCCAGCGCATCGACCATCTTGGCGATATAAGCGTCCATTACGTCGCGGGTTTCGACGTCGCCTCTCCCGTCCGCCCATTCGCCGGCGGCAGACCGGCGGCCCAGTTCCTGAATGTCCGCACCGAAGAACGGACGCCCCTGGAATACCATCTTGAAGCCGTTGTAATTGGCTGGGTTATGGCTGCCGGTTATCTGGATGCCGCCGTCGATCTCATTGTCCGATGCCTCGGCATAATATAGCATCGGGGTCGGTCCCATTCCGACACGAACCGCATCGCAGCCGGCCGCCGTCAGCCCTTCGACAAGCGCGTGTTCCAGGATCGGAGAGGACACGCGCCCGTCGTAGCCGACTGCGACGCGGGAGCCGCCCGCTTCGCGCAGCATCGATCCGAAGGTCCGCCCGATGGCGCGCGCATCGTCCGGGCTAAGGGTTTCGCCGATGATTCCGCGAATGTCGTATTCGCGCAGCACGGTGGGGTCGAATTCATGGCTCATTCGGGTCGCTCCGGTGGTTCGTGGGGCAAGTCGCCCAGAAGCAGGTCGCGCGCGGCATTGAGGTCCTGCATTGCGGCATTCGTGCCGCCGCGATCCGGATGGATCATGGCGGTCATTCGGCGGTGGGCGTCACGGATCTCGCGCGCATTGGCCTGCTTGCCCACGCCGAGCAATTTCCGTGCCCGGAACAGCGCTTGCGAGCGGGTGTTCGGCGCACGGAGATATTCCCAGGGCCAGCGCCCGAAAATCCACCGGCAGGCGACCGAGAGCAGCACGGCCAGGGCGATCAGGCGAAGCATCAGGCAGCGCTTTCGGCAGGCTGGGCACCCGACGCGCCCGGCAAGCGGAGATTCGCGATCAGCGTGCGCAGTTCCTGCCGCGCGACGAGGTGGCTGGTGCCGAGATCGCCGAGGTGCCCCTTGTCCAGCAATGTCAGGCCCGAAGGGAACAGCTCGCGATAGATGACGCGTTCGGACAAGCCCTTCGCCACGCGGAAGCCCACGCGTTTCGACATCTCGGTCAGCGCCTGTTCGATGCGCGCCATGTTGCGTGCCTCGGTATAGCCGGTGCGGTTGCGCACCACGACCCAGTCCATCTCGCGCCGGTTCTGCTCCAGCCCCGCGCGGCTGCGCTTGATCCGTGCCTCCCAGATCAGCTCGGCATAGAAGGAGAGCTTCTTCACCTTGAAACTTTCGCCCTCGACCTGCCCGATAAGGTCGAAATCGACGAAGCTGTCGTTCATCGGGGTGACGAGCGTGTCGGCAGTAGTGGCGGCATGGCGCGCCAGCGGATCGTCGCGGCCCGGCGTGTCGACGACGACGACATCGGCGCCGGCGGAATGCTCACCGACGAACGCTTCGAACTGACTTTCGTCCATTCCCTCTGCGACATGGCATTCGGCGGAAGGCAATTCGATGCCTCGCCGCGCCATCGTATCGGCCCGATTCTCGAAATATCGCCACATGGTGCGCTGGCGATGGTCGAGGTCGAAAGCGACCACGCGGGCCCCGCGAAATGCCAAGGCTACAGCGACATGGACAGCTGTCGTCGATTTACCCGTACCGCCCTTTTCATTGGCGAAAACAATACGGTGGGGGGCGGACGTCATCGAGCGAGAATACCTGTATAACGAGTTGTCGGCCCTTCCCTATCCAACCCACCGCTGCGCCGCAACGGACCGAGCGGGTCGTCCAGGGAATAATCGGGATTTGGCGTTGCTATACAAGCCTTCGGCAAAAGCCGTGCTTATCTTAAGCATCCGGGTTGCATTTGATCTGCGGTCGCAGCAAGAGTCGGCCGCCGTAAAGTTGGAATGGGGGATACCTTACGATGAATAAGTTCGCAGTGGCGGCGCTGGCCGTGGTCGCGTCCTTCAGCATGGCAGCCGAGCCGGTCAATGCGCAGGGCCGCTCGTCCGGGCGCAAGGCGCAGGACCGTGCCACGATGGAGATTCCGCGTTGCACGCGCAACCTGGGCACGGTCGCGATCGTCGAGCCGGACAATCAATGGTGGCGCGAGTTCAATCTCGGCAGCCCCGAAGCGATCATCCGCGTGTTCGTACAACGGTCGGGATGCTTCACGCTGGTCAATCGCGGCCGCTCGATGCAGAGCCGCGCGATGGAGCGGGCACTGGCCGACCAGGGCGAGTTGCAGGCAGGCTCGAACCTCGGTCGCGGGCAGGTTCGGGCAGCCGACTACTTCCTCCAGCCCGACATCGTCTCGGCCAATTCGAACTCCGGCGGTGGCGGCGGCGTCCTTGGCGGCGTGGTTGGCGGCCTATTCGGTCGCACCGCAGGCGCGCTGGCCGGAGGGATCCGGGTCAAGAAGGGCGAAGCGAACGTTACGCTCTCGATCGTTAATGCCCGCACCACGGTCGAAGAAGCACTGGTCGAAGGTTATTTCCGTAAGAAGGACCTCGGCTGGGCAGCTGGCGGTGGCCTGTTCGGCGGCGGCGGCGGGGCCGCGGGCGGCTTCGGCAGCTACGAGAATACGGCGATCGGACAGATTATTGTCCTCGCCTATCTCAACGCCTATAGCGACCTCGTTTACCAGCTGGGCGGCTTGCCGGAAGATGCAGCCGCAGCGGCGCCAGAGGCGCGCTAGTCCAGCAGGCCAACACGCGATAGAGGGGCGGTGCGGCTAACGGCCGCGCCGCCCTTTTTCTTTTCGCCGGAGAGATTGCCTTGGATACCATCACGACGCTCGCCGAGCTTCGCCCTGCGACCGATACGCTGCGAAGCGAGGGCACGCTGGCGCTGGTGCCGACGATGGGCGCGCTCCACGAGGGCCATCTGACGCTGGTGCGCGCGGCGAAAGCGGCGGCGGACCATGTGGCGGTATCGATCTTCGTTAATCCGCGGCAGTTCGGCGAGGGCGAGGATCTGGACGCCTATCCCCGCCAGCTCGCCCGCGATTCCGAATTGCTCGAACACGAGGGCGTGGCGCTGCTGTGGGCACCGCCACCGGCCGAAGTCTATCCGCCGGGCTATGCGACCAATATCTCGGTGGCGGGCGTGAGCGAAGGCCTGTGCGGCGGCGACCGCCCAGGCCACTTCGACGGCGTGGCGACCGTGGTGTGCAAGCTGTTCAACCAGGTCCAGCCCGACATGGCTTTTTTCGGCGAGAAGGACTGGCAGCAACTGGCGGTCATCCGCCGGATGGCGCGCGACCTCGACCTCGTCCGGCCGCAGGTCGATGCAATCCATGGCGTTGCCATCGTGCGCGAGAGCGACGGCCTCGCGATGAGCAGCCGCAATGCCTATCTATCGCCAGAGCAGCGCGAGGCCGCTGCGGCTCTTCCCAGAGCGATGCAAGACGCGATTGCCGTCCTGGTGGAGGGCGGAGATGCCGAAAGACCGCTCGGCAATCTGCGCGAAGTGCTGGGCGTTTCCGGTTTCGATTCGGTAGACTATGCCGAGCTGCGCGATGCGGACAGCTTGGCCCCGCTGGACAGAGACAATCGCAATGCCCGGCTGTTCGTCGCGGCGCGCATCGGCGGCACACGCCTGATCGACAATAAGGCAGTGAAGTGAGGAGAGGCTGGAGCGGGTAAGGGGAATCGAACCCCTCTAGCCAGCTTGGAAGGCTGGAGCATTACCACTATGCTATACCCGCTCGATCTCGGCGCGCATGACCTTTGCGACAGCAACGCCCTTGCCACCGCTTCGGCCCCTTCGTCAACAAGGCTTCTTTGTCGGACTGCTATTGCGGAGAGTTGTCCGCCTCGGCAGTCTCGCCTTCCAGTTCACCCGCCAGCGTTTCCGCAATGGTCGGCTCTTCCGTCGCAGCAGGCGTCTCGGGGCCATCGGGCGCGGCGACGTAGATCTCGACGCGCCGGTTCTGGCGACGCCCCTCTTTATTGGGAGTTCCATCCGGCAGTGCGTTCGGGGCTATGGGATTTTGCTCGCCGAATGCGATGATCTCGATCCGGTCTTCAGCCACGCCGCCATCGACCAGAAACGCCGCAGTCGCTTCGGCCCGTTCCTGCGACGCGCGCATATTCGCCTCGTCGCTGCCACCCGCGTCCGAATGCCCACGCAGGACGATTTCGCCACCTTGCGCGATCTGGGGCGAGCGCAGGATGGTTGCGAGCTCGGCCCGTGCCGCTTCGGTTAGCTCGGCTCCGTCCGAAAAGGCGATTGTCGTCTCGAGCGGGGCGATGAGCGGCGCTGATTCAGCGCCCTCAGCGGTTTCGCCATCGGTGAAGATGGAGCGCGGCTCCTCGCTCGGCTCCGGCGCAGGCGGCGGTTCGCTTTCACGATCGCCACAAGCGGCAAGCAAGGCCGACCCGGCCACTAGGGCAAGGATTGCTGAAAGGGTATCTAGCGGCCTCATGCCGGTGCCTCCTTGCCGTCTTCACGCGGCTTTTTCTTACTTGCGCGCTTCGCCGCCACGCCCTCCGGGGTGCGCTCCTGCGGCGGGGAGAAGCTGATAATCGTATCGCCGGCGCGCGGTTCGGGGCGCGCGGCATGGGTGAAGAAACGGATCGTCCCGTTCTCCCGCATCAACAGCAGCATGTTGGCCGCTTCGGGCAACCGCTCCTGGGCTGCCTCGAAATCGAATTCGTCGGACAGTTTCGTCTTGCGGAAGACCCAGCCCTGCGCCTGGCGCTCGTTCACATCCTCGACCCCGAAGCCGGATTCGAAGAGCGCGCGCCCGCGCAGACCGATCGGAAGCGCGTGCTTGTCGTCCTCGTCGGCGGATTCGCCGAGCTGGAAGACCTTGTCTCGTCCGATCTCATGCGCGAACTCGTTGCAAACGAGCGTGTTGTATGCCTCGTTCTCGGTTGCCGCGACGAGGTTCTGGTACGGCGCTAGCTCGAGATTATGCTCGGTCGCCTCGTTGAGAATCTCGCCGTGATAGAACGGCAAACCCTTCTGGCGGGCGAGGCCCAGCCGCTGCCAGCTGGCGTCGACTACCAGCACCGGCGCTTTGAGATCGCGGATCTGTTCGGCCAAGGCGATCGTCCATGGTGTGCTGCCGACGAACAGGATGCCGGGACGGCTTGCTCCCTTCACGTTGAGCCATCGCGCAACGATGTCGACGGTGAAGCCATGTGCCACGATTGTCACGACGACTACGGCGAAACTCAGCCCGATCAGCAAATTGCCGTCGCTGAAGCCCAGTTCGGACAGACGCAGCGCGAACAGGCCGGAGATGGCGACCAGCACAATGCCGCGCGGTGCGATCCAGGCGAGGAACAGGCGCTCGTTCCAAGGGATCGAGCTTCCCAGCAGGCTCAGGATTATGGTCGCCGGCCGCACGACGAAGAGCAGCGCCAGCAGGAATGCCGCGATCGACCAGTTGAAATAGCGGACGTCGGCCGGCTCCAGGGACGCCGAGAGCAGGATGAAAATTCCCGACACCAGCAAGACCGCGACATTCTCCTTGAAGGGATGGATGCTGCGCAGGCTGGAAACGTGCATGTTCGCCAGGGCAACGCCCATCACCGTGACGGCGACGAGACCGGCTTCGTGCTCGATCAGGTTCGAGATTACGAAGACGCAGATCACCGTCGTCAGGAGAACCGGGACCTTGAGATATTCGGGCACGGCCCCGCGTGGGAAGGCCCAGGCGATGGCCACGGCAGCGACATAACCGATGAGCCCTGCGATGACGGCTGCGATGATGAGCGGCGGCACGACTTCGAAGAGGCTGGCACCGGGCGATTCGGCGACCTTGCGGAAATATTCGTAAGCGATGACCGCGCACAATGCGCCGGTGGGGTCGTTGACGATCGCTTCCCATTTGAGGATCGATGCAGGCCGCGACTTTACCGAACTTTGGCGGAGCAGCGGAATGACCACGGTCGGGCCGGTGACAACCAGAATGCCGCCGAACAGGATCGCGACTTCGGGAGCGAGGCCGGCGATATAGATCCCCGCCAGCGCACCGAAGAGCCAGCCGAGGATGACGCCGACGGTCGCGAGCCGTATGACGGCGCTGCCGGTATGGCGAAGCTCCCGGAAATCGAGGCTCAGCCCGCCTTCGAACAGGATGAGGGCCACACCGATCGCGACCATCGGTTCGAGCAGGCTACCGAAGGCGTGCTCGGGGTCGAATACGCCCAGCACCGGCCCCGCGAGGAAACCCGCCGCCAGCATCAGTACGATCGCCGGCCAGCCGGTCCGCCAGGCGAGCCACTGGGCGCCGATGCCCAGGATGCCGACCATCGCTATGACAAGTGTCTGTTCCATGCCCCTCGCATTTTCAGCTGTGCCTGCGAAAGGACTTCGCAGGTGCGTTAGAACGTCAATGCCCTAAGCAGCCGATATTTCCAAATTTCTCGCGGGATCAGTCGCCTTCGAATTCCATCAGGGCGCAGACGGAAACATTGTCGGCCTGCAGTTTAGTGCTGCCGCCCAGATCGGGCAGGTCGATTACGAATGCCGCGGTGGTGACCGTGGCTCCTGCCTCGCGCAGCAGTTTGGTCGCCGCTTGCGCAGTTCCCCCGGTAGCGAGCAGGTCGTCTACGATTGCCACGGATTGCCCGTCGCTCACCGAATGGGGGTCTAGCTCGAGCCGGTCCATGCCGTATTCGAGCTCGTAATCGACGCCGATGACTTCGCAGGGGAGCTTTCCGGGCTTGCGGATCGGCAGGAAGGGCAGGCTCAGGCGCGCTGCTACGGCGGCTCCGAAGATAAAGCCGCGCGCCTCCATGCCCGCCACCGCCTCGCTGCCTTCGACCTGCTCGGCCAGCCAGTCCACGGAAGCGGTAAAGCCAGGGCCGTGGCCGATGAGGGTCGTGATGTCGCGGAACTGGATGCCCCGTTTGGGAAAATCGGGAATGGTGCGCACCAGCGCTTTCAACTCTGCCGGAGTCATCGGCTCTCCCCCCGATTCGGAAGCGCCCCTCGCATCCGGCTGGATGGAGGGGCGCCCGTTATTGCGATACTCGCGATGATCGGTCGGCCTACTTCTTCTTCGGTTTCACCGCGGCCCAGATCTGGTTCTTCGACAGATAGGCCAGCACGGTTGCGAACAGCAGGAAGATCAGCACCGGCCAGCCGGTCTGCTTGCGCTGCACCAAAGTCGGCTCGGCCGTCCAGGTGAGGAAGGCAGCAACGTCGATCGACATCTGCTCTATGGTCGCTTCGGTCCCATCGTCATAGGTCACCTGGCCGGTCGACGTCAGGGGCGGAGCCATCGCCAGGTTGAGATTCGGGAAGTAGGGATTGTGGTAGAGACCCGGGCCGGGTGCGGCTTCCGGATGCTCGGCCAGAAGCTCTGCGCTCGGTTCCTGATAGCCCGCAAGCAGCGAAGCAACGTAGTTCGTTCCGTCGCCACGTGCCTTGGTAATCAGCGAGAGATCGGGCGGGATAGCATTGTTGTTCGCCGCGGCAGCCGCGACCGCATTGGGATAGGGCGACGGGAAATAGTCGGTCGGCAGACCCGGACGCGTCGTGGCTTCCCCGGTGTTCGGATCGATGCCCGGCACCTGCTTGGATGCGGCATAGGCTTTCACCTGGCCTTCATCGTAACCAAGCTGCGAAAGGTTGCGGAAAGCGACATATTTCAGGCTGTGGCAGGCCGAACAGACCTCGTCATAGACCTTCAGGCCGCGTTGCAGCTGCTGGATGTCCCACTTGCCGGCTGGGCCGTCGAAGGAAAAGGCGAAGTCGCGCGGATCCTCGTAGGGCAGGTGCGGAGTTGTCTCTTCGGTCAGGAAGGCAAAAGCGCCGACGACGAAGGAGTAGAGCGCGACGAGCGCGAAGCCGAGCCCGGCGATAATGGCAACGAGGCGGATGCTGAGAAGCTTGGTCATGTCTTTTCTCGTTACTCGCTTAGACGGCCGGCGAAGCGTTTTCGCCGAGCACTGCCTTCTTGTCCGATCCCAGCACGGCTTCGGTGATGGAATAGGGCAGCGGTTCGGGCTTCTCGATCTGGCCGACGATCGGCAGGATCACGAGGAAGTGAAGGAAGTAGTATGCCGTCGCCAGCTGGCTGAGCATGACATAGGGCTCTTCCGCCGGCGCGCCGCCGCAGATGAACAGGACGATCATCGCCGGGATCAGGCCGAACCAGAAGAACTTGCGGAACAGCGGCCGATAGTGGCCGCTGCGCACCGGCGACCTGTCGAGCCACGGCAGAATGAACCACAGCAGGATCGAGCCGAACATCGCAATCACGCCCAGCAGCTTCGCCGGAATGAACAGGAAGTCGACCGTGAAGGCGCGCAGGATTGCGTAGAAGGGCCAGAAATACCATTCGGGGACGATATGCGCAGGCGTCGAAAGCGGGTTCGCTTCGATATAATTGTCCGGGTGTCCGAGGGCATTCGGCAGGAAGAACACCATGGTCATGAACAGGATCAGGGCGACACCGAGGCCGAAGCCGTCCTTCACCGTGTAATACGGGTGGAAAGGCAGCGTGTCGCTTTCGCTCTTGATTTCGACGCCGGTCGGGTTCGAGGAGCCCGGAATATGCAGCGCCCAGATGTGCAGGATGACAAACCCTGCAATCACGAAGGGCAGCAGGAAGTGCAGGCTGAAGAAGCGGTTCAGCGCTGCGTTGTCGGGCGCGTAACCGCCGAGCAGCCAGATCTGAATCGGCTCGCCGACCAGCGGGATTGCGCCGAACAGGCCGGTAATGACCTTGGCTCCCCAGAAGCTCATCTGGCCCCAGGGCAGGACGTAGCCCATGAAGGCAGTCGCCATCATCAGCAGGAAGATCGTGACGCCGAGCAGCCAGATCATCTCGCGCGGGGCCTTGTACGAACTGTAGTAGAAGCCGCGAAAGATATGCAGGTAGACGACGATGAAGAAGAAGCTCGCGCCGTTCGCATGAGCATAGCGCATCAGCCAGCCCCAGTTGACGTTGCGCATGATGTGCTCGGTCGTGGCAAAGGCGACCTGGGCGTTCGCGGCATAATGCATCGCGAGGATAATGCCGGTGACGATCTGAAGCACCAGGAAGAAGCCGGCGAGAACACCGAAATTCCAGAAATAGCTGAGATTGCGCGGCACCGGATAGCCGGCGCCGACTGCATTGTAGACGAGGCGCGGCAGGGGCAGCTTCTCGTCGAGAAACTTGGTGAAGCCGTTGGCCGGCGTATATTCCTTGGCCCAGGGAAAGCTCATGATCGTATCTCTCGTCTCTCGGCTCAGCCGACCTGGATGGTGGTGTCGGAGGTGAAGGTATATTCCGGCACTTCGAGATTGGTCGGCGCCGGCCCCTTCCGGATGCGTCCAGCGGTATCGTAATGCGACCCGTGGCAGGGGCAGAAATATCCGCCGAACTCACCCTTGACCTCGCCCTCGGCGGCACCCAGCGGAACGCAGCCGAGATGGGTGCAGACACCCATGGTCACGAGCATGTCTTCGTGCCCTTCCTGCGTGCGCTCGGCGAGGGTCTGCGGATCGCGCAGCGCGCCCACGGGCGTGGCGTTCGCTTCCTGGACCTCGGCAGGTGTCAGGCGGCGCACGAACAGCGGCTGCTTGCGGAAGACGGCCTTGATTGCCTGCCCCGGCTGGATCGCCGACACGTCGACTTCGGTCGAGCTCGCGGCGAGCACGTCCTTCGACGGCGCCATCTGGCTGATCAGTGGATAGAGCACCGCCAGACCGCCGACGCCGGCGGCGCTCACGGCAGCGATGTCGATGAAATCGCGGCGACGGATGCCGTCGCCGGTCTCGCCAGTGGTTTCGGGTGTTGCGGTTGCAGCCGTGTCTGCCATCAGCGCTATGCCTTGCCTGCCTTGTCGAAGCACCGGCGGTTGGTCCGCACAATGCGTTTGCGATTGCTTCCGACCCTGCGAAGAGGCGCTATTGGCACGTCTGCGAGAAACCTGCGCGAAAGCCCCCGGCGAGCCGGTTTGGAGGGGCCTCTAGCGGGTCAGCGCTGCCTTGCCAACCGCGATTTTGGCAAGCTTGTGGCACATGGCGCAATCAGTGTGGCAAGCCGATGACACTGAGCTGTCGACCCGTCGTATTCTCGCCTCGATGGCTGGACCGGCGGAACGAGTGGAAGCGATCAGGCCGGGAGTAGGTATCCTCTTGCAGATCATCCACATGCGTGACCCCTGCCAGAGCGATCCGATGGGCGGCAAAACCGGGCAGGTCGAATTGCCAATGGCTATGGCGCCCGGACTCGAAGAATCGGCCTTCGGCCTCAGCGAAGTTCGCCCGGAAGGCCTCATCGACTTCATAGCTTTGCTGCGCGATCGTCGGCCCGATTGCAGCGCGGATTTGGGCCGGATCGCTGCCCAGCCGTACCATGGCCGAGATCGTGTTTTCGAGAACACCGGACACCGCGCCTCGCCAACCAGCGTGCGCCGCCCCGACGACGCCAGCTCGTTCGTCCATCAGCAAGACGGGCGCGCAGTCGGCCGTGACGATGCCGAGCAACAAGCCCGGCTGATCGGTAACCAATGCATCGGCCTCAAGCGGTGCAGCCATCGCCTCCGTTGCGAAGACAACCTCTGCCGAATGGACTTGCTTCACACGGACGAGCACGCCGCCGGGCATGATGCCCTGCAGATCGAGCGGCGCGCACGTTGAAAAGGCGTGCGGTATCCCTTCCAGCAGATCCGAATGCAGCGCCTCAGCCAAGCGAGCGGCTCACCTGCTCATAGGTGTCGCGCGACAGCTTGGGTGCTGCGGCAATCCGTTCCAGTTGTTCGCGCATCAGCGCGGCGCGGCCCGGTTCGATCCGCCGCCAGCGTCCGAGCGGCGGCACGAAGCGCGCTGCAGTCTGCGGATTGATCGGGTCGAGCGCGAGGATGAGGTCGGCGATGATGCGATAGCCTTCGCCATCGTCGGCGTGGAAGGCATGCGGATTGGCTGCAAACGCCATGTAGAGCGAGCGCACCCGATTGGGGTTTTTCAGAGTGAAATCCGGATGGTCCGCCAGCGCCTTCACATGCTCGGTCGCGTTCGGATGGAGCGAGGAGGCCTGCAGCGCGAACCATTTGTCGATCACCAGCGCATTGCCCTGGAAGCGATTGTAGAAATCGAGCAGCCGCGCGGTGCGCTCGGCACTGTCGGTCCCCGCCAGCACCATCAGCGCGCCCTGCCGGTCGGTCATATTGTCGGCGCGGTCGTATTGGTGAGCCGCGAGTTCGATCGCTTTCGCCGGATCGCTGGCAGCGGCATAGGTCAGCACCAGCGTCTTGACCTTGCGCGCGCCGCGGGCGCCCAGATCGAGCGAATAGGGCAATTGTTCGGCCCGGTCGTACAGACGGTGCATTTCGCTTTGCAATCGCTGGCCCAGCTCGCGCTTGAGCTGTTCGCGCTCGGCATGGATGCGGGCCGGATCCGCAACGAGCATCTGCTCGGCGAGATAGGTCTGGCTCGGCAGCAGCATCAGCTCGCCACGCATCAGGTCGTCGAGCCGCTCGTCGACGAGCACGGACCGCATCGCTTCGGCAATGTCGGCGACGGCCGCCTCGCGCTCCTCTTCGACCAGCCCACCTCCTGCGGCGGCGACAAGATGGCCGGTCATCAGCTCTTGCATCGCCTCGTAACGGGCGAAGGGATCGTCGTCATGAGCGGCGAGGAACACGAGATCTTCGCGCGGAATGTCGCGCTCGATCGTCACCGGCGCCGAGAATGTGCGGTTGATCGAGAGGACCGGCTTGCCTTCGAAACCTTCGAACTCGAACTCCGCCTTCACCGAATCGAGCACCACCAGTTCCTCGCCCGAGTGCGTACCCGTCGTGCGGTCGAACAGTGCGATCTTGAGCGGGATCGGCATAGGCTCTTTGTCCGGCTGACCGGGCGTGGGCGGCACAACCTGCGAGAGCGTCAGCCGAGCGGTCTGCCCCTCATGCTTCAGTTCGGCCGTGACCTTGGGGGTGCCGGCTTGCGAATACCACAGGCGGAACTGTTCGAGGTCGAGACTCGCTCCTTCCTCGATCGAGCTCACGAAATCCTCGCAGGTCGCAGCCTCCCCGTCGTGGCGCTCGAAATAGAGGTCGGTGCCCTGCCGGAAACGCTCTTCGCCGACCATTGTCCGCATCATGCGGATGACCTCGGCGCCCTTGTTATAGACGGTAGAGGTGTAGAAGTTGTTGATCTCGCGATAGCAATCGGGGCGGATCGGGTGGGCCAACGGACCGGAATCCTCGGGGAACTGCACGCTGCGCAGGATGCGCACGTCCTCGATCCGCTTGACCGGCGCGCTGCCCATGTCGGCGCTGAACAGCTGGTCGCGCAGAACGGTGAAGCCTTCTTTCAGGCTCAGCTGGAACCAGTCGCGGCAGGTGATGCGATTGCCCGACCAGTTATGGAAATATTCGTGGCCGATCACGCCCTCGATCCCGTCGAAATCGCCGTCGGTCGCGGTTTCCGGGTCGGCGAGGACGTACTTCGTGTTGAAGACGTTGAGGCCCTTGTTCTCCATTGCGCCCATGTTGAAATCGCTCACCGCGACGATGTTGAACAAGTCGAGGTCGTATTCGCGGCCGAACACTTCCTCGTCCCATTTCATCGAGCGCTTGAGGCTTTCCATGGCGTGAGCGGTGCGGTCCAAGTCTCCATCGCGAACATAGACGTTCAGCTCGACCTCGCGCCCGCCCATGGTGGTGAAGCTGTTGGTCCGCGCGACCAGATCGCCGGCGACCAGCGCGAAGAGGTAGGACGGCTTGGGCCAAGGATCGTGCCATTCGGCCCAATGCTGCTCGCCATCCTCGCCGGTATCGACGCGGTTTCCATTGCACAGGAGGACCGGGAACTGCGCCTTCGGGCCACGCATGCGAACGGTGTAGGTGCTGAGCACATCGGGACGGTCGGGGAAAAAGGTAATTCGGCGGAAGCCCTCCGCTTCGCATTGCGTGCACAGCATGCCGTTCGAGGCGTAGAGGCCCATCAGCTGGGAATTGGCCGAAGGGTCGATTTCGGTGACAATCTTGATCGTATGCATGCCGCCTTCGAGCGTGACGACCAGATCGTCGTCATCCATCGTGTGGCCGGCGCATTCATCTCCGTCGCAGGTCAGGGAAACAAGCTCCAGCCCGTCGCCATTCAGGCGGATGGTGGGCGAGGCTTCGGCGTCGGGATTGCGCTCTACCGCCAGTGTCGCGGTGACTCGTGTCCGCTCCAGCCCGAGCTCGAAATCGAGGCGCGTTTCGGTCACCAGCCACGGGAACGGCGTATAGTCCTCGCGCCGGATGGTCGCGGGCTCATGCGGTTCGGGCGCTGCATCGGCCATTGCGACATTGCCTTCGGGCGTGGCGGGGGTGCGGGCGATATCCATGGAAATCCTGTGCTTTTGCGTGTCTTCGGGTAATACGCCCCGATGCGACAAATGTTCATCTTCGGCCTCGGCTACACGGCCAAGCGGATCGCACAAGCGCTGAGCAACGCCGGCTGGAGCGTCGAGTCTACCGGCAGCGACGGGACCATCGCTTTCGATGACGAGCCTGCCGTGCTGTCAGCACTGGCCGCATCGAGCCATGTCTTGAGTTCCGTCCCGCCGTCCGAGGGCAGCGACCCAGTGCTGGACCGCTATGGCACGGCGCTTGGCGATATATGGTTGGGCTACCTTTCGTCGACCGGCGTTTATGGCGACTGGCAAGGCGCGTGGGTAGACGAGGCAACCCCGACCGGCGGCGGGCGGCGCACCGCGCGCAGCGATTGCGATGCGCGCTGGCTGGAAGCAGACGCACGGGTCTTCCGCCTGCCGGGGATCTACGGGCCGGGGCGCAGTGCGATCGACCGGATACGCGAGGGCACGGCCCACCGCATCGATCTTCCGGGGCAGGTCTTCAGCCGCGTTGACGTGGACGATATCGTGAGCGGCGTAGTCGCCGCCGTCGCGACCGATGCACCGCCCGGCGCATACAATCTCGCCGACGATCTGCCGACCAGCCAGAATGCAGTGATCGAAGAGGCGTGCCGCCTGCTCGGCGTCGAGCGCCCGCCGTTGCAGACCATGGACGAGGCCGACCTGTCGCCCATGGCGCGGGGCTTTTATGCCGAGAACCGACGGGTGGCGAACGTCAAAGCGAAACGAGTGCTGGGGTGGCAGCCGGAGTATCCGACTTTCCGGGAAGGGTTGGCGGCTCTGATGGCGTCTGATGGCGACTGACTTTGTCAGCCGCTGCGCCCTGTTCCGTCCCACGCCCCCTCCCGGCCACCCAGAGTCTTTTGTCGGGTGCGGAAAGCGCATCCGCACTTTCCTTTGCGGCACCGGCCCGCACCCCGAAAATCAAGGCTCGGGAGTAGCGCGTCTAGGAGGCGGAGCTGCCCGGCCGCGCATCGCAACAATCATCCCGGTCAGCGTGATCGCCGCACCTGCTGCAGGGAGTGGCCCCCACACGAACCCCTCGAACAAGGTCGACAAAATCATCGCCACCACTGGGACGATTACCGAGCTGTAGGCCGCCTTGCCTGCGCCGACCTTGCGGACGAGGCCGTAGTATAGCGGGAAGGTCACCACCGATCCGGCGAGACCGAGATAGAGGATGCCGAGCGTATAGGACGGGCGCTGGTCGAACACTGGTGGTCCCGACACGACCAGCGCGAATACCGCATTGATCCCCACACCGACCAGCATCGCCCAGGCGAGCAGAGTGAGCAGAGGTTGGCGCTTGGCCCCCTCCATCGCCTGCACGATATTGGCAGCGCTTGCGGCGAGGATCCCGCCGACAGTCAGCGCCGCGCCGGTCAGAACTTCGCCGAGCGTAGCTGGAGAAGCGCGATATTCCTGCGCGAACAGCATCGCTACGCCGACCGCGGCAATCGCCGAGCCAAGCACGAATTCGCGGCTGATCGGCTGACCGAGAAAGATGCGCCCCAGCACCGCGTTCGGCACCACCAGCAGCGCGAACATCACCGCGACCAGTCCCGAGGTAATGAACCTCTCCGCATTGTAGACGAAGCCGAAATTGAGCGAGAACTGGAACAGTGCCAGCGCAACAACCCAGCGCCAACCCCCCGGCGCGACACGCAGGTTCTCGCCGCGCAATTTCGCCAGGGCAAACATTCCGAGCGCGGCGACGACGAAGCGATAGGTGATCGACCAGGCAGGCGGGACGCTCGAGATCTGGTCGCGGATGACCAGCCAGGTCCCGCCCCAGATAACGCTGACGAGCAGGAAGGCCCCGAGGTTGCGCGGGGTGAACAGGCTTTCGCTCGGCATCATAGCTCGGCGATTGCCTTCGAAAGCGCGCGCGCATCGGCTTCGCGCGTGTTCCAGGCGGTCACGAAGCGGGCGGCGTCCGCGCCCCAGTCGTAGAAACCGAAGCCTTGTCTGCGCAGCGCCTCACGCTCGGCGGCGGTGCAACGCACGAACAATTCGTTCGCTTCCACCGGGTGCATCAGGCGCTCGCCGCACGCACCGGCGATCTCTGCAGCGGCGGCATTGGCGGAGCGTGCATTGGCGAGCCAGAGGTCGTCTTCCAGCATCGCATGGACCTGCGCTGCGAGGAAACGGCCCTTCGACTGCAGATGCCCTGCCCGCTTCCGGCGATAGCGCGCCACATCGGCGGCCTGCGGATCGAAGAACACGATGGCCTCCGCGCTCATCGCCCCGTTCTTCACGAAGCCGAAGCTGAGCGCATCGACCGACCCTGCGGCTTCTGCAGCGCTGCAATCGAGGAAGGCCGCAGCATTGCCAAAGCGCGCACCGTCCATATGCAGGCCGAGCCCGCGCTCCTTCGCCAGCGCGGCAATCGCGGCGACTTCGTCCACGCGGTAGCTGCGGCCGTATTCGCTCGCCTGCGTGATCGAGATGGCATGCGACTGAACCTGGTGCACATCGTCGCGAATCGGGTCGATCACCGCGCGGATGCTTTCGGGCGTAAGCTTCGCGCCCTCGCCTTCGGCCAGCAGCAGTTTCGCACCGTGGAGGTAGAAGCCGGGCGCGCCGCCTTCGTCCATCTCGATATGCGCCTCACGGTGGCAGACCACTGCGCCATGCGGCTGCACCATGGTGGCGAGCGCGATGCAGTTGGCCGCGGTTCCGGTCGCAACCCAGAGGCCCGCGCATTCGCGGCCGAACAGCGCCGAGAGCTTCTCGTCGAGCGCGGCGCTCAGCGCGTCTCCGTCATAGGGGCTGTCCGGTTCGTCGGCAGCGCGCATCGCTTCCCACACGGCAGGGTGAACGCTGGCGGCATTGTCGGACAGGAACTGCATGGGAACGCGCATAACGGGGCAGGCATTGGTTGCACAGAAAGGAATTCATGCATGAGCCAGAGCAGCGAAATCACCGTCGAGAAACAGGGCGACGAAAGCCGGGGTGCCTATACGGTCGACCTCGACGGCGTCGAACGGCAGGCGGAACTGACCTGGGTCACGCAAGACGGTGTGCGTCATGCCAATCACACCTTCGTGCCGCCCGAGATGCGCGGCAAGGGGATTGCCGGAAAGCTGGTCGATGCGCTGATTGCCGATGCGCGCGAGCAACGCTTCAAGGTCGCGCCCGACTGTTCCTATGTCGAGGCCGCCTTCCACCGCAATCCCGAGTGGTCAGACCTGCGCGCCTGAAGGCTCGCGCCCAAGCATCTGCGAAAAATCCGTCGTGGCGATGCTGTCGAGGATAGCGCTGCGCCAGCGCTGCGCCTGTTCGACCGGCATGGCTTCGACCTCGAATGCGCCGCCCGCGAGGCCGAGTTTCAGGACGCCGTAACCGCGTAGTTTCGCCAGCGGGCCCTGCCTGATCTCGACCGACTGCAACCGGACCCTAGAGCCGATAATGGTTTTCGGGGCCAGCAAACCATGGCGGGAGTAGATAAAGCGATCGCCGAGAGCATGGCGGTCGAACCGGTAGAGATAATATTCGCGCACCGCCCCCAGCACACCGATGCCGAGCGGCAGCAGCGCGCTCCACCACAGCGGGGAGAACGGCCACACCGGGATGGCGATCGCGCCCATGATGGCGAGATCGATCAGCGCGCCATCCACGCTTGCCTTGGCGCTGCGTCTGCTCCAGTTCAGATCGTCGCTCGGCAGGGAGAAGCCTGTGGTCGCGGCAATCGGCTCGATCTCCCGGATCTTCGCGAAAGGCGCAGCTTCGTGATTGGCCGACGCGCTGTCGCTGGCGAGGCTGACCACGCCGAGCCCGTACCAGCCGAAGACACGCCGCACGAAGCCCGTATTGAGCCGCAGGGCCTGCACGCGGTGGATCGGCATGACGACATCGGTCCGCGTAATCAGGCCTCGCCGCCGCCGCAGTCCGGTCTCGGTGCGCTCCAGCAGGAAATCCCATTCGCGCAGGGCCGTGCGCACGACCCCCGTCGTGACTCCCACCGCGAGCAGCGCCGCGACCCCGGCCGCGATGCCGACGAACTGGGCGAGAGGGCCGAGCCCGGCAAGATACTGTCCCGGCCCGGCCAGCCGCTGCTGCCATTCGTCGATATCCCACAGGTCGAAATCGATCAGGAAATCGAATTGCTGGACCGCGCCGAAAACCACGGCGACGACTGCGAGCGAAAACTCGAACAGGCCGAAGGTCAGTACGCGGCGCGGGGGCATGGCGAAGAGAACGTCGGCTTGCGGTCGCTGGACCTCGACCGCTGCTCCCGAGACTTCGCGCCCCTCGCGCCGCGCCTTGACGGTGTCGCGCAGGCGGTCGCCCTCGGCTTCGGTGAGATAGGCAAGCTTGAGATCGTCGCCCCCGCCCGCACCGGTTTCGAACTTCACCTCGACCAGGCCGAACAGGCGCGGGATGAGCTTCTGTTCGACGCTGACGTCCTGGATGCGCTCATAGGGGACGGAGCGCGCGGCGCGCGACAGCAGGCCGCTTTCGACCCGGATGTCGCTTTCGCGCACCTCGTAAGTGAGGCGCGTCCATTGCAGATAGGCGAGCACGAACTGCAGGCCGATCACGACCACGATCAGGGGCAGGAAATAGGTCAGCAAATCGCCGAGATCGCCATCGTCCAGGATCGTGAATGCACCGACGACCAGTGGCACGACAAGCTGCGTGAGCATCGTCGCCGCCTTGACCGCGAAGGTCTTCGGATGCGTGCGCTGCGGCTTGCCTGCCCCTTCGGGGCTCATTGCGTATCGCGCCGGATGGCCGCGCGGATCTCCTCGCGCATCGCCGCCGCGTCTTCCTGCGCGAGGCCGGGCAGCGACACCGAGGCATTGTGCGATCCCGCAGTATGCACGGTCAGCGTGGCGAGGTGGAACAAGCGCTCCAGCGGGCCCTGGTTCACGTCGATATGCTGCACGCGCCCGAACGGCACGACCGTGTCCGAGCGGAACAGGATGCCGCGCACCACGCGCAGCCGCTCTTCGGCCAGCGAATATCCCCGCGCGGCATAGCGGCGCATAGGCATGCGGATCAGCAGCCAGAGCGAAAAGACGATGACCGGGATCCAGACCGCCCCGGTATAGCCCGGGATCGCGATCTCCGCCGCAGTCGCCCCGGCGAGCAGCACCAGCGCGACAATCGCGAACTGCAGCCGGAGCATGGAGGCATAGGCCGGGTCGAGCGGCGTGAGCGGTTGGTCGTCCATACCGTCATAGCTACGCAATACAGCGCGCGCTTTCAATTGTTTCCGCCGGCTGACTCGTTAGGCTCCGGCGGGAAGGAGAGAAACATGGAAATCGACAAGCTGATGTTCCGCGATGGCCTGATGGACGGGGAGCGCATTCTCGTCACCGGTGGCGGCACGGGCCTCGGCAAGGTGATGACCGAAGCCTTCCTCAAGCTGGGCGCCGAGGTCCACATTTGCGGGCGGCGAAAGGGCAAGCTCGACGAAACCGCGCAACAGATGATGGACGCGCATGACGGCACGGTGGTCGGCCATGCCTGCGATATTCGCGATGCGGACGCGATCAAGGCGATGGTCGATGCCATCTGGGAGCGCGGGCCGCTGACCGGCGTGGTCAACAATGCGGCGGGCAATTTCGTCAGCCGGACGGAGGATCTGTCGGTCAACGGTTTCAACGCCATCAGCGACATCGTCTTTCGCGGAACGTTCTACGTCACGCTGGAAGTCGGCACGAGGCTGATCGCGGAAAAGCGCAAGGCGAGTTTTCTCTCGATCCTCACGACATGGGTGTGGAACGGCAGCGCCTTCGTTGTGCCCAGCGCGATGAGCAAGGCAGGCATCAATGCGATGACGCAGAGCCTCGCGGTCGAATGGGGCCGTTATGGCCTGCGCTTCAACGCCATTGCCCCCGGCCTCTTCCCGACCAAGGGCATGAGCGCGCGGCTCTCACCCGGCGGGCGCGGCGGCAATTCGAACGACGAAATGAACCCGATGGGGCGCCATGGCGAGATGCACGAACTCGCCAATCTTGCGACCTTCTTGATGGGGCCGGGCGCGGAATGGGTGAACGGCCAGACCATCGCCATCGACGGCGCAGGCTACCAGGCGACCGGCGGCACCTTCTGGGGCGCGCTGCACGGGCTGGGCGACGAGGAATGGAGCGCGATGCGCGACATGATCAAAGGGGCGAATGCGCAGGATAAGGCCGAGCAGAGTATATAGGTTTTTGTTTGTCTGGCCTCAAGCGCCGGCGGCCGCGTCCGCGGCCTTAGGCTTTCCTCGCTCACGCGACCTGACGGCCGCATCGCTGCTGGGCCGCCGGTCGGCCCTTGCCTCGGCTTCGCCTCGGTTCTCTAGGTGGCGCTACGTCGCGCCAGAGCGTGCAATCTCACCTCTCCTAGAGCACCGGGCCGGGGGAGGCCCGGCAAGGGCGACCGCCCGCCCACAGGTGCCTGACTGAGCGTAACGAAGGAAGAACAGCGCCGAGGACGCACCGACGGATGTCGGTGCGAAAAGCAATCAACCCGGTATTACCGCGACCGCCGTCGCGCCGTCGCCTTCGGGCGCGGCGATGATGTCGCGGGTGACCGAACCCTTGGCGACCGTGGCGGTGCCGGGGTCGCCGACGCTGGAGCGGATGCCGGGAGCGGCTGCTCCGGCGCGGTCGAGGACGCTGGTTTCCACGCTGGAGCGCGGGGCCGGGCCGCCGAACAGAGCGTCGAGCGCCTGCTCGGCCGTCGTGCCTTCCGCCGGGCGGGGAGCGCCGGGTGCGGGCGGTTCGAGGTTGAAATCGGGCGGGACCACCAGCGGCGCCTGGCGCTGCACGGCGAATTCGTCGGGCCGGTCGCGATTGAGCAGGCCGCCGCTGCCGCAGGCTGCGGTCATGGCGCCGAGCCCGGCGATGAGGGCGATACGGGCGAATTTGGTCATCACTTGCTCTCCGCGGCATCGGCCGCCTTGGTGTTCATGAGGTCGTCGACCTCCTTGTCGTCATTGTCGCGCATGAAGAAGGCGCGCGCAAGGACGATGACGACGCCGATGGTAATGGCGGCATCGGCGACATTGAAGATCAGGAAGGGGCGGAAATCCCCGAAATGCAGATCGGCGAAATCGACCACATAGCCGAGCTCGTAACGATCCTTGATGTTGCCCAGCGCCCCGCCGAGGATGAAGGACAGCGCAATGATATCGCCGAGCAGCTTCTCGCGCAGCATCCACACCGTCACCACCAGCGCGATGAGGCCGGTGACGAGCACGAGGCCCCAGCGCATCTCCGGGCTGGTCGCCTCGAACATCCCAAGCGAGACGCCGAAATTGCGGGTGAAACGCAGATCGAATATCGGCAGCAGCTCCATCGCCTTGCCGATCTCGTCAATGCCGAGCGTCTTGGTGACGTAATTCTTCGACCACTGGTCGACGGCGAACAGCACCAGCGCGACGACGCAGCCGATCAGGCGGTTCGTCATCACAGGGTTCATGCGGCTGCGTCCTGCTGGACGACAACATCCTCGCAGCGGTCGCACAGCGCGCCGTCTTCGGCCACGCTCGGCAGCAGGCGCCAGCAGCGCCCGCACTTGTTCTCGTCTGTCCGGCTCACGGTCACCGCGTCGCCCTGCCCCCGCGTGACTGACGCGGTGATGAACAGTTCGGCGAGATCGGCATCGCTAAAGCCCTCCGGCACCGCATCGGCAGGCACGGTGACATCGGCTTCGAGGCCGGAGCGGATCACCTTCTCGCGCCGCAGCGGCTCGATCGCTTCCATCACGTCTTCGCGCAAGTCGCGCAGCTTGCTCCACTTCGCTCCGTCCGCAGTGACGCCGGGCACCTGCGGCCATTCGAGCAGGTGAACACTTCCGCCATCCGGATAGCGCGTGCTCCAGACTTCCTCCGCCGTGAACACCAGAACCGGCGCCGCATAGCGGACCAGCGCGTGGAACAGCAGGTCGAGCACGGTGCGATAGGCGTTGCGCCTGGTGCTGTCCGGCCCGTCGCAATAGAGCACGTCCTTGCGGATATCGAAGAAGAAGGCCGACAGGTCCTCGTTGCAGAAATCCACGAGCAGGCGGGTGTAGGCGTTGAAGTCGTAATCATCGACCGCCTTGCGCAGCTTGCCGTCCAGATCGGCCAGCAGGGCGAGCACGTAAAGCTCCAGCTCCGGCACCTCGCCCGCATCGCCCATGTCGCCGACGAAACCGTCGAGCGCGCCGAGCAAATAGCGGAAGGTGTTGCGCAGCTTGCGGTACTGGTCGGCGACCCCTTTCAGGATCTCGTCGCCGATGCGGTGATCCTCGGTATAGTCGACCGAGAGCGCCCACAGGCGGATGATATCCGCGCCATATTGCTCCATCACCTTCAGGGGATCGATGGTGTTGCCGAGGCTCTTCGACATCTTCTTGCCTTTGGCATCCATGGTGAAGCCGTGGGTCAGGATCTGGTTATAGGGCGCACGGCCCCGCGTGGCGCAGCTTTCGAGCAGGGAGGACTGGAACCAGCCGCGATGCTGGTCGCTGCCCTCGAGATAGAGGTCCGCAGGCCACTGCATTTCCGGCCAGCGCCCGCTTTCGAGCACGAAGGCATGGGTGCAGCCCGAATCGAACCAGACGTCGAGAATGTCGGTGACCATCTCGTAATCGTCGGGATCGTGATCGGACCCGAGAAATTCGGCCTTGCGGCTTTCGTCCCAGGCATCGACGCCCTGCTCGCGCACCGCCTCGACGACGCGCGCGTTGACAGCTGTGTCCTGCAGATACTCGCCGGTGCCGGTCTTGACGAACAGCGTGATCGGCACGCCCCAGGCGCGCTGGCGGGAGAGCACCCAGTCGGGGCGGCCTTCGACCATCGAACCGATGCGGTTGCGGCCCTTTTCGGGCACGAAGCGGGTGTCGGCGATGGCCTGTGTCGCGCGCTCGCGCAGGGTTCCGCCGCCGCTCAGTTCCTTGTCCATCGGCACGAACCATTGCGGGGTGCAGCGGTAGATGACCTTGGCCTTGGAGCGCCAGCTGTGCGGGTAGGAGTGCTGGTAGTCGTCGCTCGCCGAGAGCAGCGCGCCCGCTTCGCGCAGGTCGGAGCAGATCGGGCCGTCGGGCGCATTCAGGCCCTTGTTGATCACCGCGCGGCGGCGCTCGTCATCCCCGCCCAGCCACGGCCAGTCGTCGCGATAGCGCCCGTCGGCCATGACTGCGAATTGCGGTTCCAGCCCGTATTCGCGGCACAGCAGGAAATCGTCCTCGCCATGATCGGGCGACATGTGGACGAGGCCCGTGCCGCTGTCGGTGGTGACGAAATCGCCCGGCAGGAAGGGGCGCGGCTTGGCGTAGAACCCGCCGAGATGGTGCATCGGGTGGCGGGCGACGGTTTCGGCGAGGTCGGAGCCTTTGCCTGACCATTCTTCGAGATCGACCAGTCCGGCTCCAGGCCAGCTTTCTCTCAGTCGGCTGTTGAACTCAGCGATCAAGACCTCATCGTTGGCGATGACAACCTTACGCTCGTTCAGAGCGTCGAAGGTGGGTCGCTCCAACGCATTGACCGTGTCAAAGCCAGTCATTGAAACCGTGATGCGGAACAATTTGTACTCATCGTCCGGCCCATAGGCGATCGCCTGGTTCACCGGTATCGTCCACGGCGTGGTGGTCCAGATTACCGCGTAAGCACCCTTCAGTTCCTCGATCGGACTCTCGGTGATCTCGAACGCCACGTCGATCTGGGTCGAGACGATGTCCTCGTATTCCACCTCCGCCTCGGCCAGTGCGGTTTCCTCGACCGGGCTCCACATCACCGGCTTCGAGCCCCGATAGAGATTGCCTGCTTCGGCGAACTTCATCAGCTCGGCCACGATGGTCGCCTCGCTGTCGAACTGCATGGTGAGATAGGGATTGTCCCAATCCGCCATCACGCCGAGGCGCTTCAATTGCTCGCGCTGCACATTGACCCAGTGCTGCGCATAGGCGCGGCATTCGGCGCGGAATTCCGCCGGGGGAACGGCCTTCTTGTCGAGCTTCTTCTTGCGATACTGCTCCTCGACCTTCCATTCGATCGGCAGGCCGTGGCAATCCCAGCCGGGCACATAGGGCGCATCCTTGCCGAGCAGGTTCTGCGTGCGGCAGACCATGTCCTTCAGCACGTGGTTCAGCGCATGGCCGATATGCATGTCGCCATTGGCGTAGGGCGGGCCGTCGTGGAAGATGAACTTGCTCCGCCCGATGCGGGCCTCGCGCAGCTGGGTATAGAGCTGCTCGTCCTCCCAGCGCGACTGGATGCCCGGCTCCTTCTGGGGCAAGCCGGCCTTCATGGGAAAATCGGTCTTGGGCAGGAAGACCGTGTCTCTATAATCGCGCTGTTCGGACATACGCGCAGCCCGCTAGCCGATTTGCGCGAGGCGAGAAAGTGTTTCGCGCGTGCGGGGCTGCGGGCGTCGTGCGGGCTATGGTTTCTCGCAGAGAGCGCGGAGGGAAGAAAGACGCGAAGATGTTGTGCCTGCGGCGAAGCCGCTCTCCTTCTCCAGACATCCCTCCAGCCGCAACGTCGATAAGATGAGATGAGCCTTCGGCTAGGCGAGACATCTCTGCGGCTCTTTTTCCTTTGCGCTCTCTGCGAAAAACAAAATCAAGCGCGACACCGCCAAGTGAGCAGACCAATCAGTCCCCCCGCCGCGCCCGCCTGCGCTCCAGCCCGCCCTGCAAGCGCTCGAATTCCTCCGGCGTGCGGTCGTCGAAGCGCTGGATCAGGGCGGGGATGACCGCGAGGCTGTCG
This sequence comes from Erythrobacter sp., assembly GCA_029937545.1. Lineage (GTDB taxonomy): Bacteria > Pseudomonadota > Alphaproteobacteria > Sphingomonadales > Sphingomonadaceae > Qipengyuania. The sequence continues at coordinate 337,238 of JAPYPR010000001.1, read as the reverse complement.
TCAACCATGACGTAGCCGTTGAAGCTCGCCGGGATCTCGCCGAGCTGTTCGGGCAGGTCGAGTCCACGCGGTCGCCCCTCGCCCTGCGGGCCGAGCACCACGATGCGCGCGCCGACCGATTCCATCCGCGAGATCATGCGGTTGGGCCAACCCCAGAACGCCCATTGATAATCCAGCGGCACGAAGGCGGTGCCGTTCCGGCAGCTCTCGGGCACATAGCCGCTCCAGCCGAGCAGCATGTAGTCGCGCGAGCATTGCTGGCCCTCTTCCAGCGAGAAGGCCCAAGCATCGGGGAAATGCGTGCGGATGCGGTCCACCGGACCTTTCGCGCCATAAAAGGCATCGCCGCGCGGGCCGGTGTCGCGATCGGCTGCTTTGATCTTCGCCGCCAACAAATCGGCTTCCGACGAATCCTTGCTCTTGAAGGTGTAGAGCAGCTGCGCCCGGCCCGACGCCTGCATCGCTTCTTCCAGCGAGGGGATCGCGCCCACGCCTTCGTCGCGGAACGGGAAGCTCTCGCCGCCATCGGCAGTGTAGCCATAGCCCGCGTCGAGTGCCTTCAGCTCCTCGAGCGCGAAGTCCCGCGTGTCGCCGCTCGCCTGGGTACGGCAATCGACGGTCCAGTCGTGGAACACCGCCATTTCGCCATCGCTGGTGGGGGCGATATCGACCTCTACCAGAGTGGCGCCAAGCTTCGCCGTGCGGGCGATGGAGCGGGTGGTGTTCTCGAGGTAATCATGCACCGGCTGCTCGATACGGGTGGCGGTGCAATCGTCGCGGCCCAGCCCGGTCTTGTCATATTGCTGGGAGATCCCGCGATGGGCGATGATCTTGGCGGCGCCCTTGGGTTCGGGCGCGAGCCAGCTGGCATTGACCACGGTGAGGACGAGGAACAGCACCGCGCCCGCCATGCCGAGTATCTTGAGCCAGCGTTTCACGCGAGCAAGTCTTTCGCCCGCTGGCAATCGCGCTCCATCTGCTCGATCAGCGCATCGAGGCTGTCGAACTTCGCCTCGCCGCGCAGGAAGTGGTGGAAGGCCACCTCGATCTCCTGCCCGTAGAGGTCGCCGGAGAAGTCGAAGAAATAGGGCTCGAGCAATTCCTTGGGCGGATCGAATTGCGGGCGGACGCCGAGATTGGCCGCGCCCTTTAGCTCCTGCCCGGTCGAGAGGATGCGCCCGGTGACGGCGTAGATGCCGTATTTCGGGCGCAGATAGTGCTCTATCGGCAGGTTCGCCGTAGGATAGCCGATCTCGCGCCCGCGTTTGTCGCCATGCTGCACTATCCCGCGAATCGCGAAGGGGCGGGTGAGCAGGCGCGCGGCTTCCTGCGGGTCGCCTTCACGCAGGGCGTCGCGCACGCGACTGGAGGAGACGGGCTTGCCATGGTCCATCACCGGCGTGGCGGCGCGCGCTTCGATGCCGACCTCCCTGCCGAGGCTCACCAGTTTGTCGAAATTGCCGCCGCGCGCCTTGCCGAAGGTAAAGTCCTCGCCCGTGACGACGCCCGTCACGCCGAGATGCTCGCCGAGCAGCTTCCGGACGAAATCCTCCGCCGTCGTGCCCGCAAGTTCGGCGTCGAAATGGAACACCAGCATCGCGGTGGCCCCGGCGGCAAGGTAGAGTTCCTGCCGCTGCTCCAGCGTCGTCAGGCGGAACGGCGGCGCGTCGGGCTGGAAATGGCGCACGGGATGCGGATCGAAGGTCGCTATGATGCTGGGCCGGCCCTCGGCCCGCGCCCAGTCGATCGCTTGCCGCGCGACTGCCTGGTGGCCGAGGTGGAAGCCGTCGAAATTGCCGAGCGCGATCACCGCGCCCCGCAGGCTCTCGGGCAATTCGTCGCGGTGATCGAGGAACCTCACGCCGCGCTTTCGCCGACACGTTCGTAGGTGAGGAAGGAATAGGCCGGCACGTCGCCCTCGGCCTCGAAGTCCTGCCGTCCGGCGATTTCCCATTCGGGGCCGAGTGGCTGCATGAATACGTCGCCATCGAATTCCTGGTGGATCTGCGTCAGCTCGACCCGCTCCGCCTGCGGCAGAAAGACATCGAAGATCGCCGCGCCGCCGATGACGGCGATGTCGGTGTCGCCCGCGACGGCCAGCGCTTCCTCGACCGAGCGGACGACTTCCGCGCCGGTCGAATCCCACCGCTCGCGCCGGGTCAACACGATATGGCGGCGGCCGGGGAGCAGGCCGGGCAGGCTCTCGAAGGTCTTGCGGCCCATGATCATCGGCAGGCCCTGTTTGTCCGGCCCCATCGTCAGCGCCTTGAAGCGCTTCAGATCGGCGGGCAGATGCCACGGCAGGCGACCGTCCTTGCCGATCGCGCCATTGGCGGCGCGGGCATAGATGCAGAACAGGCTCATGCGCGCGCCAGACGCGTCAGGTGGCCCATCTTGCGCCCTTCGCGCACTTCGCGCTTGCCGTAATCGTGCAGATGGCTGTCGGCATCGGCGAGGAAGGCGTGCGCTCCCTCGATCTCCTTGCCGAGGATATTGCGCATCTCGACGCCCGCCGCGGTGGTGGCGGTGTCGCCCAGCGGCAGGCCCGCGACCGCGCGGATGTGGTTTTCGAACTGGCTGGTGGCCGCGCCCTCGATCGTCCAGTGGCCCGAATTGTGCACGCGCGGCGCCATCTCGTTGAAGATCGGCCCTTCATGCGTGGCGAAGAATTCGCAGGTCAGCACGCCGACATATTTCAGCGCATCGGCGACTTCGCCCGCCAGCCGCCGCGCCTCGCCCACCTGCTCTTCGACCAGTTCGCCCGCCGGCCATAGCGAGGCCGACAATATGCCGTCCTCATGCACATTGCGCGTGCTGTCCCAGAAGCGAATCTCGCCATCCTGTCCGCGCACGAGGATGACGGAGAACTCCGCCCCGAACTCGACGAAGCCTTCGTAGATCAGTGGGGAATCGGGCAGGCGCAGCGCATCCGCATCGCGGCTCGATCCGATGCGCCACTGGCCTTTGCCATCATACCCGTCGCGACGGGTCTTGAGGATGCCGGGCGCGCCGAGACGGTCGACCGCCGCCATCAGCTCGTCGGGCGAATCGACGCGGGCATAGGCGGCAGGCTTGCCGCCAAGGCCCTCGACGAAGCGCTTCTCGTTCAGGCGGTCCTGCGCTGTTTCGAGCGCACGCGGGTGCGGGAAGATGCGACCCTCCGGCATCGCCTTGGCAGTGGCGACGGGAACGTTCTCGAACTCCCACGTCACGGCATCGCACTTGGCCGCAAAGGCGGCGAGCGCGGCGGTATCGTCCCAGCAATTGGTGAACACGTCGTCGCAGACGTCCGTCGCGACGGTGTCGCCATCGGGTACGTAGGCGATACAGCGATAGCCGAGCTGGACGGCGCTCATCGCCATCATCCGGCCAAGCTGGCCGCCGCCGAGTATGCCGATCGTGCCCCCGCGCTGCAGCATCAGTCGACCGGCCGCTCGGTCACGGCTGCGCTGCGCGCCGCGCGCCAATCCTGCAGGCGCTGCGACAAGTCCGTGTCGTGATTTGCGAGAATCGCGGCAGCGAGCAAGCCCGCATTGGTCGCGCCCGCCTGTCCGATCGCCAGCGTCCCAACCGGAACCCCGGCAGGCATCTGTACGATCGATAGCAGGCTGTCCTCACCCGAAAGCGCTTTCGATTGCACCGGCACGCCCAGCACCGGCACATGCGTGAGGGCAGCAATCATGCCCGGCAGATGCGCCGCGCCGCCTGCGCCAGCGATGATGACCTCGAAACCGGCCTCGGCCGCGCCCTTGGCGAATTCGTACATGCGGTCGGGGGTGCGGTGTGCCGAGACGATCCGTACGTCGGTTTCGACCTCAAGCTCCTTTAAGACGGCCGCCGCGCAGCGCATCGTGTCCCAGTCGGACTGGCTGCCCATGACGATTGCAACCTTCGGCGCGCTTGAGGCAGCCATCTCAACTATCCTTCAAATAATAGCGCTCGCCCGAAACCTGCGTGCCGTCGAACTCGTAGACGATCGGCTGGCCGGTCGGGATTTCGAGGCCGGTGATCTCGTCGTCCGAAATGTTGGAGAGGTGCTTCACTAGCGCGCGCAGGCTATTGCCATGGGCCGAGATGATGACCGTCTCGCCTTCGCCCAGCTTCGGCAGGATCGCGCTTTTCCAGTAGGGCAGCACGCGCTCGATCGTCAGCTTGAGGCTTTCGGTGCGTGGCACCTCGATCCCGGCATAGCGCGGATCGTCCGCCATTTCGAATTCGCTGCCCTGCTCCATTTCGGGCGGTGGCACATCGTAGCTGCGGCGCCAGATATGGACCTGCTCGTCGCCGTGCCGGTCGCGGGTTTCCTGCTTGTTGAGACCGGTCAGCCCGCCATAATGCCGCTCGTTCAGATGCCAGTCGCGCGTGACAGGGATCCATAGCCGATCGCAGGCTTCCAGCGCGATGTTGAGCGTCTTGATCGCGCGCTTCTGCACGCTCGTGAAGGCAGTGGTCGGTAGCACACCCTTGGCCTTCATCAGCTCGCCCGCCTCGCGCGCTTCGATCTCGCCCTTTTCGGTCAGGTCGACATCCCACCAGCCGGTGAAGCGGTTGGCGAGGTTCCACTCGCTCTGGCCATGGCGGACTAGGATCAGTTTGGACATCGATGCTCCCCGGCTTGCGTGGCCTCGCGCGTTAGCGGTCCGGCCCATCCTTGGAAAGCCCGTCTTCGCCCGAGTCGCGCAGTTCGCGTGTCTGCACCTTGCGGCGGCGGAGGTTCTCGCGAAGTTTCGCGGCGAGGCGCTCTTCGCGGGTCGATTTGTCGTTGTCGGCGCTCATCGCGCAACCTTTTGCCAATTTCGCTGCGCGGCTCAAGCGAAGGTTGACTTTGCCGCCCGCTCTGCCATTAGCGCGCGCCTCCACCCCGCGAGGCTTTTCGCGGGCCGATGTGCTGCTGTAGCTCAGTGGTAGAGCGCACCCTTGGTAAGGGTGAGGCCGGGAGTTCAATCCTCCCCAGCAGCACCATTTTTCGTCTTTGTGGCCTCAGTCGCCGGCGTTCGCATCCGCTCACTTGGGTTTCCTCGCTCATGCAACCGGGCGGTCGCATCGCTGCGGGCGCGCAGTCGCGCTTGCCTCGCCTTCGGCTCGGTTCTCTAGGAGAGGAATGGTTGGTGCAAGGCCGCCCCTCCCAGAGCACCGGGCCGGTGGAGGTCCGGCAAGGGCGCCCGCCCGCCCGCAGGGGCCCGTAGCGCAGCGGAGGAACAGCCCCGAGGACGAACCCACGGATGCGGGTTCGCCAACAAAGGCTCTACACTCAGCCGTCTTCTGCGTCCTCACTGGCGTCAGACACAAGCAGCTTGTCGATCCGGCGGCCGTCCATGTCGACGACTTCGAATCGCCAACCCTGGTCGGTGAAATACTCGCCTTCGGCGGGCAGTTTCTTCAAGACATGCAGCGCGTAGCCTGCCGCGGTGCCGAATTCGCGGTCTTCCCCATATTCGAGGTCGAGGCGGTCGGCTAGCGCATCGGCCGAGAGCGAGCCGGAGACCAGCAGCGAGCCGTCCTCCCGCTCGACCACGCCGGGCGTATCGCCCGGGTCCTGGTCGCTGGCGAAATCGCCGACCAGCGCAGTCAGCAGGTCGACCGGGCTGACGATACCGTCGAGATGGCCGTATTCGTCATGCACCATCGCCAGCGGGACTTCGGCCTGCTGCAGCACGCGCAGCGCGTCCACCGAGTCCAGCTGGTCGGGCACGACCTCGGCTTTCTTGAGCAGCGCGGCGAGATCGATCGGTTCGCCTGCAACCATGCGTGTCATGATATCGCGTACCTTGACCACGCCGATCACCTTGTCGGGCGAGCCTTCGGCCACGGGCATCAGCGAATGGGGCGAGGTTTCGATCGCGGCGCGAATCGCGTCCTCGTCCGCAGCGACGTCGAGCCAGTCGATTTCAGGACGCGGAGTCATCACCTCGCGCACCGGGCGCTGGGCGAGGCGGACCACGCCCTGAAGCATCTGGTGCTGCTCGTGCTCGATTACCCCGCTTTGGGTGGCTTCTGCGAACAGCATGTGCAGCTCTTCCGCGGTGACCGCCGCCTGCCCGCTCTTGCGAACGCGGAGCAGCTTGATGAGCAGGCCTGAGGACGCATCGAGCAGCCAGACCAATGGCGCGGCCACCTTGGCAAGCAGCGCTATCGGCCGGCCCATGACCAGCGAAATTGGCATCGCCGCCCGCAAGGCGATCTGCTTCGGCACGAGTTCGCCGACGACCAGCGTCGCATAAGTGGTCAGCGCAATGACCAGCGCAAAGCCGACCTCTTCCGCGTACTCGGCAGGGACGCCCAGCATCACCAGCCGCTCGCCGACCGGACCCCCCAGGCTGGCTCCGGAATAGGCGCCGGACACGATGGCCACCAGCGTAATGCCGATCTGCACGGTCGAGAGGAACTTGCCCGGATCGGCTGCGAGATCGAGCGCGGTCTGCGCCGCGCCACTGCCCTTGTTGGCGGCCTGCTGCAGGCGCGAGGTCTTGGCGGAAACGATCGCGAGCTCGCTCATGGCGAAAACGCCGTTGAGCACGATCAGGCCCGCGATAATGAACAGGTCGGTCCAGGGAAAGGGTGTCACGCCGCTCGCGCTAGCACAATTGCACGGCTCTGCCAGCGCCTGCGACGACTTTCTGCGCAAGCGCCGCGATACGCTGGCTCGGAACGAGGACGCGGGATGACGGTTGAAGGGGCACGACGCGGGATGGGCGCGTCCCAAACCGCGTGCGGTATTTCCGGAGGATACCGGGCCGCCTTGAAGGAGGAATGACAATGAAAAAATCGCGTATTCTTACAGCCAGCCTCGCAGCCGTATCGCTGATGACGGTTTCGGCCTGCGTTACCGATCCCAACACCGGCGAACGCAAGGTTTCGCGCACCGTGCTCGGCGGTGCCGGCGGTGCAGTCGTCGGCGGCCTGCTGGGCGGGGTTATCGGCGGCAAGACCGGACGCATCATCGGTGCAGTCGGCGGCGGCGCAGCGGGCGGCTATGTCGGCTATCGCATGGACCAGCAGATCAAGGAGCTCGAAGAGCAGACCGCCGGTTCGGGCGTGGATGTCAGCTCGGTCGATGGCGGCGACGCGATCCTCGTCAACCTGCCCGACGGCGTGACCTTCGCCACCGGCAGCTACACGATCACGCCGGGCTTCCGTGATCTGCTCGACCGCGTGGCGGACAGCCTGCGCCAGTATCCGAACAGCCTGGTCGACGTGTATGGCCACACCGACACGACCGGCCCCTCCGATGCCAACCAGCGCTTGTCCGAACAGCGCGCCCAGGCGGTCGCCAATTATCTCATCTCGCAAGGCGTCGCCTCATCGCGCATCCGCTGGATGGGCTTCGGCGAAACGCGTCTCGCGGTGCAAACCGCCGACGGCGTGAACGAACCGCTCAACCGCCGCGTCGAAATCAAGATCATCCCGTTCGATCAAGAAGATGTCGAAGCTGCCCAGCAGTCGCAAGGCTACTGATCGCAGCTAAATAGCAGGGGAAGGGCCGGTCTTCGGATCGGCCCTTTTTTCGTGCGCCAGCTCGAGCGCGCCCTACTCTTGCCCGATCTGCGCCGCTCGACCGGCCAGCCGCTCGACCGCGGCCTCGTGGATATTCGGCGAGCAGGCCAGCACGCCGAAAGCCCGTGGATCGCGTTTGTTGTAATCTAGTTTCTTGCCGAAAGCATCGCTTACGGCCGCGCCGGCTTCGCGGGCGATCAGGCCCGCAGCGGCGATATCCCATTCGAAACCCCAGCGCAGCGTCGCGACGAGATCGGCCTCGTCGGCGGCCACCATTGCTATTCGCAGGGCGATGGAATTGGGCTGGTCGACGCAGACGAGATCGCGGTCGGTCTTGGGCAGCGAGGCTGCCGGTACGCGCGAACCCTCGAAACGCTCCCGCATCGAGGCCGTCAGGACGGCGCCATTGCGCTCCGCACCGCGCCCGGCGACCGCGCTCCACATCTCCCCGCGCGCCGGGGCGGACAGCATGGCGATCAGCGGTCGCCCGGCGCTGATGAGCGCGACCGATACTGCCCAGCCGCTACGGCCACGGATGAAATCGCGCGTGCCGTCCACCGGATCGACCAGCCAGATGAGATCGCATCCCAACCGCGCCGGATCGTCCGCCGTTTCTTCCGACAGCCACCCCGCTGCGGGCAGCAGCGCGCCAAGTTCGCGCTTCAGGAAAGCGTCCACCGCCAGATCGGCTTCGCAAACCGGGCTGTTGGGTTCCTTCTCCCAGCTGCGCACCGAATTGCCCGCCCCCGGCCAAAGGTCGTGGGCGATCCGTCCCGCTTCGGAGACGATCGATTCGAGGCGCTGGCTGTCGATCACGAGAGCAGTGCGGCAGTTGCACCCGAACGCGGCACTTTTCAAGAAGGTCTACGTATGCTTATGCGCCCACAAGACTTCCCACCCCCAGCCGCGCATCCACGCGAAGGACACACGCTCCCATGAACATTCACGAATATCAGGCCAAGGAACTGCTCGCGAAATACGGCATCGCCGTGCCCACGGGCTATGCAGCGATGAACGTCGAAGAAGCGGTCGAGGGCGCAAAGAAGCTTCCCGGGCCGCTCTATGTCGTGAAGGCGCAAATCCACGCCGGCGGCCGCGGCAAGGGCAAATTCAAGGAATTGGGCCCCGATGCCAAGGGCGGTGTCCGCCTGTCGAAGAGCGTCGACGAGGTCGGAGCCAATGCGAAGGAAATGCTTGGCAACACGCTGGTGACGATCCAGACCGGCGACGAGGGCAAGCAGGTCAACCGCCTCTATGTCACCGACGGCGTCGACATCGAGAAGGAATACTACCTCTCCATGCTGGTCGACCGCGCCACCGGCCAGGTCGCCATGATCGCCTCGACCGAAGGCGGCATGGACATCGAGGACGTGGCGCACGAAACGCCCGAGAAGATCACCACCATCACCATCGACCCGGCGCAGGGCTTCATGCCCCATCACGGCCGCGCGGTCGCTTTCGCCCTCAAGCTGACGGGCGACACCAACAAGCAGTGCCAGAAGCTCGCCAAGCAGCTCTACACCGCCTTCATGGACCTCGACATGGAAATGCTCGAGATCAACCCGCTGGTGGAAGACAAGGATGGCAACCTCCTCGTCCTCGACACCAAGATGAGCTTCGACGGCAATGCGCTCTATCGCCACAAGGACGTGGAGGAAATGCGCGACGAGACCGAGGAAGACCCGGCCGAAGTCGAAGCGAGCGAGTACGATCTCGCCTACATCAAGCTCGACGGTAACATCGGCTGCATGGTCAACGGCGCAGGCCTCGCCATGGCGACCATGGACATCATCAAGCTGAACGGCGCCTTCCCGGCCAACTTCCTCGACGTCGGCGGCGGCGCGACGACCGAAAAGGTCACGGCGGCGTTCAAGATCATCCTCAAGGACCCGGCGGTCGAAGGCATCCTCGTCAACATCTTCGGCGGGATCATGAAGTGCGACGTGATCGCCAACGGCATCGTCCAGGCGGCGAAGGACGTGAACCTCTCGGTGCCGCTGGTCGTCCGCCTCGAAGGGACGAATGTGGAAGCAGGCAAGGAAATCCTCGAGAACTCCGGCCTGCCGATCGTCAGCGCCGACGATCTGGGCGACGCCGCCCGCAAGATCGTGGCCGAGGTGAAGAAAGCGGCCTGAACCAATTGTCTTTCCACGGACTGCAATTCGAAAGGGCAGGCCCGCGGCAGCGAGTCCGCCCCTTTTCGTTTGCAGCGCGGGAACGCCCGACTTTCCGCGGCTTTTTGAGAGTAAGCTTCGCCAGCGGCCCACTTGACGTTTACGTAAACGCAAGGTAGGTGGACCGCGAATTCATTCGAGAGGAAGGAACGCCATGAAAATCCTCGTCCCCGTCAAGCGGGTGATCGATTACAACGTCAAGCCGCGGGTCAAGGCCGACGGCTCCGGCGTCGATCTTGCCAACGTCAAGATGAGCATGAACCCGTTCGACGAAATCGCCGTCGAGGAAGCCATCCGCATCAAGGAAGCGGGCAAGGCGGAAGAAATCGTCGCCGTTTCGATCGGCCCGGCAAAGGCTCAGGAAACGCTGCGCACCGCGCTGGCGATGGGCGCCGACCGTGCGATCCTCGTCGAAACCGATGACGAAGTCGAACCGCTGGCGGTCGCCAAGATCCTCAAGGCCATCGCCGAGGAAGAGCAGCCCGGCCTGATCATCCTCGGCAAGCAGGCGATCGACGACGATTCGAACCAGACCGGCCAGATGCTTGCCGCGCTGATGGAGCGCCCCCAGGGCACTTTCGCCAACACGGTCGAAGTCGATGGCGACAGCGTCACGGTCAAGCGCGAGGTCGACGGCGGCCTCCAGACCGTCAAGCTGACCATGCCGGCCATCGTCACCACCGATTTACGCCTCAACGAGCCGCGCTATGCCTCGCTGCCCAACATCATGAAGGCGAAGAAAAAGCCGCTCGATACCAGGAACCCGGCCGACTACGGCGTCGATACCGCGCCGCGTCTCAAGACCACCAATGTCTCCGAACCGCCGGTTCGCCAGGCAGGCGAAAAGGTCGAGGATGTCGACGCGCTGGTCGCCAAGCTGAAGGCGATGGGCGTCGCCTGATCCACTCCAACGAGAAGGAACACAGATATGAAAACCCTCGTTTGGGTCGAACACGACAATTCCACCATGGCCGACGCCACGCTGGCTGCGGTCACCGCCGCTTCGAAGCTGGGTGAAGTCCACCTGCTGGTCGCCGGCTCGGGCTGCCGCGCGGTAGCCGATGCCGCTGCCAAGATTGCCGGGGTGGGCAAGGTCCACCTCGCCGACGATCCGGCTTACGAGCACGCGCTGCCCGAGAACGTAGCGCCGCTGATCGCCGACCAGATGGGCCATCACGACGCCTTCGTCGCACCGGCCACCACTACGGGCAAGAACGTCGCTCCGCGCGTGGCCGCGCTGCTCGACGTGATGCAAATTTCGGACATCCTCTCGGTCGAAGGCGACAAGACCTTCACCCGCCCGATCTACGCCGGTAACGCCATCGCAACGGTCGAAAGCACCGAGGACAAGCTGGTCCTGACGGTGCGTGGCACCGCCTTCGACAAGGCGGAACCCGAGGGCGGTTCCGGTACGGTCGAGGAAATCTCCGGACCGACCGATGCAGGCATTTCCAGCTTCGTCAGCGAAGAAATCGCCGAGAGCGATCGTCCCGAGCTGACCAGCGCCAAGATCATCGTTTCCGGCGGCCGCGCGCTCAAGGATGCGGAAACCTTCGACGAGGTTATTACCCCGCTCGCCGACAAGCTCGGCGCAGGCATCGGCGCAAGCCGTGCGGCAGTCGATGCGGGCTACGTCCCCAACGACTACCAGGTCGGCCAGACGGGCAAGATCGTGGCGCCGGAAGTCTACATCGCCATCGGCATTTCCGGCGCGATCCAGCACCTTGCTGGCATGAAGGATTCCAAGACCATCATCGCCATCAACAAGGACGAGGATGCCCCGATCTTCCAGGTCGCCGACATCGGCCTCGTCGCCGATCTCTACAAGGCGGTGCCGGAGCTTACCGAAAAGCTTTAGGTCCGATAGCTGGACAGTATCGATCCCCGCCGTTATCGCGACGGCGGGGATTTATAATGTTCGATTTCAAATAGAATTTGCTTCTAACGGCGACGGCGCTCGCATTCGGCGCTCCGCCGAGCGTTGCGCGGGCCGACGACACGCTTCGCCTCTCTCCGGTCTCTCCATGGAACGTGGACCATGCCGAAGACAAGTGTCGCCTTATCCGCGAGTTTGGAGAAGGTGACGAGCGGGTCATACTGCATATCGAACAGACTGGGCGCGAACCATTTTACAACCTCGCTGTTTTCGGCGAGCCCGTCGATACGAGTTCCAACCGCATTATCCGGATTACCTTCGGCCCTGATGAAGAAGGCACGGAGCGGAGCTTCCTTGCAGGAGAACTGAAGGACGCCGATCCGCCTTTTATCCTCATGCACGGCATCCATCTTGCCCCCGTCCCCGACGGGGCGAAACAAGGCGAATTCGCGGTGGTGAATATCGGATCCGAAACGGAAACCGCGATTACGGAATTGCGGCTTGAGAAGGGCATACCCGATCCGATCGTCCTCCAATTGGGGCCGATGAATGCGCCACTGGACGCGATGCGCTTGTGCGTGGGCGATTTGGTCGAAACACTTCGGCTCGACCCCGAAAGCATTTCCGAGCTTGCCAGTTCACCGAAACCAAAGAACCGGCGAAAGTTGGTACGGGAAATCCAGGAATACTATCCGTCCCGTATGCTGCAAAAAGGCATCGGCGGCGAAGTGTCCGTGAAAATGATCGTGAATCGAGACGGCAAGCCGACATCCTGCCAGATCGCCCAGTCCGACCGGCCTGCCGCGTTTGACGATTACGTCTGTTTCGGCCTCATGCGGAACGCTACGTTCGAACCGGCGACCGATGCCAATGGTGAGCCGCAATACGGCGTCTGGAAGACGTCGGTAATCTACCAGACCAATTGATTGTCCGGTCCTAGAACAGCTGGGTCCCCGCGTGGATCGTCAAGCCCACTAGCCCGCCGACCATCGTCCCGTTGATGCGGATGAACTGGAGGTCGCGGCCAACGGCGCTTTCGACCCGGTCGGTGATCGTATGCGCGTCCCAGCGGCGCACGGTTTCGGACACCAGCCGCACGATCTGGTCGCCATAGCGCGTCGCGATCCCCACTGCCGTGCGGCGGGCGAAGCGGTTGATCTGGCGTTGCAGGCGCAGATCGTTGCGTAGCGCCCCGCCGAGCTCGGCCAAGGTCTCGCTGACATAACCCGAGCCGAGCCCACCCGATTCGCGGATCGAGACAATAAGGTTCGCGCGGATGCGTTCCCACGTACCTTGCCACCATTCGGCGATCGCCGGATTGCCGAGCATTTCGCGTTTCATCCGCTCGATGCGGGCCTGCAGTTCAGGATCTTCGCGCAGACCGGTGGCGAATTCGGCAAGGCCTTCCTCGATCTTGTCGCGCAGCGGATGGTTCGGGTCGACAAGCACCTCGGCGAGCAGCTTGTACAGCCCATCGATCACCGAATTGGCTAGCCGTTCGTCCAGCCCGGTGAAGCGCAGGATGCCGTTGGCCCGGCGATGGACCATCTCGCGCACCAGCTCCTCATTGTCTTCGAGCACCAGCCCGGCCCAGCGAATGATCTTGTCGATCAACGGCTTGTGCTTGCCGTCCGCCATCATGGCGGTGAGCATCCCGCCGATCAGCGGCGCGATCTCGAGCTTGTCGAGCTGCGACTTGATGCCGCTGCGCACCTGCGTGCCGAGCCGCTCGGGGTCGAGCGATTCGAGCACCTCAACCGCTAGCTCGCCCGCACCCAGCCGGATACGCGAGTCGCGCGTCGCCTTGGGATCGGCAAGATAGCTGCCAACCGCTTTGGCGAGGTTCATCGATCCCATCCGCCGTCCCACGACTGCGGGGGTGAGGAAGTTTTCGCGCAGGAAGCCCGCCATCGTGTCGGCGATGCGGTCCTTGTTCTCCGGGATGATCGCAGTGTGCGGGATCGGCAGGCCGAGCGGGCGGCGGAACAGCGCCGTCACCGCGAACCAGTCGGCTAGCCCGCCGACCATGGCGGCCTCCGCAAAGGCGTGGAGATAGCCCCACGCCGGATGTACTTCGAGATAGCGGCCCGACAGCAGGAACAGGCCCGCCATCAAGACTATCAGCCCGGTGGCGGTCCGCCGCATGATCCGCGCACGATCCGGCGGCAATGCCGGAGGCGCGGAGACTGGGCCGGCGTGGCGGGGATCGTTCACTCGGCGGGCTCTGCCCCCGGTTCGGCCGTTCCCGTGCCGGCCAGCCCGCGCTTGTCGTCACCCGGGCGATAGGTGAGCATGCGCTGGCGCAGCCATGGGCCGATGCGCTTCTCGAAGCCGTCCGCCAGGCTGAAGCCAGCGGGCACGATCAAGAGAGTCAGGAGCGTCGATAGGATAAGGCCGCCGATAACCATTGTACCCATGGGTGCGCGCCACGCTCCGTCGCCGGACAATGACAAGGCGGTCGGGACCATGCCCGCGACCATGGCAACTGTAGTCATCACGATCGGCTGGGCGCGCTTGTGGCCCGCATCCATAATCGCCTCGAACTTGCGTGTCCCTCTCGCCATTTCCTCGATCGCGAAATCAATCAACAGGATCGAATTCTTCGAAACGATACCGAGCAGCAATAGCGTGCCGATCAGAACGGGCATGGAGACCGGCTGACCTACCAGCCAGACAAGCAGGATACCGCCGAGCGGCGCGAGCGCGAGCGAGGTCATATTGACCAATGGACTGATAACCTTGCCATAGAGTAGCACCAGCACTGCGAAAACGAGCATTACGCCGGTCGGCAGGGCGACACTGAAGTTATCGGTCAGCTCTTGCTGGATTTCCTGCTGGCCGACCACGTCGCGCACGACGCCCGTCGGCAGATCCTGAAGGATCGGCAGGGCATCGATCTGTTCTTGAGCAACGCCTTCCAGCACCCCGCTGGCAAGGTCTGCCCCGACCAGAACGCGGCGGTTCTGGTTGTAGCGCTGGATCGTCGTCGGGCCTGAGCCGAAGGTGACCTCAGCCACGCGGGAGAGAGGCACCGAACCACCGCTGGCTGTCTGCACCGGCAGATTTCGGATCGTATCGAGGTTTTCGCGGGATTGCTCCGACAGTTTTACGCGGATCGGAATCTGACGATCCGACAGCGAAAATTTCGCCGCATTCTGCTCGATCTCGCCGAGCGTCGCGATGCGGATGGTCTGGCTCAGCGCTATGGTGGATACACCCAGTTCCGCGGCGATATCCTCGCGCGGCTGAATGACGATTTCCGGCCGATTGATGTCCGCGGAAATGCGCGGCGCCACGAGAGTCTCGAGGCCCTGCATCTGCTCTACCAGCTGGGTCGCGGTCTCGTTGAGCAGCTCTGGATCCGATCCGGCCAGCAGTACGGTCATATCGCGGCCCGAGCCGAACCCACCCGATTGCGAGGCGAAACGTACACGGGCATCGGGAATCTGCGCTAGGGTCGGTGCGAGGCTGCGCTCGAATTCTATCGAGGTTCGGTCGCGGTCGGGCTTTAGCGTTACGAAGATTGTCGCCTGCCCCTCACGCACGCGCTCGAGCGCGAGTTCGACCTCCTGTTGCTCGTACAGCAGATCGGCCACCTGGCCGGTCACACGCGCGGTCGTCTCCAGCGTCGTGCCCGGCACCATTTCGATTTCAACCTGGCTGTTATCGACGTTTATCGACGGTTGAAACTGCGCAGGCGTTGCCGAGAACAGCAGAATGGTAAGGAGAAGCGAAAAATAGCCGATGCCAAGCATCCATACCCGGTGATCGACAAAGCGAGCATAGAGGTATTGCCACACGTCACGGATATGCTTTCCGAAAAAGCCCGAGATGACGCCGAGGAGCCGGAAATAGAGGATCGTGGCGAGCACACCTGCGCCCAATGCCAAAGCCAGCTGAGCGAGAGCGGCAATTTTCGCAATCACGGAAGCGAGTATGTTTTCGCCGCCAGCCGTAATCATTTCCGGAATACCAAGGCTCGAGATTGCGCCGAATGCGCCGAAAGTACCTGCAGCACCGACCGCGAGCGCACCGACGATCACAAGGAAAAGCGCCAGCACGTAAAGCCAGCGATGCCGCGGTTCCTCGAGGCCTTCGCGAATGCGATGCATTTTGCCACGGTCGAGCGACCACCGAAGGACGCTCATGTACCGGTCCATCATTGGCCCTTCGCCATGCGAAGCCTCGCCCTGGGCTTTGAGAAAATAGGCCGCCAGCATAGGGGTAATCATGCGCGCCACGGCGAGCGACATCAGCACCGCGACCACCACGGTGAATCCGAAGTTCTTGAAGAACTGTCCGGAAATTCCAGGCATGGCGCCGACCGGGAAGAACACCGCGACGATGCAGAAGCTGGTCGCGACCACCGGCAGGCCGATCTCGTCCGCAGCGTCGATTGATGCCTGATATGCGCTTTTGCCCATGCGCATATGGCGCACGATGTTCTCGATCTCCACGATCGCGTCGTCGACCAGCACCCCGGCGACAAGGGCCAGAGCAAGCAGCGACAGCTGATTCAAATTGAAGCCGAGCAGGTCCATGAACCAGAAGGTCGGGATGGCCGAGAGCGGAATCGCCACGGCGGAAATCGCCGTCGCGCGCCAGTCGCGCAGGAAAAAGAACACGACCACCACGGCGAGGATGGCACCCTCGATCATCGCGGCCATCGCGCTCTCGTACTGGTCCTTTGTATACTTGACCGTGTTGAATAGCGGGATGAATTTGACGCCGGGATTCTCGGCTTCGATTTCCGCAATCTTTTCGAGAGCATTTTCGTAAACGGTGACGTCCGATGCGCCCTTGGCGCGGCTCATGGCGAAGTTCACGACTTCCTTGTCGCGCACCGTGCTGATCGATGTCCGTTCCGAATAGCCGTCGCGCACGGTGGCCACGTCGGCCAGCTTGACCGTCCGCCCGCCGCCGAGCTGGATACGTCGCTCGCCGAGCTCATAGGCCGAAGCATTGTTACCCAGCACGCGCACCGACTGACGGGTTCCGCCCACCTCGGTAACACCGCCGGCTGCGTCGATATTGTTCTGGCGGAGCACGCCGTTGATCTGGCTGGCGGTCACGCCGAGCGCCTGCATCCGCGGCAGGTCGAGGATGACCTCGATCTCGCGATCGACCCCCCCGAAGCGATTGACCTCGGCCATCCCCTCGACTGAGAGGAGCTGCTTTGCAACGGTGTCGTCGATGAACCAACTGAGGCCCTCGATCGTCATGTCGTCCGCCTCGACGGCGTAGATGGCCAGGAAGCCCCCCGAAATCTCCTCTTTGGTGATGCGCGGCTCCAGAATGCCGTCGGGAAGGGAGCCGCGGACGGTGTCGATCGCGTTTTTCACTTCCGAGACGGCATCATTCGGATCGGTGCCGATTTCGAACTCGATGAATGTGTTGGACCCACCCTCACGAGCGGTGGAATTGATCGTCTTCACGCCGTTGATCGAGCGCACGGCGGCCTCGACCCGCTGGGTGATCTGGTTCTCGATCTCGGTCGGCGCGGCGCCCGGCTGCGAAATATTCACGCTGACTGCCGGGAATTCGATGTCGGGATTGTTCACGACATCCATCCGCATGAAGCTGATCAGGCCGGCCAGTAGCAGCACCGTGAACGCGACCAGCGGAATGACCGGGTTCCGGATCGACCAGGCGGAGATGTTACGAAAATTCATGTGCTTGTCCCGCTCACGCGCCGTCGGCGATGGGGCGGACCGTTTCGCCCGGATTGAGGAAGCCGGCCGCGCGCAGCACCACCCGCTCATTGCCTGCGAGCCCGTCTGCGATGACGATGCCTTCGGAAGTCACCTGGCCGAGCTCGATATTGCGGCGCTGCACCGTATTTTCCGCGTCGACGATGAGGACATAGCTGCCCTCGTCGTCCGACTGGATCGCGCTTTCGGGCAGGATCGGAGCGCTGACCGTGCCGCTCTTGATTAAGACCGTCGCGAAACCGCCGGGCCGCAGGCCTTCCGCATAAGGCAGCGCGATCCGCGCCGTCCCCTGGCGGTCTTGCGAACTGATCAGTGGCGCGACCTGCCACACACTCCCGGTGTAACTATTGTCCGACCCCACGGGCGTGACGGTGGCCGTGGTGCCCACGTTGATCTGCGCGAGATCTGTTTCGCTGAGGCGCGCGAGCACTTCCATCTCGCCTCCCCGGGCGATGCGGAACAGCGGCGGAGAGCCTGCGCTGACCGTCTGGCCAATCTCAACATTGCGTTCGAGCACGAGACCCGAGGCTGGCGCGACGATGTTGAGCCGGGCATTGCGCGCCTGCAATTCGCGGACTTGCGCCTGCGCCACACGCACTCGCGCGACGGCCGCATCGCGCGTTGCGGTGAGGCGATCGACGTCCGCTTCCGAAACGAAGCCGCGCTCGACGAGCTGGAGCGAGCGGTCGAGATTAGCTTGCGCAATATTGGCGTCCGACTGGGCGACCTGAACCTGGGCCGCGGCGCTCTGGACCTGCTGCGACTGGACCGAGCGATCGATCGAGACGAGAACCTGGCCCTGGCGCACCCAGTCGCCGGCATCGACGCTGATCGCCGTGACCCGGCCGCCTTCGCCCACGACGCCCACTGGCAAATCGCGGCGAGCTGCAAGCGTTCCGGTCGCGGAAATCTCGCCATCGACGGTGCTCTGGCCCGGCGCGACCACGGTCACGCTCGGCAACTGGGCCTCGCCCCCCACGCTCTCTTCGGCACCGGCCCCGGAGACGACGAAGTAGGTCCCGATGGCGAGCAGCAAGGCAAGAATAGCAGCGCCAATGTACCAGCGGCGACGACGTGTCACTGCATCCGCCCTATCGGATTCGAGCGAAGCACTGCCAGTCATCGGCTCTACTCGCTCCGCCTCGAAACCAGATTCGTAATTCATGGCCATATTGCCCCGGTATGCATCCTTTTGGATCGCAGTGTGTTATCCTGCTAGGTCACTTAACGCAAGATGCTAGCTCAGTAGCCGCTAGAGCTTATGCGAAACGCGAGCAAAGGGGCTATCGACCGGTGTGGACTATGAGTGGACGAACGGCAACTCAGAGCCGCCGATAACGACAAGAGCCGGAGATCTCGCGACCCCCGGCTCTCGGTTTATGGTCATTAAGCGGTAGTTCGCTTAGCGAACGCGTCCACGCTGGACGAGGTTCGCAATGCCGAGCAGCACGATTGCGCCGATGATCGCGATGATGAAGCCGGTCAGGTTGAAGGTCTGGATAGTGCCTTCGATGCCGAAAACGGCGCCGGCAAGGAAGTTGCCGATCAGCGCACCGATGATGCCGACGATGATGTTCCAGAAGATGCCCATGGAGGCATCGCGGTTCATGACCAGGCTAGCGAGCCAGCCTGCGACACCGCCGACGATAATTGCAATAATCCAACCCATTGTATCTCCTCCTGTTTTATCCTGACCGCCTGATATTCTTTTTCAGACTTCGACAGGAAAACGGTTTCCTGCATCGTGCAGGACTACCTAGAGGAGCGGATGGTAATGAGTTTTGTTCCCGAGGCCGCGTCTCGGCCCGAACGGCTCAGTATTTGAGCTGGCGTTCGTACAGATCGCGATAGTGCTGGATGCGAGTGACACGCAGGCCCTGCATGCCGGAGCGGTCGACGGCGCGCTGCCAGGAAGCAAACTCCTCCAGGCTCAGGCTATAGCGCTCCAGAACCTCGTCGATCGACAGAAGTCCGCCATTGACGGCAGCCACGACCTCGGCCTTGCGCCGCACCACCCATCGCTTGGTCTGCGGCGACGGCAGATCCTCGAGCGTCAGCGGCTCCCCGAGAGGGCCGATGACCTGCGCGGGCCGGATATCCTGGTTCTCAATCATTCCGTCTCTCTGTCGCCGTCGGTTTCATCACCTGCGGTGTCGCCAAGGCCTAGCGGGTCTGGTTTGCCATCCGTTGAAATATCATGGTTAACAGCGTCTTCATTCTTTTCGCTGCCTTCGCGGCGGACTTCCGCAAAGGCCCCGAAGCCCCCTTCGATCTGCGCGATCTCTTCCCGGAGTTCGCGAGTCGCTGCCAATCGCGCGACCAGATCGGTCCAGCGAAACCGGCGGAGATCCGCGACTTCGCGCTTGTCGGCCAGATCGGCTCTCTGAAATTGCCCCTCGATCATTTGCCTGGGGATAACGGCACATGGTGAACGAATCGTAAAACATCGCATGCGAACTCGCGCGCTGGCCTCTGGTGGCAAGCCCTCCAGCCGTGTATGGGCCACGCCATGCCCGAAAATATTGCCCTTTCCCCGGTACAGGCAGCCGGCCTCTTCGACTTGCCGCGTCCGGTATCCGATTGCCGCATCGTCGTCGCCATGTCGGGCGGGGTCGACAGCTCCGTCGTGGCCGCGCTGGCCGCGCGCAGCGGTGCGGAAGTGATCGGCGTCACGCTGCAGCTGTACGATTACGGTGCGGCGACGGGGCGCAAAGGCGCGTGCTGCGCGGGTGACGACATTGCCGACGCGCGTGCCGTGGCGGACCGGCTCGGCATTGCCCACTACGTGCATGACCATGAAAGCGCGTTTCGCGAAGACGTGGTCGAGGCCTTTGCCGATTCCTATCTCGCCGGGCAGACGCCGGTGCCCTGCATTCGCTGCAACATGGGGCCCAAATTCACCGATCTGTTCGCAATGGCGCGAGAACTGGGTGCCGATTGCCTCGCCACCGGCCATTACGTGCGCCGCGTGACGGGCCCGGCGGGACCGGAACTGCACCGGGCGCACGATCCTGCTCGCGACCAGTCCTACTTCCTCTACGCGACCACGGAAGACCAACTCGCCTACCTGCGCTTTCCGCTCGGCGGCCTGCCCAAGGCCGAAGTCCGCCAGCTGGCCGAGGAAGCGGGGCTGCGGAATGCCGCCAAGCCCGACAGCCAGGACATTTGCTTCGTGCCCGACGGCGATTATGCGAAGATCGTCAAGAAGATGCGTCCGGAAGGCGTGCGACCGGGCAAGATTGTCCACGCAACTACCAGCGAGGAGCTGGGCGAGCATCGCGGCGTGATCCATTATACGGTCGGTCAGCGTCGCGGGCTGGAGATCGGTGGCCAGCCCGAACCGCTCTACGTCGTGAAAATCGATGCCGAGAGTGCCGAAGTCCGCGTCGGCCCCAAGCGGCTGCTGGCAGTGACCGAGGCCCGCATCGGCGAAACAAACCGGATCGGCCCTCTGCCCGACAAGCCGCTGACGGCCAAGGTCCGCAGTCTCGCCAAACCTGTCCCGGTCGAGCTCGACGGACCCCTCGGTGAGGGTCGCAGCGCAAATCTGCGGTTCGCGCAGCCCGAATACGGCGTCGCCCCAGGGCAAGCTGCGGTTGTTTACGCCGGTGACCGGGTTGTCGGCGGCGGCTGGATCGAGGCGACGGTGCCGGTCGAGGCTTAAACCCCTGCGTTTCCGGGCAAGCGCCCTTGCTTGACGGCGGCGGATATTCGATGCGTTCGCAAAGATATCGATCGAGGTCGGCATGGGTGCGAAGCGCGCATTGATTACAGGTGTTACCGGACAGGACGGTTCGTTTCTCGCGCGCCTGCTGCTGGAAAAGGGATATGAGGTTCACGGGGGTTAAGCGCCGGTCTTCTTCCTTCAACACTGGCCGGATCGAAGACATCTACGAAGACCCGCATCGCGAGAATCCGCAGATGCACCTGCATTTCGGCGATGTCACCGATGCCACCAACATCATCCGCGTAGTGCAGGAGGTGCAGCCGCACGAGATCTACAATCTCGCCGCGCAAAACCATGTGCAAGTCAGCTTCGAGACGCCCGAATATACCGCTAATGCGGATGGTTTGGGCGCTTTGCGCCTGCTCGAGGCGATCCGCATCCTCGGCCTGGAAAACAGCACCCGCTTCTGCCAGGCCTCCACCAGCGAGATGTATGGCTTGGTGCAGGAAACGCCGCAGACCGCAACCACGCCGTTCTACCCGCGCAGCCCCTATGCCGCGGCGAGAGCCTATACGCACTGGATCACGGTGAACTACCGCGAAGCCTACGGACTGCGCGCAAGCTGCGGGATCATGTTCAACCATGAAAGCCCGCCGGGCTTTCGAGGACATCGGCATAACGCTCGAATTCCGCTGAGATGGCGCGGAAGAGAAGGCCTTTTGCGCCGACAGCGGGCGCTGCCTGCTCGAGATCGACCCACGCTATTTCCGCGCTGCCGAGGTCGACCGGCTGCTCGGCGATGCGAGCAAGGCGAAGGCGGAGCCGGGCTGGGAAGCGACAATGTCGCTGCGCGAACTGGTCCGCGAAATGGTGCAGGCGGACATCGCCGAAATCCGGGGTTGCCGAGCGTGCCGGGCTTCGCGCTCGAAGGTAAACGCGTCTGGGTGGCGGGCCGTGGCGGCATGGTCGGGCAGGCGCTACTCCGGCGGCTGGAACGCGAGTCCTGCACCGTCCTCACCGCGCCGTGGAGTGTCGACCTGCGTGACCAGATTGCTGTCCAAGAATGGTATGCCGCAAACCGGTCCGATGCCGTGATCCTGGCAGCCGCGCGGGTTGGCGGCATCATGGCCAACGCCGAGCGGCCGGGGGAATTCCTCTACGACAATATCGCCATCGCAACGAATGCGATTCACCCGGCCCATAAGCACGATGCGGCGAAGCTGCTCTTCCTCGGCTCATTCTGCATCCATCCGAAGCACGCCGGGCAGCCGATCCGAGAAGACGCTCTACTGACAGGCCCCGTCGAGCCGACCAATGAAGCCTACGCGATCGCCAAGATCGCCGGACTTAAGCTCTCCGCCGCTTATCGCGCGCAATATGGGCGAGATTTCATCTCCGTCATGCCGACCAACCTCTACGGGCCGGGCGACAATTGGGATCCGGTATCGAGCCATGTCGTCCCTGCGCTAATCCGGAAGGCGCATGAGGCGAAGCTGGCAGCCGATGACAGCTTCGCCATCTGGGGCAGCGGGACCCCGCGCCGCGAGTTCCTGCATGTCGACGATCTTGCCGATGCCTGCGTGATGCTGTTGCAGCGTTACTCGGACGATGCGCCGATCGATGTCGGGTCGGGCGACGACAACTCCATTGCCGATCTGGCGCGGATAATCGCGGATGTGGTCGGGTTCGAAGGCGATATAAGGTACGATACATCGAAACCGGGCGGCACGCCGCGCAAGCTGATGGACAATTCCCGTCTGGCCGGCGGTTTGGCCCTTGCGGTATCGGACTCAAGGAAGGCTTGCGGGAGTTCGGCGCCTAGCCCTCCCACTCGTCCAGCACGCAGGCGTAGCCTTCGCGCCAGGTGGCAGTCTCCGAAGCGACCAGCGGGATCGAGGCGGTCACGCTTTTCGCCTGCGGCTCCTCGCTCAGGCTGACCAGTTCCATCCCGGCAAGTTTGTCCTTGGCACAATCGTCGAGACTGCGACCCGCCACGAAACGGCAGGAACAGGCGACATGCGCGGCGTAGGCGGTGCCGGCCGCGCCGGTCCGGCGCAGGCCGTCACCCCAGACCGTCCAGGCGATGGCCCCGAGCCCGGCGATGATGATCGCGAGCCACAGCCACAGGCGCAGTTTTCCAGAGCGGTTTTTGGCCGTTGCCAAGTCGGATTCCTTCGTGCGAGTGACGCGTCATGCCCCTGCGGACCACCCCCCTTATCGCGCTTGCCCTCGCCGCCACAAGCCTCGCCGCGTGCGGCGGGTCCGGCCCTGCCGAAGAGCCGCCGTTGAGCGAGGAAGCGCTGGCGGCGGTGAAGAACGATCCCGGAGCGCCGACCAAGGCGCTGGCACGCGAATCGGACCAGCTGTTCACGCTCGACAGGCTGGGCGAAACGCGGGCGCTGGTAGTCATGCACGGCGGCGAGATTGCCGTCGAACGCTATGGCGAAGGCTACGGCCCGCAGACACGCTTCGTCAGCTGGTCGATGGCCAAGACGGTGACTGCGGTGATGATCGGCATGCTGGTCGCGGACGGGCAGCTGCGGCTCGATGCGCCCGCCCCCGTGCCGCGCTGGCAGCGCGCCGGCGACCCGCGCGCCGAAATCACCTTACGCCACTTGCTCCAGATGCGCTCCGGCCTGGAGCATACCGAGGCAGGCGATCCGCCTTACGAGAGCAGCGAGGTGCGGATGTTGTTCCTCGACGGACGCGACGACATGGCCGATTACGCCACTGCCCAGCCGCTCGAAGCGGAGCCGGGGTCGCGCTTCGAATATTCCTCGAATACCACGGTGATCCTGGCCGATATCGCCGCGCGCGCCCTGACCGAGAGCACCAATCCCGACGCGCGCCGCAAAGCTGTCGCCGACTATCTGCAAGCCCGCCTGTTCGGGCCGCTGGGCATGACCAGCGCCGTGCCGGAATTCGATCGCGCGGGCACGCTGATCGGCGGCAGCCTGATCCACGCCAACGCCCGCGACTGGGCGAAGTTCGGCGAGATGCTGCGCAACAAGGGATCGGTGAAGGGCGAGCAACTGGTGCCGCGCCAGTGGGTCGAGGAGATGCTCGAACCCAGCCCCGCGAGCCCGCATTACGGCTTGCAGACCTGGCTCAACCGCCCGCTACCCGATGGCGAGGAGCATCCGCTGTTCCCCGACCGCGCCCCCCACAGCGCCTTTTCCGCGATCGGGCACATGGGGCAGTATATCTTCGTCTCGCCAAGCCAGAAGCTGACCGTGGTGCGCCTCGGCCACTCAGATACCCCGCAGCGCAAGGCCATGCTCCAGCAGCTCGCGGACATCATCGAGCTTTATCCGGCAAGCTAGGGCAGCAGGAAACGCCCTTCTACTACTGTGACGCAGGGGCCGGACAGCCAAGCCTGATCGCCTTCGCGCCGACATGTGGCGCGTCCCCCGCGCTGCGATGCCTGGAACGCGGTGAAGCTTTCGCACCCGAGCCGGTTGGTCCAGAAATGCGTCAGCGCCGCGTGGGCCGAGCCGGTGAAGCTGTCCTCGTCGACACCGCCGCCCGGCACGAACACCCGGCTGACGACATCGGTCTCGCCGTTCTGCGCCGTGCAGATGAACTGGTCGTTCCCCAACGCCCGCAACCCACGCATGTCGGGGTCGAGCCCGCGCACCGTCTCCTCGCCGTCGAACAGATAGATGCCGTATCCATCGGGATTGAGCCATATCTCGCGCGGCTCCGCGCCCAGCAACACCGCCGCCTCGTCCCACGATCCGGGTTCGGTGGGAATGAGTGGCAGGCCTAGTTCGTAGGCTGAGCCCGCTCGCCTGACCTCCAGATTGCCCGCGCGCCGCGTCCAGAAGGTCACGCGCTCGCCCCCGTCGCGGCTCAGCAGCACATGGCCGCTCGCCAGCGTCGCATGCCCGCATAGCCGCACTTCCTCGGTCGGGGTGAACCAGCGCAATTCGTAATCTGCCTCGCCACTGCCATCGGGCACCACGAAAGCGGTCTCGGCGAAATTGTTCTCTTCGGCGATTGCCTGAAGAATGTCGTCGTCGAGCCAGGCATCGAGAGGCATCACTGCGGCCTGGTTGCCGGCGAAAGGGCGGTCGGCAAAGGCGTCGACATGCCAATAGGGCAGTGCAGTGGTCATGCATCTTTCTCCAGCTTGGCGAATTCATTGTCCTCGACCAGCGGATTGTCCGGCTCGTCGATATGACCCTCGGGGTCGATATGGATCAGCAATTCGAGCCCGGGGAAGCGCTGGCACAGATCGGCCTCCACTCGCTCGATAATGTCATGCGCTTCCTCCACCGTCATGATCGGCGGCAGATCGACATGGAACTGCGCGAAATCGCGATGACCGCTGGTGCGCGTGCGCAAATCGTGCAGGTTCGTAAGCTCGGGGTGCCGGGCCGCCGCTTCGACGAAGGCGAGCCGCTTGTCTTCGGGCCATTCGCGATCCATCAGATCGTCCACCGCGTCGCTCGCCCCGCGCCATGCGCCCCACGCCAGCCACGCGGCAATGGCGAGGCCGAAGAGGGGATCGGCAATGCCAAGCCCTGCAAACTGGTCCAGCGCGAGCGCGGCGATGACCGCGAGATTGAGCAGCAAATCGGACTTGTAGTGCAAGTGATCTGTCTGGATCGCCAGGCTGCGCGTCCGGTTCATCACATAGCGCTGCCATGCGAGCAGCGCGAAGGTCAGTACGATGGCGATCAGCGAGACCGCGATGCCCTCTTCCGCTGCCGCGGTTTCGACCTGGCCGGACAATTGCATCACCGCCCGCGTCGCGATCCCGAACGCGGAGAGCGCGATCAGCATGACCTGGAAGATCGCCGCCAGCGCTTCCGCCTTGCCATGGCCGAACCGGTGATCCTCGTCCGCCGGCATGGAAGCAATCCATACGCCGGTGAGCGTGGCGATACTCGCAATGAGGTCGAGCGCGGAATCGGCAAGGCTGCCGAGCATGGCGGTCGATCCGGTCCGCCAGCTCGCCCGGCTCTTCAGCGCAACGAGAATCACCGCGACCGTGATCGAGGCGAATGCTGCGCTGCGGGCGAGCCGGGCGCGGTCGTCGGTCATGGCCTTTCCCTCATGGGTAGAGCAGCGTGTCGTCCCACGCTTCCGTCGCGCTGTTGCGCATGAACAACCGCCGGTCGTGCAGGCGATATTCGCGGTCCTGCCAGAATTCGATCCGGCGCGGGCTCAGCCGGAAGCCGGTCCAGTGCGGCGGGCGCGGGATGTCGCCTTCGGGATAGCGTTCCTCCAGCGCGGCAACCCGGTCGAGATAGACTTGCCGGTCGGGCAGGGGGCGCGACTGGTCGCTGGCGGCCGAGCCGATCTGCGAGGCGCGAGGGCGCGAGTGAAAATAGTCGTCGGCCTGTGCGGGATCGACTTCCTCCAGGGGGCCTTCGATGCGGATCTGGCGGCGCAGGCTTTTCCAGTGGAACAGCAGCGCGGCGCGCATGTTGGCGCGAATCTGCTCGCCCTTGCGGCTTTCGGCATTGGTGTAGAAGACGAACCCCCCGCCTTCGCCCTGATCGACGCCGCGCGCCTTCAGCAGCACCATCCGGACCGACGGCATCCCGTCGGCGGTGGCCGTTGCCAGGGCCATGGCGTTGGGATCGTTCGGCTCGCTCGCCTTGGCCTCGCCGAACCACACCTCGAACAGCGAGAAGGGGTCTGCCTTGGGAATAGCGCTTTCGTCGGTCTGCATCAGTCTGGTCCTAGGCAATGAGGGTCGGTTCCGGAGCAAAACGCATGCGCGCCCGTTTGGGGCAAAACAGGCTCGCATTATGGAGACAATCGCTGCGCATCGGCCACCCCCTAACCGCATCCGTCCGCTCGGGAAACCACTCGCGCTTGCACGGCCGCGCTGTTGCACCTAGCTAAACACGCCTGATGGCTACCAATTCCCGCGATCCCTATTCCACTCTCGGCGTCGCCCGCGGCGCGTCGGAGAAGGACATCAAGAGCGCCTATCGCAAGCTGGCGAAGGAGCTGCACCCCGACCGCAACAAGGATAATCCGCAGGCGGCGGAGCGCTTCAGCCAGGTCACGCAGGCCTACGACCTGCTGTCCGACAAGGACAAGCGCGCCCAGTTCGACCGCGGCGAGATCGATGCCGACGGCAATCCGGCCAATCCCTTTGCCGGCATGGGTGGGAGTGGCGGCTTCGGCGGTGCCGGTCCCGGTGGCGGGCAGCGCGGCTATCGCGCGGAAGATTTCCAGGGGTTCGGGCAGGAAGCCGATCTCGGCGACATATTCGAAGGCTTGTTCGGCGGCGGCAGGGCGCGGTCGTCCGGCATGGGCGGCGGACCTTTCGGTGGCGGGCGCCGAGCCCCGCCCCCCAAAGGCGCGGACATCGTCTATCGCCTGCGCGTCCCCTTCGTCGAGGCGGCGACGCTAAAGGACCAGCGCATCACGCTGGCCGACGGCAAGACCATCGATCTCAAGCTGCCCAAGGGGGTCGATGACGGCACCCAGATGCGCCTCAAGGGCAAGGGCGAGCAGGGACCCGGGGGCGCGGGCGACGGGCTGGTCACGATTGAGATCGAACGGCACAAGCTCTACAAACGCGATGGCGACGATGTGCGGTTCGACCTGCCGATCACGCTCGACGAGGCGGTGAATGGCGGCAAGGTGCGCGTGCCCACTGTGGATGGCCCTGTGATGATGACCATCAAGGCCGGCACCGACGGCGGCACGGTGCTGCGCCTCAAGGGCAAGGGCTTCACAAAGAAGAACGGCACCCGCGGCGACCAGCTCGTCACGCTGGAAATCCAGCTGCCCGGCGATCTCACGGAGCTTGCCAAGCGGCTCGAAGGCTGGAAGGACGACAGCGACCCACGCAGCAAGCTCGGGGTGTAGCCGTTTGAGTGCAAACGATCTTCCAAGCGAGGAAGAGCGCGAAGTCCAGTCGCTGTCCCCCGAGGCACGCCGCCAGCACGCGGCGACCTTGCGCGGCCGGGTGGTCGATCGGGTTGGCCCCGGGACGCGCGCCTGGGAAGTCGCCAAGCGCACTGCCGTAGGCACATTCAACGACGGTTTCATTCACGCGGGCAATCTCGCCTATCTGGCGATGTTCTCGATCTTCCCGTTTTTCATCCTCGGCGCAGCGCTCTTCTCGCTCGTGGGTGAGGAAAGCGACCGCGCCGCATCGATCAACGCCATCCTCGTGACTCTGCCGCCCAGTGTCGGCAACGTCATCGAGCCGGTGGCGCGCGACGTCATCAATTCGCGCAGCGGCTGGCTGCTCTGGGCCGGTGCCGCCGTGGCGCTCTGGACGGTCGGCAGCCTGATCGAGACGATTCGCGACATCCTGCGCCGCGCCTACGGCACCAAGCTGACCCATGCCTTCTGGAAATACCGGCTGTTCTCGTCGGGCGTGATCCTCGGCGCGGTGCTCCTCCTGATGCTGTCCCTTATCGCGCAGATCGCGATCGGGGCGGCGCAGCAGGTGATCGAGGCCTATTTCCCCGATCTCGTCGACCGGATCAGCGACCTGCGCCTTTCGCGCATCATTCCGGCACTGGGGCTGTTCGGTTCGCTCTATCTCATCTTCTATACGCTGACCCCATCGCGATACCGCGCGCGCCGTTATCCGAAATGGCCCGGCGTGCTGTTCACGACCGTCTGGTGGATCCTGGTGACGACCCTGCTGCCCTTGGTGCTGCGCAGTTTCTTCACCTACAATCTGACC
Organism: Erythrobacter sp.; assembly: GCA_029937545.1. Lineage (GTDB taxonomy): Bacteria > Pseudomonadota > Alphaproteobacteria > Sphingomonadales > Sphingomonadaceae > Qipengyuania. The sequence continues at coordinate 308,647 of JAPYPR010000001.1, read as the reverse complement.
TACGGCAGCCTCGCGGGGATCATGATCGCGCTGTTCTTTTTCTGGCTTGTCGGCCTCGGCGTGGTTATCGGCGCGGAACTGAACGCGGCGCTCGCAGAGACGCCGGAAGAGGAAATGAACACCATCGGCCAGGCTGACGACCGGAGACGAGCGGAGCTGGCGAAGGAAGCGGAAGAGGGCACGGCATGAGCGGATTGATGCAGGGCAAGCGCGGGCTGATCATGGGCCTCGCCAACGACAAGTCGCTCGCGTGGGGCATCGCCAAGAAACTGGCGGAGCATGGCGCGGAACTCGCGTTTTCCTATCAGGGCGAGGCGCTGAAAAAGCGTGTCGGTCCGCTCGCCGAGCAGCTCCATAGCGACTTCATGTTCGAATGCGACGTGTCCGACATGGAAGCACTCGACCGGGCGTTCGATACGCTGAAATCGCGCTGGGACACGATCGATTTCGTCGTCCACGCGATCGGTTTTTCCGACAAGAGGGAGCTGCGCGGAAAATATGTCGATACCAGTCTCGACAACTTTCTGATGACGATGAACATCTCTGCCTATTCGCTGGTTGCCGTTACCAAGCGGGCGGCGGAGATGATGCCGGACGGCGGCTCTATCGTGACGCTGACGTATTATGGCGCCGAAAAGGTCATTCCGCATTACAACGTGATGGGCGTGGCCAAGGCTGCGCTCGAGACCAGCGTGCAATATCTCGCCAACGACCTCGGGCCGCAGAACATCCGTGTGAATGCGATCAGCGCCGGGCCGGTGAAGACGCTGGCGGCGAGTGGAATCGGCGATTTCCGCTATATCCTGAAGTGGAACGAGCTGAACTCGCCACTCCGTCGCAACACAACGATCGAGGATGTCGGCGGGTCGGGCCTCTATTTCCTCTCAGACCTTTCATCGGGCGTGACCGGCGAAACGCACCATGTCGATGCCGGCTATCACGTCGTGGGAATGAAGCAGGAAGACGCGCCGGATATCGCCCTGGACAAGGGCTGAGCCGAGAAAGTGCGCGCTCAGCCTTCGGGTTGGCGCGCCAGATCTTCGACCTCCCGGTCACCATCCGTATCGATTACGGAGTCGGGCGTTTCGGTGGCCTCGCCCGGTGCGGCACCGGCCCGTTCGCGTTCGAGCCGCTCCATATAGGCGCGCTCGAGCGATTCGACCCTCTCCTGCTCGGCAGCGGCTTCGGCATCGATGCCTTCGAGCCGCTCGGCCCGCGCTTCGGCGACCAGCTGGCCGAAGCGGACCTCGGAGGCATTTTCGCGATCGGCATAGGCCTCGCGGATGAGCTCCTGCGTGCAACCGGTGAAGCCGCCCGCGCCGACCGGCGAGCAGGACATGATCCCCGACGCGCCCACATATTCGAGCTGTTGGACCCGCTCGGCCCAGGCCTGGTTCGCCGGATCGTCGGAGAAGCGCAGGCGCTCAGGGATGCGATAGCGCTCGTTTTCGTCCTGGCGGGCACAGACGACAATCACGTCGCCCGTGCTTTCCGGACATTGGTCGTCGCCATAGACGATGACCATGTTGTAGCTGTCGTCGTCGGTTTCGACCGGGGTCTGCGCCGCGACGGGCGCGGCCATGATGGCGGCGGCAAGCGCGGCTGCGGAAGCGATCGGGGTAAGCAGTCTGGTCATCATGGCCTCTCGGAACGTGTGTGGCGCGCATAAGGCGCGCGCGCCGGTGAACTGTCTATGAAGCGCGCGAAGCGCCTGCGATGTTCCCTCAGATGCGCTGCGAAATGCCGATCGCGGCGCGGCAGCCTGCGCGAATAACCGCCGAGAGAACCGGATAGGCAGGCGCGCGTTCGGCCCCTGCGGCCAGCGCGGCATCGCGATGTTCGCGTTCGTCTTCGCGAAACTCCTCGATCATGGCAGCGAGCTCGGGATCTTCACCTGTCTCCATCAGCCGGTCGAGCTGGCGCGAATAATGATCGTCGATCTCGGTCTCGACCGCGGCGGTGCAGGCCATCGCGGCCTCGGGCCCGATCAGCGCGGTCACCGCGCCCAGGGCGAAACCGGCGCGATCCCAGAACGGCTGCAGCACAGTAGGGCGCACACCGCGCCGCGCCATCAGCGCATCGAACTTCTCCCGGTGACCGGCTTCCTGCTCGGCCATGCCGGCGATCTCTGCCGAATGGGGGCCACGGTCGCCCATCGCGGCGAGTTGGCCGGCGTAGATACGCGTCGCGCCGAATTCTCCGGCCTGATCGACGCGGATCATACGAGCGATGTGGTCAGGGACCTTTTTCGATGCTGGAGTCATACTCGGCGATCCTTTGCCAGCAGGGCGAGTATAGCGATGCCCGCTGCAGTGGAGATGAGGAAGTTGTAGCCCGCCAGGCTAATGCCGAACAGCGTCCAGGCCGGTTCGTCACAGCGGGTCAGCGGAGCATTCATGATATTGTCGAGCGCGCTTCCGCCCCCGCTCGTGACGGTGGCCGCGCAGGAAGTGATCCCTTCCCACCAGCCGTATTCGACCCCGGCATGGAAGAGGCCGATCCCGCCCGACACCAGAATGGCGATGGCCGCGAGGCCGGCCCAGAACCGCTCCGGCGGAGCGACGAACGCCAGCAGGGCGAAACCGACCGCCGCAAAATGCGGCCAGCGCTGCCACCAGCACATTTCGCACGGATAGAGGCCGAAGCCGTATTGCGAAACATAAGCTCCGCCCAGCAGGAGGGCCGGTACCGCAATGGCCAGCACGCGGGCCAGCCGCGATGAAGGAGACAGGCTCATGCCCCGTCGTTTAGCCTAGTTGGCGCGGCGGGCAACCGTGTTCGGCGAGGTGCGGCGTAGCGTCTCCAGCGCATAGTGCAGCTGGAAATCCTCGATCCCCTGCTCTTCCAGCTCTTCGGCGGTCAGCTGGAACCGGGGATCGTCGCGCTGGTCGCGCTCCATCGCCTCGTCGGCAAGGCCGGCCTCGTTGACCAGATGGCCGCGCAGATCCGATTCGCGCACGGTGAAGCGCGATTTCTTCGCCAGGTCGGGGTCCGACAATTGCGGTACGGCGATGTCCGGCTTGATCCCGCCTTCCTGCACCGAGTGACCCGAGGGCGTATAATAGCGCGCCGTCGTCAGCTTGAGCGCGGCGTCGCGGCCGAGCGGGAGGAGCGATTGCACGCTGCCCTTGCCGAAGCTGCGCTGACCCATGACGATCGCGCGGCGATGGTCCTTGAGCGCGCCGGCGACGATTTCCGATGCCGAAGCCGAACCTTCGTCGATCAGCACGATGATCGGCACATCCTGCGCGATATCGCCGCGGAACACGGTTTCGGCGTCGTAATAGATGTTCTCACCTCGCGCGCGACCGCGCTGCGACACGATACGCCCTTCGGTGAGGAAAAGGTCCGAGAGTGCCACCGCCTCGTCGAGGCTGCCGCCTGGGTTGGAGCGCAAGTCGAGGACCAACCCGTTGAGGCGGCCCGACGCCTTGCTCTTCAAATTTTCCCACGCCGCGAAAACATCGCTGCCGACATCGCGCGAGAACTCGTTGATCATGATGTGGCCGATGTTGCCGCTTTCGAGCTCCCAGGTGACGGGCTCGAGCTCGATCACGCCGCGCGTCACGGTCACATCGAACGGCTCATCACGGCCGGGACGGAAAACGGTAAGCCCGATCGAGGTGCCTTCGCGGCCCCGCATCTGGGCCACCGCTTCATCGAGGCTGCCGCCGACAATCAGCTTGCCATCGAGATGCGTGATGAAATCGCCTGCCTTTAGTCCGGCTTTATCGGCGGGGCTGCCGCGGAAAGGCGAGATGATCTTGACCGCGCCATCCTCCATCACGACCGACAGGCCGAGCCCGGAATAATTGCCGTCGATCATGGTCTCGAGACGCTGGAGATCGCTGCCGTCGAGATAGCCCGAATGCGGATCGAGCGAGGTCAGCATCCCGTCGATCATGCCGCGCATCAGCTTGTCATCGTCCACCTGGTCGACGTAGCTCGCCTTGATGCGTTGGTAGACTGCCATGACCTTGGCGAACTCCGGACCTGCCCGGCCTTCGACCTGCGCCATGCCCGCCGTCGTCGCGGGAATCAGCGCGACGGCAGTCACGAGAGCGGCAGAACGTAGCAAGGCGGCAATTGTCATCGGCGGAATTTCTCCAATCTTCAGCGGCGGCATATGGCGCAGGCCCGCTTAATACCACATGAGCGGGCGACTGCAGAATTGTGAAGCCGAAATCGACGGAAGCCTATTGCAGATAGTCGAGCGGGTTCACCGGTTCACCGTCGCGGCGCAGCTCGAGCGACACGCCCTGCGACCCCGATGCGGTGAGGCCGAGCGCAGTCCCAGCCGTCACATCCTGGCCGACGCCAACATCCAGCGAACCGAGGCCGGTCACCAGGCTGGTCCAGCCATTAGCGTGCTCGACGATCGCGATCCGCCCGTACCCACGATAGGGACCGGCGAATACGACCCGCCCTGCCGCGGGAGCCACGACCTGCGCCTTGGGCCGGGTGACGAGGACAATGCCGGATTCGCGCGGACCGCCCTCGGCGCCTTCGCCGAACCCACGCGCAATACGCCCGGCAACGGGCAGGATGTAGCGTGCTGGCGGCGCGGTGGCGCTTGCTCTCGGTGAAGGGGTTGCGGACAAGCTGGCCTGCGAAGGATTCGCGGGGCGGATGATCGGACCGGGCAAGGCCGCCAGTTCGCTGCGCAGCGATCCCGCCTCTTCGAGCTGTCCCACCAGAGTGTCGAGATCGCGGGCCTGTTCGGCGAGCACGAGAGCGCGTTGCGCCTCGCGATCGGCACCCCCGGAAGCCTGCTGCGCGACCAGACGCTCGCGCCGGGCGGCGGCGACAAGTTCGGTGCGGCGGGCGGCAAGCTCCGCCTCGCTCTGCCGCCGGTCGGCCAGCGCCGCGCGCGCTTCGGCTTCGAGAGCGCGGGCGCGATCCAGCTCCGAGCGCAAGGCTGCGGTCCGTTTGCGCACTTGCGGGATCGTGCTGTCCAGCACTGCGCGAGTATGCACCAGGTCACGCAGCGAGCCCGGCTGCAGGGCCGAGAGCGTCAACGGCCTGCGCGACATGCTCTGCAGCGCGCCCGTAAGCCGGATGAGAGGTTCGCGGCGATCCGCCAGGCGAGAGTCCAGTGCGCGACGCTGTCGTGTGGCAATGGCGTGGCGCGCTTCTGCTGCAGTGATCGCAGCTTCGGCCTGCTGAACCCGTGCCGCCAATGCGGCGGCCTCGGCGGCCTTCTTTTCCGCTGCCTCGCTCGACCGGGCCGCTTGCTGCTCCAGCCGTTCTCCGCGCGCCCGGGCATTGCGCTGCTGCTGGCGGGCGGCATCGAGCGCGTCGCGCGCCTCACCCGCCGTGCGGAACCCGGTCGTGGACTGCGCGCCGAGCGGCTCGATTGTCAGAAGCGCTGCTCCAAGCGCTGTGACTGCGATCAAGGGAAGCGCCGGACGGATCATGGCGTCAGTCCTGCACCATCAACCGCTGCGATGATAGGGGTGACCGGCGAGAATGGTTGTCGCGCGGTAGATTTGCTCGGCCAGCATGGCGCGCGCGAGAAGGTGCGGCCAGGTCGCGCTCCCGAAGGCGAGCAGCAGATCCGCATCGCACCGCTCCTCCTCCGAGTGGCCGTCCGCGGCACCGAGGACGAAGCGACATTCGCGCATGCCCTCATCGCGCCAGCGCCCTAGAATGGCAGCGAAGTCCTCGGACGAGAGGTCCTTGCCGCGTTCGTCGAGCAGCACGGTCTTGAACGGGGCCTGCGGCTCGGGAATGCGCCCGCCGGTCTCGGGCAGTTCGGTCAGCTTGACCGGCCACGTCAGCCGCTTCTCATACCGCGCAACCAGCTCCGCCTCGGGCGACCGAGCAATCTTCCCACGCGCAATAATGTGCAAAAGCAAGATGACCCTCCACCGCTCGCCCCTCCCAGAGCACCGAGCCAAAGGCGAAGCAAGGCCATGCGGCCGCCCGCAGCGATGCGACCGTCAGGTCGCGTGAGCGAGGACGCAGCCGTGGATGCGGCTGCGGAAAACCAAACTCTTATGCCGTACCGGCCACCGGCGGCGCGTCTCCGAAGGCCCACATGCGCTCCAGATTGTAGAAGCTGCGGACTTCCGGACGGAACAGGTGAACCACGACGTCACCGGCATCCAGCAGGACCCAGTCGGCTGCGGGCAAGCCTTCGAGTTTCACGGGACCGAAACCGGCCTGCTTGATCTTCTCGGCCAGTTTCTGCGCGATCGAGGCGACCTGGCGGGTCGAGCGGCCCGACGCGATGATCATGTGATCGGCGATCGAGCTCTTGCCTTCGAGAGGTATGGAAACGACGTCCTGCGCCTGGTCGTCGTCGAGCTGCGCGAGCACGAGGTCGAGCAGCGGATCGGTGTCAGCCTTGGTCATCGGGATCACCTTGGCCTGCCCGGTCTGCGCCGGGTCGGTGTGCGCCTGAGTCATAGGCGGATGCGGTACTCCTGGATCGAGGGGCGTAGAAGGACATGGGAGAAACAACGCGCATCATGGCGCAGGGGTTTCCTCCTGCGCCGATATGATCCGCTGTGTCAGCTGGTCCCGCACGGGAGGCCCGGTGAAGCGAGCGGCCCAATCGGGATCGCCGCGGCGGATGGCCGTGGCCGATCTGGGATCGGGATCGAAACGCAAAGTCACCAGTGCCGGTACACTCCAAGCGCCCCCATTGGTAAGACTGGACAGCGGCACGCGAAAGCGCCTCAGCCAGGCCATCGCGGGGCTTGCGACGACGGCATCGGTATAGCTGGGTCGCGCGATGACTGCAATCGGCATGGTGTGCGCTATCCTGCGCCAGTGGCGCCAGCGATGGAATTGGGCGAGATTATCTGAGCCCATGAGCCAGACGAACTGCTTTTTCGGGTAGCGGCGAGAGAGCGCTGCCAGCGTATCGACAGTATAGCGGGTGCCCAGCTGCCGCTCGATCGCCGTAACCCGGATCGGCGCGCGGCGGGCCTGGGCAATGGCAGACCCGACCCGTGCCGGAAGTGGTGCCATACCCTTGCGCGGCTTGAGCGGATTGCCGGGCGAAACCAGCCACCAGACCTCGTCGAGCTTCAACGCGTCGCGGGCGAACAGCGAAATCCGACGATGGCCGCCATGCGCCGGATTGAAGCTGCCACCGAGCAGGCCGATTCGCCGATTCCCACCCAAGACAAGCTCCCGTCGATGATTGTCGTTTTTATACAAAGCTTTGTGCCCCGGTCGGATCGGTGCGCCGCAAGCCTCTGGTAAACAAAGACTTAATCTTTCGTTCCCAGATCGTGCAGCAAAATTCCCCATCGATGAAACGACTCATCGCACCGAGGCTTCGACTCGTAGATTAATCGGGAACTCGATTAGATTTGGTCGGGAACCACTGATAACGATCTTACCCAGGGACGTAAGACCATAAGGGACGGGTCGTTTTGAACAACACACAAGCCTCCACCGGCTGGGGGAGCCGCTTGCGTAGCTGGTTCCCGGATCGCGAATTCTTCATGCGATCGGAAGGCCAGGTTCGCTTCATAACCATCTCATCGCGCGTGCAGATGACCGCTGCGGCCGTTGCTGTCGCGGTCCTCACGATCTGGGCCGTGTCGATGGCGATTGCTGGCTGGACGCAATACCGCGCGACCGCCGATCGCCTCTCGCTGCTCGACCGCGAAGCCAAGGTCGCCACGGCAACCGAACGCGTGAATGCCTATCGCGGCAATCTCGACGCGGTCACGAGCGACCTCGTCAAGCGGCAGGAATTCATCGAGGACATGGTCGCCTCGCTGCCCGAAGATGTTAAGTCGGTCGAGAACGTGTCCGACTCCACTACCGAAGCGACGGCCACGGTCGAAAAGGTCAGCGCATCGATTCCCGAAGCGGCCGAACTTGCCCGCATCGAGGCTCGCCAGCTCGCCTTCGTCGAGGGTCTCACCCGCTACGCCGACTGGCGCGCGAAGAAGGCCGCTTCGGCGCTCAAGCAGCTCGGTCTCAATCCCGACAGCATGATCCGCAGCGCCGATCACAGCGCGATGGGTGGTCCGCTCGAAAAGCTCGCCACCTCCGCCGACGGCACAATCGACCCGCGCTTCGAGCGCCTCGGGCTTTCAATCGCCCGCATGGCCGCGCTAGAAAACGGCCTAGCCGGCGTGCCGCAGGTCGCCCCCGCCTCTGTCGACATGGTCACCTCGAGCTATGGCTACCGCCGCGACCCGTTCACCGGCGCCGCCGCGATGCATAGCGGCCTCGATTTCCGCGGCCCCCGCGGCGAGCCGATCTATGCCGCTGCCGCCGGTCGCGTGAGCTACGTCGGCTGGAAGTCGGGTTACGGCAAGACCGTCGAGATTACCCACGGCAACGGCCTGATGACCCGCTACGCCCACATGTCCGCCTTCCGTGCGAAGGTGGGTGAGCGCGTTGAGCCCGGCCAGACCATCGGCGCCATCGGCAGCACCGGTCGCTCGACCGGCCCGCACCTCCATTTCGAGGTCCGCATCAACAATCGCGCGGTGAATCCGCGCACCTTTCTGGAGACCGCCCCCCATGTTCTCGAAGAAATCCGACGAGCTCCCCAGCTCACCCGCGCCGACTAACGGGGGACGCAGCATGGCCAGCAAGAACAACTCGACCTTCTCGGTCCTGGGATCGGACCTGTCGATCAAGGGCGACATCAAGGCCTCGGCCGACCTGCATATCGACGGTTCGGTAGACGGCGATATCGCCTGCGACAGCCTGGTCCAGGGCGAAACCAGCAAGGTGACCGGCGCGATCACGGCGGAAACCGCCCGGCTCGCCGGCACGGTAACCGGATCGATTACCGCGCGCGAACTGGTGATCCTCAAGACCGCCAAGATCGACGGCGACGTGTTCTACGACGCGCTGACGATCGAGCAGGGCGCGCAGGTCGAAGGCCGCTTCGCCCATCGCGATGCGCAGAAGGCTTCGCAGCCTGCCGCCACGCCCCAGGGAAGCAAGCCGGAGCTTTCGGTCGCCAACTGATCTTTCCGTTCGGAAGGGATGAGGGCCGCCCGCGCAACGACGCCGGCGGCCTTCTTCTTGCGCGGCCTCAGCCAAAGACTTCGGCGCGTGTTCTTATGGCTGCCTCAGCCGAAGACTTCGGCGCACAGCGCCTTGCGGTCGAGCTTGCCGATCATCGTTTTGGGCAACTCCTCGCGCACCACAACGCTTTCCACTCGCTCATGCTTGCCGACGCGCGCGTTCATCCACTCGGCCAGCTGGTCGCCACTCGCGTCCGCATCCGCGTTCAGCGTCACATAGGCGCGCGGGCGTTCGCCGAGATAATCGTCCGGCACACCGATCACGAGCGCTTCCTTCACCGCGTCGTTTTCGAGCAGGACATCTTCGACCTGGCTGGGAAAAACCTTGAAGCCGCCCACCGCGATCATGTCCTTGATCCGGTCGACGATCTCGAGGAAGCCATCGCTGTCCAGCGTCGCGACGTCGCCGGTGCGCAGCCATTGCTTGCCGTGATGCTCGATGAAGACATCCTGCGCTGCCTCGGGCCGTTTCCAGTAACCCTGCATGATTTGCGGCCCATGGAGCGCGAGCTCGCCCGGCTCACCCTCCGGTGCCAATACCGCGGGATCCTCCTTGTCGAGCAGCAGCACTTCCGTACCCATGATGACCTGGCCGATCGTGCCGAGCTTGCGCCGGCCTTCGTAGGGGTTCGCCGAGACCACGCCCGAACTTTCGGTGAGGCCGTAGCCTTCGACTAGACGAACACCCGTGGCTGCCTCGAATTTCTCCCGCAGCTGGCCCGGCAGCGGCGCACCACCGGAGATGCAGACCTTGAGGGTGGAGAGATCCGTTTGCGCCAGGTCCGGATGATCGAGGAGCGCCTGGAACATCGTCGGCACGCCGGGAAAGCCGGTCGCGCCGTAGCGCTCGATCGTCTGCAGCACCTGCCTGATTTCGAAGCGCGGCACCATGGCGATGGCGGCGCCCGTGACGACGGCATGGTTCAGCAGCGCAGTATTGGCGAAGACATGGAAGAACGGCAGCGCGCCCATGAACACCTCGCCTTCGGGATCGCCGAAGGGGTTGAGGCCAGCCGTCTGCTGGGCATTCACGCTGAGATTGGCGTGCGAGAGCATCGCGCCTTTTGGCACGCCGGTGGTGCCGCCCGTATATTGCAGCAGCGCGATCGACTGCGGCTCAACATGGGGCAAGTCCATCTGCTGCGGCGCCCCGTCGATCAGCGCCGTCCAGTCGAGGATGTCCTCCCCGTATGTGACCGAAGCAATCTTGCTGCGACCGAAAATACGCAGCGCAATGCCCTTGAGCTTCGGCAGCATTGCCGAAAGCTTGCTCACGACCAGCGTTTCGAGCGCCGAGCCACGCAGCACCTTCTCGGCCGTTGCGTAGAGCTCGGGGACATCGACCGTCACGAGGAGCCGGGTGCCTGAATCCGCCACCTGCTGCGCCAATTCGTCGACGGAGTAGAGCGGCGAAAAATTCACCACCACCGCACCGGCCATCATCGCGCCGTAGTAAGCAGAAACGTAGCTCGGCACGTTAGGCAGGAACAGGCCGACCCGATCCCCAGGCGCGATCCCGCGGGCCTGCAAAGCGCGTGCGAAGGAATGCGCCTCTATGAAAAGCTCATTGTAACCGTAGCTGCGACCGAGAAAATGCAGCAGCGGTGCATCGCCGCGTCGCTCGACCGTGCGCGCGAACATATCGGGAAGAGCCATGGGCTCGAATTCGGTATCCCATGGTACGGGATGGAAGTTCGGGAGCTTGCTTACATCCATGTCAGTTACATGCGGCATCCCGCCCTAAAGGCAAGTAAAAAGGGCAGAAGAGGCGGTCTGCCTCTCCTGCCCTCCGATTAAGGTTTGGCGCTGCCCGAGCTATCAGGTGTCCTCGCCTGGTGTTGCGGGCGCTTCGCCGGCCTCTTCCGCCGCGCGCTTGGCCCGCAGCCATTCTTCGGCTTCGGCCTCCTGAGCGGCTTCGGCGGCTGCCTTTTCGTTCGCGTCGCGTTCGGCGCGCAGCTCCTCGATCAGGCGCTCGCGATCGCTGGAGCCGCTGACGGGTGCTTCGACTGCCGCTTCCTCGCCTTCTTCCTTGGCGACCTTCTTGGCGGCCTTGGCGACGACGGCGTCGAGTTCGCGCTGCGAGCACAGGCCCAGCGTCACCGGGTCCTTGGGCTGGATGTTCTGGATGTTCCAGTGGCTACGATCGCGGATCGCGCCGATGGTGTTGCGCGTCGTGCCGATCAGCTTGCCGATCTGCGCGTCCGAGATTTCCGGGTGGTTACGCAGGATCCAGGCGATGCCGTCGGGCTTGTCCTGCCGCTTCGACACGGGCGTGTAGCGCGGACCCTTGGTGCGGCTGACCGCGACCGGCGCGCGCTGCATGACCAGCGAATATTCGCTGTCCTTCTCGCCCTTGGCGATCTCGTCCTGCGTCAGTTCACCGGCATGGACCGGATCGCGGCCGGTATATTTGCTGCCCGCCAGATCGTCCGCCATGGCCTGAACTTCGAGGATGTGGAGGCCGCAGAATTCGGCGATTTGTTCGAAGGAGAGACCAGTGTTGTCGACCAGCCAGGTGGCGGTCGCGTGCGGCATCAGCGGTTTGGGTTGGTCGGCCATGTCTATGCCCTTTTCGCGGGGTCTGAAAATAGAGAGGCCGCCCCTCGCGGGACGGCCGGTATGCTTTCGATGTAGGCGAGCGGACCGGATTCGGCAAGCAAATCCCTAGGCCGGGGACAGCTTATCGTGGGCAACGGGGGCGAGCCCTGAGAGGAATTGCGCCGTGGCAGCCTCCCAACTGAAGGTCGCGCCATAGGCTGCGCACGCCTTGCGGTCGCAGAACAACGCCGCGGCAATGGCCCGATCCAGCTCGTCCGAGAGAGCACCGACATCGTCGGTCACGATGTCGCGCGGCCCGGCGACGGGATAGGCTGCGACGGGCGTGCCGCAGGCCAGCGCTTCGATCATGACGAGGCCGAACGTATCGGTACGGCTCGGGAACACGAACACGTCCGCTCCGGCATAGCAACCGGCAAGGTCGTGGCCGGATTTGCGACCAAGGAACACGGCACCGGGAAACTTTGCGCGCAGTTCGTCAGTTTGCGGCCCATCGCCGACCACGACCTTGCTGCCGGGATAATGACCAGACAGGAACGCCTCGATGTTTTTTTCGACTGCGACCCGACCGACGTAAAGCTGGATAGGTCTCGGCAGGTCGGCAAATTCGGGCGGCGTCGGCGCGTCCGGTGTAAAACAGCCGAGGTCGACCCCGCGGCCCCAATGATGCAACTGGTCCAATTCGTGTTCGCGCAACTCGCCGCGGATGCTCTCGGTGGCGACAAAGACCCGGCTCGCCGGCCGGTGGAACCAGGTGATGTACCGCCAGAACCACTGCGCGGGCAGGTGCGTGCGCCGCGCGACGTAATCCGGAAACTGCGTGTGATAGGCCGTGGTGAACTCGGCTTTGGCGCTGGCACAATAACGCCGTGCCGTCATCCCGAGCGGGCCTTCGGTGGCGATGTGGATCGCCTCCGGCGCAAACTCTCGCAGCAAACCCGCGACCTTGCCCGGCGGCGCGAGGGCCAGGCGGATTTCGGGATACGTCGGGCACGGCAGGCTCGCGAACAAATCGGGCGAGATCACCAGCACCTCGTGACCTTGCTGGCGCAGAAGGTCGCAAGTCGTGGTCAGCGTGCGTACCACACCGTTCATCTGCGGCAGCCAGGCGTCTGTGACGATGGCGATCCGGCGCGGGAGACCGAGTGGAGGCGTCAATTTCGCCCTTCCGCCAAGCGCCTCGAGCGGCAATGCCGTCACGCCGCCTCCGGTTCCGCCTGCGGCTGGGTAGCATGCTCCGGCATGTCGCGCCGCGCGACTTCGTCGGCCCAGTCGAGGATCTCCATCCGCCCGTCGTGATGTTCGACCAGCGCATTGCAGCCTTCGACCCAGTCGCCATCGTTCCAGTATTCGACCGGCAAGCCGTCGTGCAGGAAAAGGCGCGATTCCGCCGTATGGATATGACCGCAGACCACGCCGTCTACGCCCCGCTCCCCGGCGGCGCGGGCGACGACCTCTTCATACTTTCCGATGAACTCGACCGCATTCTTGACCTTGTGCTTGGCCGCCTTGGAAATCGACCAGTAGGGCAGGCCGAGCCGCTTGCGGACATTCGCCACCCAGCCGTTCAGCTTCATCATCACATGGTAGGCCGCGTCGCCCACGAAGGCGAGCCAGCGGTGGGCCAGCATGACCGCATCGAACTCGTCGCCATGCAGCACCATCAGGCGCCGCCCGTCGGCAGTGTCGTGAAAGGCCGCGCGCCGTATCTCCACGCCGCCGAAATTCATGCCGCAGAAGGGACGCACCATCTCGTCGTGATTGCCGGGAATATAGACGATCCGCGTGCCGCGCTTCGCCCGCTTGAGGATTCGCCAGACGATGTCGTTGTGCTCGGCCGGCCAGTAGAACTTCTTCTTCAGCCGCCAGCCGTCGATAATATCGCCGACGAGGTACATGGTGTCGCTATCGGTATGGTCGAGGAAGTCGATCAGAAGCTCGTGATTGCAGCCCTTGGTTCCGAGGTGCACATCGCTGATCCAGATGGTGCGGAAGCGCCGCCGCTCGCCCTTGGTGACTTCCGGCACGGCCGGTTTGATCGAGGGAAAATTCGCGACGTTGTGAAAGGCTTCGAGGCCGCTCGGCAGTTCGGTCATGATCGGACTCCCCGCTGCATGATGGGGAAAGCCTTGCCGCAGGATTGTTACGAGCGTCGCACAGCGCGGTTACCGAACCGAGACTTTGCGACGGTTCGGAGTCAGTCCCCTCCGACCGCGAGGACGATCTTGCCGATATGGTCGCCGCCCTCCATCCGGGCATGCGCCGCGCCCGCTTCGGCGAACGGGAAGGTCTGGTCCATCACCGGGCGGATCGTACCGTCTTCGAACAGCGGCCAGGCGTGATTGTAGATTTCGTCCGCGAGCAGCGCCTTGAACTCGTCCGAGCGGGGACGCAGCGTGGAGCCGGTCAGCATCAGCCGCTTGCGCATCACCGTCGCCATATTGATCTCGGCCTTGAGTCCGCCAAGCACGGCGATCGTCACATGGCGGCCATCGTCGGCGAGGCATTCGATGTTGCGCGCGACATAATCGCCCGACACCATGTCGAGCACGACATCCACGCCCTTGCCATCGGTAAACGCCTTCGCCTTCTCGACGAAATCCTCGTCCTTGTAATTGATTGCCAGATCCGCACCGAGATCGCGCGCTGCCTGGCATTTCTCCTCGCTGCCCGCCGTGGTGATGACGGTCATCTCGAAGGCCTTGGCCAGCATGATCGCCATCGTACCGATGCCCGATGTCCCGCCGTGGACCAGCAGGGTTTCGCCATCGCGCGCAAAGCCCCGTTCGAACACATTGTGCCAGACGGTGAACAGCGTTTCGGGAATCGCCGCCGCGCCGTCCATTTCCATGCCGTCCGGCACGGCGAGGCAATGCGCGGAATGGGCGAGGCAATATTCGGCGTAGCCCCCTCCGGAGACCAGCGCGCAGACCTTGCGGTTGAGCATTTCGGGCGGCGCGCCGTCACCGATCGCGACGACTGTGCCCGAGACCTCCAGCCCCGGAATCGGCGAGGCGCCGGGTGGCGGCGGATAGAAGCCCTGCCGCTGGATGACGTCGGGCCGATTGACGCCCGCATGGCTGACCCTGATCAGGACCTGGTTCTCGTCCGGTTGCGGCACCGGCAGTGTCTCCGGCCGCAGGACGTCGGGGCCGCCCGGATCGTCGAAACCCATCGCCGTCATCGTCTCGGGTAGATCGTCAGTCACGCAATTCCCCTGTGTGCCCGCACTGGTCCGGTCGCGGTGCGGCGCTGCAACGCCTCATCGCATTTGAGGGGGCATTACCCAAGCGCCCCGTTGACAGCAACAGGAGAGAGGGGAACACTGGCTGGCAATGGAAGACGAGGACCGTCCCCGCAAAACCTCTGTTGGCAGCTCCGCTGCGGGAGGCGACGCCGCGAGCAAGCTCGCCGCGGAAGATCTCGGCCCCTATTCGCAGGACGAACTCGCCGAGCGGATTGCACTGCTGCAAGCCGAAATCGTCCGGGTGGAAAGCCACCGATCGAAAGCTGCCGCTCATCGCGATGCCGCCGAAGCCCTGTTCGGCCGGAAGGAATAGGGCGGTGGACGGGGCGGGGCAGCAGGGGCTGAAAAATCCGAACCCCGTTCCCATATCTGCGATACATACAGCTTTGGGCAAGTTTCCCGGCCTAGGCTGCTTCCATCTCGCCGCTTGCGAGTCCCACGAAAGAGACACCTGAATGCCAAGCTTTGCAGCAAACCTCGAGAAAACCCTCCACGCAGCGCTCAGCGACGCGGGCGAGCGGCGGCACGAATATGCCACGCTCGAACACTTGTTGCTGGCGCTGATCGAAGACGACGATGCGGCGCAGGTCATGAATGCCTGCGGTGTCGATCTCGGTGAGCTCGGTGCGGTGGTGAAGCAATATCTCGAACAGGAATACCAGGCGCTGCAATCGGACGAGAGCGCCGATCCGCAGCCGACCGCTGGTTTCCAGCGGGTGATCCAGCGCGCGATCCTGCATGTCCAGTCTTCCGGCAAGGACACGGTGACCGGCGCGAACGTGCTGGTCGCGCTGTTCTCCGAACGCGATTCCTACGCGGTCTATTTCCTTCAACAACAGGACATGAGCCGTCTCGACGCGGTCAGCTTCATCAGCCACGGGATCGGCAAAGGCGGGAAGCAGATCGAGAGCCGTCCTGCCGAAGGCGCGGCGGAAGGCGAAGCGCAGGCGGACGAAAAGGCTGACGGCAAGGGTAAGAAGGAAACCGCACTCGACCAGTTCACTGTCGATCTCAACAAGAAGGCCGAGGACGGTCGGATCGACCCGCTCATCGGTCGCGGGCCGGAAGTCGACCGCACGGTCCAGATCCTGTGCCGCCGGAGCAAGAACAACCCGCTCTATGTCGGCGATCCCGGCGTCGGGAAGACGGCGATTGCCGAAGGCCTGGCGCGCAAGATCGTCGAGGGCGACGTGCCCGAAGTGCTGCAGGACGCGGTGATCTATTCGCTCGACATGGGCGCGCTGTTGGCCGGCACCCGCTATCGTGGCGACTTCGAGGAGCGCCTGAAGCAGGTGGTCAACGAACTCGAAGGCATGCCCGAGGCGATCCTGTTCATCGACGAAATCCACACGGTCATCGGTGCGGGCGCGACCAGCGGCGGCGCGATGGATGCGTCCAACCTGTTGAAGCCGGCCCTCTCCAGCGGGGCGATCCGCTGCATCGGTTCGACCACTTACAAGGAATTCCGCAACCACTTCGAAAAGGATCGCGCATTGCTGCGCCGGTTCCAGAAGATCGACGTGAACGAGCCGACGATCGAGGATACGATCAAGATCCTCAAGGGTCTCAAGAGCGCGTTCCAGGATCATCACAAGGTGACCTACACGCAGGATGCGCTGAAGACGGCCGTCGAACTGTCGGCGCGCTACATCAATGACCGCAAGCTGCCCGACAAGGCGATCGACGTGATCGACGAGGTCGGCGCGATGCAGATGCTGGTGCCGCCGAGCCGTCGCAAGAAGAAGATTACTGCGCGCGAGATCGAAGCTGTCATCGCGACGATGGCACGCATTCCGCCTAAATCGGTCAGCAAGGACGACAAGAAGGCGCTCGAGAATCTCGAACGCGATCTCAAGCACGTCGTTTTCGGGCAGGACTCGGCCGTAAACCGGCTGTCGACTGCAATGAAGCTCAGCCGCGCGGGCCTGCGCGATCCGGACAAGCCGATCGGCTCGTTCCTGTTCAGCGGCCCGACCGGCGTCGGCAAAACCGAAGTCGCGCGCCAGCTGGCCAGCATCATGGGCATCGAGCTCAAGCGTTTCGACATGTCCGAATATATGGAGCGCCATAGCGTCAGCCGCCTGATCGGCGCGCCTCCGGGCTACGTCGGTTACGACCAGGGCGGTCTGCTGACCGATGCTATCGACCAGAACCCCCATTGCGTGCTGCTGCTCGACGAGATCGAGAAGGCGCATCCCGACCTGTTTAACATCCTGTTGCAGGTAATGGATAATGGCCGCCTGACCGACCACCACGGCAAGACCGTGGATTTCCGCAATGTCGTGCTGATCATGACGACCAATGCCGGGGCTGCCGACATGGCGCGCCAGGGCATCGGCTTCGGCGACGTGTCGAAGGAGGATGCGAGCGAGGAGGCGGTGAAGCGCATGTTCACCCCGGAATTCCGCAACCGTCTCGATGCGATTGTGCCGTTCGGCTATCTCGGGAAGGACACCGTCGCTCGCGTGGTCGACAAGTTCATCCTCCAGCTCGAACTGCAGCTGGCCGAGCAGAACGTCGACATCCAGTTCGACAAGGAGGCCCGCGCCTGGTTGGCGGACAAAGGCTATGACCGCTTGTACGGTGCCCGCCCGATGGGCCGCCTGATCCAGGAGAAGATCAAGCAGCCGCTGGCCGAGGAATTGCTGTTCGGCAAGCTCGCCGATGGCGGCGAGGTGTCGGTGACGATGAAGGATGGCAAGCCGTCCTTCGAACTCACCCCCGCCCCGCCCAAGGCGAAGGCCAAGCCGAAGAAGAAGTCGACGGCAAAGACAAAACCTGCGGACAAGAAACCCGAAGCGGGCACCAGCGAAAGCACCGACGAGAGCAAGTAAGCTCTCGCACCACACGAAACACCAAGGGGTCGGCGTTTGTTGGCCCCTTTTTGCCGTCTGCCCGGTAAATGCTTGAGGCTTCGGCATCGCTCCCATACCGCTCGAAAGCGAAAAAGGGGGATTGCACTGTGTCGGTTCTAAGGGTCGAGAACCTTACAAAGCGATTTGGCGATGTTATGGCGGTGGACGATCTGTCCTTCGCCGTGCAGCCGGGCGAAATTTTCGGATTTCTCGGCGGGAACGGCGCGGGCAAAACGACTGCGCTGCGGATGGTGCTCGACATCATCCGGCCGACATCCGGCCGGATCGAAGTGCTCGGCGCGGCGCCGGACAAGCGCAAGTCCGATGCGATCGGCTTCCTGCCCGAGGAACGCGGACTCTATTCGCATATGAAGGCGATCGAGACGATCGTCTATTTCGGTCGGCTCAAGCACATGGACCCGGCGGACGCCCATGAACATGGCATGGAATTGCTCGAACGCTTCGATCTTGCCGATCGGGCGAAGAGCCAGATCGGCGACATGTCCAAGGGCATGGCGCAAAAGGTCCAGCTCGCGTGTTCGCTGGTCAACCGGCCCGAACTGCTGATGCTGGACGAGCCGTTTTCGGGCCTCGACCCCGTCAACCAGGGCTTGCTCGAAGACGAGATCGTGAGAGCATCGCAGCGCGGCGCAGCAGTCATCTTCTCTACCCACGTGATGCAGCATGCCGAACGATTGTGTGACCGGTTGTTGCTCCTGAAGAAGGGCGCGAAGCGGTTCGAAGGTACGCTAGAGGAAGCGCGCGACACGCTGCCGGCGCGGATCACCGCCGTGGCCCATCCCACGATTGCCTCGGTCGACGGAGTGGCAAGCGCCGAACCTGTCGAGGATGCCGGAGACGGCTTCCATCGCTACGATCTGCGGCTCGCGCCCGGCACCAACGCTGAGACGGTGCTCGAGGCCTGCACTGCCAAGGGCATCGCGCTCCGCCGGTTCGAGGAGCAGCGCGCATCGCTGCACGAAGTATTCGTCAGCATGGTCGGCGAAGGGGAGGTCCAGCGATGAACCGCAATGTTCTGCTTGTGGCGGCGCGCGAGTTCCGTCAGATCGCCGCGATGAAGAGCTTCTGGCTGACGCTTCTGCTCGTCCCGGTCGCACTCGCCATCGGTCCGCTTTTCGGAAGCGCGCTGGACGAGGAGGAGGCGACGCGCGTCGTCGTATCAGACCGCGCAGGAGGATCGGCCGCGACCGCTCTCGAACAGCGCTTCGGGTTTGAGGAAGACCGTTACGTCCTACGCTCACTGTCGCGTTACGTGCGACGTCACGGCCTCGAAAATGCCGATCCCGACGCTCCTTGGGCCCGGCACGACCGCTGGTATACCGATGCCGATGTGCTGGCCTTTCGCCAGTCCGGCGGCGTGGATGCCGCGGTGGCGCAGATCGACGAAGTACGACTTGAGGGCATGCCCGAATTCGATATTCCCGAACCCGAATACAGCTTTGCGTCCGCCCCTGCCGCACTGGCGTCGGCGCAGGGCGACGAGCTGCAGAGCCGCGTCGATGCGCTGCTCGATGGCGGAGAAGATGGACCCGACGGCGAAGCAGCCGATTACGTATTGCTGGTCGGGGAAGGCTACCCCGCCGATCCGACTATCCGGCTTTGGTCGAAGGACCAGCCACGCTCGAGCTTCGTGTCTCAGGTGCAGGAAGTGCTGACTGCGGATTTGCGCCAGCGCCTGTTGACCGACCAGGGCATTCCCGCATCGCAAGCCGCCGCGATCCAGGGCGCAGCGCCCGCCATTGCGGTCACGACGCCGCCTCCCGGAGGCGGGGCGCGTGAGGCGCTGCTGATCCGCTCTATCGTACCGCTGGCGCTGTCCTATATCCTGATGCTCAGCCTGATGCTGTCGGGCAGCTGGATGTTGCAGGGGTCGGTCGAGGAACGCTCGAACAAGCTGCTCGAATCGCTGCTCGCCTGCATCCGGCCCGAGGAACTGATGCAGGGCAAACTGCTCGGCGCGCTCGCCGTCGGCTTCTCGATGATCGGGGTCTGGGTCGGCTGCGCAATCGTCGTCGCCTTCTTCACGCAAGGGGAGATCGCCGACATGATCCGCCCTGCGCTGGAGCCGGTGTCTTCGCCTACCGCCATCATCGCGATGATCTACTTCTTCGTGATGGGATATATCGCCGTCTCGATCATCTTCGTGGCGATCGGCGCGATGGCCGATTCGATGAGCGAGGCGCAGGGGTACCTGATGCCGGTGCTGCTCGGCATCCTGCTGCCGATCACCTTCCTGCTGTCCTCACTCGTGGCGGGCAAGGACGGTCTGCTCGTGCAAATCCTTACCTGGGTCCCGCTGTGGACGCCCTTCGCAATGCTTGCGCGCCTCGGCATGGGCATCGAATGGTGGGAAATGATCGGGTCGGGCATCCTGCTCGCAGGCTTCGTGGCGCTGGAAGTCATCTTCCTCGGCCGCCTGTTCCGCGCGAGCCTGCTCGCGACAGGGCAGAAGCCGGGGTTCAAGCAGCTGATGGAGCGCTTCAAGGCACCTGCGTAACGCCGCGGCGGGAACGGTTGGCGCGCTGCCCGCTTGAGTCGGGGTGAGCGCGCCCTTCTCCTGGATCAAGCCTGAACCGCACGGCATCTATATCCCGCCCGCCGATTGCTGGGTCGATCCTTCGAAAGCCGTTGGCAAGGCGTTGGTCACCCATGGCCATGCCGATCACGCACGCGGCGGGCATGGAGAGACAGTCGCCACGCCCGAAACGCTCGCAATCATGGAGCTGCGCTATCGCACCGGCACCGAGGACGATGCGGGAGAGATCCCGCACAAGGCCGTGCCGGTCGAGTATGGCGAGACGATCCGGCTGACGGGCGGCGTCGATGCGACCTATATTCCGGCAGGCCATGTGCTCGGCAGCGCGCAGATCCTGCTGGAGCACGCGGGCGAACGCGTGATCGTGACCGGCGACTACAAACGGCGCAAAGACCCCACCTGCCCGCCCTTCGAAGTCACCCCCTGCGACATCTTCATCACCGAAGCCACCTTCGGCCTGCCGCTCTTTACCCATCCGCCGATCGAGGACGAAATGGCTAAGTTAATCTACCGGTTGGCCGCGCATCCCGATCGCTGCGTGCTGGTCGGGGCCTATGCATTGGGCAAGGCCCAGCGCGTGATCGCCGAGCTACGCCGCGCGGGGCACCGCGAGCCGATCTACCTCCACGGCGCGATGGAGAAGATGTGCCGGCTCTATGAGGAGCACGGCGTCGATTTGGGCGAACTTCGACTCGTAGCCGACTATTCCAAGGATGACATGCGCGGCGCAATCGTGGTCTGTCCGCCCTCCGCGCTGAACGACCGCTGGAGCCGCCGCCTGCCCGACCCGATTACAGCCATGGCCAGCGGCTGGATGCGTGTCCGCCAGCGCGCCCGCCAGCGCAATGTCGAACTGCCGCTGGTCATTTCCGACCACGCCGACTGGGGCGAGCTGACGCGCACGATCAAGGAGGTCGACGCACAGGAGAACTGGATCACCCATGGGCGCGAGGACGCGCTGCTGCGCTGGTGCCAGCTTCACCAGCGCCGCGCCCGCGCACTCGCGCTGGTCGGCTATGACGACGAGGACGATTGAGGCGTGGAAGAGTTCGCCGCCCTCATCGATGCGCTGGTCTACACGCGCAGCCGCAACGAGAAGCTGCGCCTGATCGCCGAGTATCTGCGCGCAACGCCCGATCCCGACCGCGGCTGGGCATTGGCGGCGCTCTCGGACGGACTCGACTTTCCGGCTGTGAAAAGCTCGACCATCCGCAATCTGATGAAGGACCGCATCGATCCGGTGCTATGGTCGCTCAGCCGCGATTTCGTGGGCGATACGGCGGAGACGGCCAGCCTGCTCTGGCCCGCACCCGACCAGCCGCCCTCGCCTCCCTCGGTCAGCGAAACGGTCGAGCTGCTCGAAGCGATGAATCGCAAGACCGTGGTCGCCGAATTGCCGAAATTGCTCGACCGGCTCGATCCCTCGGGCCGCTACGCGCTGCTGAAACTCGCCACCGGCGGCATGCGCATCGGCGTCTCCAGCCGCCTTGCCAAGACGGCCTTCGCGCAGGCGTTCGAGGTGTCGGTCGACGAGGTCGAGGAATACTGGCACGGCCTCGCTCCGCCCTATCCCGAGCTGTTTGCCTGGGCGGCCGATGGCGAAGACCCGCCGGATATCGACAATCTGCCGACCTTCCGCCCTTTCATGCTCGCGCATCCGCTGGAAGAGACAGTAGTCGACCTCAGCGATTACGCAGCCGAATGGAAATGGGACGGCATCCGCGTACAACTCGTCCGCGCCGGCGACGAAACACGCGTCTACTCGCGATCCGGCGACGATATTTCGGCGACATTTCCCGAACTGCTCGACGTGCTGCCCTTTCCCGCCGTACTCGACGGAGAGCTACTGGTACGCGGCAAGGTGCAAGGCGGAGAAGATGGCGGCGCGGCCAGCTTCAACGCCTTGCAGCAACGGCTAGGGCGCAAGACAGTCAGCAAAAAGATGCTGAAGGAAGCACCGGCTTTCGTTCGGCTATACGATGCGCTGCTAGTCGAAGGGGAGGACCTTCGCCAGCTACCGTGGACGCAGCGCCGCGCTCGGCTCGAAGCGCTGATGGAGCGCCTGCCCGACAGCCACTTCGACCTCAGCCGCATCGTCGAAGCAAAGGATTTCGAGCACCTTGCCGCCATCCGCGAGGGCAGCCGCGACGATGCCATCGAAGGGTTGATGCTGAAGCGCAAGGAAAGCCCCTACATCGCCGGGCGGCGCGTCGGATACTGGTACAAGTGGAAGCGCGACCCGCTGCTGGTCGATTGCGTACTGATGTATGCCCAGCGCGGCAGCGGCAAACGCTCGAGCTTCTATTCGGACTACACCTTCGGCTGCTGGGATGGGGACCCCGATGCCGGCGCGGACCTGCTACCGGTCGGCAAAGCCTATTCGGGCTTCAACGACGAGGAGCTGAAGAAGCTCGACCGCCATGTGCGCCGCAACACGGTCAATCGCTTCGGCCCCGTGCGCGAGACCGACAAGAGCCTGGTGTTCGAAGTCGCCTTCGACAGCGTGCACGAGAGCAAACGCCACAAGAGCGGCCTCGCTATGCGCTTTCCTCGCATCCACCGTATTCGCTGGGACAAGCCGCCGCATGAGGCGGACCGGGTGGAAGCGCTGAGAGCGTTAGTGCGGGATTAGGTTTGGTTTTTGTGGAGTACGCCTTCGACATCCGTCGAAGGTTTGCGACTGTTCCGTCCCACTCCCCCTTCCCGGAGCCTTTGCTGAGTGCGCTATCGACATCCGTCGATTGCTTGCGGCACCAGCCCACGCCCCCACCCGGCCACCCAAACAGTATAATGCCGTGGGTGGCCGGGTGGGGGCGTGGGCTGGTGCCGCCGCAAGGGCCGGACGAATGTCCGGACCACACGCAAACCAGAAAGTCGCGCCGCGCAACTTAGGCCGGGTCGGCTTCCCCGATCGCCTTGCCATGCGCCTTCGCATTCTCCGCGTAATGCGCCACGCCCATCCGCATCCCGGCGATGGCTGCGTCGTCGAGGTCGCGCATCTTGCGCGCAGGGCGGCCACCCCAGAGTTCGCGCGCGCCCATCACCTTGCCCTCGGTCAGCATGGCCCCGGCCGCCAGCATCGCGTCGCTACCGATCACCGCCTTGTTCATGGCGATTGCGCCGAGACCGACGAAGCCGCGGTCCTCGATGGTGCAGCCGTGAACCATCGCCATGTGCCCGACCAGCACGTTGTCGCCGATGATCAGCGGCGAGCCGTCGGGATCGCCGGGGCGCTCTGCGTCGCAGTGGCAGACGCTGCCGTCCTGGATGTTCGAGCGCTCGCCGATCACGATGCGGCTGACATCGGCGCGCAGCACGCAATTGTACCAGACGGAGCTGTCGGCCCCGATCTCGACATTGCCGACGATCGTGCAGCCGGGCGCGACGAAAGCGCTGTCGTGGATTTTCGGCGTGTGGCCGTGGATCGGGATGATGGTCACTCCGGGGCGATGGATACTCAAGCCGCGCTCTCCCATTGGTCTGCGGTCAGCGAATACTGGATCAGCGGGCCGTGATCGGCTTCGAAGTCCAGATCGTCACGCCGCACCATGCCGAGTTTTTCCATCAGCTTCCAGCTTGCCGTGTTGTCCGGATCGGTGATGGCGACGACATGCGGCACCCCGACGCGAGTAAAGGCCCAGTCTATCACCGCGCGCATAGCCTCGCTCGCATAGCCCCTGCCCCAGCGATCCTCGCGGATTTTCCAGCCGATCTCGTGGTCGCCGAGATTCGGCGCGGCGGGGTCGTCGACGCGCTTGATCCCGCAATAGCCGACCATGGCGCCGCTCGCCTTCTCGATCACGAACAGGAAGCTGAAACCCTCGCGCGCATACATCGCCATGGCCTTGGCGTGCCGCTGCTCGATTTCCGCAGGCTCCATCGGGCCGCCGATGAATTTCATGATCGTCGGAGAGTTGAGCAAGCGCGCGTGCTCCGCCTCGTCACCCTCGTCGACGGTACGCGATATGAGGCGCTCGGTTTCGGCGACGATGTCAGCCATTGCGCGCCAACCAGGCGTCGCGGTCGATGGAATAGACGATAGTCGGATTGAGCTCCGGTCCCCAGCGCGCATCGGTGAAATCCAGATCTTCGCGGCGCCACATGCCTAGGCACCGCATAAGGCCCCAGCTTGCCGTATTGCCGGGAACGGTCAGGGCGACAATCTCTTGCCCTCCGAAACGGCCGAAGCCGAGATCGAGCGAGGCGACGGCAGCTTCCTTGGCGTAGCCATGGCCCCAGGCGTCTTCACGCAGGCGCCAGCCGACCTCCATCATGCCGAAGACGGGCTCGTTCTCGACATTGGAGCGCTTCAATCCGCAAAAGCCGAGCATCTCGCCCGACAGGTGTCCGCCATCGGCCTTGCGTTCGCAGACCCAGAAGGTGTGTCCATGATCGCGGCGATAGCCCTCGAGCCGCTCCTGCGCGCCCGCCTGCGTTGCATCATCCGCCACACCGCCTAGCCAGCGCATGACATTTGGTGTGTTGCAAAGTTCCCAGAACCGTGGCCAGTCCTCCTCGCGCCAGTCGCGCAAGACCAACCGCTCGGTTTGGTGCCGGAATGCGTCAGCCATTCAGGATACGCGCGGCGAATGGCGCGTGATAGGTCAGCACGCCGGAGCAGCCGGCGCGCTTGAAGGCGAGCAGCTTTTCCATCAGCAGTGCCTCGCGATCGGCCACGCCGGCCGCCGCGCCCGCCTCGATCAGCGCATATTCGCCGCTCACCTGATAGGCGAAGACGGGCACGCGGAACTGCTCCTTCGCGCGCCAGATCACGTCTAGATAGGACAGGCCCGGCTTCACCATCACGCTGTCCGCGCCTTCGGCGATGTCCATGGCGATCTCGCGCATCGCCTCGTCGCCGTTTGCCGGATCCATCTGGTAGCTTTTCTTGTCGCCTTTAAGCAGTCCGCCAGACCCCACGGCATCACGGAATGGACCGTAGAAGGCCGAGGCATATTTCGCCGCATAGGCCATGATCTGGATATTGTGGTGACCACCCATTTCCAGCGCCATGCGGATCGCGCGCACGCGGCCGTCCATCATGTCCGACGGGGCGATGATGTCCGCTCCGGCTTCCGCCTGATTGACCGCCTGGTCGACCAGCACAGCCACCGTATCGTCGTTGACGACATAGCCGCTCTCGTCGAGCAGCCCGTCCTGCCCGTGGCTGGTGTAGGGATCGAGCGCGACATCGGTGAGGATGCCGATGTCGCTACCGCAAGCATCGCGCACCGCCTTGATTGCACGACACATCAGATTGTCGGGATTATAGGCCTCGGCCCCGTCGTCGCTGCGTTTGTCGGGTTGCGTATTCGGGAACAGCGCGATGCACGGAATGCCCAGATCGACGGCTTCCCTCGCGCGCTGCGCAATCCCGTCCACCGACCAGCGTGAGACACCGGGCAGGCTCGCAATTGACTCCTCGACCCCGGAGCCATCGGTTACGAACAGCGGCCAGATGAGGTCCGCCGAGGTCATCACCGTCTCACGGTGCATCCGCCGGCTCCAGGCATGGGCGCGCGTGCGGCGCAGGCGGGTGTTCGGATATGTAGCATGAGTCATGGCACGCAAATGCCGCAAGCCACGGCGCGGCGCAATCGCAAGCCGGTCAACGCACCGTTTCGACGCGCTCCACCTTGTCGATTTCGCGCTGCGGCGTCTCCGCCGCCGTTTCGTTGGCCGTCGGCGCGAGTTCGGCCAGCGCGGCACCGGCTTCGACCTGGCGCAGCTTCTCCAGCGCGCCTTTGAAGCGAGCCAGTTCGGCTCCGCTCAGTTGGGCGCGAGTCACATATTTTACCGATGCCGGGTCTACCGAGCGCCCGCCGCGGTACATCTCGTAATGCAAATGCGGCCCGGTCGAGAGGCCGGTGGAGCCGACATAGCCGATCACCTGCCCGCGCCGCACGCGCTGGCCGCGGTCCGCGGCCATGCGACTCATGTGGCAATAGCGTGTGTCGATCCCGCCGTCGTGGCGCAGCTTGACCGCATTGCCGCAGCCGCCCGCGCGTCCGGCCGAAAGAACACGGCCATCGGTGACCGCGACGATCGGCGTGCCGTGGCGTGCCTTGTAGTCGAGACCGGCGTGCATCCGCTTGTAGCCGAGGATCGGGTGGCGGCGCATGCCATAGCGCGAGCTCATCCGGCCCGGCACGGGGGCCATCAGCCCGCCGCGTTGTTCGCCGACGCCCGACGCCTCGTAGAACTCGCCATCCGTGCCCCAGCGCATAAGCTGGACGCGCGGTTTGTCGCCCCGCTCGACGCCGGCGTAAAGTAGCTGTCCGGCTTGCCGCTCGCCCGTGGCGGCACGGCGATGGGCGATGATAAAATCGAAAGTGTCGGTCGAGCGGATCTCGCGGTCGAGATTTACGTGCTGACCGAGTGTCTTGAGATAGGCCTGCACGGCGCTGGCAGGCGCTCCGGCAGCGCGCGCGGAGCGATAGAGACTGTCGCCGACGACGCCACGAATGCGCAGCGGCGTGTCGTCGACGCGGATTGGCTTGCGCACGAGGGTGAGCGGACCGCCCTCGTCCAGCCGGCCGACGGACAGCTCCAGATCGAAACGGGCGCGAAAAGCGAGCTCTTCCAGCGGTCGCGGTTCGCCGGTGCCGTTCCTGCGGCCCAGCACGATGTCGATGCGCGTACCGGGTTCGATGTCGCCCAGCGGCATGGCCTTGCCGACCATGTCGGTGACCAGCTGCGAATCCTCGCGACCGAGGCCCGCACGGCGCAGCATGCGCTCGAAATCGTCGCCGCGCGAGAGTGTCGCTACCAGCTCGATCCGCGGGCGCTCGGGCGCTTGCGCCAACGGTTCGACCAGCGAGGTCGCGCCCATGCGGCGACCGCTGTCGGCACCCAGCGCGAGCGGCAGGATCATCTGGCTGCGGTATTCGGACCGAACGGCATCGTCGACATCCGCGGGCGGCGCAGCCTCCAGCGGCGCGAAGCTCGGCCAGAAAGCCAGCGCGGCAGCCGAGAGGCCGACGAAAGTGCCGAGCCCGCGGAACCAGCGGCGGCTGCCGATCTCGCTGCCGAGGTCCGGGGCGAAATCCACCGACGCGATGCGCGCGGAAAGCTGCTCGCGCAGGGTTGCGAGGGAGAAGCCCGAGTCGCTTTCTTCGGGCAGTATCTGATCGTGCGCGAGTGCAGCAGCGCCCGCACCGGCGCTCGCCGACGCGGTGTGCAGATCGTTTTGCTCGCTGTCCCCGCGGGACCTATACACGCGTGACCCTCCGTCCATGGTCGACCTGTGCGTGAGCGATCGACCCGACCCTTGCGGGACCTTTGCCCGCTTTTCCTGCCAAAACAAAGTAAACACACCCTTAAACTGCGCCGATCCGAGTCCGGTATGCGACGAGTCGACACTCTCCGTTGCCCGACGGTTGCGGGTGCGGCGCGAGCCTGCCACTGATGACCGCGTGCAGGATAGCGCGATCAAGGCGGTCCTCGGGCCCACCAATACCGGCAAGACGCACCTCGCCATCGAGCGCATGTGCGGCCATTCCAGCGGATGCATGGGCTTCCCGCTGCGGCTGCTGGCGCGCGAGGTCTACGACCGGGTGCGGGCGATCAAGGGCGATGCGAATGTCGCGCTGATCACCGGAGAGGAGCGGATCGAGCCCCCCAATGCGCGCTACATGTGCTGCACGGTCGAGGCGATGCCACGCGATGGGGCGAGCGCGGCCTTCGTGGGTCTCGATGAGGTGCAGCTCGCCGCCGATCGCGAGCGCGGCCATATCTTCACCGACCGGCTGCTCAACACACGCGGTCGCGAAGAGACGATGCTGCTGGGCAGCGCGACGGTGGAGCCGCTGGTGCGCGAACTCGTGCCGGACGCGGAGGTCTCCGACCGGCCGCGCTTCTCCACCTTGACGCATATCGGCCCGCGCAAGCTCTCCCGCCTGCCGCCGCGTAGTGCGATTGTCGCCTTCAGTGCGGAGCAAGTCTACACCGTGGCGGAAATGCTGCGGCGGTTTCGCGGCGGTGCGGCCGTCGTCATGGGCGCGCTGAGTCCGGAGACGCGCAACAAGCAGGTCGAGCTGTTCCAGAACGGCGAGGTCGATTACATCGTCGCCACCGATGCCATCGGCATGGGGCTCAACCTCGATGTGACGCATGTCGCCTTCGCGGGCCTCTCCAAGTTCGACGGCCAGCGGATGCGGCGGCTCCTCCCGGCGGAGATGGCGCAAATCGCCGGGCGTGCGGGGCGCCACCAGCGCGACGGGACCTTCGGCACGCTGGGCGGCCAGAACCGTGGCAGCGCAACCCCCGAATTCGCCGAGGAAGAAGTCTATGCGATCGAGGAGCATCGCTTCGCGCCGCTGACGCATTTGTTCTGGCGCGAGCCGGAGCCGCGTGTCGATTCGCTTGGAACGCTGATCGCCGATCTCGAAGCTTCGCCGAACGATCCCGTCCTGCGCCTGGCGCCGGAAGCGATCGATCTCGCGACACTCAAACGCCTGGCCGAAGAGCCGCTTGGCCAGACGATCCACGGGCCCGGGAATGTCCGTCGCTTTTGGGAGGCGTGTTCGCTGCCCGACTTTCGCCAGCGTGGGCCGGATGTCCATGCCCGCTTCGTCGCGCGGCTGTGGCAGGACTTGCGCGAGGGTTACCTTGGGGCCGACTATGCTGCCGCGCGGATCAGCGAACTCGACAATATGTCCGGCGACATCGATACGCTGCAGGGGCGCATCGCCGCGATTCGCAGCTGGGCCTATATCTGCCAGCGGCCAGACTGGGTGCTGGCGCGGGACGAAATGGCGTCGCGCGCGCGGGCAGTCGAAGCCAAGCTGTCGGACGCACTGCACGCGCGACTTACGGAAAGATTCGTCAATCGGAGGACGGCAATACTCATGAAATCGCTGGGCGAAAATTCCGACCTGTTACCGATCGAACTGGCCGAAGATGGCGCGGTGAGCGTGGAGGGCGAACCGATGGGCACCATCGAAGCGCTGCGCTTCACCGTCGATCCCTCGGCGCGGCACGAAGACCGCCGCATGTTGCTCGCCGCAGCCGAGAAAGCGCTCCCCCGCTTGCTGGGAGAGAAGGCAGAGGCTTTGGCGGCGTCGGGCCTGGAAGATCTTGAACTCGCGCGCGGCGAATTGCGCTGGAACAACCAGCCGCTGGCGAAGCTCGAACAACGCGACGGCACCGTGACGCCGTTGCTGCAACCCGCGCCCGAGGTGATGGCCCTGCCGGAAGGGCCGCGCACGAAACTGCTCGCCGCGCTAGAAGCTTGGCTGGCTGCAAAGCTCGTACCGCTCGCTCCGCTCGAAAAAATGCATCATGCTTCTGCCAACCCCGAAGCCGGGTCGCAGGCGCGCGCCCTGTTGCTCAACCTCATCGCAGGCCATGGCTACACCAGCCGCGAAAAGGCCGGCATCGAGCATCTGCCGAAGGAAATGCGACCTTTCCTGCGCAAGATCGGCGTGACCTTCGGCGCGCTCGACATCTTCTCGCCGCTGCTGCTCAAGCCAGCGCCGCGCCAGCTGTTGCATGCGCTGGGTGTGGATCGTCGACCGCTGCAAGAGACGATGCTGCCGGTCATCCCTGGCGGCAAGAAGCTGCCGTCCGGTTATCGCCCCGCCGGCGACCAGGCCATTCGTATCGACCTGGCCGAAAAGATACTGCGCGCGGCGCACGAAACCCGCGCCAAGGCGCAGTCCAGGGATCGCAGGCGTAAATTCGTCCTCGATCTGGCGCTGCCGGTCTCGATCGGGCTGGAAGAAAACAATGCGATCCGCCTGCTCGGTGTCGCGGGTTTCCGGGTTCAACGCGCCAAACCGCTCGCGGAAGGGCAATTCGGCCCGCCACGGCCCGACCGCTGGGAATGGCGTCCCTCGCGACGGAAGCAACAGCGTGCCGCCCCTGCCAAACCGCGCGAGGGCAGTGCCTTTGCCGGCCTTGCCGACCTGCTCAGCTGACATGAAGGCATGAGCGCCGCATGAGGATCGACCGGCTGCTCTGCACGCTGCGCATTGCACGCACGCGCAGCGCGGCACAGAAGCTGGTCGACCAAGGCTATATCCGCCGCAATGGCGAGCGAGTGCTGCGCGGCTCGCTCGATGTCCGGGTCGGCGATGTCCTCACGATCCCGCTCGGCAACCAGGTGCGGCTGGTCGAAGTATTGGAGCTGCCGGAGCGCCGCGGCCCGCCGCGCGAAGCGCAAGCCTGCTATCGGGAGCTTGACCCGAACGGATGATCGGCCCTAGCAGCACCGAACTAGGCAAACACTTCGCGAAGGATCACCGACCCAATGACCTATGTCGTCACCGACGCCTGCATCAAATGCAAATATACCGACTGCGTCGAAGTGTGCCCGGTCGACTGTTTCTACGAAGGCGAGAACATGCTCGTCATCAATCCGAGCGAATGCATCGACTGCGGCGTGTGCGAGCCTGAATGCCCGGCCGAGGCGATCCTGCCCGATACCGAGGACAATCTCGAAAAATGGCTCGAGCTCAACACGAAGTTCTCCGCCGAATGGCCGAACATCACGCAGAGCAAGGAGCCGCCCGCCGACGCCGACGAGCACAAGGACGAGGGGGATAAATACGAGAAGTACTTCTCCGCCGAGCCCGGCGAGGGCGATTGATCCCGTCCATTGCTTAACCGTTTGAAATCCGCCTGGGCCGCGGGGAGCGATAACAATATCTCGCTCGTCGCGGCCGGGATAGCGCATTACGCGCTGCTGGCGCTTGTGCCGGCGCTGGGCGCGGTCGTGCTGGGCTATGGGCTATTCGCCGACCCCGCGACCGTTTCGCAGCACATCACGACACTGGCCGACGTGCTGCCGCCGAGTGCCGCGACGCTGATCGGCGACCAGCTGGAGCAGATTTCGCAAGGGTCCGGCGGCGCGAAGGGTTTCGGCCTGCTCATCGCCCTCGCGCTGGCCCTCATCGGAGCACGCGGCGCCGCCAATGCACTCCTGACCGGCCTCAACATCGCTTTCGAAGTGAGCGAACCGCGCAGCTTCCTGCGAAGCAATCTGGTCGCGCTCGCGATCACCCTGGCCGGCGTCGCCGGTATCGTCGCCCTGGCCGCCCTGATCGCCGCGAGCGCCGCCCTTTCCGGGCCGTTGGCCTCGATCATCGGGCTGGTCTTGCTGGCAATATCGGCCGTGGCCGGGGCGATGCTGCTCTATCACTACGCACCGGCCGGACCGCGAGCAGACTGGTCGGCAGCGCTTCGCGGAGGCGTGATCTTCGCCATTCTCTGGATCGTCGCGACCGGGGCTTTCGCATTCTACGCTTCGAACTTTACCGATTACAACGCGACGTACGGCTCGCTCGGCGCGGTCGTGGCGCTGATCACGTGGTTCTGGGTCAGCGGTTTCGCATTGCTCTTCGGTGCCGAAATCGTCGCTGTCACAACCAAGGCCAACGCGGGCGGATAGGCGCTTCGTTACAACGACTCGCAATATCCGCCCTTTCGTGCTATATAATGCAACAACTGTACCGGTTTGCTCCCGGTCAGGTGTGAAAGAAGAAAGGGCAGGCCACCCGCAACGCGACATTCAGTACCGCCCCGCGTCCCTCACAGGTCGCGGCAAAGGCACTGTCTACGTTGCCCCCCACCCGGCCCTGTCCCACGAAAGGATGGATTGCATGGCTAGCAAGGCTGATGCCTTCGACGTTGGCGATTACGTTGTCTACCCCAAGCACGGTGTTGGCCGTGTGATCGAACTGCAGAGCGAGGAAATCGCCGGCATGCAGCTCGACCTTTATGTTCTGCGGTTCGAAAAAGAACGCATGACGCTGCGCGTTCCGGTGAACAAGGTCGAATCGATCGGCATGCGCAAGCTGTCGAGCGACAAGACGCTCAAGGAAGCGATGGAAACCCTCAAGGGCAAACCCAAGGTCAAGCGCACCATGTGGTCGCGCCGCGCCCAGGAATACGAAGCCAAGATCAATTCGGGCGAAATCGTCCTGATCGCCGAGGTGACCCGCGACCTTTTCCGGCCGGACGACCAGCCGGAGCAGAGCTATTCGGAGCGCCAGATCTTCGAAGCTGCATCCAGCCGCCTTGCGCGCGAACTCGCCGCGATGGAAAAGACCGACGAGCCCAGGGCGCTCGAGAAAATTCTCGACGTCCTGCGTGAACATGCGCCGCAATATTACGAGAACACCGAAGACGCCTGATCGACAGGCAGTCATCGTGGCTCGATCAAGGGGTCGCTCCGCAAGGGGCGGCCCCTTTTCTTCGGGTTGAAGCGAACGCCACGCTGTATTACATCGGCAATACGGGCTGCCGGGGGTAGCAGGAGGATTTACTCGATGACGGTACAGACTTTTTTCAAACGGCTCGGACCGGTGGCGGCCCTGGCAGGCGCGGCCCTGGTGGCCGGATGCGACGGGATGGACATCCAGTTCGGAGATACCGAAGGCGTGCCGCTGGCGGAACTCGACATGACCGGCACGGCGCCGACAGAGCTTGTGCTGGCCGGATCGGACGAGGTCATCGTGACGCTCGGCGACCGTTTCGACATCGACGTTTCGGGCGATGACGCTGCCGTCGATGCCCTGAGGTTCGCGCTCAGCGACGATTCGCTCGCCGTTCACCGCGAGAAGGACAGTTGGAGCGACAAGGGCAAAGCGACGGTTCGCGTCACCCTGCCCGGATTGACGACGCTGGTGCTTGCTGGATCCGGCGATATCCGCGCCGACCGCATGGACGGGCGTGCAGACGTTACGGTCGCAGGGTCTGGCAGCGTCGCGATCGACGAGGTCGATGCGGAGCGCTTTGAGGTGACGATTGCCGGATCGGGCGATCTCGAAGCAAGCGGTCGGGCAGAGCGGCTGGAGCTGACCATCGCCGGATCGGGCGATGCGCGCCTGGGCGGCGTGCAGGTCAATCAAGCGGATGTCTCGGTGGTGGGGTCCGGCGATGCGGAAATCAGCTCCGATGGCAAGGTCGACGCGTCGATAGCGGGCTCAGGCGACATCACCGTGAACGGCAGCGCCGATTGCGAAGTTAGTTCGATGGGTTCCGGCTCGCTGAACTGCCGCAACGCCGCGCCGCGCAGCCAACGCTCCGCGAGTGAGACGCGCGAAGCAAGTTCGGCCCCGCTCCCTCTTGAGGCTCCCGAAGGCCCGCGACCTCCCGAGTCGCCCGAAGCCCCCGACGCCTGAGTTCATCGACGGTTCCGGGAAAACCCGCTAGGCGGGGCAGCGAAAGGAATTTCCATGCGTCGCCTAGCCGTTATTGCCCTCCTGCCGGCCTGCGTGATGGTACAAGGCTGCCTCGCCAAAACGGCTTACAATGTCGTAACGGCACCGGTGAAGGTCGTCGGCAGAGGCGTCGACCTTGCCACGACCAGCCAGTCCGAAGCTGACGAGAACCGCGGGCGCGAAATCCGCAAGCGCGAAGAGCGGCTCGCGCAATTGGAGCGCGCGTACAAACGCCAGATGGACGATTGCACCGACGGCAGCCGCCGCGCCTGCAACGAGGCCCGCGACACCTATGCCGAAATGCAGCAGATCATCCCGACGATTCCGGTCGAACCGGAGGACTAGTCGGGGGGCGTCGCCGCGCGGCGTAGCCGGTCGTTGATCGCAATGCCGATGCCCTGTTCCGGGATCGGCGCGACGGCGATGCACGGTTTCTCCGAACGCGCACCCTTGTGCAAGCAGGCATAGAGGCGCGAGGCTGCTTCCGTGAGACTGCCGCTAGCGGAGAGCGTGCAGTCTCCGGTTACTGCGCCAAATCCGATCATAAAGTCGTCTGACGCAACTTCCATCGCATTGAGACGGACGGGTTTGCCGGGGGCGTAATGGCTGGCCAACTGGCCGGGCGCTTCAATTTTTTCCGACGAGACGTGGCGACGATAGGGCTCGTCCCAATAATGCTCGTGCCAGGCATCGAGATCTATCGGTCCGGGGCGCAACTCCTCCCAGCTCCCGTCAGATCTGATAGCTACGATCGTCGACTCTAAACCTTTTCTGCAAGATCGCCCATCATCGAGAATAAGTTCAATCCGGCCATCAAGTGTAGCCGCGACATGCTTGGCAGTCGTCGGACTGATGTATCCACTCCTGTTGGCTGACGGAGCTGCGAGCGGAAACTCGCATTTTGCAAGGAGTTCCTGCATGACTCGGTGCGCCGGACTGCGGAGGGCGACGGTTTCCAGTCCCGCTGTCACTGCGTGCGCTATACGCGCGTTTTCTTTCCGCGGAACTACCATCGTTAAAGGAGCGGGCCACTGTAGCTCGGCAAGCACGTCAGCCGTGTGGGGAAGATCGGCCAACTCCCGCGCCTGCTCGGCATCCCGGACATGCACGATCAGCGGGTTGAAGCTCGGGCGCCCTTTCGCCTCGTAAATACGCGCCACCGCCTCGTCGCTATCGGCGCGCGCTGCCAGGCCGTACACCGTTTCGGTCGGCACGGCGACGAGGCCGCCATCGCGAAGGATCTGCGCAGCGCGCGCAATTCCTTCTGCATCTGCCAGTATCGTTTCCGTAACGTATTTGCCGACCATGCCCGCGCGCTATATCTGGGCGTCAGGAAAGCCAAGAGGATTACACGTGACCTATACCGCCGCCACCCAGGACCAGCTGCTCGCCATCCGCGTCAACGCCGGGATCGACGAGCTCGCGCAGAGCGAGAAATTCGCCGCCGCCGAACCCGATATGGTCGAGGCGATCGTTGAGGGCATCGGCCAGTTCGCAGCCGGCGAATGGGCGCCGCTCAACCGCGTCGGCGATATTGAAGGCGCAAAGCTGGAAAACGGCGTGGTCCGCCTGCCCGAGGGTTTCGCCGAAGCTTACGAAGCCTATGTCGAGCAAGGCTGGAATGCGATTGCCGGTCCGGTCGATTTCGGCGGCCAGGGCTTGCCCTTCACCCTGTCCTGCAATGTGCTCGAGAACCTCGGCACGGCGAACATGGCCTTCAACCTGCTCCCGATGCTGAGCGTCGGTGCGATCGAGGCGCTGGAACATCATGGTTCGCGCGAGATGCAGGAAAAATACCTGCCCAAGCTGGTCAGCGGCGAATGGTCGGGGACGATGAACCTCACCGAACCGCAGGCTGGATCCGACGTCGGCGCGCTGCGCACCACGGCCACGCCGATCACGGACGGCGAGCATGCCGGCCAATACCTCATCAAGGGCCAGAAGATCTACATCACCTGGGGCGAGCATGAGCTGTCGAAGAATATCATCCATCTCGTCCTCGCCCGCTTGCCCGATGCCCCCGAGGGCAGCCGCGGCATCTCGCTGTTCGTCGTGCCCAAGTATCACGTGAAACCGGATAGCATGCCGGGTCCCCGCAACGATGTCCGCTGCGTCAGTATCGAAGACAAGCTCGGGATTAACGCCTCGCCGACCTGCGTGATGAGCTTTGGCGATAATGACGAGTGCGTCGGCGAGCTCGTCGGCGCTGAGAACCGCGGCCTCGCGGCGATGTTCACGATGATGAACAATGCGCGCATCAATGTCGGCAACCAGGGGGTTCAGATCGGCGAGCGCGCGACGCAGCAGGCGCTGGATTATGCGAAGGAGCGCATCCAATCCGCCCGCGCCGGATCGCCCGACCGTGCACCCGTCGCCATTGTCGAGCATCCCGACGTGCGCCGCATGCTATTGCGGATGAAATCGCTTACCGAGGGCGCACGGGCCCTGCTCTACTACACCGCCGGGCAAGTCGATCGCGGCGTCCTGGGTGACGAGGCAGCCAAGATGCGCGGCGAAGTCCTCACCCCGCTGATCAAGGCCTGGGGCACCGATATCGGAATCGAAATCGCCAGCCTCGGCGTGCAGGTCCATGGCGGCATGGGCTTCGTCGAGGAAACCGGCGCGGCGCAGCACTGGCGCGATTCGCGTATCGCCCCGATCTACGAAGGCACCAACGGCATTCAGGCGGCCGACCTCGTCACGCGCAAGCTCGGCATGGACGACGGGCAGGCTGTCCTCGGCCTGACCGAAGAGATCGCCCGCGACTGCGCCGATGAGCCCGCGCTGTTCGCCCTCGCCGGACATTGCGCCGCGGTTGCGCGCTGGATGCGCGAGGAAGCCAGCCTCGACGATCGGCTGTCCGGGTCGGTGGCCTTCTGCACCATGCTCTCCGTAGCGGTTGCCGGTTGGCAGTTGCTGCGCCAGTTGCGCGCGGTCGAAGCGGGCGCCTCGCCCGCGCTGGCGGCCACGAA
The DNA here is from genome assembly GCA_029937545.1 of Erythrobacter sp. Lineage (GTDB taxonomy): Bacteria > Pseudomonadota > Alphaproteobacteria > Sphingomonadales > Sphingomonadaceae > Qipengyuania. Next base: position 272,283 of record JAPYPR010000001.1, on the reverse strand, counting down.
GAAATCGACCGTCCGCTTTTTTCTCGATCGCATCGTGCCGGAAGCCGCAGGCCTGAAGGCTGCAGCGACCGCAGGATCGATCGGGCTCTACGAGCTCGAAACCGCCCAGCTCCTCGGCTGAGAAGTCGCGCCGCGCGACTTATTCGGCGGTGACGCTCCGCGCGTAGTCGTCTTCGCCGAAGGTCGCCTCCTGCCCGCGCAGATTTCGCTGCGGCGGCAGGCGATTGCCGGTGACCTGCTCGATCCCGCCCTGCCGCTTGCCGCCGGGAGCGATTACGCGCCAGATGATGCCGGCTGTGTCGTCGCTGACCAGCAGCGCGCCGTCGCCGGCCCATTCGACCCAGGTCGGGCGTCCGCGCGTCGTGCCGTCGTCCTTGAGAAAGCCGGTCAGCACCGGAACCGGCTTGCCGGTCGGATTGCCGCGCTCGTCGAAAGCTACATAGACCACATCGTAACCGGATGGCGGCTTGCGGTTCCACGAGCCATGCCGCGCGATGAAAGCGCCACTCGAGAAGTCCTCACCCATTTGCGCGCCTTCCTCGCTGAACACGAGCCCCAACGCCGCGACATGCGGGCCGAGTGCGTATTCCGGGGTGCGCACGTAGTTTATGTAATCGGGAATCGGATAATCGACGCGGCGGTCGAAATTGTCGCCCCAATAGACCCACGGCCAGCCATATTGCGCGCCGACGGGGACATTGGTGAGGTAGTCCGGCACCAGATCGGAGCCGAGCATGTCGCGCTCGTTTACCGTGGTCCAGAGCTCGCCCGACCACGGGTTGAAGTCAAGGCCGTTGGCGTTGCGCAGACCCCCGCCGAAAATGCGGCGGCGCCCGCTCTCTAGATCGACCTCCCAGATCAGCGCGCGCCCTTCCTCGGCCTCCATGCCCTCGTCGGCGATGTTGGTGTCGGACCCGACCGCGACATAGAGCTTCGTGCCTTCCTCATTGATCGCGAGGTTGCGCATCCAGTGGCCGCCGCCCGCGGCCAGATCGGTGACCTTTCGGGGCTCGCCCGACACCGCGGCGGCGCCCAATTCGTAGGGGTAGGCAAGCACCTCGTCGTGATTGGCGACATAGAGTGTGCCGTCATGCCATGCGAGGCCGGAAGGCGAGTCCAGCCCGTCGAGCAGCACTTGGCGCACTTCTGCACGGCCATCGCCATCGGCATCGCGGAGCAAAACGACCTGATTGGGCGACTCCCCACCCGCTCCTGCGCGATCCATCAGTAGGCCCGCAATCCAGGCCATTATGCCGTCATCGTCTTCCTTGGCCGGCGCGCGGGTCAGCGAGACGAGGATATCGCCATTCGGCAGAGCCTGGAGAGTGCGGGGATGTTCGAGCCCGTCGGCAAATCGTGTGACCGCGAGACCTTCGGCCGCGATCGGCACTTCATCGTCCGCCCAGCCGACCGGTTCGGCAATGGCGACGGTAGGAATTCCCTCGGCGTTCGGCTCTTCCAGCGTAGGATCGGTGCCGACCACTTCCTCCCATGGGACACTCGCAGTGTCGCCGCGGGTCAGGACCCAGAATGCTGCGGCGAGGATGATGAGGATGACGACGAGGGCGATGCCCAGTTTCTTGGCGAGGCTCATGGGCATAACGAATAGGCGAGGCTTGCGAGCGCGGCAATGGGCTTGCCCTTCGCCTGGCGCATACTAGATCACGCCCATGTTCGATTTCCGCCCTGCCCCCGATTGTCCGAAACCCGAAGCTTACCGCCAGCTGCGCGAGGCGGCCGACTCTCTCACTGCAGGCGAGCCCGACGGCGTGGCCAATATGGCCAATGTCGCGGCGCTGCTGTGGGATTTCCTGCCGGACCTCAATTGGGCGGGCTTCTACCGGATGGTCGACGGCGAGCTCGTGCTCGGCCCGTTCATGGGGCGTCCGGCCTGTATTCGTATCCCGCTCGGCAAGGGTGTGTGCGGGGTGGCGGCCAAGGATGCCGCGTCGCAATTGGTCAAGGACGTTCACGCCTTCCCCGGCCATATCGCCTGCGATTCGGACACGAATTCGGAGCTTGTGATCCCAGTCGTGCGCAACGGAGCGGTCATCGCCGTCATCGATCTCGACAGCCCGCAGAAGGCGCGCTTCGATGAAGAGGATTTGCGCGGGATCGAGGAGCTGGCCAACATCATAGCAGAGCGGATTTAGCTTGGTTCGGCCCATGACGGCACAGATGGTGCAGCGTGGTGGCATCGCGCGGAACAGTGGGTATCCTTCCTGCAATTTCGCATGCGGTTCTACCGATCGGAGAGCTCGAACATGACAACGCGCATCATCATTGCACTTACGAGCAGCCTAGTAACGCTTCCTGCGGCGGCTTTCGCTCAGGACACGCTAGAATATGAAATCGGCGGATATGAATATGCGGCGCCATTGCCGGACGAAGGTGCGGAGGACGAGGTCGAGCCCCGGATTGTCCTCGAGCCCACCGAGGAGCGGGGCGCACAGCGAGCCATTCGGTCGCGACAGGACGGCACCGCTCCCACATTCGTCGAACGACCAGTTCTGCAGCCGCTCCTCACAGTGGACCCAGACCGCACCAGCATGATCGGCACCGCCGCTGCCGGAGCCGACTTCGCGCAGGATAGCGCAGTGCAAGCCCCCGTGACCTACACCGATGGGCCTCCGGTCTCGAACGGCGCGATCCATTCGACCGGTATCCGAATGCCAACTCCTGTTGAGCGGGGCGGCGGAGGCCAAACTTACGTATATCGCGCCGGCGAGGAGCCGCGCCTGCCGCTTGGCGGTCGGGTCGTACAGTTCGATCGCGCGGCGTGGCTGCAGGAATGCTCCCGGCGGCTTGCCCCGCAGCGTGGCTATACCGACAATTCGGACGAGTATTACGATTACGAAGAGATCGAGTATGATCCGGAGCGGTCAAATGCAGCGACGCAGCGCTGCGAGGTCTATCTCGATAATTACATGGCTAGCGCTCGGAGCGGCGGACTACGCAACGGTGCCTCACCTACGGGCGATTACATGCTCGTGCCGGTGACCATCATGCAAATGCAGCAGACGCGGTACAGCGATGGGACGCCGGTACGCGCCAGAGACTAGAAGGCGCGCGGCGCCACTTTGCTAAATAGCTGAAATACTTAGATATCTCCGCCAGTGAGCCGCTGGCAGATCAGATCCAGCTGGTCTAGCGTTCGATAGCGGATGGTGACGGTACCCGTATTCGGGGTGTCCTCAGTCTTGATCCGCACCTGCATGCCGAGGAATTCCTCTAGATGGCCCTGAACGGCCTCGATATCGGCATCGCCCGATCCACTGGCTGCGCCTTTCGACGTTTTCTTTCGGGGGGCAACCTTTGCGGGATCACGGGCAAGCTTTTCTACGTCTCGCACAGAGAGCTTTTCCGCAACCGCGCGGCGGGCGAGATCGGAAGCATCGTCATTGCCGATCAGGGCGCGTGCATGGCCCATAGACAAGCTGCCCTCCGCGACCATCGCAAGAACATCATCAGGGAGCGCCAATAGTCGCTGGAAATTCGCAACGTGGCTCCGTGATTTATCGACCAGTTTGGCAATTTCTGCCTGGGTCATGCCCTCGGTATCGGCCAGTTTCTGGTAGGCGCGCGCCTCCTCGATTGGGTTGAGATCCTCGCGCTGCAGGTTCTCGATCAGCGCCAGCGCCATGATTTCGCGCTGGTCGAGCTTGCGCACGATTGCGGGAATTTCATGCAAGCGGGCGCGCTGCGCGGCGCGCCAGCGGCGCTCCCCGGCGACGAGCTGATAGCGCCCCGACCCGAGCGGTCGCACGATGATCGGCTGGATCACCCCGCGCGCGGCAATCGAGGATGCGAGTTCGTCCAGCGCCTCCTCGCGGAAATGGGTGCGGGGCTGGCCCGGCAGAGGCTCGATATCGGCGACCGGGATCGACGCAAGGCCTTCGCCGTCCACTGGCTGAACCGGACCCGGCGAAGCGTCGGGCGCAAGCTCCCCTGTGATCTCGCGCTTCACGAGCGGTTCTTCCCGGCGTGTTTCGCCAAGCAGGGCGTTAAGGCCCTTGCCGAGTTTTTTCTTGCGGTCGATCGGACGGGACGTTTGCGCGCTGTCGCTCATGCGGCTTTCCTTGTTTCGGGCAAACGCCCGATCAGTTCGCGGGCCAGCCCGATATATGCGCGACTGCCCGGGCATTGATGATCGTAGACGAGAGCCGGCAAACCGTGGCTTGGAGCCTCCGACAGGCGCACATTCCGTGGGATCACGTTGTCAAACACCAGCGGGCCGAGGCAGTCGCGCACATCGTCGGCGACTTGGTCGGTCAGTCGATTGCGGCGATCGAACATGGTAAGCACGACACCGACGATACCGAGGTCGGCGTTGAAACCCTGCTGTACCCGCTCGACGGTTTGAAGAAGCTGACTGAGACCCTCAAGAGCGAAGAACTCGCATTGTAGCGGGACCATCAAAGTGTCGGCGGCGCACAATGCGTTTAGCGTTAAGAGGCCGAGTGACGGTGGACAGTCGACGAAACACACATCGTAAGCCGCAGCAGGATGGCTCAAGGCACGTTTTAAGCGATGAGTCCGATCCTCGACCGAGACAAGTTCGACTTCCGCGCCTGAAAGGTCCTGCGTGGCCGGCACGATCTCGAGATTTGGTATCTCGGTTTCGAGTGCGCATTCGCCGAGGGTCGCCTGATCGAGGAGCAGATCGTAACTGCTGTTTTCGCGCGATGCGGCATCCACGCCGAGACCTGTGGAAGCATTCCCCTGCGGATCGAGGTCGACGAGCAAAGTCTTCCACCCAGTGGCAGCCATCGCGGTGGCAATATTGATCGCCGTCGTAGTCTTGCCCACCCCGCCCTTCTGATTGGCAATCGCGATGATGATCATGTCGAACCCTTCCACTTACCTTTGCCGACGATGATGCCGGCCTCGGCTTCGGTCAATGATTGTTCCACGTGGAACACCCCCCGGTATCGCCCCGGCAACTCCTGTACTTCTTGCTCTGCAGAACGGCCTTTGGGCAACACCCATTGCGTAGCGGTTGTGGAGAAGCGTGCGGATAAACGCAGCAGACGGTCGAGTGGGGCGAAGGCCCTTGCCGAAATCACGCCAGCCTCGAGAGGCTCGACTTGTTCAAGACGCCGCCCCTCGACCCGGCAATTATCGAGACCCAACTCGAGCGCAACCCGCTCGAGCCAATCGATCCTTCGCTTGCGGGACTCCACCAGCATTACAGGCTGTTGCGGGCGCATGGCCGCAATCACCAGGCCGGGAAAGCCCGCGCCTGCCCCGAGATCCATCCAGACCCCTCGCGGCTCGCAAACCCAACGCAGCAGCTGGGCGGAGTCTGCAATGTGGCGAAGCCAGACCTGCTCAAGTGAACTGTTCGCCACAAGGTTCTGGTGCGAGTTCTCATCAATGAGCTCGTTGACCAGCTGGTCCAGGCGTTTCAGCGATTCGCTCGAACATCGCTCCGATACGAATTCCCGTGCTTCGCCTTCCGTCCCGATCACGCCGCGATCCGCCCGATACGTTTGGCATGCACCAGCAAGGCGACAAGCGCTGCCGGGGTGACACCCTGAACGCGGGAGGCCGCAGCCATGCTCTCCGGCCTTGAAGCTGAAAGGCGCTCGACCATCTCGTTGGAGAGGCCCGGAACATCCGCATATGGAAAATCGCGCGAGAGGCGAAGAGATTCGCTAGTGCGGAGCTCGGAAAGCTCGGCGTCCTGCCGCGCCAGATAGGGCGCATAAAACGCATCCTCGGCCATTTCGACCGCGAGGTGATCGAACGGATCAAGGTCGGGATATAGGCCCGCTGCATCGCGGAGCGAAACGTTGCCCGTCCCGAGCCAATCTACCAACGACTTGATGCCAGCATCGCGTTTCACGTGAAGTCCGGCGTCGGCGAGTTCTTTGGAGTGGATCGCACTGCCGAATATCGATTCGTATCGCTCCTGACGCGCGGTCCGGGCGTCGAACCACGCCCTCCGCTCTTCACCCACGAAGCCGGCTTCAATCGCCTGCGGCGTGAGCCGACTGTCGGCATTGCTTGCCCGTAATCGCAGGCGGTACTCCGCACGCGCAGTCAGCATCCGATAGGGCTCGGTGATGCCATGCAGCGTCAGGTCGTCTACCATCACGGCTATATAGGAATTCGCCCGGTCAAGCGCGACCGGTTCCTTACCGACTACCTCGGCCGCAGCATGCATGCCCGCGACAAGGCCCTGAGCGGCTGCCTCTTCGTAACCGGTCGTGCCATTGATCTGACCAGCACAAAAGAGCCCCGGGATGGCATGCAGTTCGAGCGACGCCTTCAGGGCTCGCGGGTCGATATGGTCGTATTCCACGGCATACCCCGGCACTTCTACCTCAACATGACCCAGCCCGGGCATCTCGCGTAGGAAATCGATCTGCACGTCGGTCGGCAGTGAGGTGGATATACCGTTCGGATAGACGAGATGCGTATCGAGACCCTCGGGTTCGAGGAAAACCTGATGGCCTTCTTTGTCACCGAACCGGTGAATCTTGTCCTCGATCGACGGACAATATCGCGGACCCGTTGCTCCTATCGCACCGGAAAACAGCGGGGAGCGGTCCAGGTTCGCGCGAATGATGTCGTGGGCATGAGTGTTCGTGCGCGTGACGGCACAAAAAATTTGCGGATTGCGACGCGCCTCGGTGAGCGACGACATCGTCCAGCCCTCGTCGTCCGAAGGCTGCTCGTCCAGCGCAGCCCAGTCGATCGTCCGCCCATCGAGACGTGGGGGCGTGCCGGTCTTCAGGCGCCCCATCGGCAGATTCGCGTCGCGAAGCTGCTCGGCAAGCTTGCGCGCCGCATTTTCGCCAACCCTGCCGCCTTCGAAGCGCTCTTCGCCTCGAAACAGCACGCCCCCAAGGAAGGTGCCCGTGCAAAGGATAACCGACCATGCGTGAAGAAGGGTTCCGTCAGCTAGCTCGAGCCCTGCTACCCTCCCGCTTTCCAGAACGAGCGCTGCCGCCTCGCCCTGGATGCATTCGAGCTTCGTCTCGCGCGCGACCAAACGCTGCACTTCAGCCTTGAATAGGCGGCGGTCGGCCTGAACGCGCGGACCCCAAACTGCGCTGCCCTTGGATCGGTTAAGCATGCGATAGTGAATAGCGCCGGCATCTGCTGCCCGACCGAGTACGCCGTCCAGAGCATCCACCTCGCGCACGAGGTGCCCCTTGCCGAGCCCCCCGATCGCGGGATTGCAACTCATTGCGCCGATCGCGGCGAGATCGAACGTCACCAGCCCCGTACGCGCACCCATTCGCGCGGCAGCGCAAGCCGCCTCGACACCGGCGTGACCGCCGCCGACAACCAGGACATCGTAATGGTGCATGGAGGCCCTTTAACGTGGTCGCCCTTGCGGGTCAAAGCACAGTGTTTCACGTGGAACACTCGCTAGGCTCATGTGATTTACGGAGCTATTTCCCGATACAGAATCGCCCGAATAGAGCGTCGAGCATATCTTCGGTCGAATTCCGGCCCGACATCGAATCCAACGCCAAACGCGCCAGTCGCAACTCTTCTGCGACTACCAACGTGTCGCTCACCCTTCCAGCAGCGCCGAGATGCTTGCCGCAGGTGGCGACCAATCCCTTTTGGCGACGATTGAACGCGATGCGATCCGGCGGAGGAAGCAGTGCCTTTGCCCGATTTACCAGTATCCGCACCAGATCATCGAGCCCTAAACCGGTTACAGCCGAGACTGGATGGCCTTCGCTTGCCGCATCAGCTAGATCCGCTTTGGGGCCGATCTGGATTGCACCGGCGGGACAGTTCGCCGGAGGACCAAGCCAGACCACGATATCCGCCTTCTCTAGCTCTCTTTGCGCGCGGTCGATGCCGATCGCTTCGATCTCACCAGCGCCCTCCCGACGAAGCCCGGCGGTGTCGACGAACACGAATGGAATCCCGCCAAGCCCCACGGGGCGTTCGATGACGTCACGGGTCGTTCCAGCCACGGGCGACACGATCGCGGCCCCTTCATTCAGCAGGGCATTGAAAAGGGATGATTTTCCCACATTTGGCGGACCGGCAAATACGACCCGTATGCCGTCGCGCAGGCGGTCTGACGAGGGGCGCGACAGGACATCTTCAATCTCAACCCTTAAGGCAGAAAGCTCGTTTGCGAAGTCGGTCGGCAGCACTTCCACATCGTCTTCATCAGAAAAATCGATCACCGCTTCGAGTTGTGCCGAGAGGCCGAGCAGTCGCGTCCGCCAGTCCTCGATACGGCGGGAGAGCCCGCCCCCTGCCGCCGACATGGCTCCGCGCCTCTGCCATTCGGTTTCAGCCGCAAGTAAATCGCCCAGCCCCTCGGCCTCGGCCAGATCGATGCGCCCATTGGCGAAAGCGCGCCGCGTAAATTCGCCTGCCTCCGCCTCGCGCAGGCCGGGGAGTTTTCCGAGCTCGGACATAATGGCCGCGACTACAGCCCGCCCACCATGGCAATGTAGCTCGGCAACATTCTCACCAGTCACGGTCCTCGGCGCAGGAAACCACAGGACTAGAGCCTCATCGAGCGATTGCCCGTCGCGGTCGCGCAGTCTGCGAACGGTTGCCAGACGTGGCTCCGGCAGGTCGCCAACGAACGCCTTCAGAGCGGTGCCGGCGCCCGGCCCGCTGATGCGTATTACCGCAATTCCGGCAGGAGGCGCGCCGCTCGAAAGCGCAAAGATCGTGTCTTGCATCGAGATTTCAGGAGAATCAGTCTTCTTTCGCCGGTTTGTCCGCCGGAGACACCGTTCGCGCCGAATTGGCTCCTTCCATGAAGCTCTGGAACAGCTTGAAGCCGGCTTGGCCCATCGGGGCAAGCTGCTTGGCATATTCCTGCAACTGGTCGGTGCTGGAGACGCCCTTCATCGCCTTCGACATCATGTCGACATAGACTGCATTGGCCTTCCCCACATCGGGCAGACCCATGAAGCTCCGCGCCTCTTCGGGGGTGCAATCGATTTCGATATGGACCTTCATGGCGCTTCCTCCGTTATGGCGCTGTACCCCCTATCTGGGTTTGCCAAGCCTGCGAGGCAAGCGCTAAGCCCGAAACACCAGAGGAGATGCCACGCATGAGCGAGACCGTCCAGATTTCCACCCTTACCGGCGACGATAGTTTCAAAGGTTACGTCGCCCGTCCCTCCGGCACTGCGAAGGCAGCAATCCTCGTCATCCAGGAAATCTTCGGCATCAATGCCGGTATCCGCCGCAAATGCGACAAGCTGGCCGAGGATGGCTATCTTGCCGTTGCGCCGGACCTGTTCTGGCGCCTTGAACCGGGCATCGAGCTCGATCCCGACATCAAGCCCGAATTCCAGCGGGCGCTCGACCTAATGGGCAAGTTCGATCAGGATCAGGGCATCCGCGATATCGAGGCGACGATCCACTACATCCGCGAAACCGAAGGCGTCGCGAAAGTCGGTGCGGTGGGATACTGCCTTGGGGGCCGGCTCGCCTACATGACCGCAGCGCGCACCGATGTCGATGCGACGGTCGGCTATTACGGCGTCGGGATCGACGGCTTGCTCGGCGAAAAGCATGCCATTGCCAACCCGTTGATGCTGCACATCCCGACAGAGGACGGCTTCGTCGACAAGGATACGCAAAAAGCCATGCACGAAGGGCTGGACGACCATCCGCAGGTCACGCTCTACGATTACGAAGGCCTCGACCACGGTTTTGCCACCGAATTCGGCGAACGCCGCTCCGAAGAGGCGGCGCAGCTCGCGGACAGCCGCACGGCAGAGTTCTTCACCGAGCATCTCGGCTGACGCGTGGAGCGCCTTCCGTTTCGCTATATCATCCCGGGGCTCTTGCTGGTGCTGTGCGCGGCGGCATGGCTCTGGGAACCGGTGCGGTGGGCGCTGGTGCCGCTTGTTCCGCTCGTCGCCATTGCGCTGTGGGATTTTTTCCAGAACGATCATACACTTAGACGGAATTATCCGCTTGTGGCCCGCGTCCGCTGGCTGATGGAAGACCTCCGCCCTTTCGCTCAAGCCTATATCGTCGAAAGCGATCTCGAAGGGCGCCCCTTCAACCATCAGGCGCGCGCGCTCGTCTATGCGCGCGCAAAGGGCGACCTCGATTCGCACCCCATGGGCACGGAGTACGAAGTCTATTCGGACGAGTACGAATGGCTGAGCCACTCGATTGCGCCGAAAGCCTATGCGCCCGTATCCTGGCGGCTGACGGTCGGCGAGGACACCTGCGCCAGGCCCTACTCTACCGCGATACTCAATATCTCGGCGATGAGCTTCGGTTCGCTATCCGCCAAGGCCATCGAAGCGCTCAACGTCGGCGCTGCGATGGGCGATTTCGCGCATAACACGGGCGAAGGTTCGATCAGCAAGTACCACCGCTCGCACGGCGGCGACCTGATCTGGGAATTGGGCAGCGGCTATTTCGGGGCACGCAAGCCCGATGGCAATTTCGATCCCGAACAATTTCGCGACCGCTCTGCCGACGACCAGGTCAAGATGATCGAGCTCAAATTGAGCCAAGGCGCAAAGCCGGGGCACGGCGGCGTGCTTCCCGCCGCCAAGGTCACGCCGGAAATCGCCGAGGCTCGCGGCGTTCCCGTTGGGGTCACGGTCACTTCTCCCGCCGCGCATCCCGCCTTCTCCACGCCCATCGAAATGCTGCAATTCGTTTCGGAACTCCGTGAGCTGTCCGGCGGCAAGCCGGTCGGAATCAAACTGTGTGTTGGTCAGCCACACGAACTTTTCGCAATGGGCAAGGCGATGCTCGAAACTGGTATGCATCCCGATTTCATCACCGTTGATGGCGCGGAAGGTGGGACCGGGGCAGCCCCACTGGAATTGTCCAATTCGGTGGGAATGCCGCTACGCGAAGGGCAAATTATGGTCCGCAACATGCTGATAGGCCTGAATCTCAAAACCAAAGTCAAGATAGCGGCATCGGGCAAAATTTATTCCGGCGCGCAGATGGCCAAGGCCTTCGCGATGGGCGCCGACTGGTGCAATGCCGCCCGCCCTTTCATGTTCGCGCTTGGCTGTGTCCAATCGATGAACTGCCACAAGGGGACCTGTCCCACCGGCGTGGCGACGCAGGAAGCCTGGCGCCAGCGCGGCCTGATGGTCGAAGACAAAGGGCCGCGTGTCGCCCGCTTCCAGAAGCAGACCCTCCACTCCCTGCGGGAAATCGTTGTCGCCATGGGTCTGTCCAGCCCGTGGGAGATCACGCCACAGGATATGCGCGAGCGCTTGAACGGAGCGCGCTCCGATGCCATCGACCGGATCTACACCTTTCTCGAGCCCGGAGAACTGCTCGAGGATCCCGATTCCACTGCCTATGCGCGGCACTGGCACGCAGCCCGGGCCGATAGCTTCAGGAGGGCACAATGAGTTCCGCAAGAACCGGTCTGGCCAATTGGCATCGCGTGATCGAGGGCGGTAGCAAGCCCGAAGAACTCGCCGCCATGATCCACGAGGACGCCGTGTTCCACTCCCCCGTCGTGCATGCGCCACAGCGGGGTCAGGCGATCGTGGTCGCTTATCTCTCGGCAGCGGGCGATACGCTGGGCAACGACAGCTTCGAATATGTTCGGGAACTGGTCGACGGCGACAATGCGATGCTTGAATTCACGACCGAGATGGACGGCATCCACGTAAACGGCATCGATCTCATCCGCTTCGACGAAGAGGGTAAAATCGTCGATTTCAAAGTGATGGTGCGCCCACTGAAAGCAGTGAACAAGGTGTGGGAGCAGATGGCGGCACAGTTGGAGCGCATGAAAGCCGGATAACTCCGCGGGAAATCTGCCATACGCACTTACCGTTAGCGCTCGTTTAACCATATCCTGCGATAGCGACGGCGTGTACGAGCCGAAATCCGCCAGCTGGACCAACAAACGAGCTTCGAAGGGCGAAACGCCCGACGGGTCCGCTGCTGCGCTGCGCGTGTTGCTGGCCGAAGATACGCAGATCAGCGCCGATGTGCTTATGGCGATGACACGCCATCTTTCGGTACAGATGGATCACGCGGTCAATGGCGTGGAGGCCATCTCCATGATCAAGACAGCGGAAGATGCTGCCACGCCCTACTCGATGCTGCTGCTCGACGTGAATATGCCGATTCTGGATGGTGTGGAGACCGCCAGACGGTTGCGCGCGGAAGGATATGACGCCGAATATCTGCCAATCATCGCCGTCACGGCCGCAACCGATCTCGACGAAGTGCGTACATACCGCGCAGCGGGCATGCAGGCCTATCTCGAAAAGCCCGTCGCGCTCGACGATCTCCGCGCTACGTTGAGGGCCTGGGGGCACCGGACCCGCAGCACGCCTCAGCGCAAGCGCAGCGCCGCTCTTGAGGCGCTTAAATTGCGCTTCGACGATCGCACCATTGGACTGCTCCAGCAGATCGACGACGCACTCGAATGTACCGATATCGACGAGGCGCTCGTGATGGATCTGCGCAATTTGCTGCACCAACTTGCCGGCACCGCGGGCTCTTTCGGCCAACCCCGGCTGGGCGAGGTAGCGCGCAACCAGGAAGTGGCGCTGCTTGCCGCATTCTTCGCCGGGGAGGATGTGAAACCAGTGCTCAAAGATGCAAGAAACGCTTTGAAGGCAGAGCTTTAAGTGACGCGCGCAAGGATCCTCCAGCATCTCAGCCAAGCCATCGGGCTTCTGTTCTTCGCAACGCTCGCGATTGTTGCCACACCCGCCACCGCCCAGAATGGCGATCCTGTCGAGGTCGAGGCGCGGGTTGAAGTCATCGGTATCCAGTCGGACATCATGATCGAGGACGGCGACGAATTCGACAGCTCGGGATACGGCATTCGCGGCGATCTTGCGCTTGACTGGAGCCTGAGCCCGCGGACGACGGCCCGAATCGAGGTGGATGCGGGGGTCTTCGACTACGAAGGCCTCAATCGCGACACGCTGACGAGCTACGGCGTTTCGGCGAGCGTCGAACACGAAGTATCGGAAACCGTGACGGTAAGGCTCCGCGCGCGTAGGATTGAGAATATCGCCGTGCTGGAGGCGTTCAGCGCCGATCAGACATCCATCGCTGCGCGGGTCGAATGGTCGAAAGGCAACGACCGTGTTCGCGTCGAAGCGGATTATCGCCAGCGCGAATATGACACGACCCGCGCCGGAACCGGCGAAGGCTACCGTGCGGCTGCCCAATACAATCGCCGCTTCGGCTCCTATCACTGGCTACGCTTCGACGCGCGCGTCGAGAAGATGACCAGCGAAGACGAAGAGCGCCGCAGCTATGATCGCCGCGTCTTGCGGGTCAAATACAGCCAGCCTGTCACGCGGATGCTGAGGGTTCGCCCATCGATCGAATATCGCGAATGGGACTACGCTGGCCGCATTGCGCGTGGAGATCCCGGTCGGTCTTTGCGCGAAGACAGCTATGTCGCACCGGCAGTCGACCTGTCCTACGGCCACTGGAACCGCGGCCCCTATGCCCGCGCCAGCGCCGAATACCGTGTCAGGGACTCGAACGATTCTCGCTACGCTATGGATGGCGCGAGGTTCGGCCTCGTTGTCGGTTACCGCTTCTAACGCCGCCACTCATGGCTATGGGTTGGCAGGCCACCTTACCTGGCAGCAAATCGCTAGATTCGCAGCGAGTAAGACGTTTTCGCCGAGCGAGACGCCTCGTCATCGCACTACCGCCCCGGCTTCTGCCTACGCCGCGCGGCGCTCCCGCCGTGCCCTGATCGACTTGGCGAGCCAGCCACCCTTCTGTCGTGACGTCAGCTCCTTCAACTCCGCGGCAGCGCGCTGGTTGGAGATCTGCTCGGCAATCAGCGAGGCGTAAATACGATCGGACGCTTTGCGCCGGCGCACCGCATCGCTTGCATCGATAAATGCCTCCACCGTCGTGACGAGGCCGGAACCGATCTTGGCCAGTTGGCCGCCGGACGCCCCCTCCCCGCCGCCGGTTTCGATCGACAGGCCGGACAGCTTCTCCATCTGCTCGTCGAGGCGCGCCTCGAGCACATCGCATTGCGCGGCAGAGAGCGCTGCCTGCATGCCCTGCCCGCGCAACTCGGCCAACACGGCGCGCAATTCCGCTTCGCTCAGGACACCGAATTCGTGGAAGCTGGCGAGCATGCGATAGCCGCGCTCGACCATAGCCGGGTCTTCCTCCCGCAGCTGCTGACACGCTTTCCAGGCCGCCTCCCACGCCTGCCAGCGATAGACCCAGTCGAGCCCTGTGCCCTTAATGTTCTGCATGCCCATGATGCGGTTGCGTAGGCCTGGCGGAGTGTTGGCGGCTACCAGACGAACAATCGCCTCGCCTTGCATGTAATAGTCGCGCACCGGAACCAGCTTTGCGTGAAAGGCCTTATGCAACAATGCGCGCAGCGCCCGATCCTGCGCTGCCGCATCGCCGCCGCCCGCCACGGCTTCCTCGATAGCGAGATACTCCCGGTGCAACGCTGCCATCGCTTCGTAGTGCGCGAGGATAGCGTCGGCGTGATCGACGTTCGCCAGAGCCTCCCGCAGTTTGCTTGCCTTGGCGGCTGCAATCGCGTCTTGCGGCGCCAACTTATGCGTTTGCGGGGCAAGCATCGCCGTAAGCAAGCCGTCGAGCGCATTTTGGCTGAGTGGGATGCGCTGATGGCGGGCCAATGCGCGCAGGTGCACAAGCGGCTCGACATCCTTGGCAACGAGGCTCAGCGACGCCGCATAGTCCGCCCACTCCTCCTCGATAAAGCCGAGCAGGCCTTCGATATTGCTCCCGATCAGGAAATGCCGGTCGGCAGCCACATCCCGCACCAGCATACGCGCGAAGACGCGGCTGCGCGGTACGCGGTCGGCACGGTTGTTGACCACGGTCGTGACGAAAATCTCCGGGTCCTTCTCGAGGTCGTGATCGGCGAAGCCCATGCGCGTCCAGTTGCCCATCGCGCCGAAGCGTTCGTTGGCCGACATGCCCATGACGAACTGCAGGCTGCGCCCATCTATTTCCGCGCGCGGATAGGTCTTGAGCACGCCTAGGTCGGCCACCACGCGGTCGGACATTTCCTTGACGCAGAAATCGGGCTCCAGGCCCAGCTCGTCGCCCATGGCGGTGACCAGCGCAATGTTGAACGGGTGCTCTTCGTAGGGAAACCGGTCGAGCAGGTTCTTGTGAATCAACCCGGCTTCTTTCCAGCCGACCGAGCGCATGCGCGTGCCAACCTTGTCTGCGCCCTCGGCCAGGATCGGCAGCATTTCCTCCTCGGTCGTCAGCAGCGTCGAATTGTGCGGGATGAATTCGCACATGACCTCGGGAATATTGCGCCCGGCGGGGCCCTGCACATCCTCGTGGTCGGGATAGGTGTTGGTGATGGTCCCGATATCGTCGCGCATCCAGTCCTGCTGCAGCACGCGGACATAGGAGGGGTTGAGCCCCATGCATTCCCACAGGAACACGCGTGCTTTCAGCCCGCGCGAGATCTTGAGCAGGTTGAATTGTTCCCAAATCGTCGCCTTGTCGTAAGGGCGGAACAGGAACATCTCGGTCAGTTCGCCATATGGATTGCCGAGCAGGAACATCGCCTCGCAGCCGGTCGTCTTGGACACGATCGACGGGCCGAGCGCATTGATCAGGCCCGCCTTCAGCCGTTCCGTCCCCGATTTCCCGCGGGTCCCCCAGCCACCGAGCACCAGAGACAGCCCGTCGCGCAGCCGCCGCGCCTGCCAGCCGAGCCATATGTGCCGTCCGAGAAACCAGGCGCTCGCCAGCACCACGAAAACACCTAGCTCGACGAGATTGTTGGCAAAGACGGTCGAAACATAGGCCGATGCGCGGTCCCAGAAGATCGGCAGCGCCGCGAAGATGCCGCCGGCGCTGTAAAGCTTGACAATATGCGGCGTCGGTGTGCCCGCCGCGTCGTCATACGCACGAAAGACAAGGTCGAGGCCGAGATGGCGGAGTCTGGCTATGTATGCCTCGGGATCGCGATTCCGCAGGCTCGCCAGGTCGGGAAAGCTGCGCGTGACCTTCCAGAAAGCCTTCATCCGGGCGGAAATCCCGGCAGGTGCGATTATTTCGGTGATCCCAGCGCTGGTGAAGATCCTGGTCGTGCCGCCGCGGTCGAGCGCCGATAGCACCTGGTCGACCAGTGGGAGGTAATTGCGCCAGCCACCCTCGCCGCTTTCGAACAGCGGTTCGCCCGGCACCTTGGTCGGGGCGAGTTCGGCCATCCGCGCGCTCGGCGCGATCAGACTGCCGTGATAATGGCGGCCCTTGGTGTGATGGAACGCCTGGCGCTTGTCGGTGGCGCTGTGCCGGCCCTCGAACAGCATCCGCCACGCGCGGCGGCGGAAATATTCCCCGCGCTGGATCGACGGCATCAGGCCGGATTTCAGCGCAAGGCCGAAATCCCGCTGCGCCAGCACCGCCATCACCCGGCCGACCTTGTCCTCATCCTCGGCCAGCCAACTGCGCAGAGCCGGAATCCTCCGCACTGCTCCTTCGCGCATCGGATGGACCGTTTCGGCCAGATGGCGGCCGATCTCGCGCGCCTCGGGATCGGTCCAGAACCAGATGCGCTCACGCACCTCGTCGCTCCAGCGCCACAACTTCGGCGAGGGGTTCCGATCCCGGAGCCCCTCGACGGCGCCAAGCAATTGTCCGACCAGTGCCGCCGGTGCATCGCCCGCGTCGCTTGCGGCATGCTGCGCGATATCGGCGCAGGCTTCCAGCGCGATCCGCAGGACGAATTCGTCGTCGTCGCGCTTCAGGGTCGATGCGATCGCCCGCAGATAGAGGTTCGCGCTGAGCGCTTCGAGATTGGCGGCAGGCGCAGCGAAGAGCGCGGCACGGACTTGGGCATCCTTGTCACGCAGCAGGGCCTTGGCAGCCTGCGCAGCGCGGCCAGGAGGCAGGATGGGGAGGCATTCGGCAACCACCTGCCGCACGGCGCCGTCGGGGTCGTTGCAGAGAATGTCGAAGGCCTTCTGCAAGCGGTTCGAAATGTGGAGGAGGCGCCCGATTCGCCGGACGAGGTGGCGGCGAACGAAAACCTCGCCATCCCGCTGCACCGGCGCTTTCGTTTCGAGATCGACTGCCAGCCGCCGCTCGACGAGCGAATGTACGGTATGCGGCGAAAGCGCGAACATCGCGTCGAATGCCTCGCACTGGGTCCAGACGTCTTCGGAAAGATCGAGACAGGCGCGGCGCGTCGCACTGAGAACGGCATCGAGCCATAGGCCCCCGGCCCTCGGCGGCAGGTTCTCGGCAATGCGCCGCATGCAAGCATGGGCTGCCAGTCTGATGCGCGCATCCCCATGCCAATTGCGCATGGCGGGCAGGAGGACCTCGAAGATCTCGGTCATCGTCTCGCCCTCGGTCAGCGCGAGATCGTAACCGACCGCTTCACCGGCGACCCATCCCAACCGCTCCAGCGCGAAGGCCAGCACACGCTCGCGCTCGCCTAGCCGTTTGGAGAAGCGCTCCACCACCGCATCGGCATCGAAAAAGTCCTGCGTGGCCTGCTCGTCGCGCCTGATCTGACGGCCACGCGAACCGAGCGCCCGGGCAAAGTCGAGGATCGCCGCCCGTTGCTCGGCCGCGTCGAGCGCACTGGCAAAGCGCGACTGGAACCGCTCTTCCGCCTTGCCCAGCCGGGTGATCTCGTCGCGCTGCAAGAGGCAGAAATCGGCAAGGACCGTCGCGTGGCGAGCAGCTGGCAAAGCGTCGCCTCGCTCTCCCGCATAGGCGAGGATTTCCTCCCGCAAGTCGGCATAGACCGGCAGCAGCGTGTCTGCGAAGCCGCGATCGAGGCGCTCGCCGAGAGGGATCTGCATCGGCCGCGCTTGCGCGACATCAATGTTGGCCGCCGCATTCATGCCTCCGCTTCCTCGAGGCACGCGCCGAAGGAGTCGAGAAGTTGCTCATCGCTTGTCATCGCCTCGCGTAGGTCGGCCGACAGTTCAATATGCGCGAAGCGTGCGCCGCCTGCCTCGCGCAAGGCCTTCCCCTGGGCATTGTCCTCGGCCCCTAATTCGCTCGTTCCCCTCGGATACACCAGTACGGCTCGTGGGGCGAGAGCGCGGCTCAGGCAATCCGCGAGATCGAGTGTGTCGGATCCGGGGAACGGCGTTCCATTGCTTACAATGGCCGCAGCTTCTTCCGCTCGCGCAGTAGAGCGCCTCGCGCCGTCGAAACCATGCAGCTGGACGACGAGACCGTCCGGAAAACGATCGGAAAACCCCAGCGCGAATTCCGTGAACAGGTGCTCATTTTCACGCGCGACATCGAGCGCCTCGCAACCGTCGCTCCCATCGCGTGCGACTGTGTTCTGCGCGACAACCGCCGCCCGGCTGCTCGCGAAGATACGCATCGCAAGCTCACCCGTACCGCGATCGTGAAACGCGTGGGGGGCGGTGATAGCAAGCGGGGCTACCGCGCCCTTGCGGAGCCGGTACTCGCCGCCGCTGCCGCAATGGCTCGCGTCGCGCAACACGATGGAACCGCTATCTTCGCTCCGGGTCAGGCCGACTATCGTCGCATCGCCCTCCTCGAGAACTCTTTGCGCAAAATAACCGCGCGCATCCTCGCTGCTGCATGCACCGGCCAGAGTGCCGGTTAGCAAGACGATGGCCAAGCGGATCACCACTCGGCCTCTTCAGCAGCTCTGTCGGCTTCGTAGATCACGAGGGCGTTGTAGTCGCGCCCTTCAATTCCGACCGGACCGACAGGGCGCCAGAGATTACCGGCAAGATTGGCGATCTCGGACCCGGACAGCATTTCTGGCGGGAACGGACTGAAGGCGGTCAGGGCCGCGCGCTCTTCCCTGCTGCGACGCAGGAACACGGCGCGCCCGTCACCAGCGGAAACGGGGCGCTGCTCGTAAAGCCGCGCATCGACGCCGCCAACCATGCTTTCGGCATCCTCCAGCGTAACCTCCACACGCGTGAAAGCTTTATCGTCCTGGATAACGAGCTGATCCTGCCCCCAGATCTCCTGTTCGCCGGCGCGGTAGAAACGACGCCCGCGACCGTCGGGCAGGTATCCATCGTCGCGGCCGGAGAGAAGTGTCCGCTGATACTCCGCAATCTGTGCGCCCTGCGCATCGAAAAGGGCAACGCGCAACGTGTAGAACGCGCCTTCCGTTGCCCTAGACGGATCCGTCACGGCCGCATGTGTGAGAAGCTTCACCTCGTCGGCCGGCTGTGACAAGACGAACGTCATCGGTTTGTCCTGCTCCAGCCGATAGGCCAGCGTTCTACCCGCGATGCGCAGATCCATCTGTGTCGAGTCTTGAGCTGCGACAAGATAGCGCGCCAATGGCACGGCCCAAGCCCATCCGCCATAGGCTGCGAACGCCGCGAGGATCGCGAAAACGATGCCGCGGCCGAAGAAGGTCAGGCTCATTGCGCGCCGCCTCCGTAATTGAGCACCCAGCCGATGGCGGAGCGGCGTCCGCTCGTGGCATTATAGTAGCGCTCAGCCTGCGCCGGGCGTGCTTCATATCCTGCAAAGGCACGGCTGCCGTCCGAAAGCTCGGTGCGGATACCAGCCCCGCGCAATGCCGATGCGAGATCCCCGAGTTCGGAATACTCCGGTCCCAACACGTCCTGTACCAGCAGGACTTCGGGACGTCCTTCGGGAAAGGCAGCCCCTTTCGGTCGTTCGCGCAGGTGGAAGGAGAAGGCCTCCTCTTGCCCGTCCTGCTGTCGAACGATTTCCTGCCAGATCACCCTCATGGCCGAGCGTGGCGAGCGCGAAAAGCCATCGGGTTGCTCTGCGACGAGCAAAACATCGCTTGCCCAGTTGCGATGCACAGCGACACCGAGCCGGGCGGCCTTGCCATACCCTTCTTCGCGCCAGGTAAGCACACTTTTGGCTAGAGGTGTACTTTCGGCGAGGAAGATCTGGCCCTCATCCCGCTGGCCCGAAAAGAGCGTCCAGTGGGTCCGGCCTCCCAGCATGCATCGCACAACTGCGAAGCCCGCGATCATGGCAGAGGCGCGTGCGTGCGTTGCAGCTTTTCCTTCGCGGACGGAGGCGACAAAAGGCTCGGCAACTTCATAGCGAATGAAGGCGAGGCGTTCGACTTCTCGCCATTTCGGCCCCGCATTGTGATTGGCCACGAGGCGACAGGCGGCACCGTCGCGCAAGCGCTGAACACGCAAGGCGGCGAGCCCTTCGAGCGCCGCGTCGCTCAGCGAAAGGACTGCACGATCCCCACCTCCGTTGCGCGCACCGATATCGATGCCGGCACGAATATCCGGCACCGCGGCCTCCAGGCTTGGGAGATCGAGGACAGCAGCCGATGCATTGGCATAGGCGATCTCGGACGTTTCGCCCGCACCGGCCTGCAATTCGAGCAGGACGGTGTCGCTGGCATCGGCGAATACATCGGCCACACTGGGCCCCGCGATTGTCCCGGTGCCTCCAGGCGCCGAAATGACGAGCCACCGTGCATCGAGCTGTTGCCTTAGTGCCAAGGCGGCCACTCCGAGACCGGGCCTGCTCGCCGGATCGCGGAGAACGATGGCTGCATAGCGCGTCGCCGACGGGTCGAACAGCAGCATTTCGTGGCCAGCGCCGTCGGCCCGGACAACCGCCAGCCGACCATCGCGGACCGACATCAACCGCCAGCCAGCTGCCTGCATATCGAAAGCGGGAGAGGACGTGGGCACCCCTTGCTGCAAGGCATGAACAAGCTCCGCCAGGTCCTCGCGGGCAGTATCGGACAATGGCGCCGCATTGCCCGAGACCCTGCGAATATACGCATCGCCGATCGCCTCTACCGCAAGCAATTCGATGCGTTCTTCGCTTCGAGAAGACCCGTCCGCCTCCGCCGTGACCGAGATGCCGGGAGTTCGCGAAACCGCCGCCGACAGCGCGAAGCCGACGATGTTGCCGAAGACCGCGCCCATGAAACTTACTTGCAAGGTCGAGCGGGCGAGACGCGGGAAGATGTTCTTGTCGTGTGCCTTGATCGCGATGAGCGTGGAAAGGAGATAGCCGAAGCCGTAAAAGTCGGTCGTCTTCACATCGTAGCCCTGCCAGACGACGAACCAGCCTAGCGCCATCTTCCAGGCGAAGCTGATGTTGAAGAACAGCAGCAGTTTGCGCCCGCCCTCGATCGTCGCATTGGCCATGCTCGGCAATTTCAGGACCAGCCGCGCAATCACGTAGATCACGATCGCCTCGACGAAGGAGGTGACGATCTTGGTCGGCTGATACCATTGCAACGCGATAAGCGCCGGGATCAGGATGCCCGAGAAATCCCAGCCATAGCGCACGTTCATATGGCTGGCGATCAGCGCCGTCAGCGTCAGGATGATATAGGCCTTCGGGCTGGCCAGGATCGAGCTCGCGAGACCCTCGTACATATACGTCACCGCACTCATGCGGAAATTGGTGAACTCCATCAGACCGTAGCGAACCACTAGATAAGTGATCCCCATCGTCACAACGGCAGCGCCCAGCCCGCGCACAAGTCCGGGCTTCCAGAACTGGTTCGCCAGCAGCGAGATGATGACGAGGCCGAAGCTCTGGAGATTGTCGCGCCAGTCGAAACGGCGGTCGAAATTGGTTTCCAGCCACCCGGCGAATTCGGGCAGGATATAACCGTCCATCACCAGGCGCACGGCGATGCTGGTAAGGATGAGTCCCATGAACCGGTCGCGCCCGAACAGGCTGGGATAACGACCGCGGCTCAGTTTCTCGGAGAACAGCCACACGAGCGCGTAGGCTAGGACTGCCTCCAAAATGATGACGAATCCGGCCACCGGCTTCACGATCAGCAGCGGCACGATATAGCCCGGCACAACCAGGCCGGAGAGGACCCAGCCATAACGCAGGTTGAAAAAGCACAGCACGAACACCCCGACCCACACAGTCGTGATGATCGAGCTGACGAGGCCGCCCTCTGGGAATATGGCGAGCGGGAAGAGGCTCATCCGGCGTTCGCGGCTCCTTGTCCGAGCGCGCCCGCGACATTCTCCACGAGCCAGCTCGGCTCGACCGGCTTGCGCGCGATGGCGACGACGCCAAGCGCACGGAATTCGTCGGAGACGGTATTGCCCGCAGTCGACGAGATGACGATGACCGGAGGGCGAGCCTTGCCCTGTTCGTTCAGGACGCGCAGGAAACGCACTCCGTCCATTTTCGGCATCACGAGGTCGAGTACCACCAGATCGATCCCACCCTCGGCCAGGCGCGCGAGCGCAGCTTCGCCATCGGGTGCAGTCGACACCTCGTAGCCTTCCACCTCCAGCGTAATCTGCAAGAGACTGGCGAGAATCTCGTCATCATCCACGATCAGGATATGCGGCATAGTCATCCGATGCGCCTCAGTTTCACGTTAAATCCGAATCCCTTGGCCTCGCGGCCCCAGTAGGAGACGCTGCCGCCCCATTTGGCCGTGCGGACGATGCCGCGATTTATCTGCCGGTACTCGCCGACCGACTGGTCCTCGCCCTTCGTGAGCAGATAGACGAGCCGACCGAAGCCGATCCCGAAACCGCCGGCGATATGGACCTGCGTCTCGCTGTTCTTCTCCTCGAGCCGGACCGTGACCGTTTCCCCTTGCGGCGTGTCCGCGACCACCACGCGAAGCATGGCTTCCAGCATATCGCCCAGGGCGCGCGGCTCGGCGATCGTAAAGCCGCTCATCGCCGGCATCTGCACATCTATTGCGACCTCCAGCTCCTCGGCCATCTCGGCGGTTTTCTCGAGCGTCTGAAGCACCAGCGCACGGGCATCGACGGGGTAGCAAGCCTCGACCAGTTCCTCGTTCTCGCCGCGCACGAGCTCGGCGACCTCATCCAGACGTCCGGTCGCGCGGCGTGCGGCTTCACCGATCCGCCCCACAATTGGACCAATCTTCTCCGCACCGACTCGCGGATCCCTCGCAAGGTCGGCGGCGAGCAGAATTGCCTCGAGATCGTTGCGAAGCTGAAGGTCGATGAACAGACCGACCGACTGGCGCAGGTCCGCAGCGGCGTGCAATTCCGTGATATCGACTGCTTCGATCACAATCACCCGGTCCATGCCCCGGGCCATACTGTCGGGAGCTGCTACCCGAAGGATGCGCTCGACCGGGCCGAACTGCCGCATCGGCAGGCGCATCTCTCCGCCGCGGAACACCAGCTCCTGCAGCAGGGCCTCTACCCGGACGACATCGAGCCGGGTCAAAGCGACGATCGCGTCGACCAGCGGAGTCTCGTTCACGGCGATCTCCGCTTCGCGATAGAGTTCTTCCATCGCGCGGTTGGCATGAAGCGGCGATCCGATGAGGTGGAAAATCATCACCGCGGTATCGATCGTGTCGAAACCGCGGCGGACCTGATCGGATTCGCGAGACACAAGCGAGACCGCGCTGGCGACCTTCTCGTCGATCGGGAGGTAGCGTTCCTCCTGCCGCTCGCGGGCATTGAGATCTCCGCGCCAGCGAAACAGCTCGCGGAAGGAAGCGGCGGCCGCGCGCACCAGTTGTCCGCGCTTGCCGCTGCGCCCGCCGGGCGGAACGGCGTAAAGCCAGAAGAGGATACGCTCGGCCCCGCCGATCCAGGTCAGCCGCGCCTCGCAACCCCAGCCAGGCACTAGTGCGGCGGCATCGAAGCCGACCTGCCGCCCGCGCATCTTCGCCAATTCCTTCGCCAACTCGGCGAAATCCATCGCGATATCGTCGAGCTTGGCGTCGATAGCGCTCACGAGCTGCAATTCGCCGGTGCGGGTCAGTTCTATCAGCAGGCTTTTCTCGACCCCGGCTATACGCGCCGTCGGATCGACGAATTGCGGCAGCCTTGCCCCTTCGCGCAGGGCCGAGCGATGCACCGAATTCTGGACTGCCCGCGCAGCGACCTGCTCCAAGCGGTTGTCCTGGCGGCGCTCGCGGATGAGGATGCGCTGAATGGCAATGATCCAGGGTGCGAGAAGCAAAGAAGTCAAGGGCAGCAGGCGCCCGGCGAATTCGAGCGCGAGCCACCCGCCCGCGGCGATCAGTACGCTGGCGATGATCGAAACGCGCAGAATGAGCTGTTTCGGGTCGCTCCGCCGATATGCGATCGCCAGCGCCAACCCGACGGCGAGCAGCAAAATCCAGCTGTTCCACGCGGCCGCGCGGACGACCTGCCGACCGGTCCGCAGATCATGGACTGCATGAGCGCGAAAGATCGCTTCGGACATGGTTCGCATGTCGGGATCGCGCGGTGTGGCGAGCGTAGGCTCAAGCGCGGCAGGCCTTGCGATCAGGGCTACGGTTCCGGCAAGATCGGCGCCCGACAGATCCCCTGCGACCAACTGGCTCGCAGGAATGACGGGGATCGACTGCGCGCGCGGCATGCGGACGAGGAATTCACCCTCGCTTGATTCGACACCGGCCAGAGCGGCTTCGAACGATGGCATGATAATTTCGCCACCGGACAGCCCGCGATACTGGCTGCGCTGGATTCCGTATTCGGACGGCGCGAGGTTGGAAGCCGCTTTCAAAGCGCCCGGTTCGGCCGCGGAATCGAAACGCCAGCGTCCGCTGAGGGGAACTCTGTCGGCGTTTCGGCCGACTATCACGGGAACGCCCGTTCCCAGCCGCGGCGCGTCGCGAGAGCCGAGATAGCCGATCCGCTCGATACCCGAACCGGCCAGGACCCGGTCGAGAGTGGCAAAGCGTTCGGCTCCCATTGCAGCGAAGTCCGGATCGCGTTCCACCACGACCACCGTCGGGGCCGTGGCACTCCCGACGACGGCGAACCGATCGAAAATCCGCCCGTCGATATCGCGAAAGACCTGCGCTTGGTGGAGGATGCCGAGCAGAACCACGGTAATCATCGGCATAAGGACGCTAGCAAAGCGCTCGCGCGTGAGCACGCGCGCCCCGCGCGAGGCCGTCACCTTTTTGGGGAGCGCAAGAGAGCCGAGCGACGCCACGTCAGATGCGATATGCAGTGCAGTCGGCAGCTTTCCGGAGCACGCGCAAGCTGGCGCGAAAATCGATCATGCTGTCCCCCGTGAAAAGCCTTCTGGGCAAACCGCCTGCCCGGCGATGCCGGGTCGTCACCCGCCACGAGGCTTTCCTAGGGGAAACAGGGTTAATTTTGCGTTAGAGCGGTTCGCCTGCCGCTATCGCGAAGCTGGCAGCGGATCCACCATTCGGGAGGGCTTGCCTGATGCACGCCCTCCTTGGCGCAAACCTACTGATTCATGTTCGCGAAGAAGTCTTCGTTGGTCTTGGAATCCTTCATCTTGTCGAGCAGGAATTCCATCGCATCGACGGTACCCATTTGCATGAGGATCCGGCGCAGGACCCACATTTTCGACAGCTGGCCCTGGTCGACCAGCAGTTCTTCCTTGCGGGTGCCGGACTTGCCGACGTCGAGCGCCGGGAAAATACGCTTGTCTGCGACCTTGCGATCGAGCACGATTTCGCTGTTACCCGTGCCCTTGAATTCTTCGAAGATGACCTCGTCCATGCGGCTGCCCGTATCGATCAGCGCGGTCGCGATGATCGATAGCGAACCGCCCTCCTCGATGTTGCGTGCCGCCCCGAAGAAGCGCTTCGGGCGCTGGAGGGCGTTCGCGTCGACGCCGCCGGTCAGCACCTTGCCCGAGCTGGGCACGACGGTGTTGTAGGCGCGGCCTAGACGAGTGATCGAATCGAGCAGGATCACGACATCCTTCTTGTGCTCTACCAGGCGCTTGGCCTTCTCGATCACCATTTCGGCGACCTGGACGTGCCGATTGGCAGGCTCGTCGAAGGTCGAGGAGATGACCTCGCCATTGACCGAACGCTGCATGTCGGTGACTTCCTCCGGTCGCTCGTCGACGAGCAGGACCAGCAGGAAAACTTCCGGATGGTTGTCGGTGATCGCCTTGGCGATGTTCTGCAGCAGCACCGTCTTACCCGTGCGCGGCGGGGCGACGATCAGCGCGCGCTGGCCCTTGCCCTGCGGCGAGATGATGTCGATCACCCGCGCGGACTTGTCCTTGACCGTCGGATCCAGCGTATCGAGCGTCAGCTTCTCTTCGGGATAAAGCGGCGTGAGATTGTCGAAATTGGTGCGCGTGCGGACCTGGTCCGGATCTTCGTAATTTACGGTCGTCAGCCCGGTCAGGGCGAAATAGCGCTCGCCTTCCTGCGGCGCGCGGATCTGGCCCTCGACCGTATCGCCCGTGCGCAGGCCCCATTTGCGGATCTGGTTGGGCGAGACGTAAATGTCGTCGGGACCGGCAAGGTAATTGGCCTCAGGGCTACGCAGGAAGCCGAAACCGTCCTGCAGCACCTCGATGGTGCCGATGCCCATGATCTCCTCGTCGTATTCCTCGTCGTCGGCGAGTTCGCGCAGGATGCAGAACATCAGGTCCTGGCGGCGCATGGTGCCGGCCGCCTCGACGCCAAGTTCCTCGGCCATCGCGACCAGGTCCGCCGGGGCTTTTGCTTTCAAATCCTTGAGATGCATGATGTTTACTCGGTATTGTAGCTAGGGATGGCCGGCAGGTCGGTATGTCCGTGCGGTTGGCATGGGACTGGGCTTGGAGAAAGCGGACCCGGCCCTGTCTGACGCAGGGCCTTCAGCCGGGTTGATGGGCTTTCAACTACGGAAGCGACGCGGAGCCGTCAATTCGGAATCAGCCTTCGTCAGGAACGGGCCGAGCGGTCCTCAGAACGGTTTGACGACCACCAGCACGACGATCAGCGCCAGCGCGATGCCGGGGAATTCACCCCAAAGGCGCAGCTGCTTTTCGGTCAGGGGGCGCTCGCCTGCAGTCATCTTCTTCGCCTGCGCGACCATGTAGCCATGGAAGCCGGTGAGTGCGATCACGATCAGCAACTTCGCATGGAACCAGCCCTGGTCCCAGGCACCGATGGTCATCGCCAGCAGCAGGCCGAGCACCCACACGACGAGCAGGCTGGGCGTCAGGATGACCTTGCGCAGCAGCCCCATCCGCTTCGTCCAGGTCGCGGTCTCGTCCGAATTGGCAGCGGCCGGGTGCAGATAGATCATCTGGCGCGGCAGCATGAACAGACCGGCCATCCAGAAGACCATGAAGATGACATGGCCGGCCTTGAGCCAAAGATAGGTCATCGCGAGAACGTCCTGCATCGCCGGTGCATGTAAGCGCTGCTCACGCGCGCGTCACCCCTCGAAACCGCGGACCGTTTCAATCAGCCGCTCGACATGTCCGATCGGCGTGCGCCGGTCGATCCCATGCCCGAGGTTGAACACATGCGGCCGGTCGGCAAAGGCACCGAGGATCGTGCGAATACGCCCTTCGAGTGCATCGGACCCGGACAGCAGCAGCAGCGGATCGAGATTGCCCTGAACCGGTATGCCTGCGGGCAATTCGCGCGCGACCCATGCGGGATCGAGCGTCTCGTCCACACCGACGGCCTTCACGCCGGTTTCGCGCGCATAGGCCGGGAGCTTCTCGCCAGCGCCCTTCGGAAAGCCGATGACCGGCGTTTCCGGATGGCTTTCGCCCAGCGCCGCCACGATGGCCGCATTGGGCGCGATGACCCAGCGCTCGAATTCGTCCGGAGCGAGGCTGCCCGACCAGCTGTCGAACAATTGCACCGCTTCCGCGCCCGCGTCGATTTGCCCGCGCAGGTACTCGATCGTCTGTCCGGAAATTGCATCCACGATCGTCTGGAGCGCCTGCGGATCGCGATAGGCCATGGCACGCGCCTCGTGCTGGTCGCGGCTCCCTTCGCCAGCGACCATATAGGTCGCGACGGTCCATGGACTGCCGGCAAAGCCCAGCATCGTTGTTTCCGGGCCGAGCCGCTGGCGGCACAGGCGAACCGTCTGGTAGATCGGTTCGTAGCGCGAAGGATCGGGTTCGAGGCTTTCGAGTGCTGCATCGACGAGTGGCGGCGAGAGATTCGGTCCCTCGCCCGCCAGAAATTCGAGATGCTGCCCCAGCGCATGCGGCACGATAAGGATGTCCGAAAACAGGATCGCGCCATCGAAGCCGAAGCGCCTGATCGGCTGGAGGGTGATCTCGCACGCTGCCTCGCTATCGTAGGCCATCGCGAGGAAGCCGCCCTTCTCCGCCCGCAATGCGCGGTATTCGGGCAGATAGCGACCGGCCTGGCGCATGAGCCAGAGCGGCACGCGGTTCCCGCGCTGTCCGTTCAGCGTATCGAGGAGGAGACCGGGCATCGGAGAGTCCAATCCAATAATAATAGTATTATTTATAAGAGTTGATGGAGTCTGTTGGCCCTGTGGATTTCAGGGATAAGCCGCCCCTGCCCGATTTCTCCCGCCATGCAAAGGGTGTGTCCCGGATCGCGACTCGGCTGCAGGGTTGAGTCGAGTCAAACTTATCCTCGCTGTTCCACCCCTTGCGCAAAACTTGCGTTTGGTGTGCGGGAATCGGCCCGCGGAGGACTCGGATCGGGCACACAATCTGCTCCCGAACTTGTCGGCAGCTTTCTCCCGTGGTTTATGCCGGTGCTTCTCCACAGGCAGGCAGGCCCGCAATTCCCGACCGCATCCATCTCCACCTTCTGTCCGATTCCACCGGCGAAACGCTCGAAATGCTGGCCAAGGCCGCGCTCGCGCAATTCGAGGATGCCGATGTCATGCGTCACTTCTGGCCGATGGTCAGGAGCAGGCAGCATCTCGAGCGGATCGTGCCCGAACTCAAGGCCAATCCCGGACTTGTCCTGTTTACACTCGTCAATCCGGACACGCGCGCCCGGCTGGAAGAGGTGTGCGCGCAGCAGGGCCTGCCCGCCTTGCCGATCCTCGACCATGTGACGGCAGCGCTGGAAAAGGCGCTCGGCCAGGAGGCGCATGGCCGCCCCGGTCGCCAGCACACCATGGACAAGGCCTATTTCGAGCGGGTCGAGGCAATCCAGTTCACCATCGCGCATGACGACGGGGTGGGCTGGGAGAATTGGGAAGAAGCCGACATCGTCTTGGCCGGCGTCTCGCGCAGTTCGAAGACACCGACCAGCATTTACCTCGCCAATCGCGGCTACAAAGTGGCCAATATTCCGCTGGTCGTGGAAAGCCCGCCGCCGCCCGCGCTCTACTCGCTCAAGAATCCGATGGTCATCGGTCTCACAACGGCCCCGGAACGGCTCGTGCAGATCCGTCGCAATCGGCTGCTCAGCCTTAACGAGCAGGCGCAGACCGATTATGCCGACCAGGAGAAGGTGAAGAGCGAAGTGGCTTTCGCGCGGCGGATGTTTGCTGACAATGGTTGGGCGGTGATCGATGTGACCCGCCGATCAATCGAGGAAACAGCTGCAGCGGTTATCCGCCTTTATAACGAGCGCGAGATGCGCGGCACATCGCAAGGGGCGAAACCGATATGACGGGCATTGCCGGGGACGGGATCGTGCTTGCCTCGAACAGCGCCTCGCGCAAGGCGATGCTGAAGGCGGCTGGCGTGGTGTTTACGGCGCAGGCGGCTAATATCGACGAGCGCGCGCTCGAAGCCGAGATGGAGGGCGCGGAGCCCGCCGAAATCGCCCAGGCGCTGGCTGCAGCCAAGGCTGCGGCGGTTACCGCGGATGGCCTGGTGCTGGGGTCGGATTCGCTGGTCGAGGTCGATGGCCGACGTTTCGACAAGCCGCAATCGCGCGAACAGGCAGCGGACCATCTGCGCTTTTTTTCCGGCAAGGTTATGACACTGCACAGTGCGGCAGCTTTGGCGCGGCAGGGGCAGATCGTCTGGGTCGGCTCCGATTTCGCGCGGCTGCGCGTGCGGGAACTGAGCGAGGATTTCATCGAGTCGTATCTCGAGGCTGAATGGCCCGAGGTGTCCTATTGCGTCGGCGTGTTCCGCATCGAGGGGCCGGGCGTGCAACTGTTCGAGAGCATCATGGGCGACCAGTTCACCGTGCTCGGCATGCCGTTACTGCAGGTGCTGGACGCGCTGCGCGAAGAAGGCGTGCTGCCCGCGTGACCCCGGATCGTCGTCCGGGGCAGGCTTATGCCGAAGTGGTCGGCGATCCCATCGCCCAGTCGAAGTCGCCTGCGATCCAAGAATTCTGGATCGAAAAGCTCGGGCTCGATGCGGAGTATCATGCGCATCAAGTGACCACAGACGGTCTGAAGAGCTATCTTGAAGAGCGTCGCGACGATGCGGCTTGGCGTGGCTGTAATGTCACCATGCCGCACAAGCAGACGATCATGCCGTTGCTCGACCGGATCGAGCCGCTCGCCAAGCGCGTGGGCGCAGTGAACACGGTCGTGAAGGCTGGCGATGGAGCCCTCGTCGGGCGAAATACCGATCTGGCGGGATTTCTCGAACCCCTACGCGCGCGCCTGGGCGAAACACATTATTTTCGCATGGCGCGCATTCTCGGAACCGGGGGTGCGGCGCGCGCCATAGTCTCCGGCCTGGCGCAGGAGGGCTTCACCCTTGTGCTTGCCGGGCGGAATCCCGACAAGGCTCGCGCCCTGCTGGACGAACTCGATCCCGGCGGCGAGCATCATGTCGCCCCGCTCGATCATTTCGCCACGCCGACCGATTTCGCCTTCGACGACCGCGAGGGCTGCTGCGATCTCGTGATCAATGCCTCCCCCCTCGGCATGCGCGGCCAGCCGCCGCTCGCCTTCGACTGGAGCCACGCGCCGCCCGGCTCGATCGCCTACGATATCGTCACCGATCCGGTGGAGACCGAATTCCTTACCAATGCGCGCGCCGCGGGATTTGCGACGATCGACGGTCTCGTCATGCTGATCGGGCAAGCCGCCGACGCCTTCACCCACTTTTTTGGCGTCGAGCCGCCGCGCCAGTACGATGCGGAGTTGCGCGAAGGGCTGCTCACATGACGCGGCCGTTGATCGTCGGCCTAACCGGCTCCATCGGCATGGGCAAATCGACCGTGGCCGCGATGTTCGAGGCGGCTGGCGTCCCCGTGTTCGATGCCGACGCCGAAGTGCGCGCCATGCAGGGACCGGGCGGCGAGCTGCTCCCGGCTATCGAGGCGGCATTTCCCGGCAGCACCGGGCCGGACGGTGTGCTGCGCGAGGCGCTCGGGGCGAAAGTGTTCGGCGACAAGGAAGCGCTCGCCCGGCTCGAAAGCATTGTGCATCCCGCCGTCGCCGGCAAACGCGAGGCATTTCTGATCGAACATTCGGGCGCGCCGGTTGTGGTGTTCGATATTCCGCTTCTTTTCGAGAAAGGCGGCGCCGAGGTGGTCGACCGCGTGGTCGTCGTGTCCGCTCCTGCCGAAGCCCAGCGCAAGCGTGTGCTTGCACGGCCCGGCATGACCGAGGAAAAGTTCGCCCACATCCTTTCCCTCCAGGTGCCGGACGCCGAGAAGCGCGAGCGGGCGGATCATGTGATCGACACGGGCACCTCGCTCGAACGAACCGAAAAAGCGGTTGTCGCGCTTGCCGGGCAATTGCGCGAGGCAGCCGCTGCTCGCCGACCGATCGGCCCTTGAAATCGCCGCAATTGGGGCCGATAGGATGGGCAATGCGTGAGATCGTGTTCGATACCGAAACCACTGGCCTAGACCCCAAGACGGGGGACCGGATGGTCGAGATCGGATGTGTCGAGATGGTCAATCTCGTGCCCACGGGCAAAACCTACCACGCCTATTTCAATCCCGAACGCGACATGCCTGCCGGAGCGGAAGCGGTGCATGGGCTTTCGGCGGCTTTCCTGTCTGACAAGCCCCTGTTCTCGGATACGGCAGAGGAACTCCTCGCTTTCATCGGCGAGTCCCCGCTGGTCGCACACAATGCCGGCTTCGATTTCGGCTTTCTCAACGCCGAATTGGGGATCTGCGGGCGCGATGCAGTCTGCACGAGCCGCATGGTCGACACGGTCGCGCTTGCCCGCAAGCGGCATCCGGGCGCCAAGCTCTCGCTCGATGCGCTGTGCTCGCGCTACGGGATCGACCGCAGCCACCGCGTGAAGCATGGCGCGCTGCTCGATGCCGAATTGCTCGCTCAGGTCTATGTCGAGCTGAAGGGCGGCCGACAGATCGGGCTGGAACTGGCCGCCGAAATCGAAGCGCAGCAGGGCTCAAGGGTCAAAGAACCCGTCGCCGTTCGGCGCGCGCCGGACCGGCCACGCCGTGAGCCGCGACCGCACGCGGCATCTGCCGCAGAGCTTACGCGCCACAGGGACTTCATGGCCGGGATCGAAAAACCGCTCTGGGGATAGATTGCCGACCATCGCTGGCGGACGGGGCTGGCGGGATCGTAGCGGGGACGAACAAGGAGAACGAAACCAATGGATATCCGTGTTTCCGGCCACCAGATCGATACTGGCGCTGCTCTACAGGAGCATGTCGACGAGCGCATGAACGCCATCGTCGACAAGCATTTCAACCGGGCAATCTCCTCCCACGTCACTTTCGGCAAAGGGCCGGGCGGCTCGTTCACCGCGGATATCGTCACCCATGTGATGCAGGGCCTGATCCTGAAAGGCCATGCCGAAGCACATGACGTGCACCAATCCTTCGATCAGGCCGCAGCCAAGATCGAAAAGCAGTTGCGCCGCTATAAGCGCCGGATCCAGAACCGCCACGAACAGGCCGCCCATGCGCTGCGCGAGGAGGAGGCGGCTTACACTATACTCGCCGCACCCGATGCCGACGATGACGAGGAAGTGACCGTCGACAGCCCGCCGGTAATCGCTGAAACGCGCGCCATGATCCCCGAATGCAGTGTCGCCGACGCGGTCATGATGCTCGATCTGCAGAATGCCAATGCGCTTCTGTTCAAGAACGCCGGGAGCGAGCAGCACAACATGGTCTATCGCCGCCACGACGGTTCGATCGGCTGGGTCGAGCCGCGCTAGGCGGAGCGAATTCATGGCGGACGGGGCGGCAAATACCGGGGCCGAGCGGCATTATCGCGCGCTGGAGGCGCTCTATACGTCGGCACCGGTCAACGCGCTGTTCGCCTCACGCCTTTCGATCCCGGACGAGGGCCATGCCCGGATCGCTTTCGATGTGACCGAGGAGGTCTATCACGCAGCCGGCGCCGCGCATGGCACGATCTACTTCAAGATGCTCGACGATGCCGCTTTCTACGCCGCGAACACGCTGGCGACCGATCGCTTCCTCCTGACCACATCCTTCAACCTTCATTTCACCAAGCCGGTCCGGACCGGCAGGGTGATAGCCGAGGGCAAATGGATCAGCGGACGCAAGCGGGTATTCGTCGCCGAGTCGCGCCTGGTAGATGAGGAAGGTGACGAAATCGGTCGTGGGACCGGAACCTTCATGCGCTCGCGGATCGCCCTGTCGAGCCTGCCCGGCTACATCAGCAAGGGCTGAACGAAGTGGATGCGCGGCTCCCTGCTTATGTCGAGGTGTCGGGTCTGGTGCGCTCGGTATCGGCCGCAGGCGGCTTCGCGACCGTTTTGCAGCGCGGGGAGAAGGATGCGGGCACAGTCCTTGTGATCACCCTTGACCGCGGCGAAAACGCGGTTCTATGGGAGCGTATGCCCCAGCTAGACGGATCGCGCAGCTTCACCCGCTCTCGACAGCAAGACCCTGAGAAACCGCAGGAATTCAACGAGTATATCGTGCGCAGAAAACAGTCGGACCCTGATTGCTGGGTGGTCGAGCTGGATATCGCCGATGCGGAACGGTTCATCGATTCCGCAGTGCAATAACTTGACTTGGTTTCGGATGTGACTATTTGGCCGCCCAACTTCGATGCGTAGGCGGCCTGCTTCGGCAATGGGGTCGGTAGGCTAGCACGCAGACGGGGGATGGGCGGCAGGCCCGTAACGGATCCAGTCCAACGACGCGAACAACGCGCACGGATCCCAGTCTGCGTCAGGCCATCAACCGCTTAGTTTAGCAGAAAAAATGGTCAGTAAATTTACCGGTTTCACCGCGGCTGTCGCGGCGATCGCCCTTACCACGCTTGCCGGAGCGGAAAGTTCCGGCGCCAACGCCCAGGTTGCGGCGCAAGCAACCGAAATCGCCACCGCCGAACCCGAAGTGACCGAAGAGGTCGTTCCGGTCTTCGTGCAGAACGAGGTGGTGCAGGAGCTTCCCGAGGAAGCCGAACCCGAAATTCCCGTCGTCGAAGAAGTCCCGCGCGCCCAGAGCCTGCGCGAGCTGGTCGATACGATGCCCGCCACAGGCAAGCTCTCGCCCGAACTCCAGTGCCTTGCCGGTGCGATCTATTTCGAATCGCGCGGCGAACCGCTGGTCGGCCAGCTGGCCGTCGCGCAAGTCATCATCAACCGGGCGGAAGACCGCCGCTTCCCGTCGAGCTATTGCGGCGTCGTCTACCAGCGCGCGCAGTTCTCATTCGTGAAGGGCGGCCGCATGCCGCGTATTCGCACCGGCACGGCGGCTTGGACCAAGGCCAAGGCCCTTGCCCGCATTGCCCACCGCGGCTTGTGGGAGAGCGAAGCCGACGACGCCCTGTTCTTCCACGCGAAATACGTGCGGCCGAGCTGGAGCCGCAAGAAGATCGCTACCGCAACTATCGATACGCATATCTTCTACCGCTGATCGGCGGATCGAAAACAGGAGGGTCTCGCCGCACGAGCGGCGGCCCCTTTTGCTCGACTCTCAGTCGCGCAGTTCCACCCAGACGGGCGTGTGATCGCTGGCCTTCTCGCGCCCGCGATATTCCTTGTCGACGCCGGCAGTCGTCATCCTGTCCGCGGTCTCAGGCGACAGCAGCAGGTGATCGATCCGGAATCCGTGGTCGCGCTGCCATGCACCGGCCTGGTAATCCCAATAGGTCCACACCCCGCCGCGCCGGTTGAGCGTGTCGATCGCATCGGTCCAGCCATCGTCGAGGAAGCGGCGATAGGCATCGCGCGATTCGGGTTGCATCAGCGCATCGCTCGCCATTGCGCGGACGGACCAGACATCCTTGTCCTCGGGGATGACGTTGAAATCGCCCAGAACTACCGCCGGAACTTCCTCGAGCCAGATTTCGCGCATGCGGGCACGCAGCTTTTCCATCCAGGCGAGCTTGTAGTCGAACTTGGGCCCCGGATGCGGATTGCCGTTGGGCAGGTAGAGGTTGCAGATGCGCACCCCGTTCACCTCGGCTTCGAGATAGCGGGCCTGTTCGCCTTCGCCGTCTTTCGGGCCATCGATGCCGAGGCCGCGCTGCACTTCCACCGGTTCGACACCGTCGGCCAGGATGGCGACGCCGTTGAAACTCTTCTGGCCATGCCAGATTGCTTTGTATCCGATCGCCTCGAACTCGTCGGCGGGGAAGCCGTCGTCCATCGTCTTGATTTCCTGCAGGCAGGCGACGGTAGGGCGGGTTTCCTCGAGCCATTCCTTCAGGCGCGGCAGGCGCGCCTTGATGCCGTTGATATTGTAGCTGGCGATACGCATTCAGGCGTGATGCCCGAAAGGCGCGCGCGGGTCTAACTCAAATCCCGAAGCTCGATCCGCAGCCGCAGCCAGCCGCCGCCTGGGGGTTCTCGACCTTGAAGGCCGCACCGCCGAGATCCTCCACGAAATCGACCTTGCTGCCGGCCAGCAGATCCAGGCTGACAGGATCGACGACAAGTTTCACACCATCGGTCTCGCTGACGGCATCATCGCTGTCCGGTGCTTGGGCGAGATCGAACTTGTACTGGAAGCCAGAACAACCGCCCCCCTCGACAGACAAGCGCAATATCGCGGGCTTCGCCTGCTTTTGCGCGATTGCTGCGACGCGCGTCGCCGCTGCTTCCGTCAGTGTGGGTGTGCCTGTCATAGCTTGAATGTAGGGACCACTGCGCCCGCACTCAAGCGTGGGCGATATAATCGCGCATGGCTTCGGCTTCGTGCTGCACTTTGTCGAAGCGCGATTTCACGAGATCGCCGATCGAAATGAAGCCGCACATGGTGTCGCCATCGACCACGGGCAGGTGGCGGATTCGTCGCTTGGTCATCAGTGCGAGCGCCTGGTCGATCTTGGTCGCGCGATCGACCGTAATCGGCGGCGAGGTCATCACATCGCCGACCGGGCGAACGAGGCAGGCGTCGCCCTCCTCGGCCAAGCGGTAGATCACATCGCGTTCGGAGAAGATGCCGACGACCCTGCCGCCCTCCATCACTGGCAGCGCACCGATGCGCCTGGAAGCCAGCAGTCGCACCGCATCCCTGACCTCGCCATCGACCGAACAGGAAATCACGTCCGAGCTTCTGCGATCTGCAATGAGCGATCCGATATCCATGGCGCTGTTGTCTCCCTATTTTGCTCGGGAGAATGCCATCAAACGGCACAAAATGCGAATCCGTGACGCGCCGCGCTCCGGCAAGGTCATTGCAAGGCGCGGGGCAAGCGGCCAGAGGAGGCGCGATGGTCAAGAAGTCTCCCCTCGACGATCCGCAAAACGCCGCCTTCGCCTGGGCGCGATTCCGGCGGATCATGCGCTTCATGTTCCTGCTGACCGTGGGCGTGGTCGCAATTTCGCTTGCCCTGCTGTGGAAGTTCGGCAGCGATGCCGTCTCGATTCACTATTACATCGCCGCGGCGCTGGGGATCGGCTTCACCATGCTGCTGGCGAGCGCGCTGATGGGGCTGGTGTTCCTGTCATCGGGCACCGGACACGACGAATCGATCGACGATCCGCTAGCCGACGACCGCGACGATCAGTCCGCCGGGTAAAGCCGGTATTCTTCCACCGGCACGCCGCCGATGAGGTGGCGCTGAATGATCGCTTCCAGCACCTCTTCGTTGCAGGAATGATACCAGACGTTCTCCGGCCAGACGACCGCGATGGGTCCCGCCTCGCAGACCTGCAGGCAATCGGCCTTGGTCCGCTGGACCGTCGCCCCCGGACCGACGAGCTTGAGCTCTTTTAGCCGCTTCTTCAGGTAGTTCCAGGCGGCCTTGCCCTCGTCGCGCTTGCAGCATTTCTGCTTCTCCGACACCGCGCACAGGAAAATCTGCCGTTGCGCCGAGGCGCCCCCGATCTTGGTCAGCGCCCGCCGCGCCTTGTGCAGTTTCTTTTCGCTCGCGGTCATTCTGCGGGCTTCAGCCAGCGATCGAGCCAGCCGAACACGGTATTGTGCCACTGCAAAGAATTCTTCGGCTTCAGGACCCAATGGTTCTCATCGGGGAAGACGAGCAGCTGGCTGGGTATCTGCTTCTCCTGCAGCGCGGTGAAGCTGGCGATGCCCTGGGTGTATGGCACGCGGAAATCCTTCATGCCGGTGACGACCAGCATGGGCGTCTGCCATTTATCGACGTGATTGACCGGATTCCATTTTTCGTATGCTTCGAGGTTTTCGAGATAGCCGCCGCCGAAATCCCAGCGCGGGAACCACAGTTCCTCGGTCGTGAAATAAAAACTGCGCAGGTCGAACAGGCCGTCGTGCTGGACGAGGCAGTCGAACCGCTCGGGCCACTGGCCGGCGATCCAGTTCATCATGTAGCCGCCGTAGCTTGCGCCCATGGCGCAGGCGCGGCTGCCGTCGATCTGGGTGTCGAATTCGAGCGCGGCGGCGAGTCCCTTTTTCAGGTCCTCCAGCGGCTTGCCGCCCCAGTCGCGATTGATCGCGTCGGTAAAGGCCTGGCCGTATCCGGTGGAGCCGTGGAAATCGACCGAGATGACCGCATAACCCTGGCTCGCCAAAACACGCGGGTTCCAGCGGCTGGACCACCCATCATTGAACGACCCCTGCGGGCCGCCGTGGACGTAAAGAATTGCCGGAAGCTGGCCGGAAACGCCGTCCGGCTTGGTGATCTGGCCCCAGACGGTGTCGCCACCGGCCCCGGCAAAGCTGAACCGCTCGACCGAGACGGGTGTCATATTTCCCATGCGGCTCATCGCGACATCCGTCAGCGGCGTGGCTTGGTCCCAGTCACGAGCGAGGTACATCTCCGCAGGCGCGCCGATCGAGTCGCGGGTGAAGATCAGCCCGCCACTATGAAGCGGCACCACATTGCCGATATGCGCCTCGTTCCCCGCCATCAGGTCGAGCCGGACGATCTCTCCGGTGCGCGGGTCAATGCGAAAAGCCGGCGTATCGAGCACATCCTGCGCGATGGCAACGATCCAGCGGGAATCGGGCGTCCAGGCGATCGAGCCGAAGCTGCGGTCGAAGCCCTCCGTCAGCGGTGTGACCGCACCGGTGCGCAGGTCGCGCAGCATCACGACTTGCCGATCGGCCTCGTATGTCGGTCGCTTCATGGCGACATAGGCGAGATACCGCCCGTCGGGCGAGGGGGTCGGCAGAGCGTCGAGCGCTTCGTTGGCCTGGGTCAAATTGGTCGGCGCGCTGCCGGAGAGATCGGAGAACCAGATATCGAGATTGGTCGAGTAGGGCTCAGTTTGCCCGCCCTCGCGCGCGGTGAAATAGAGGCCTTGGCCATTGGGTGCGAAGGCGACATCCTCGCCTCCGCCGAAGGGTGCGGTCGGCGTATCGCCGCTGGGTCCGCCAGCACCGATGGCACCATCGACCGGCATTGCCGCGCCTGCCTGCTTGCCGCCTTCGAGCGGTACCGCGAATACGCGGCTATAGGTTCCGGGCGTTTCCCAGCTGTCCCAGTGACGGATGAAGCCGCCGTCGCCTTCGAACAGCAGGCCGGTGCCCGGGCCCGGCTCGTAAGCCTTCGCGCTGTCGTCGCAGGAAAGTGCGGAGCAGCTTCGCGGAACATCGGCCCAGATCGCCAGCCGCGATCCGTCGCGCGCCACCTGAAAGCCGTTCACTGATCGGGGCAAGTCGGTGACCCCGGCTTTTTCGGAAACGCTGCCATCGAGACCGATGCGGGCGCGCCAGACCTGATCGTCACGCAGGTAGTAGAGCCAGCCATCTCCGCCGAACCGCGCGTCGCCGCCCTTCAAATCGAGCGCAAGCGGTGCAGCGTCAATGTCACCGAGCGAGCGCAAATAAAGCGTGCTGTTGCGCTCATACGTCTCGGGATCGGTCGTGGTCACCGAATAGACCGCCATGCGGCCCGAAGGATCGACGCTCGGCGCGCCGAGGCGCGGCATGGTAACGAGGTCCTGAGCGCTCATCGGCGCGGGATCCTGCGCGGCGAGGGGCGAAGCGAGAAGCGCAATGGCGCTGGCGAGCGGGAAAGCGACCCGGTTGCGTGCAGTCATGGGCGCAGGGCTTATCCGCGCTGCGTGCCAAAGTTAAGCGTTTAGATCGGGTTCCGCGGTCAGGAGCGTTTGCCGGCGATCCGGGCGATCTCCGCCTTGACCATATCCTCGACCATGCCGGGCAGATTGGCATCGAGCCATTCTCGCAGCATCGGGCGGAGCATCTCGCGCACCAGGCCCTCCAGCGAAGTCTCGCCCGAGCGGACAATCTGCGGCTGTTTGCTCGGTTGCGACAACATGGCGAGCGCGGCGAAGTTTTCCTGCATCGCCTTGCGCGTATCGCCGCGAGTCAGCGCATCATCTTCTTCCTCGTCGGGCTGGTCGCCTGCGTCGTCAACGGCGTAATCGGCATCGAGTTCGAGGACTTCTTCGGCCTCTTCCTCATCGGCCGGTTCGGGAGTGGCTACGGGCGCCGACTTGCGGCGACGATCCGCGATGATCGCATCGCGATTGTCTCGCGCGATGACTTTCTTGATCGAATCGAGGATCTCTTCGACCGAAGGTTCGCCAGCCTGATTCATAATCGATTGCACCCCTGCTTCACGAATCGACGCTTTCGCAGCGTTCTGAGGGTATCCTTAATCGATTCTATCCGCAAAATCATCCTCTTCGGCGATGTCGGCATTTGCCGCCGGTAGATCGACGGTGCGAGTCGCCTCGCTAACGGGCTCCGGATCGCGGTCCCAGTCCCAGATCTTGCCGCGCACGCGCTGGTAGTTGAGCTCGGGATCATAAAGCGGGCCCGCATCGGCAAGATTGAGGTCCCGCGCTTCGGCCCGGCCCATGGCAGCCAGCAGGGTGAAGCCTGCGACATAGGCGTTCCGGCGTGCGGTCACGAGCTGGACCCGCGAATTGAGCAGTTCCTGCTCTGCGTTCAGCACGTCGAGGATGGTGCGATTGCCGATCGAGTTTTCCGCGCGCACGCCTTCGAGGCTCAGCGCCGCCGCATCGACGGCGACCTGGCTGCTTTCGATCACGGCGAGGGAGGCTTGCCAGCTCGACCAGGCGGCACGAACCTGTGCGATCACATCGCGCTCGGCAGCGATGACCTGTTCCAGCGCGGCGGTTTCGCGTGCCCGCGCCTGACGCTGTCGCGCGGCGGGGAGGCCGCCCT
This sequence comes from Erythrobacter sp., assembly GCA_029937545.1. Classification (GTDB taxonomy): domain Bacteria; phylum Pseudomonadota; class Alphaproteobacteria; order Sphingomonadales; family Sphingomonadaceae; genus Qipengyuania. The sequence continues at coordinate 232,253 of JAPYPR010000001.1, read as the reverse complement.
GGAAAATCGGAAGTCTCATCTGCACGCCGACACTGGCCGTCGTTTCCGCCTGCGAAATGCCTGCCTGTCCACCGGCCAGCGTGCCGAAGTAATCGTTGTAGCCGCCATTGGCGAAGACGCCGACATTGGGGAGGCGGCCCGATCCGGCGACCTCGGTGTCGAAGCCGGCAGCCTGCGCCCGCTCCTTGGCGGCAATCAGGTCCGGATTGTCTTCGAGCGCAACGGCGACGGCGGTTTCGACATTCTCCGGCAGGCCGGGCAGGGCCGGCGGTGGCTGGAGATTGTCGGGTGTGTCGCCAACCAGCTGGATATAGGTTTCGCGTGCCGCAATGAGGTTCGCCTGCGCATTGCGAAAATCCCCGCGAGCCAGTGCCAACCGGGCTTGCGACTGCGCCACATCGGTTCTCGTCAGATCGCCGATCTCGAAGCGATCACTCGTCGCCTGCGCGTTGACCTGCAGCACGTCGATCTGGTTGGCGCGAAGCGATGTTACCGCCTGGCCGAGGAGCACGTCCATATAGGCCGCGACGACCTGGCTGAAGAGCGCGCTTTCGGTGCCGCGCAGATCCGCCTGCCCTGCCTCGACGCGCTGTTCCGCCGCGGCAATCGAATTCTTGATCGAGCCGCCGGAATAGATCGGCACATTGAGCTGCGGGCCGATCTGCAGCACGCGGTCGGGCGAGGTGAAGCTGTTGGTCGAGGTCTTGACGAACTCCGTATAGGTCGCGGTCGCATCGGCACTGGGCAGGCCCTGTGCGCGGTTGATCGGGACATTCTCGTCGGTCGCGCGCTGGTTGGCTTGAGCCGCGAGCAGGACAGGATTGTACAGATAGGCCTGGGTCAGCGCTTCCTGCAGCGTGTCGGCCGCGGCCGGCTGGGCAACCGCGATGCTTGCCAAGGCGCTTCCGGCCAGCAGCCGTTTGATAGGGAACAGCGAGCCCATCAAAAGCTCCAGCTGGTCGGCCGATCGAATTGCGCCAGCCGCGGAACACCAAGCTCTGCCAACGGCAGCAAGGCCAGCGCGCCAGCGGTCTTCCGGCCCGTGGCAAGCCGCGTGACATTGCGTTCCACCAGACCGGTCACGATTCGGCCGCCATCTGCGACCAGCTTGGCGAGAGCCGCCGGGACATGCTCGATCGCACCGTCGACGAGGACCAGCGAAAAGGCCCCTTTCTTGCGACCCCCGGCAGCGTCCTCCGGGGTCATCACCCGCACGGACTTGACCATGGGTTCGACCAGCGCGGGCAGATATCCGCTGCCCCCGTCGATCACGAGCACTTCGTCGCTTGCGAGAGGCTGCGCTTCGGACAGCATCATGCCGTGGAACAGCGGCTGCGGCAGAACCTTGCCATCGCCGAGGCGCACAGCGCGATCGCTATACGCAACGCCGCGCAACGATTCGGGCACGAATTCCTCGCGCGCGACTGTACCCATGCGTTCGAGCACGAAAGGTTCGTTCACACCGCTGGTGCGCAACTGGCTGTCGAGCATGGCCTTGCGGGCTGCGGCGAATTCGGTCTTGGGGGCGAGGGTGGTGGTCATGGCGGTTCGCTGTATTGCTCTAATAACACGCTGGGTCAAGCCGGCTTGCTTTAGGCGCAAGACCATTTGTGTCCAAGCGCTTTGACCGATGGCGGCAAACACGCCTATCGGGGAGCGCAATTCTGCAACATGGGATTTTCCGGCGATGAGCGACATGACCGTCATCAGCGAAGACGACCTGATCGAAAGCGTGGCCGACGCGCTTCAGTATATTTCATACTACCACCCGATGGATTACATCCGCGCGCTGGGCGATGCCTACGAAGCGGAGAAAGGCCCGGCGGCCAAGGATGCGATCGCGCAAATCCTCACGAACAGCCGGATGTGCGCCGAAGGGCACCGGCCGATCTGCCAGGACACCGGCATCGTCAACGTCTTCGTGCGCTGGGGAATGAACTGCCGCCTCGACAGCGAACGATCGCTGCAGGAGGTCGTCGATGAGGGTGTGAGCCGCGCCTACAACCATCCCGACAACAAGCTCCGTGCCTCGATCCTCGCCGATCCGGCCTTTACCCGCCGCAACACGCGCGACAATACGCCATCGGTACTATCGGTGGAGATGGTGCCGGGAAGCACGGTAGGCGTCGACGTCGCGGCCAAGGGCGGCGGCAGCGAGAACAAGTCCAAGTTCAAGATGATGAACCCGTCAGACAATATCGTGGAATGGGTCCTCGAACAGATTCCCTCGATGGGCGCCGGCTGGTGCCCGCCGGGTATGCTGGGCATCGGCATCGGCGGCACGGCAGAGCACTGCATGAAACTTGCCAAGCTCAGCCTGATGGACCCGATCGACATGGGCCAGCTGAAGCAGCGCGGGGCGCAGAACGATATCGAGCAGCTTCGGATCGACATCTTCGATGCGGTGAATGCGATGGGTGTCGGGGCGCAGGGGCTGGGCGGCCTGTCGACCGTGCTGGATGTGAAAATCCTCGATGCGCCCTGCCACGCTGCAGGGAAGCCGGTGGGCATGATTCCCAATTGCGCGGCCACGCGTCATGCGCATTTCACGCTCGACGGCAGTGGTCCGGCCTACCTCGAACCGCCCAGGCTGGACGACTATCCGCAGGTCACCTGGAAGCCGGACAGCACGGCCAAACGGGTCGACCTCGATGCACTGACTCCTGAAGAAGTCGCTAGCTGGAAGCATGGCGACCGCCTGCTGTTGTCGGGCAAGATGCTGACCGGGCGCGACGCGGCGCACAAGCGCATCCACGACATGCTGGAAGCCGGGGAAGAGCTGCCGGTCGATTTCAAGGGACGCGCGATCTATTACGTCGGCCCCGTCGATCCGGTGATGGGGGAAGTCGTCGGCCCAGCCGGTCCGACCACAGCCACTCGCATGGACAGGTTCACCGAGATGATGCTCGATCTCGGCCTGCTCGCGATGATCGGCAAGGCCGAGCGCGGGCAAAATGCCGTCGAGATCATCAGCAACTTCAAGGTCGCCTACCTCATGGCGACCGGCGGAGCCGCCTATCTCGTCAGCCGCGCGATCAAGGGCGCGCAGGTCGTGGCCTTCGAGGATCTCGGCATGGAAGCGATCTACGAGTTCGAGGTCGAGGACATGCCGGTGACGGTCGCGGTGGATGCCGAAGGGAACAACGTCCACACGCTTGCGCCCGCCGAATGGCGTCGCCGGATCGCCGAAGGTGATCTGGAGCCCGCCGAATAGCAGTCCGCTCGACCAACGTGTGAACGCTCTCGACCGCCGGACTGGCTTTCGGCGGCTCGAACGGCCACACCGGGACATGATTTGGATACTGAACGCCTGATGAATTCTACCACGCCGCATTTGCCGGCCCGGACAGTGCTGGGATCGATACTGGCCGTCTGGGGAATATACTTTCTTCTCGTAACCGTCCGCGGCGAGCTTTCGGGGTTCGGCTTCGAATGGGAAATGCTGTGGCGTCGCGCCCTGGTTTGCGCGATCGGCATGGCCGTAACAGCTGTGATGTGGCTGATCCTGCGCCTGTTCGATCGGCGAGCGCTGGCAGCCAAGGTGATCGTAGCCGCGATCATCGCCTTTCCCGCCGCCATCGCAATTGCCCAAGCCAACCAGTGGGTTTTCTCGAACATTCAGGAAAAGATCGAGAAACGCATCGGTGAAGAGCGCGGAATAGCGATCCGACGCGACGAATCCGGCAATCTTCTGGTGGACCTGCCGAGACCACGGATCGCTGGCGATCTGGAGGAGGCTGCCGAGGATCTCGCGGCTCGAGAAAGCGTCGTCATCGCCCCGGCACCGACGGCGATGGACAAATGGCGGATGACCTTCGACATCGCGCTGGGACGCTATTTCCTGCTGCTGGCCTGGGCGGCGCTCTACATCGCTATGCAGGCGCGCGCGCAGGCGCTGGCGGCAGAGCGCGAAGGCGAGAGGTTCCGTAGTGCAGCGAAGGCGGCGGAGCTGCGCTCGCTGCGCTATCAGGTGAATCCGCACTTCCTCTTCAATACGCTGAATTCGCTGTCTGCGCTGGTGATGACCGGTAAGTCGGATCGGGCCGAGGAGATGATCCAGACGATTTCGCGCTTCTACCGGCACAGCCTGGCCGACGAATCGACCGGCGACGTGACATTGGCCGACGAGGTGGACCTGCAAGAGCACTATCTCGAAATCGAGGCGGTGCGCTTCCCTGAGCGCCTGCGCGTGCATGTCGACATCCCGCGCGAGCTGGAGCATTACCGGGTGCCGGGCATGATCCTGCAGCCGCTGGTCGAGAATTCGGTCAAATACGGTGTGTCTGCCAGTGCGCGGCCCGTTACAGTGTCGATCGTCGCGCGCGAGGAGTATGGCCGCCTGGTCATTACCGTCGCCGACGACGGACCGGGCGTGCCCGCTGGCCACAGCGGCGGGTTCGGCATCGGCCTTGCCAATGTGCGCGACCGGCTGGAGGCACGGTTCGGCGCAGAGGCGACCGTCACTTCCGGCCCGGGATTGCAGGGCTATGAAACCGAACTCAGGCTACCCATGGTGAAATGAGCATGGCGGAAAATACGTCGGAGAAACTGCGGACCTTGATCGTGGATGACGAGCCATTAGCCGTCGAGCGGATGCAGGTCATCTGCGCCAAGATGGAAGATCTTTCCGTCGTCGGTACGGCAAGCGACGGGGCGCAGGCGTTGCGGCTCATCGAAGCGTTGAAGCCCGATCTCGTCCTGCTCGACATGACCATGCCGGAGGTCGACGGCCTTTCTGTTGCCAAAGCGCTCGCGAAGGAAGAGCAGCGGCCCGCCGTGGTCTTCGTCACCGCACATGACAATTACGCGGTCGAAGCCTTCGATCTGGATGCGGTGGACTATGTGCTTAAGCCGGTGAAGCCCGATCGCCTCGAGCGCGCCATCAAGCGCGCGATGGCCCGGCGCGGAGATGGCGAGCGCGAAGAGAGCCAGTGGCTCGAAGAGCTATGGATCCCGCACCGGTCCGAGCTTATCCGCATCGCCACCAGCGAAGTCGGCCGTATCGATGCCGAGCGCGACTATGTGCGGCTCTACGTCGGCGAAGGCGACGAAGCGCGCACCTACCTGCTGCTGCAGACGATCGCCGGCCTGGAAAAGCGCCTCGATCCGGCGAAGTTCATCCGCATCCATCGCTCCACCATTCTGCGCAAGGATTGCATCCAGGGCCTTCGCCATGATGGCCTGGGAGTCTGGTCGGTGGAACTGGAAGACGATGAGGCGCTCCGGATCGGCCGGACCTATCTGCCGAAAGTCAAGGCGATGGCGGGTCGCTGACTGCAAGCCGCTCGCTCGTTAAAGACCTTTGCGCTAGCTCCGAAATAAAGGTGGCCCCGACCGGGGGACTGCGTCCGGTCGAGGCCTAGTTTGGGTTTCGCTGGGGGTTTCTCAGCCACCCGTCTCGCGCTGCTCTGAGGCAGCTACAACTGCTTATTTCGTCCTGATGTCATCCATCCTTCCCGGCGGAGGCGACCGCCGCTGCGACATGCTCGCGCGTGCTCTTGCGGGCGTAGGTGAGGCATTCGGTAGCCTTATGGTCCCGAATCCGTGTGCCAGTGCGCTGGCGATCCAGCCCACACACCTGGCGAGCGGCTTTTTCGATCCGCCGATCGAGTTCCTTCTGGCCTTTTGCGGTGTTCAGATCGAGATCGTCGTAAGTCACGGTGATGTCGGCGCCTTCTTGCGCCATTGCCGGTGCTGCTGTGGCAACGAGGCCAAGCGCGGCGATTGCTGCAAATGCTTTGTTCATTAGAATCTCTCCTGCGCTGGCGGAGGGCCCGAAGGGTTTTGGGGGACTGTTAAGTGGCCCTCCGCAGGACGTGTATTACCCAGCTACACCTGTAATCGCACGGCGCAATCGACGGACGTCTCGCGTATTGGACGGAAGGCGCGAACTGGCCGACGAAGCGCGCTTGGCAATCGGCGGGCGTCGAGACTATGCCGTCAATCGATGATGCTTTCGGTTCTCTTCGTGTGCGGCGTGGCGAATTTCGCGCTCAGCAAGGCACTGATCGAAAGCAATCATCCGATTCTCGAAACCTTGCCGGCTGCTTTTCGCCGAAATGGCGGACGCGTGTCATTGGCATTCGAGTTTGCCATGCTGCTGGTCGCCATGCTGCTCGCCGCCCACGGGTGGCCTTCGGTGGCTTGGCTTTATGCTGGCTACACCATCGCCAACGGCGCGTTCGGATGGCTGGTCGCGACCGGAAGGCTTTGATGGGGAACCAAAAGACGGCACCACGCGCTTGCCCGGTATGGCCGCCTGTCCTCCCAGCTGGTTGATCGTCAACACCCGCAGCGGGAGTCACAGCGCCGCGCGCGAGGCCGAGTTGAAACGTGTCCTGGCCGAGCAGGGGCTGGACTGTGACCTCACCGTATCCTTTCCCGATGCCGATCTGCCCAGCAAGTCGGTGCTCGAGGAGAGCGGCATAGAACGCCTCATCATCTTCACCGGCGACGGTACCGCCAACTCCGCGATCGCCAAGCTCGCTGGATGGGGCGGAGAAATCCTCTTCCTCCCGGGCGGCACGATGAACCTGCTCAGCGGACGGCTGCATGGCGAAGAGGTCGAGGCCGAGGAGATTCTTGCGCGCGTTGGCCGGGGAGCCTGTCGGCGTATCCCCTTGCCCGTCATTCGCTGCGAAAAGGGCGATGCCTTGGCGGGGTTTCTTGCAGGCCCCGGCACCGCTTGGGCCAATGTGCGCGAAGCGATGCGGGATATCGATGTTGCCGGGCTTGCCGAACATACAGGCGAGGCGGTGGCCGAAACGACGTATGGTGCACGAGTCCGCATGGGCAACCCAGCGCAAGGTCGTCCGGGCGGTTATCCGCTTCTGGAAATTACGCCCAGCGCTCGGGGTATGCAGGTCGACGCATACTGCGCCGACGATGCTGCAGGCTATCTCCAGCAAGGCTGGGCGCTCCTCCGACGGCGTTTTCGCGAGGGCCCGCATGAGCGTCTCGGCCTGTTCGACAGGATCGAAATTGCGAATTGCGAAGGCGAACCGCTGAATGTCCTGCTGGATGGCGAGCCCGAGACGCTCGGCCCCGAAGCGGTATTGCAACTGGCCGAAACCGAAGTCGATCTGCTAGCGACCGACCATGGCTACTGATCTTCGGCGCATTTTCCACCTCAGCGACATCCACTTCGGACTGGAAGACAATCGCGCGCTCGATTGGGTGAAGCAGGAAATTGCCGAACGGCGGCCCGATGCCGTGGCGATCACGGGCGATCTCACCATGCGCGCACGGCGCCGCGAATTTGCGGCGGCAACGCACTGGATCAATTCGCTCGATGCGCCGGTGACGGTGGAAGTGGGCAATCACGACATGCCGTATTACAATCCGATCGAGCGCTTTTTCACGCCGTACAAGCGCTTCCGCGGCATGGAGGAAAAGGTCGAGAAGGAGCTCGATCTCGGCAGCCTGTCGATCGTGCCGCTCAAGACTGCCGTACGCGCGCAACCGCGTCTCAACTGGTCGAAAGGCTGGGTGACCGATGCCGCGCTCGAAAAATGCCTGGCAGCGATCGATGCGCTTCCTGAAGGGAAAGAAGCACTGGTCGCCGTGCATCATCCGCTGCGCGAGGTCGGGACCGAGGGTACAGCGCTGACCAAGCATGGTGAGAAGGCTCTACGCGAACTAGCTAAACGGCCCGTACGAGCCGTGCTGTCCGGCCATGTCCACGATGCTTTCGACATCATGGAGCAGACCCCCGATGGCCCGGTCCGGATGATCGGTGCCGGTACGCTATCGCAACGCACCCGCTCGACGCCGCCCAGCTTCAACGAGATCGAAGTCGACGGGCAGGACCTCAAGGTCACGGTTCGCAACCTCGAAGACGTCGAAACGCGCGACATGCAGATCGACGACGTGCCGGAAGATGCGATGCCACCGCGCAGGAGCGGCGAGCCGGTCGCGCCGGTCAGGCAGGTCCCGCGCGTCGATCCGCCGGTGCACTGACCGCATGCGAAAAGGGCGGCCCCTCGCGGGACCGCCCTTCCTCGGTGACCGAAAAACTCGGTAAGCCGGTTAGCGCTTCGAGAACTGGAAGCTGCGGCGTGCCTTGGCGCGGCCATACTTCTTACGCTCGACCACGCGGCTGTCGCGGGTGAGGAAGCCGGCGGCTTTGACCGTGCTGCGCAGGGCCGGCTCGTACTTCGTGAGTGCCTGACTTATGCCGTGCTTCACCGCACCGGCCTGGCCCGAAAGTCCGCCGCCCTTGACGGTAGCGACGACGTCGTACTGCCCCTGGCGCTCGGTGATGGCGAAGGGCTGGTCGATGATCAGGCGCAGCGTCGGACGCGCGAAATAGACTTCCTGGTCCTTCCCGTTGACGGTGACCTTGCCGCTGCCGGGCTTCAGCCAGACGCGAGCCGTCGCGTCCTTGCGGCGACCGGTAGCATAGGCGCGGCCTTCCTTGTCGAGCTCCTGCTCGCGCAGCGGAACCTCGGCGGTGGCAGCGATGTCGGCCGCGTCGCCCTGCGGGGCGTCGGAGGCAATATCCTTCAGATCGGCGAGATCCGAGACGGTGTCGTTCTTGGTTTCGTCAGCCATCATGCAACAGCCTTGTTCTTGCGGTTCATCGAGGCAACGTCGAGCTTCTCGGGCTTCTGGCCGTCATAGGGATGCTCGGTGCCGGCAAAGACGTGCAGGGCACGCATCTGGTCGCGGCCCAGCGGACCGCGCGGGATCATGCGCTCCACGGCCTTCTCAAGCACGCGCTCGGGGAAGCGGCCGCCCAGCACCTTGGCGGGGGTCGTTTCCTTGATGCCACCGACCCAGCCGGTGTGCTTGTAATAGACCTTGTCGGTCATCTTCTTGCCGGTGAACTTCACCTTGTCGGCATTGATGACGATGACATGGTCGCCGCAATCGACATGCGGGGTGTAGATCGGCTTGTGCTTGCCGCGCAGGATGTTGGCGATAATCGCCGCGACACGACCGACGACGAGACCTTCGGCGTCGATGATGTGCCACTTCTTTTCGACCTCGGACGGCTTGACCGACCGGGTCACCTTGCTGAGAGCCTTCATGGCTGGTTTTCCGTATCTAGTGTTCATGCCGCCTGGTCGGCGGCGTTTCCTGCGAATCCGGCGTGGCCGCATTCGCGAAGCGGGGGCCAAATGGCGCCGGAGGTCCTCCAAGTCAAGCGATTCTGCGGACCTTGGAGGCGGTAAAATAGCACCCCAGCTAAATCCGGTGCAAGTTCCAGACCTCGCTCGAGCGACGGGTAACACCCTCCGACCGGGTTTGCACAGATCGTTCGAACCGGTCGAGCAGCCCGCTTTGCTCTTGGGCCGAACTCCGCAGCGTGATTGCTACTGTCCCCGAGGCGCCGCCGGGGATGGCGATAGCGCGCACGTCTTCGCGTTCGCCCGGCGTCGGAAAGAAAAGGTCCGGCGGAATGGCGCTCATCGCGGCGCCTGCGGCCCCGACAAGCCTGTAGAGAAACCGGCTCGCTTCGGTCATTTCGCCCTGGCTCATCGCAGCATTGCGCAGGGCGGCCATAGCCACAGCGATCGCCTTGCTCGACGCGCTCTGCGCACAGACGATCATACCCGAGGCATCAAGCAGCGCGGGGAAGGGGCCGCTATCCCGCGGCTTTTCTTCCTTGGTAGCTGCTGACCGAAATCCTTCTTCCACTGGCAGAAAAACTGCATGACCAGTCGCGCTCGACCGTCAGCATCCGGCCATCGACAGGCGAGCGCAACACTTTGCGGGAGAGACGATAGTCGCCAGTTGGCGGCGTGCGAAGGGGGCGGTCCTCAACCGCGAAGGCGGGACGTCCGCCCAGGGCAAGGGGCAGAACGGCAATTGCGCCAAGGCGCAGCATCGCTTCGCGTCTGTCGGGCCATGCCATCTCCCTAATTCCCCGAAGGCGCCCCGATCCCATCAAGCCATTCCTGCGTCCCGGCTCCTGCGGCATCGCAATTCCAGCCCGATATTGCCGGAGCATCGTAAGGGTGCAAGCTTTCAAGGCGTGCGACTGCCTTATCGAGCAATCGGGCATTGGTCTTAAGCAGCGACGGAACTTCCGTTCCCTCCCCGCGCTCTCCGCCCCATGCGAAAAGGGAGCGGATCGGCGCGCCGATATTGATGCAGCCGATCAACTCTTCGTCGAGTAAGGTCGCCCCGATCTTTTCTGCCGTCTCCTGGTCCGGAAAGGGGCAATAGACCAGCGCCGTCATCGCTCCCTGCCCAGCACGTGTGCGCCCCACGCGAATGCGGCGACGAGCAGCGCCCCCACAACCTGGTGCGCCACGGCGAGCCACAGGGCGACACCTGTCATCACGGTCGCGATGCCGAGCAGGATCTGCGTTCCGAAGGCTGCGTGAATCGCAACCGAAGCCTGCCGCTGCACCGGTTTCACCTTGCGCGCCATGACGACGAGCGCGGCCACGGCGACCCAGGCCCACCAGCGATGCAGGAAGTGGAGCAGGTAAGGGTCATGGGTCTGCGCCCAGAAGAGCCCACGGCTGGTGTCGTATTCCGGCACCAAACGACCCTGCATCAGCGGCCAGGTGTCGCTTGCCAGCCCGGCATTGAGTCCCGCCACCCATGCACCCAGCAACAGCTGTATGAAAAGGATGAGGCCGACCCAGCTCGCAGTCTTGGTCCAGCGGGCGGGCGGTGCGCCAGTCTTCTTCAGCCGCAGGAGGTCCAGCGCCGTCCAGACCAGGCCGCCAAGGGTGAAGAGCGCGGTCAGCAGGTGGATCGACAACCAGAAATGGCTGACATCGGTCATCGTCCCGGCAAGGCCGCTCCGCACCATGAACCAGCCGAAGACACCCTGCAGGCCGCCCAGCGCGAGCAATGCGACCAGCCGCCATTTGTAGCCCTGCGGAATAGCACCGCGGACCCAGAACCACGCCAGCGGAAGCGCATAGACCAGCCCGATCACCCGGCCGAGAAGGCGGTGGAACCACTCCCAGAAATAGATGAACTTGAACGCTGCGAGATCCATGCCCGCGGGGCCGGTCACGTTCGTGTATTCCCCGGTCGCCTTGTAGAGGTCGAACTCAGCCTGCCACGCAGTGTCGTTCAGCGGCGGGATCGCCCCGCTGATCGGCTTCCATTGGGTTATCGAAAGCCCGCTTTCCGTCAGCCGCGTTATCCCGCCGACCGAGACCATCAGCACGACCAGCGCCGCCACGACGAGAAGCCACATCGCAATCGCTTTAGGGCGCGGTGAATCGGCGGGGGACGTCATGCGCGCCCATGTGCTGCCACCCCCGGGGTTTCGCAAGTGCAAAGCAGGCAACCGCTGTCGCTCGCCGTGAAAGCACCGACTATCGCTTTGATACGCAGTTCCGCTTGAATTATGTTACATCGTCACATAAGTGGTAAATCGCAATGTTTGAGCGCGCCACCCTTCCGATTCGACGCCGGCTCGACCGTGTCGGCATCTTCCTGTCCGGTGCTTGCGCGCTGCACTGCCTGCTCTCGATTGTCATCGTGTCCGGGTTGGGCATCGGCGGGGAGTTCTTCCTGTCGCCCGACATCCACCGTTACGGCCTGTTGCTCGCAACGCTGATCGCGGGTGTCGCCATCGGTTGGGGTGCACTCCGGCACCGGATGGCTGCCCCCTTCGTAATCGCGATGACCGGCCTTACCTTCATGGGAGCAGCCCTGGCCGTTCCGCATGGCTACAGGGAAGCGATCCTGACGATTATCGGCGTCGCGCTCGTGTCGCTGGGGCACATCCTCAACCTGCGCCATGTGCATTCCAGCGCTTGCAAGGAGCGTTGCGGCCACTAAGTCGGGCGGCATGATTGCCCTTAACGTCAATGGCGAAAGCCGCCGCACCAACGCCACCACCATCGCCGAGCTGGTCCGCGAACTCGACCTCGCGCCCGAGAAGGTCGCGGTCGAGCACAATGGCACGATCGCGCCGCGCAGCGAGCTGGATAGCCATGCATTGAGCGAGGGCGATACGCTGGAAATCGTCCATTTCGTCGGCGGTGGCGAGGGCGGTGGCGACGATAGCTGGAGCGTAGCCGGTCGCACCTTCACCAGCCGCCTCATCGTCGGCACGGGCAAGTACAAGGATTTCGAGCAGAACGCCGCCGCGCTCGAAGCGAGCGGAGCCGAGATCGTGACGGTTGCGGTGCGGCGGGTGAATGTCAGCGATCCGAAGGCACCGATGCTGACCGACTATATCGACCCGAAGAAGATCACCTATTTGCCCAATACGGCCGGTTGCTTCACCGCAGATGAAGCAATCCGCACGCTGCGCCTCGCGCGCGAGGCGGGCGGCTGGGACCTCGTCAAGCTGGAAGTTCTGGGCGAAGCGCGCACGCTCTATCCCGACATGCGCGAGACGCTGACTGCGACCGAGACGCTGGCCAAGGAGGGCTTCCTGCCGATGGTCTACTGCGTCGACGATCCGATCGCCGCGAAGCAGCTCGAAGACGCAGGGGCTGTCGCGGTGATGCCGCTGGGCGCCCCGATCGGGTCGGGGCTCGGCATCCAGAACCGCGTGACTATTCGCCTGATCAAGGAAGGCGCGAATGTGCCCGTGCTTGTCGATGCCGGCGTCGGCACGGCTTCGGACGCGGCGGTCGCGATGGAGCTCGGCTGCGACGGCGTGCTGATGAACACCGCCATCGC
>JAPYPR010000001.1:77729-219544 GCA_029937545.1 Erythrobacter sp. | reverse complement strand
CGGCGGTCGCGATGGAGCTCGGCTGCGACGGCGTGCTGATGAACACCGCCATCGCCGAAGCGAAGGATCCCATTCGCATGGCGCGGGCAATGAAGCTGGCGGTCGAGGCCGGGCGCGATGCCTATCTTTCGGGGCGCATGGCGACGCGCAAATACGCCGACCCGAGCAGCCCGCTCGCGGGATTGATCTAAGCGAGCCGCAGGCGAGGAAGCCAAGCCAACGCGGATGCGTGGCGCCCAGCGATTGAGAGCGTTTAATTAGACCCCGCTTACCGCTTGTTAACCATCTTCGGTGACATTCGCCCTGACACAACGGGGGCACCGATCATGGCCGTTACCAACACCGCTTCGTTGACCATTGCCGAAATGCGCGAGTTCGCCGGCTTCACCGCTGCCGAGCAGCGCTATATCCGCCGCAGCCTCGATATCGGGCTGGGGCGCTGCGACGCGTTTCGCATCTGGGGCCGCGATGCGGTGGAGAATGCCGCCATCCGCAGCCAGTATGTCGCCTATCAGGAGCTGAAGGCGCTGCGCCAGTCGATCCCGGCGGCGTCGGGCTTCGATGCGATCGAACCCTTCGTCGGCAAGCTGACTCGCGTGGCGGCCTTCGACCTGGCGCAGGAGCGGATCGACAGCTTCTCCGCCTTCCGTTTCCTCTACGAACGCCTGATCTCCGCCGAAGCGCGGCCCTGGCTGCCGAGCGCCTTCTGCGCCGCCGCCGCCCTGCCACACATCCGCCCCGAACGCCGCAAGATGCTGCTGCAAAGCCTCAGCGAAGCCGCGGCAACCGCACCCGGCTGGAGCGACCGCGCGCCGAGCTTCTACCCGGAGTTCATCGAGGAAGCGGCGGCTTAGGTTATGGCCGGAAGCCATGCGGCAATAGCTGCCGTCAACCACTGGCGGGGGCAGTGTCTGGATAACTTTGCTAGGGTCGAGAAAGCGATAATCAGCGCTTATGACTTGCCGTGCATCAGCGCACTAGAAAACCCGCCGAAGCTTCACGAAAGCGCGGCTCAACGGACAAGAAATCTGTCGTCTGCCCTCAGGCAGAAGTTCTCAAAAACGCCGCTGGCTGCGAAAACTGTCGCTCGACTGGATAATTGGGCCTTACGAGAGAAACAGCGCAACGGGCTCGTCCACGTCTGCTTCACTGTTAAAGGTACCGATGCTTCGCAATGGTCTCTTGTGAACGAGACGATTGAAATCAAGAAGGGCGTAGCAGTGATCAGAAAGCTGCCGATGTCGTCAGGAGAAGCTGCCGCGTTTCTTGCAGCGATAATCTCCGAGCGCAAGGAGCTAGAGGACGCCCTTCGCGATCTGAAGAGCTTGACCTGCTAACCCCGATACAGCCCGTCCAGCCGCTCGCCGTAGCGTTCCTTGATCTTGTGGCGGCGGATTTTCATCGAGGGGGTCATTTCCTCGTTGTCGATAGTGAAGGGTTCGTCTGCGATGGCGAACTGGCGGACCTTTTCGACGACCGACAGGCCCTTGTTCACCCGGTCGACCGCGGCGCGGACGGCGGCCTTGAATTCGGGCAGGTCCTGTAGCTGTTTGCAGTCGAACTCCTTGCCCTGCGCCTGGCACCATTCGAGCTGCCATTCGGGATCGGGCACGATCAGGCCGACGATGTAAGGCCGCTTGTCGCCCGCGACCATCGCCTGGCCGATCTCGGGCTGCAGCGTCAGCATGCCCTCGACCTTCTGCGGGGCGATATTGTCGCCCTTGTCGTTGACGATCATGTCCTTCTTGCGGTCGGTGATGACGATCCGGCCCTTGTCGTCGAGATGGCCGATGTCGCCGGTGTGGAGCCAGCCGTCCCTGATGGTGCGTTCGGTCTCGCCCTGGTTTTGCCAATAGCCGTGCATAACAAGCTCGCCGCGGCAGAGGATCTCGCCATCCTCGGCGATGCGGATATCCACGCCGCGCATCGGCGGGCCGACCGTATCCATCTTGATCCCGGCCGCCGGGCGATTGCAGCTGATCACCGGTCCGGCCTCGGTCTGGCCGTAGCCCTGCAGCATGGTGAGGCCCACCGATTCGAAGAACACGCCGACTTCGGGATTGAGCGGCGCGCCGCCCGAGACCATCGCCTTCATGCGTCCGCCGAACCGCTGGCGGATCTTCGGCTTGAGCAGTTTGCCGACGACGAAGTCCTTCGCTCCGTCGCCGACCTTCCTGCGCCCCTCGGCCCGGCGCTCGCCGACCTCCAGCGCGGTGTTCATCAGCTTCTCGGCCAGCCCGCCCTGCTTCTGAACTTGCTTCATGATCCGCGTCCGCAGCACTTCGAACAGGCGCGGGACGACGACCATGATGGTCGGCCTGGTTTCCTCGATATTGCTGGCGAGCTTTTCCAGTCCTTCCGCATAATAGATCTGCGCGCCCACGCCGATCGGCAGGTATTGGCCGCCGGTATGCTCATAGGCATGGCTGAGCGGCAGGAAGGAGAGGAAACGCTCGTCGTCGTCGATGCCGAAATCCTCGCTCAGGATTTCGGCCGCCCCGGCCGCATTGCACAGGATCGCGCCGTGGTGCTGCTTGACCCCGCGCGGTGCGCCGCCGGTGCCGCTGGTGTAGATGATACAGGCGGTGTCGTCGCGGCCGATCGTCGCAATTCGCTCGTCGACGGCCTTGCGCGCGGCGGCGGGATCTCCGGCAGTCATCTTCGCCCAGGTATGGAATTCGAAACTGCCCGATTGCTGGCGATGGAGGTCCTCGATGCCGATGACGTGTTCCGCCACGCCTGATGCCTGCAGCGCGCCGTGCAAGGGGCGAAGCAGCTTCTCGGTCGATACGATGACCGCCATTGCCCCCGAATTGTCGAGGATGTGGACGTGATCGCGCTCGGTATTGGTGACGTAGGTCGGCACGGTGATGCAGCCCGCTGCCATGATGGCGAGATCGGCGATGCACCATTCGGGGCGGTTTTCGGAGACGAGACACACCCGGTCCCCGTCGCGCAATCCAAGCTCGCGCAGATTCTCGGCCAGCAGGCAGACCCGGTTCGCGGCTTCGGCCCAGCTGATCGTCTGCCAGCTGCCGTCGATCTTGGCGCCGAGAAAGGCGCTGTCGCCCTTTTCGTCGGCGCGCTTCAGGAAAAGCTCGACGAGATTGTTCGCTGTATCGATGTCGGCCAGCACGGCTCCGCTCCTCGAAGTAGTGTAGGATCTGCGCCCCGTTGAGGGCGGGGCTTAAGCGTCCGGCATCGCCACGGCAAGCGGCGGCGCGATCACGGCGTCTCCAGCTGGCCCTCGAGTCGCGGATCGCGGGCGCCGACCCAGCCGTTGGCTCCGCGCAGGATCGCGCCCGCCTTGAGCGGCGCCTCGCGGATCATGATGTCGCCATGGCCCAGCGCGCGAAAGGCATCGGCTTGCGCTTCGAGCCAGGTGCCCTCTTCCAGCAGCACACGGTCCCCGAAGGCCATCACAAACGGCAGGCCGAGTGCGTCTTCCGCGTCCAGGCCGAAGTCGATCGCCCCGATGATGCTGCGCGCGGTCTGCACCGGGATCGTGCCCCCGCCCGCCGCACCTACGACCATGTACGGATTGCCGGAGGGATCGTAGACGAGGCTCGGCGCCATCGAGCTGCGCGGGCGCTTGCCCGGTTCGACGCGATTGGCGACCAGCCGCCCGCCCACCTGCGGCGCGCGGCTGAAGTCGGTGAGTTCGTTATTCAGGAAGAAGCCGCCGACCATCAGGCCCGAACCGAACGGCCCTTCGACGGTCGAAGTATAGCTGACCATGGTTCCGGCATCGTCGACCACGGCGAAGTGGGTAGTGCCCTGCTCTTCGGGCTCGTCGCCATCGGCAAGAGCTTGCTGTACGCCCGGCGGCGTGCCCGGGGTGACTGTAGCCATGGTGCTGTCGGCGGAGATCAGCGCCGAGCGCGACGCGAGGTAGCCCGGATCGACAAGTCCGCGCACCGGGACGGACACGAAATCGCTGTCGGCCGCGTAAAGTTCGCGGTCGGCATAGGCGAGGCGCTGGGATTCGAGGAACAGGTGCCAGGTCACCGGATTCTCGGCGCCCAGCGCAGTCAGGTCGAATCGCTCGAGCTGGCCGAGGATCTGGAGCACTGCGATCCCGCCCGATGTCGGCGGACCCATCGAGCACACGCGATAGCCGCGGTAATCGCCGCACAGCGCGTCGCGCTCTTTCGCTTGGTAGGCGGCAATGTCCGCTGCGGTCATCGCGCCGTCTCGCGGCGTGTCTGCGGCCACGGTCGCGGCGATTTCTGCGGCGAGATCGCCCGAATAGAACGCGGACCTGCCCCCTGCGGCAATCGCCTCGAAGGTCCGAGCAAGCGGCTCGTTCACGATACGCGTGCCGGCAGCCAGCGGCTCGCCGGCCGGGTCGTAGAACAGCGCCCGGCCGCTCTCGCTGGACGCCGCACGGTTCTTGGCGCTCGTCAGCGAACTGTGCATGCGCGGATTGATCTCGTAGCCATTGCGGGCCAGCGCGATCGCCGGTTCGAACAGTTTCGCCCAGGGCAAGCGGCCATGTTCGGCATGGGCCTTGGCCGCCAACGCGATATTGCCCGGCACTCCGACGCTGAGGCCGCTGCGGACCGACTCTATGAACGGCGGCAATTCGCCATCCTCGCCGAGAAACCACTCCGGCGTCGCGCCGGACGGCGCGGTTTCGCGCCCGTCGTAACTGGTCACAACGCCATCTGGTGTCCCTCGCACCATGAACCCGCCTCCGCCGATGCCGGAGCTCTGCGGCTCGACTACGGTAAGGGCGAGCATGGTGGCGATGGCCGCGTCCGTCGCGCTGCCGCCCTTGCGCAGGATGCTTTCCCCTGCCTCCTGAGCGCGCGGATCGGCGGCACTGACCGCCCCAGCAGGCGGAGCAGCGGCTGCAACATCGTCAAGCGCGGTATCGGAGGGATAGGTGGCGCAACCGGCGAGCGGGAGCGCAAGGAGCGAAGCGAGTGCGAGGCGGTTCATGTCGCTGCTTGCTATTCGCTTCCGACCGCTTCGGCAATCGAAGCGTAGCCGTCACGTTGCATCAGCCGCTCCAGCCCGTGAAGGATGCGTCGGACTAGGCCCGGCCCTTCATAGACCATCGCACTGTAGAGCTGTACCAGGCTGGCACCGGCGCGGATACGTGCCCAGGCATCCTCTGCGCTTGCGATGCCTCCAACTCCCACCAGCGGAAGTGCGCCGCCCGTGGCCTTGCGGAAGTCGCGCATTCGCTGCTGTGCGAGATCGCGCAGCGGCTCCCCGGAAAGGCCCCCGGGTTCCCCTGCATTGGACGAGCGCAGGGTCGGGCGCTGGATGGTCGTGTTCGAGATGATCAGTGCGCCAAGCCCCTTGTCTATGGAGATACGCGCGATGGTATCGATGTCCGCAGGCTCGAGGTCCGGCGCGACTTTCAGGAACACGGGCGGGTCGTTGCCGCCCCGGGCCTCCAGCACGGCATCGAGCAGACCGGTCAATGCGCCTTCGTCCTGCAGCGCGCGCAGTCCGGGGGTGTTGGGACTGGAGATGTTGATCGCCAGATAGGACGCCAGCGGGGCCATAAGGCGGGTCATCTCGGCGTAATCGGCCGTCCGGTCCTTACTATCCTTGTTCGCGCCGACATTGATGCCGACGATTCCCGGTCGCCCGTGGCGTGCCTCGAGCCTTTTGCGTGCGATCTCCGACCCGGCATTGTTGAAGCCCATTCGGTTGATGACCGCGCGGTCCTCGACAAGCCGGAACAGACGCGGCTTTGGATTGCCGGCCTGCGGGCGCGGCGTGATCGAACCGACCTCGGTAAATCCGAAACCCAATCCCAGCAGCTGGTCGGGCACCTCGGCATCCTTGTCGAAGCCGGCTGCCATGCCGAGCGGGTTGGGAAAGTCGATTCCGGCGACGCGCACGCCCAGCGGACTCCCGCGCTCCTGCCCGCCAGTTGCGCGGATCGGCAGCGCCGCCAGCGCCCGGATCGTCAGCCTATGGGCGCGCTCCGGGTCGAGCAGAAAGAGGGCGGGTCGGGCGAGATCGAACAGCATGGCGCGCCTATGACGAAGGCCCGCAGCCTTGTCGAGATTTCGCGCACTGGCCGGTTTCGTCGGCACATGTTGCGCGCCACCAGTAACGAATTTTGCGATAGTGTCGCTTACATACAATCAAATGTAACAGCCTCGGCCTATCGCCCTCCTGCGACCCGAAGGGCTCGGAGCAGCATTGCAACGAGTTCTCGACTTCAAGGGGCGGCTCTGTATTGGGGCCGCCCTTTTTTTATCGACTGTCAAGCGCATGGGGCTGGATTGTTTGTTGACAGCGGGTTGCGCTTCGCAGCAATGACGTATTTATACAATTAGCAACCGGGGCAAAGCGGCGGGGGCGCACTTGGCTGACAATTCAACAGACGAAGAGCAGCATCTTTTCAATTTCGTTGCTGCACCCGACGATCTCTCGCCATACCTGAATTCACTCTACGTTTGGTGCTGCGACGATGGCGAATTGGTCGATGTCCTGCCTGCCTATTCCGGCCAGATGACGGCCTTTGTCGAAGGGGTCGGGCGGATGCAATTCGACGATGGCCAGGTCGGCGAAACGAGCGACGCCTTTTTTCTTGCCCCGCTTTGCCAAGCGCGCGAATTCCATATCAATGGTCCCGCCAGGATGTTCGGGGTCTCGCTGAACTTCCGCGGTTGGGCCGCGATGACCGGCTTGCCGGTGAACGACTACCACGACTGCTTCCTGGATCCGGACCGGGTACTGAGCGACGATCGCGCGCAGGTATTCGAAGGTCTGGCGCAGCGCTGGCGCAAGGGCGAACTCGACGACGAGGGCATTCTCGACGCCATGGCCGATGTCGTGCGTCACAGCCTCTCGCGCCTGCCGGAGGCGCATCTCAACGTCATCGATCGGACGCTGGAATGGCTGTCCGCCTCCTTTCGTCCCGACCTGGAAGAACTCTACGAGAGCCTCCCCTATTCGCGGCGGCAGGTGCAGCGACTCGTGTCGCAATTCTTCGGACAGTCCCCCGTGCGGCTCGTCCGGCGCTATCGCGCTGTGCGCGCGGCGACTCTCCTTTCGTTCCCGGAGCTTTCGGAGGAGATGGAGGCCGATATCCGCGAGGCCTTTTACGACCAGGCGCACCTCATCAAGGAAATCCGCTTCTTCACCGGGCGGACGCCGAAGCGCCTGTTGCCGGAAGGCAAATCGCCGGTCCACGACATGCTCGGGCCGGAAGGCTACGGCTCTGTCGACCTGTTCGGATCGGGCGAGGCAAAGCAGCTCGGCAAGGAAATCCGCTAGGTGCTAACGACTCGCAATTGGCGGAAATGCGTTGAAAATACGCGCTTCGGCCATTAGCTCGACAATCGGAACGATTTGGTCCGATTTAGTGCGATTGAGCGATGCGCCTATCCAATCTTGCAGATTATGCTGTCGTCACGATGTGCGCCGCCTCGCGGCACTGTGGTGGTGAGCGGACGAATGCTGCGGAACTGGCGGGTGAAACAGGATTGCCTCTGCCGACGGTACAGAAGCTGGTGAGCAAGCTCTCGTCAGCCGGGCTCATCCGCTCGACGCGCGGTGCGGGCGGCGGCTTGCAGCTGGCGCGCCCGGCGGCGGCGATCAGTGTGGCGGATATCGTCGAGGCCGTCGAAGGACCGATCGCACTGACCGCCTGCGTCGAAGGTACGGAATGCTCTGTCGAGCATGACTGCTCGGTCAAGCCGCACTGGCCCGTCGTGAACGAGGCTTTACGCGGCGCGCTGGCGGCTATCCCGCTGACGCAGCTGGCACGAATGGAAGAAATGGCATGAGCGAAGATATCGATATCCAGGACCGCGAGGCCCGTGAAGCTGCCGAAAAGGCGGCGGAATACGAGCATGGCTGGTCGTCCGACATCGAGACCGAATTTGCCGAGAAGGGCCTGAACGAAGACACGGTCCGGTTCATTTCGGCCAAGAAGGGCGAGCCCGAGTGGATGCTCGACTGGCGGCTCAAGGCCTTCCGCCTGTGGCAGGAAATGGAAGAACCGAACTGGGCGAAGCTCGGCTATCCCGAGATCGATTACCAGGACGCTTATTATTACGCGGCGCCGAAAAAGAAGGTGGAGCTCGACTCGCTCGACGACCTCGATCCGGAAATCAAGCGCGTCTACGACAAGCTCGGCATCCCGCTCGGCGAGCAGGAAGTGCTGGCAGGCGTGAAGGGCGCCAAGAAGGTCGCCGTCGATGCCGTGTTCGACAGCGTCAGCGTCGCCACCAGCTTCCGCGAGGAACTGAAGCGCGCCGGTGTCATCTTCCTCTCCATCAGCGAGGCGATCCGCGAATATCCGGACCTCGTGAAAAAGTGGCTCGGCAAGGTGGTGCCGCAGCACGACAATTATTTCGCCACGCTCAACAGCGCGGTCTTTTCCGACGGCACTTTCGTCTACGTGCCCGAAGGCGTGCGCTGCCCGATGGAGCTCAGCACCTATTTCCGCATCAATGCCGAGAACACCGGTCAGTTCGAACGCACGCTGATCGTTGCCGAAAAGGGCAGCTATGTCAGCTACCTCGAAGGTTGCACCGCCCCCATGCGCGACGAGAACCAGCTCCACGCCGCCGTAGTCGAGCTGGTCGCGATGGAAGATGCCGAGATCAAGTATTCGACGGTCCAGAACTGGTATCCGGGCAATTCGGAAGGCGTCGGCGGGATCTACAATTTCGTCACCAAGCGGGCGCTGTGCCAAGGTGCGCGCAGCAAGGTCAGCTGGACGCAGGTCGAGACCGGCAGCGCGGTGACGTGGAAATACCCCAGTTGCGTCCTCAACGGCGAGGATAGCGTGGGCGAGTTCTACTCGGTCGCGGTGACCAACAATCACCAGCAGGCCGATACCGGCACCAAGATGATCCACAACGGCAAGGGCAGCCGTTCGACGATCATCTCCAAGGGCATTTCGGCAGGCAAGAGCGACAACACCTATCGCGGCATGGTGCGCGTGGCCGCCAATGCCGACGGCGTGCGCAACCGCACCGAATGCGATAGCCTGCTGATCGGCGACCAGTGCGGCGCACACACCGTGCCCTATATCGAGGTGAAGAACCCCACCGCCCAGATCGAGCATGAGGCGACCACCAGCAAGATCAGCGACGACCAGCTGTTCTACGCCATGCAGCGCGGCCTCGACGACGAGGAAGCGATGGCGCTGATCGTCAACGGCTTTGCGAAAGAAGTGCTGAAAGAGCTGCCGATGGAGTTTGCCGTCGAAGCGCAGAAGCTGCTGGCGATCTCGCTTGAGGGGAGTGTGGGGTGAGGACGCCGCTATCTCTTTCTGCCGTCCTTATTCTTTCAGCTTGCGGAAGCTCTTCGGACGAGCGCTCGGTTCTTCTGGCCGAAATCGAGGACTGTTTCAAAAATGCGGCCCCGCTAGGGGAAACTGACCACAAGCGTGCGGCAACGGCGATCAAAGGCTGCAGTCGCTCGATGGACGCTTACTCTCGCTACAATGTCGAAGAAATGTTCAATCGAAAGTTCACCGCAGACGATAGCGAGATGATGGAGTTTTTTGAGATTCATCAAAGTGAATTGAAGGATTTCGCTTTTCGCAAACTCACCACTGGAGAGGGGAATTGGCAATGACCGACCGCAAGACGCTCCAGCTCCGCGATCCGTCCGAGACCTCTGACGACACCGCGCCTGCCCTCAAGAAAAAGGGCCGCGGGTGGGAGATTTCGGAGAAGCGGCTCGACGCGCTGCATGACCGTGCGCGCGTTTTGCGGCGACATTCGACCCCGGCGCACAAGGCGCTGGCGAAGAAATTCGCCGAGGCCGACATGGGCCGTTACAAATTCACGCGCCACGCCGTGGTCGGTAGCGCGATCGTCGATTTCAACTGCCACAATCTCGGCCTCGCCGTGATGATCGACGAGGACGATGCGGACGAGACGCTGGCGAAGCGCCGCGACAAGAGCCTCGAGGCGGTCGACATCCGCGTGATGCGCATTCCCGCCACCGAGATCCTTGAGAACATGGACGATGTGCTCCAGCGCCTCACCATCGTGATGCGCGAGCGGATCGCCGACAAGAAAGCCAGGGCCCGCGCCCATCGCGAGGCCAATCCCAACCAGCACTATTCGCGCCCGAACCGCACCGGCGGTCCGCGCAGGAACGACAGGTAAATGCTCGAAATCGAAAACCTCACTGCCGAGATAGACGGCAAGACCATCCTCAATGGCCTCACGCTGACCGTGCCCGCGGGCGAGGTCCATGCGATCATGGGCCCCAATGGCGCGGGCAAGTCCACGCTGTCCTACGTACTCGGCGGTCGCCCGGGCTATGAAGTGACCGGCGGCAGCGTGCGCTTCGATGGCCCAAATGGAGACTGCGACCTGCTCGACATGGAGCCGCACGAACGCGCGGCGGCGGGGCTGTTCCTCGGCTTCCAGTATCCGGTCGAAATTCCCGGCGTCTCCAATGTGCAATTCCTGCGCGAGGCGCTGAATTCGCAGCGCAAGGCGCGCGGGGAAGAGCCATTGACCGGGGGCGAGTTCCTCAAGCTCGCCAAGGAAAAATCTGCGCTGCTCAAGCTCGATCCCGAGATGCTCAAGCGCCACGTCAACGTCGGCTTCTCCGGCGGCGAGAAGAAGCGCGCCGAAATGGTTCAGATGGGGATTCTCGACCCGAAATTCGCTGTGCTGGACGAGACCGATAGCGGTCTCGACATCGACGCGCTGCGCGTCGTGGGCGAAGGCATCAATTCGATCATGCGTAGCCCCGACAAGGCCGTGCTGCTGATCACGCACTACCAGCGCCTGCTCGAAGTGGTGAAGCCGGACAAGGTCTCGATCCTGTCGCAAGGGCGCATCGTCCAGACTGGCGGGCCGGAGCTGGCCGTGCGCCTCGAGGAAGAAGGCTACGACGCGGTGATGGCGGCATGAGGACGCTCGCGATTGCCCTGATGCTGGCCCAATCCGGCACGCTTGCGGCGCAAGATGCTGCGCCAGCGCCGCAGACCGAGGTCGAAGAACAGATCGTCGTCATCGGCGAGCGGATGCATACCTGGAACGGCGGCCTCGCCAAGGTCGATGGCAAGCTCACCTGCCGGACGAAGAAAAGCAGTGGCGACGAGATGGTCGATGCGATCCGCTGCGGCGCGATGCTGACCTGCATGGGCGAGCTCGCTCCGCAGATCGACGAGGTGATGGCGTCCGAGATCGCCCGCAAGGAAAAGCAGGCGCAGGTTGAGGCCATCGCCGAAGGCGCAGTGCCCTGTATGGATGCCTATCACAAGACGGCCGTCATGCGCCTCGCGCAGAGCCGGGCAGGCAAATTATGAGCGAAGTGGTCGATCTCCCCACCCGCAAGGACGAAGCCTGGCGCTATTCGCGCGTCGAGCGGCTGCAGGGCGTGCCGCTCGACGACTGGCGTACGATCGACGTGGCCGCCGGCGAGAGCTTTCGCGATACGCTGGTCGTCGCCGATGGCGAGGCTACCAAGCCCACCGAACTGCACCGCTGGCGCGTCACTGTGGGCGAAGGCGCGACCTGCGAGCTCTTTGCCGTTCTCGCCTCCGCCGAATTCGCTCGGCTGGAGATCGAGGTCGTGCTGAAGAAAGGCGCGCATTTCGAGCTTGGCGGCATCACTGTGGGCGGGCGGGAAACCGTGCGGGAGTTCGTGACCCACATGACCCATGCCGAGCCTGAAGCGACCAGCAATCAGGTCGTCCGTGCAGTCCACTGGGGCCATGGTACGGGCAATTTCCTCGGCCGGATCGATGTGGTGCGCGATGCGCAAAAGACCGATGCGGCACAGGACTTCAAGGGCCTACTGCTGGAAAAGGGTGCGAGCGTGAATGCCGTTCCGCAGCTCGAGATCTTCGCCGACGACGTGAAATGCGCCCATGGCGCCAGCGTCGGCCAGCTGGATGAAAACGCTCGCTTCTACATGGCCGCGCGCGGTGTCTCGCCGGAGCTTACGCAGCGCCTTCTGGCGCAAGCCTTTCTCGGCGACGCACTGGTCAATCTCGACGACGAAGCTCTGCGTGACGAACTGATGGACGTTGCGCTGGCCAAGGTGGACCGCAACCTGTGAGCGAGACCGCAACTCTGACGCGCAAGGCGGATTTCCCCGGCCTCGTGACGAGTGACGGCGCGCCGTGGCACTATCTCGACACGGCCGCGACTGCGCAGAAGCCGCAGGCGGTGATCGATGCCATGGGCAATGCACTGGGTCGCGATTACGCGACCGTGCATCGCGGCGTCTACGGTCGCTCGGCGCAGATGACGCTGGGTTACGAAGCCGCCCGCCGCAGGGTTGCGGATTTCATGGGCGCGCGGAGCGAGAATGAAGTCGTGTTCGTGCGCGGCGCAACCGAGGCGATCAACCTCGTCGCCGCCAGCTGGGGCATGACCCAGATCGGCGAGGGCGACCGGATCGTCCTGTCCACCCTGGAGCATCACTCCAATATTGTCCCCTGGCAGATGGTCGCTGAGCGGACCGGTGCGCAGATCGACGTCTGCCCGTTGACCGATGACCACCGGATCGACCTCGGCGCGCTCGAGGTGCTGCTGACGCCGCGAACCAAACTGGTCTCTCTGGCGCATGTATCGAATGTTCTGGGTTCTGTACTCGACGCGCGCAAGGCGGCCGACATCGCGCATTCGGTCGGTGCGAAGATCATGCTCGACGGCTGCCAGGCTGCGCCGCGCATGGCGCTCGACATGGCAGCGTTCGATTGCGATTTCTACGCCTGGTCGGGCCACAAGCTCTACGGCCCCACCGGCATCGGCGTGCTGTGGGCGCGCGAGGAAATCCTCGATGCCACGCCCCCTTGGCAGGGCGGCGGTGCGATGATCGACAAGGTCACTTTCGACACAACCACCTATGCCCCGCCGCCGCAGCGCTTCGAGGCAGGCACGCCGATGATAACCGAAGCGATCGCGCTCCACGCAGCGGTCAACTACATCGCAGCGATGGGGCCGGACAGGCTGTTCGCTCATGAAAGCGCGCTCGCGCGGCAGCTCCGCGATGAACTCCGCGATCTCAATTCGGTGACGCTGTATGGCCCCGACGAGAGCGCCGGGATTGTCAGTTTTGCGATGAAGGGGGTTCATCCCCACGATCTCGGCACCATATTGGATGAAGAGAATGTCGCGATCCGTGCCGGCCATCACTGCGCTCAGCCGCTGATGGAGCATCTCGGCGTCCCCGCCACCGCGCGGGCGAGCTTCGGGCTCTACTCGGACCAAAGCGATATCGCCGCCCTGTTGCGCGGCATAGACCGTACCCAAAGGATCTTCGGATGAGCGAAGAAACGAATAACGACCAGGATTTCATTGCGGCTCCCTCGCCGTCGGATACCGTCGTGGGCAAGCCGCCCCGCGCCCGGGTGGAGGATGCCGTCGATACGGAGGAGTCTCCGCGCGAGAGCATGGAGCGCAAGCGCGACTATCTCGAGGGTTTCCTGCAAAAGAAGCCGGAGAACGTGCCTGCAGGCGCGCCGGGCGGAGACCTTTATGAGGCGGTCGTGGCCGCGCTGAAAGAGATATACGATCCCGAGATACCGGTGAACATCTACGATCTCGGCCTGATCTACGGCGTGGATGTGGACGACGAGAGCGATGTGATCGTCACCATGACGCTGACCACGCCGCATTGCCCGGTCGCGGAAACCATGCCGGGCGAAGTCGAACTTCGCGCTGCCAGCGTGCCGGGCGTCCGCGATGCCGAGGTCAATCTGGTCTGGGATCCGCCTTGGGGCCCCGAGAAGATGACCGACGAAGCGCGCCTCGAACTGGGAATGCTCTGATGACCGAGACCACTACCCGCCCGGCTCCAAAAGCCGCTGTCATTCTCACCGAGCGGGCCGAGCAGCGTGTCGCTGATCTCATGGCCAAGGCACCAGGGGATGCGATCGGAGTGAAGCTATCGACCCCGCGCCGCGGGTGTTCGGGGCTCGCCTATTCGGTCGATTACATCACCGAAGAGGCAAAGTTCGACGAGAAGATCGAAACCCCCGGCGGCATTTTCTACATCGACAGCGCCAGTGTCCTGTACCTCATCGGCAGCACGATGGACTGGGTCGAGGACGACTTCACTGCCGGCTTCGTGTTCGACAATCCCAACGCCAAAGGTGCTTGTGGCTGCGGCGAAAGTTTCATGGTCTAGATCGACCGCGGATCGGCTCCGAATGCACCCGGGCGGTAAAGCCTGATCAGTCCTCGGCGAGAAAGTTGAGCAGCGCTTGCTCGTATTCGTCGACCTTTCCGTCCGCTTCGATCCTCGCCGCCAACCATGCCGATTCGTCGCTGGTGATCTCTTCGGCCTCTGCGACAAGCTGTTCGCGCGTCGAATCGTAATCTCTGCGTCCGAAAACGACGCCGAAGGAGTTTGGCGCAGAGCGCGCCATACGACCGAGAAAACCGCCGACACTGGAGGAGGTGTCGCCCATGAAAGCCTGCAGCTCGCCCGCGCGCTCGCGGCTGATCTGGGCGTTTTCGGCGCTGTAGCCCTGCAAATAGTTGGCAACGCCCTGCACGAATAGCCGCTTCCATTCCGGATCGTTGTCCGCGCCCAGCGTCGCATCTTTCAGGCGGAACAGCATGCTCGCCTCGTTCGGACCGACAGCAGCGGGGCGCTCGCTGGCCGGAGCGAAGATCGCGCGGCGCAGCAGCCTTGCTTCGGTCGCATTGACATTGCCCGCTTCCAGCGCGCCGCCATCGCGGGTCGGGCCTGTGCCTTCGAGCACGGCCTTCTCCATCTGCTTCAGCGCAAAGTCTTTCAGGGACTGCGGTACATTCTGCGCACGCTCGAACACGCGGACCAGCAGTTCCAGCTCGGCCATCGAGCCCAGCTGCCCGTCGGCATCGATCTGGCCCATCAGCCATTGCCCGTTCTCCGCATCGACATAGCCTACCGGCGCGCGCTGGTTGATCACATATTCGCCCAGCGCCTCGACGAAGAAATCCACCCATTCGGCAGGCTTGGTCGCAAGCTCGTGATTGAGCGCGAAGATCGCCTCGGCTTCGCCTTGCGAAATGCGCCCGTCGGGCCACGCTTCGCGCCGCAGCGTGAGCACATCTTCGCCCGTAATCGCGCCGTCCGCGCCCACCCTCTTCGCCAATTCGCCGAAATGCACGCTCATTGCCTGCCCACTTCCCGTCAGTTTCACGTCGCGATGAAATGTAGCGCGGTTTGCTTAAGACCGGGTTAGCGGCGCAGCGCCTTCACGCAGGCGGCGCGGTCTACGTCCAGACCGTCGCTGGCCCGGCGGGCGTCGACATAGGTCGCGCTCGGCTCCGCCCGCGGCTGCAGCGGGTAGAGGTAGATGTCGAGCACGCAGGCCGGGCCGACGAACTGCAGCTTGCGCGCATCGCCTTCCTTCACCGTCAGCCGGGGCGGGCCGAACAGATTGGCCAGCGCTGTCTCGTTCTTGCCGATCACACCCTCCAGCCCCGGCAGGTTCATGACGCGGGGGGCGATGAAACCGCCGCTGGAGGGAGCGGTTACGACCACTTGCGGCGGCGGCGCCGCTCGAAGCTGTTGCGCCGGTGCCGCAGGTCCGCTCGGCGCGGCTGCGCAGGCGGCGAGGAGTGGCAAGACGAGTAGGACGCTAATGCGCATGATTAATCGATTTCCGTGTGCTGCGGTGGACCAGATGCGTCGCACTCGCTGCGCCGATAATGGGCGCGAGAAGGTTGATGAAGGGTATCGCCAGCAGACCGGCGACAACGCCGCCCAAGGCGAAACAGGTGAGGCCGCCGATCGGCTGGACTTCGCCTGCGTTACGCCTGTGCCGTAGCCAGACCATGTCCTGCAATTCGCGGCCCAGCAGCAGCGCGTTGACGAACCAGAACACGATTGCCGGGCCGATGGCGGTGAACAGCAAGACCACGGCGATGGGCGCAGCGAGCAGGTTGAACAGGATGACGCGGCCCGTAGAGCGCAGGCTGTTCGACAGTTCCTCCCCGAAGGGCACCTTGCGCGCCCCGGCGGCATGGGCGGGATAGTGCTTCGCCTCGACCGCATGAACGATCTCGTCGGCGAAGAACTGGAGCACGGCAAGCGCGACGATGCGGAACAGCAGCCAGGCACCGATCACGAAGATCAAAATCGACAGGACGGCGTAGACCTCGCCGCTCAAGTCGATCCAGCGCGATAGCAGCCACGGCACGGCCGCATTCAGCGCAAGTGCCGCTGCCACGAAGATCGCCAGCGTCACTGCCAGGCTCTTGCCGAGCACACGCAGGATGGCCGGGTCGCCAAGCTGGCCGAGGGCGAGGGACAGGGCGCGGGGCAGGGAAACCATTTCCGTGCCGATTGAGCGGCGGCGGGCATCAAGTCAACGCCGCGCTTGGCCTTCCCCCGATGAACCGCTAACCGCGCCCGACATATCGAAAATCCAGCCCACCGGAGTACCCATGACCCAGCCTCGCTACGACGTTATCGCCATCGGCAATGCGATCGTTGACGTAATGTCGCCCTGTGAAGACGGTTTGATCGAGGAACTTGGTCTGGCCAAGGGCGGGATGACGCTGGTCGATACCGAGCGGGCTGAGGAGCTGTATTCGGTCATGGGCCCGGCCAAGGAGATTTCCGGGGGCTCGGCTGCCAACACGCTCGCCGGGATGAGCGCGCTGGGCGCGCAATGCGCTTTCGTCGGCCAGGTGGCGAAGGACCAGCTGGGCGATGTGTTCAGCCACGACATCCGCGCCGTCGGCATCGATTTCGACACGCCGGCCCGCGAAGAAGAGCCGCCGACCGCACGCTGCCTGATTTTCGTCACCCCCGATGGCGAGCGGACGATGAACACCTTCCTCGGCGCGAGCCAGTTCCTGCCGCCCGAAGCGCTCGACGACAAGCTGATCGCGAGCGCCGGAATCCTCTACCTCGAAGGGTACCTCTGGGACCCCGAAGAACCGCGCAGCGCCATGCGTCACGCAATCGACGTTGCACGCAAGGCCGGGCGCAAGGTCGCCTTTACCACCAGCGAAAGCTTCGTGATCGACCGCCACGGCGACGATTTCCGCGCGCTGATCGAAGAAGGGCAGATCGACATATTGTTCGTCAACGAAAACGAACTCGCCTCTCTTACCGGCGAGAGCGAGTTCGATGCCGGCCTCGCCGAGTTGGAAGGCAAGGTCCCGGTGATCGTCGCCACCCGCAGCGCCAAGGGAGCGGTGGCCATCGCCGACGGCACCCGCGCCGAAGTGAACGCGGAGCCGGTCGAGAAAGTGGTCGACACCACCGGCGCAGGCGACCTCTTCGCCGCCGGCTTCCTCACCGGCCACGCGCGGGGCGAAGACCTCGAGACTTGCCTGCGCATGGGCGCGATCTGCGCGGCAGAGATCATCAGCCACTACGGCGCGCGGAGCGAAGCGGATCTGAAAGCGCTGGTGAGCGAGAAGCTGGGCTAATCCTTAAATCCGCTTTGCGGGGCTTGTCGAAGCACCGTTCTTCTCGTGGCATGCGCATAGATGAACGGCGAGGTCAGCCTTTCGAAAGGCTCCGGGCAAACAGCGAGAACGAGTTGCGGGCAACGGAAATTGATTAGATATTCGTCGGTCGCGCGCGCTCTCGCCTTCCAGTGACATTAGTTGAGATGCGAAAGCCCTAGCTAGAACGATGGCAAGTTCTGGATTCGCTCGACTGGTCTTTAAGATCTTCATCGAGAAGTATTCTGAAGTCCAACCAAGCCATGCTGAGGGCGTTTGGATCCGCGCAGCCAGTGTTCTCTTTCAAAAAAGGGGGTGTATCCCCTTTGCATAGGTAATTGCATGTGGATAACTGAATGGCTACATAGCTCTCGAATCAGGAGAGAGTATGAGCGAGAAGCAGCCTTCCGATCAGGGTATTCCCGACGTAAATGCGATCATTATGGACAAGGGACCAGAGTTCCTTATCGCTTACGACCTGCCGCGTGTTTGGACCACAGGGGCTCAGGCGTTCGTCGATCCAAATGTAACGAATATCGTGTTTCGCGAACAAAGCCTCTTCGAAGAAGACGACGGGAAAAAACAGGGTTTGATCCGCAACGTGGCGAGTGTCGTAATGCCTACCGAGGTAGCCAGGCAATTGCGCGACGTTTTGGTGAATCAGCTGGATCTTCTCGATGGCAAACCAGAAGAGTGACCCAACCCCGGGATGGGGTAAGGCATTTCCGACTATTGCTGCGACGGCGGGCGCCGCACTTTCCTATTCCACATTTGACGCTAACAGTGCTAACATCGGCAAATCGCAGCACGCCATGAACACCGCACCATCCACCACCATCCAACATCATGTTGACGAGCGCTTGCTTAACGCAAAGCTTGACGCTGTGGAGGCACGCACCGAAACCAAATTCGCGCAATTGCTGGGCGAAATGAAGACGCTTGGCGTTAACGTGGGGCACATCAACACCACGTTGTTCGAATTGAAGACCGATGTCGCAGCCGCGAAAACGGCTGCGGCAGGAACTAAGACCTATGTAATCGGGACGGGCATCGCCATCGCAGGGTTCGTCTTGGCCATCTTTGCTTTCGGTGTCCAAGTTCTTGATATCGCCACGGCGCTGTTTTCTGCTGGCGGTGCCAAGTGATGACATTGCGCGAAGCAATAGAGCAGAAGAGGCTCGACCAGTTCATCGCCGAGCATGAAGGCGAAACCGGCGATGCCGGCGTTTTCGACGCTACTCTGCGCTCAATGACCGGAACGTCGAAAGAAGCTCCGGAAGCATCGACTCCGGACGATTGCGACGATTGAAGCGATACTCAAATTCCTTGACGTAGCTGTTCAGGTGCTTGGCGCTGACGCTAGTGTGAGTGCCGTTGATTGAACATTTCAGGTGCCGCCAGAAATTCTCGATACCGTTGACCGTCACAGTCTCGGCAAGGCGATAATCGTAATAGGCATATTCCATCGCGCCGTGGTTCACGCGAGCGTGGCGGTAGCCAGCATTCGACAGGTTAGCATAGGAGCGGAGTTCGTCAGTGTGGACGTTGCCGCCGATATGGACGTTGGCGGTCACAAACGGCTCTAGAGTAGCGCGGCGCTGGTTCGGGACCACTTGGGTCACCAGATCGCCGCCACGTTCCAGAGCGCCCACTACAACGGTCTTGGCGGCGCTACCGCGATTGTGCTTGCCGCGCTTCACGCCGCCCATAAGGGTTTCGTCAATCTCTACGTTCGTGCCTTCGCCTCCGATGGGAATGTCACCATCAACGTCTGCCATATGTTCGCGGATAAGCTTCGCCATGCGCCAAGCGGTCTTGTAGGTCACGCCTAGCTGGCGCTGCAATTCCTTGCCGCTCACGCCGTGACGGGTGACGGTGAACAGGTGGATCGTATAGAACCACAGCTGCAGCGGAGTGCGGGTCTTTTCGAACGGGGTGCCTACGGTCGGGTGCAGGTGGTGACCGCACCACTGGCAGGAATATGCGCGCTCCGCTTTGATCCGGAACCACTTACTTTCGCGCTCACACTTGGGGCACTCGTGGCCCTGTCCAAAGCGGACTTCGAACAGGTGATTGAGGCAGGTTTCGTCGTCAGGAAACTGGCGGAAGAACTGGGCGGTAGTGAGTGGCTTCGTCATGCATATTGTATAGCAGACCTAGTTACGTATGGCAAGGGGATACACCCCCAAAAAAGAGGCAACGCGTTGATGTGTTTCAGCGAAAACTAGATCGATCGAGAATTCGGGAGAAGCCTCCAGAGTCCCGTCAAGATAACCTTTTGCGCGTGCTTCCCACCGAAGAAATTCGTTGGGGAACGTTTCTTCAAAAAGTTCAAATAGGGGCCGCAGTTCCTGTCGTTCGTGAGATTTTGGAAACGTCAATTCTATCATCTGATCGCTCTCCCACTCTCGTCGAACGCTGATCTCAACAAACTAGTAGCGCTGCCCATCACTGGCGATCGCTCTACCCCCGCTCCCGCCGCACCTCACGCTGCCCGATATCCCGCCGGCAGAACCCGTCTGCGAAATCGATCGCATTGACCGCCTCATAGGCGTTGCGCTGCGCTTCGGTCGCGCTTGCTCCGCGGGCAGTCACGTTGAGAACGCGGCCGCCGCTGCTGGTCAGCGTCTCGCCCTCCAGCTTGGTGCCTGCGTGGAAAACCTTCGCGCCGTTTGCCTCGGCCTCGCCAAGGTCGATCGTACCGCCCTTCTTCGGCGTGCCGGGATAGCCCTCCGCCGCCAGCACCACGGTCAGCGCGAAATCGTCCGACAGCACCGGCGCAGCTACCTCCCCCAACGTCTTGCGCGCGCAGGCCTGCATCAGCTCGACGAGGTCGCTTTCCAGCCGCATCATCAGCACCTGACACTCGGGGTCGCCGAAGCGCGCGTTGTATTCGATCAGCTGTGGGCCGCCCTTGGTCAGCATCAATCCAGCATAGAGCACGCCCGAATAGGGCATGGCCTCGGCGGCCATGGTGCGCACCGTCGGCTCCACGATCTCGCGCATGACCTGCGCCTGCAATTCCCCGGTCAGCACGGGGGCGGGGGAATAGGCGCCCATGCCACCGGTGTTGGGGCCAGTGTCGCCCTCGCCCACGCGCTTGTGGTCCTGCGCGGTGCCGATGGGGACGATGGTCTCGCCGTCGGTCAGGGCGAAGAAGCTTGCCTCCTCGCCGGTCAGGAACTGCTCGATCACGACCTCGCTGCCCGCGCTGCCGAATTTGCCGTGGAACATCTCGTTCAGCGCTTCCTGCGCTTCTCCGTAGGTTTCGGCGATCACCACGCCCTTGCCCGCGGCCAGCCCGTCGGCCTTGAGCACGAACGGCGGCTTGAAGCGCTTCAGCGCACCCCACGCGGCCTCCAGCGAGGTACAGCGTTCATAGCGCGCGGTGGGGATGTTCGCGCGCTGGCACAGCTCCTTGGTGAAACCCTTGCTGCCTTCGAGTTGCGCCGCCTGCTGCGACGGGCCGAAAGTATCGATGCCCGCGGCGCGCAGCGAATCGGCGAGGCCGTCCACCAGCGGAGCTTCCGGGCCGATCACGACCAGGCCGATGTCGTTCTCCCGTGCAAAAACGATGACCGCATCGTGATCGGTGGCATCCAGCGTGACGCAGCTTGCCTCCTGTGCGATGCCGGGATTGCCCGGCGCCGCCCACAGCTTGTCGCACAGCGGCGATTGCGCCAGTTTCCATGCCAGCGCATGTTCGCGCCCGCCCGACCCGAGCAACAGGATATTCATGGCTTCCGATTTCCCCGCAGATTCCGATGATGCGAACTTGGTAGCGAAGGGCCGCGCAGGCGACAACGCCGAGCCGCTGACGGTGAGCGAAATATCGAACGCGCTGAAGCGCACGGTGGAGGACCGGTTCGGCTTCGTCCGCCTGCGCGGCGAACTGTCGGGCGTGAAGCGCGCGGCGAGCGGGCATATGTATTGCGCACTGAAGGACGAGAAAGCCGTGCTCGACGGGGTAATGTGGCGCGGCAATGCGGGCCGCTTGCCGTTCAATCCGGAAGACGGGCTGGAGGTGGTCGCGAGCGGGAAGCTGACGACCTATCCGGGGCGCTCGAAATACCAGATCGTGATCGAGCGCATGGAACTGGCGGGCGAGGGCGCGTTGCTGGCGCTGCTCGAGAAGACCCGCGCAAGGCTTCAGGCGGAGGGGCTGTTCGACAGCGAGCGCAAGCGGGCACTGCCCTTCCTGCCGCGCACCATCGGGGTCGTAACCTCGCCCACCGGCGCGGTGATCCGCGACATCCTCCACCGGCTGGCGGACCGCTTTCCCAGCCGTGTGATCGTGTGGCCGGTGCTGGTACAGGGGCAGGGCGCGGCGGAGCAGGTGGCGGGAGCAGTGCGCGGCTTTTCCGCCATGCCGGAAGGCCATTTCGACCGCCCCGACCTCGTAATCGTTGCGCGCGGCGGCGGCTCGATCGAGGATCTGTGGAGCTTCAACGAAGAGGTGGTGGTTCGCGCCATCGCCGGCTGCCCGATCCCGACGATCAGCGCGGTCGGGCACGAGACCGATACGACGTTGGCCGATTATGCCGCCGACTGCCGCGCGCCAACGCCCACTGCAGCCGCGGAAATGGCGGTGCCGGTCCGCGCAGAGCTTGCGGCGGTGCTGGCGGATTTCGAGGCGCGCAAGAAACGCGCAATCCTGCGCCCGGTGCAGTTGGGCCGAGAGCGCCTGGAAGCGCGCGTGCAGCGCCTGCCAAAGCGCGAGGCATTGCTCCAACCGCAAGCGCAGAAGCTCGACGATCTTGCCGCGCGACTGCAACAGGGGCTGCGCGATCGGGCCGCCAAGGGGCGGGAGCGGCTGGGCGAATTGCGCCTATCGCCTGCCTTGGTGGCTGGGCGGCTGCGCGAGGCGCGCGGGCGGCTCGAGAGCGTCCGCTTCGCTCCGATGTTGATCGAGCGACCGTTGGCGGAGCGGCGCGAGCGATTCGCATCGCTGGCGCGAATTGCCGAGCAGCTTCATCCCGACCGGCCTCTGCAGCGCGGCTACGTCCGCGTGATCGGGTCGAGCGGCACGGTGACCGACCAAGCGGAGGCGGCGAAGGAGGCGGCGCTGACCCTCAAGTTCCGCGATGGCGAGCTCGAGGTAACGACGGGCAAGGCACCGGTCGCGCCGAAACCGAAGCGAAAGCCCCCTGCCAGCGGAACGCCGCCCAAACAGGATGATTTGTTCGGTTAAGGTGGACCTGCTAGGATTTGCGCCATGCTTATGAACAAGAATTCCTCGCCTTCGAACGGCGAAGCCGAGCTGCAATACGGGCCGAGCGGCTTTCGCGTCCTGCGCCCCGGCCAGCACGTGATCTGCGCCATGAGCGGCGTGCCCATCCCGCTGGACGAATTGCGCTACTGGTCGGTCGAGCACCAGGAGCCCTACGCTACTCCGCAACTCGCCACCGAGCGGCTGAAGCCGTGAAGATTCCGAGGGTCGCGCCGCTCGTCCTGATTACTGCCGCATGCGTGTCGCAACCGAATTCTTCGGAAACCATGCAGACAACTGCGGTAACCGAGGTTGTTCAACCGGTTCGCACACCGTCGCCCGCACCCAGCCCGACCCCAACCGAACCGGCCCGTCCGGCCACGTTCAGCTTCGACGGAGAGCTGACGCAAGGTGGCTGGATCCGCGGCACTGCTCCGGGTGGCGCGACGAAATTGCTGCTCGGCGAGGAAGAGGTGGCATTCGATGACGAAGGGCGTTTCTTCGCCGCTTTCGACCGCGACGCAGGTCGTTCCGCAGAACTTGTCGCGACGCGGGTGGATGGTCGCACGATCCGTAGCCCCCTCGCCATTGCCCCGCGCGACTGGAATATCGAGCACGTCAATGCCGCACGACGAGCCGGAGGCGCTTCTGAGAGTTTCATGCAGCGCCGCCGGCCGGAACTCGATGCAATCTGGGATGCGCGACAACAGCGCACCGGTGCCGAAGGCTGGCGGCAGGATTTCATCTGGCCGGTCACCGGGCGCATTTCGGGCCGCTTCGGCTCGCAGCGCATCTATCGCGGCGAGCCGGGCAGCTACCACTCGGGCCTCGATATCGCGGGCGGCGCAGGCACGATCTATGTCGCCCCGGCCGACGGGATAGTGACGCTGGCCGAGCGCGACTTCAGCCTCGAAGGGCAGCTGCTGATCATCGATCACGGGCAGGGCCTCAACAGCGCCTTCCTGCATTCCTCGGAGCTGTTCGTGCGCGACGGTCAGGCTGTCAAGCAAGGCCAGCCGCTCGCCCGCATCGGAGCCTCTGGCCGCGCCACCGGGCCGCATCTGCACTGGAGCATCAAGTGGAAAAATGCGCGGCTCGATCCGCTGCTCTTCCCTGGCCCGATGCCCTGAGCGACGGATCGCCGGCATGCGACCTGCGCGCCTCATTCTCGCTCTCGTAATCGCGGTCGGCCTGTTGCCGCCAGTGTGGCTGCGCGACCCGCCCCCGAGCGGCAAGGCGAGCCGGATCGGAGCGATTATCGCGCTCGATCATCGCGGTGCGCGCGCCGGTCCGTTCGTGCTTGCCGGCGCCTGGCGGATCGATGGCGACCCGAAAATGTTCGGCGGGTTCTCGGCTTTGGCGGCCCTATCGGGAGATCGCCTGATCGCCGCTTCGGACGGGGGTAAGAAAATCGTTTTCACGCGCCCCGACATTGGAGGGCCGCCGCCGGTCCTCAGCCCCTTCGGCCCGGAAACCGATGTCAACAAGATAGGCGCCGACCTCGAGTCGCTGACCCGCGATCCGGAGAGCGGGATGCTGTGGGCGGCTTACGAGTTTTCGCAAAGCATTCGCCGCTTCACGCCGGAACTTGTCGACGACGGGGCGATCCGCCCTGGGGCGATGCGGGACTGGGGCGACAATAGCGGAGCGGAGGCCTTCGCGCGCCTGCCGGACGGCCGCTTCGTCGCCATCGAGGAGGGAGCGAGGGAATTCGGCGGTTATGCTCATCGAGCGCTCGTTTTCCCGAGCGATCCGGTCGCAGGTGGGCGGCCCAAGGCCTTCCGGGTCGGGGTGCCCGGCGGCTATCGCCCGGTCGATCTGATCGCGGTCGACGAAGATCGCGCGCTCGTCTTACTCCGGGAACTCGTGTTCGGCTTCCCGCCCCGTTTCGCAACGGCAATCGGGGAGTTGGACACGCGCTCGATCGCCGAAGGCGTGCAGGTGGATGTGACCCTCCTCGCTCGTCTCGGGGACGGTTTTCCGGCGGACAACTACGAGGGCATGGCGCTAACCGACGATGGCGACGGGCGGCACCTCTGGCTGATTTCGGACGACAATCTGATGTCCTACCAGAACACCTATCTGCTCAAGCTGCGCTGGGATAGAGAGTGCGCACGACAAAAGGCGCGCGAGTGACCCCGCGCGCCTTTTCGTTTGCCTGTCAAAAGCAGCGCCACAGCGCCTGCCCTTAGTTAGGCGGCTTCGGCGTTCGCCTTCTTCAGCTCGCGCTTCACCCTGAGCGCGTTGGCCGAGAGCTTCTCGTCCTTGGTCTTCAGCAGCCAGTTGTCGAGGCCGCCATTGTGTTCGACCGAGCGCAGGCCCTGGGTCGAAACGCGGAACTTGAAGCTGCGATCGAGCTTCTCGCTCATCAGCGTGACGTTCTGCAGGTTCGGCAGGAAGACCTTCTTGGTCTTGTTGTTGGCGTGGCTCACATTGTGGCCGACCTGGCGACCCTTGCCGGTGAGTTCGCAAATGCGCGACATGATACGTCTCTCGTTCGATTCGAATGGTTGGGCACGTTCCCTTGCCCGCTCAGGACGGATGCGGGGTTCGTTTATCCCGGAAAGCGGCGCGCATAGCGGCGGGGGTGCGAATCGTCAAGCACGTTGCACCGCCCCCGCGCGGGGGCTAGCGAGGCCCTGGTATGCCCGCCTGGACCCTCCCGCAACCCATGCAACGCGCGCTCGAACTGGCCGAAGCCAGCGCGGCAGCGGGGGAGGTGCCGGTGGGGGCGGTGGTGACGCGCAATGGCGAAATAATCGCGGAGGCGCACAACGCGCCGCGCGAGACGCATGACCCTACCGCCCACGCGGAAATTCTCGCCATCCGCCGCGCGGCAGAGGCGCTGGGCGAAGAGCGCCTGACCGACTGCGAGCTGTGGGTCACGCTGGAACCCTGCGCCATGTGCGCCGGTGCTATCGTCCACGCGCGCATTGCCAAGCTCTACTACGCCGCAAGCGACCCCAAGGGTGGCGCAGTCGAGCACGGATCGCGGGTTTTTGAGCAGAAGCAGTGCCTGCATCGGCCCGATATTTATTCGGGCATGGGCGAGGCCAGGGCGGCGGCGATGCTGCGAGATTTCTTCAGGGAGCGGCGCTGACTCCGATATACTTAGGAAGTTGTATAAGACTGCCACCTAGACGTCAGAAACACCTATTCGCCTCCCTTTTCTTCAAATGGCCAAAGGTACTTTTCTGAAGGGCTGAATGTGCCCATTTCCATCTGCATGAGCGCCCGAAAATCGCTAGACAGGGCGATGATTGCCGACGAGCCGTCGGGTTCGGTAATTTCTTGAATGAACTCCCAAGCTCTTTTGAAGACGAGCTCGAGACGCGGATCTATGCCGTCCGCGTTGAGTCTTCGTCGCTCTTGGAGGTGTTCGCCAGATTCTGCTTTCCGCCAACTTTCGAGGATGTCGGGGTTCTCGATTTTGAAGCTTTCGAATAATCGACGCGCATCGCCAAGAGAGTGGCGACGAGGGTAATGAATATACCTCTTCATTGAGGCCGTCCTGCGCTTGCAACCAGCAAGTTTTATGTCGAAAGCAGTATGCTATTTGTAAATATTGCGTAGGGCCTTCGACGCTATCACAGCCCCCGCCAAATTTTCGCCCGCGCCACATCCCGCGCGCCGAATCGTGCCCGGTCGCAAGCCTT
Source organism: Erythrobacter sp. (assembly GCA_029937545.1). GTDB lineage: Bacteria > Pseudomonadota > Alphaproteobacteria > Sphingomonadales > Sphingomonadaceae > Qipengyuania. Next base: position 193,322 of record JAPYPR010000001.1, on the reverse strand, counting down.
GGGCATGAAGCGCTTGTCGTAGCAGAGGCGCAGTTCCTGCAGCCAGCCGCGGGAATTGAGCTTCACTCCAACTGCCTCCCGCGTCCAACCGGGATTGGCGTCCACAAAGCGCGTGCGGATCGTACCGGCGGTCAGGTCGTCCTCGCGGCTGATACGGTCGTAGTCCGGCCAGCGCAGGCCGTTCCACAATATGCGCGTAACCTTGAAATAGGTCGCGGGGTGGCGCGTCATACAGCTGCCGTGCTTGGCCCATTGCCGCGCGAGGAGGTTGGCGGAGGGCGAGAGGCACATGTTCGGGCGCAAATCTCGCGCGGTCAGCAGCCGCTGCGATCCGCACCATTGCGGCCACGTCCGTCCGCTCTCCGGCCACAACCCGTGCACCACCATGCCGAAGCGGCCCGCGCGGTGCGAGCATTGCCGCGCATGGCGGGCCTGGCCCTCGCGGCTCTTACAGAATTCCGGGCTCCAGCTGACCGCCAGCGTATAGCCGGTTACGGGCATTCTGCGTGTCGGGGCGTCCGGCTTAACCGTGGGCACGCTCAGATGCGCGGGAAGGCGGCACTGGTAGGATTGGGCGAACGCCGGGCTGGCGAGGCTGGCCAGCACCAGCGCGGCAATTGCGGCGCGGGTGGGACTAAAGCTGATCGGAAACCTGCCCGTCATCCTTGCCGAACCACGCTTTCGCATCCGCCCTGAACAGGAAGAACACGGCGAACGCCGCGCTCACCACCGCACCGATATCGGCGATCAGACCGAAGCCCATGGCGGTGTTGGCGATCCGCATGGCGACCGTATAGGCGGCATAGGCGATCAAAACGGCCAGCACCCAGCGGGCAGCGCCGAGGCGCGAGAGCACGATGGCCGCCCAGAAGATCAGCGCAAGCAGAAGAAACATCGCTACCGAGGAGAATAGCAGAACGAAGCCCATACCGCGCGAATTGGCGCCGGATTCGTCGATGACGGCATCGGTATAGGTGGACATGTCCGACCAGCCGAGCGCCGTCGACACTAGGCTGAGCGCGACTGCGAAGAAATACCACGCCTCGAACCGGCTGATCGACCTTGGCTTCAACGTACTTTCTCCCCACCCGTCTATTTGGGGAATGGCCGATTACCTGGGTACCGTAAAGATGACACAGTACAGTGCCACACAGGCTGAAGTTGTCATCGGTCGGCGGCACCGTCGCCTTCGAGCCAGGCGCGGGCATCCGCGCGAAACAGCATGACGATGGCGACGACCTGCAGCAGCGTGACGACGAGGCCGAGCACTGCCGGTAGGGTCAGACCATCGCTGAAGCTGAAATTGCCGAAGAACAGGCCGATCGCGACCAAGGCGACCAGCAGCCACTTGGCGATGTTGCTGGCGCGGCGGGAAATAAAATACCACAGCACAAGCGGAATCAGCAGGCTGGCGAGAACAACTCCGATGACGATCGGCCCGCCACCGATTTGCGCGAGTGCTGGGTCGGCCTCGACCTCTTCGACCAGCGTCGGATAGGCGAGTACAGCATTGATCAGGGCCAGCACGAGCGATGCCAGAAACAGGCGATCGAACAGAACAATGGATTGGGGGCGCACCCGGTCTCTCCCGCATGATTTGCGTTACCGGACGGCAGATGCCGCGTAATCAGAGCGGCGTAAAGTCCAGTCCGATATCGGCAGCGGGCGCGCTTTGCGTGAGGCGTCCGACGGAGACGTAATCGACACCCGTGGCGGCTTTCGCCTTGATCGTGTCGAGGTTGATCCCGCCGCTCGCCTCGGTCGGCACGCGGCCTGCCACCAGCGCGACCGCTTCCCGCAAGGCCGGCGGTTCCATATTGTCTAGCAACAGGCGGGTGGCGCCCGCTTCCAATGCGGGTTCGATCTGGTCGATCCGGTCGACTTCGCAGATGATGTCCTTCACGCCAGCCTCGACCGCGCGGCGCACGGCTTCGCCCACGCTGCCGGCGACGAGCACGTGATTGTCCTTGATCATCGCGGCGTCCCACAGGCCCATGCGGTGATTCGCGCCGCCGCCCATGCGCACGGCGTATTTCTCGAGATGTCGCAGGCCGGGGATGGTCTTGCGCGTGTCGAGCAAGGTGCAATCGGGATTGTCCCCCCCTGCACGCATAGCGGCGACATATTCGGCGACCATCGTCGCTATGCCGGAGAGGTGCTGCACGGTGTTGAGCGCAGCCCGCTCGGCAGTGAGCATGGCGCGGGCGTTGCCTTCCAGTCGCATGAGATCTGTGCCTGCAGATACGCTCGCACCTTCCTCGACGAGGATGTCGATCTGCATGTCCGCATCGAGCGCGCGGAAGAACGCCTCGGCCACGGGCAGCCCTGCGACATGGATCGCATCGCGCGTGTCCATGACACCCGCGAAGCGTGCGTCGGCGGGGATCACGCTTTCACTTGTAACGTCCACCCCGCCGCCGGGCAGGCCCTCGCCCAAGTCTTCGTCCATCGTATCGCGGACGAATTGGTCGAGATCGAAGCCGGGGAGAGTGAAAGCCAACGATTATCTCCAGTTCCGAGCTGCAGGTGAGGCAAGGCCGACCGGCCGCCCGCAGCGGGTTCAGCGTGCTGCACGTCTAGCGAGGACGCACTCGCGGGTGCGGGTGCGAAACACAAAGTATCAATGAACGAACCGGGCTACGACGTCGCGATAGCTGCGGCTCACTTTCACCTCAGCGCCGGAATCAAGGACCAGGAAGCACTCGCCGTTCGTATGCGGCTTCACCTGCCGCACCTGATCGAGATTCACGATGGTCGAGCGGTGGACGCGCTGGAACTTGCGCGGGTCGAGGCGACGCTCGAGGTCCTTCATCGTTTCGCGCAAGATCAGCGAATTATCGCCGGTGTAGATGCACATGTAGTCGCCGGCGGCTTCGATGTGCTCGATCGTGTCGGTTTCGACGCGGAAGATCTGGCCGCGATCCTTCACGTTGATCAGCTTCTCGTACCGACCGGCGGCCTCGGCATCCTCGCCGGAAGCCAATTCCTCGGCGGCTTCGGGCGCCACTTCGGAGAGGACGTTCTTGAGTCGCTCGACATCGTCGGTGCTCTTCTTTTCGGCGAGGCGCTGGCGGACGCGTTCGATCGTATCGGCCAGCTTGTCCTCGTCTACCGGCTTCATCAAATAATTGACCGCGTTCGCCTCGAAGGCGCGGATCGCGTGTTCCTGGAAGGCAGTGACGAAGACGAACAGCGGCGGGTCGATTTCCATGACGCCCTGGACGACGGAAAATCCGTCGAAACCGGGCATCTGGATGTCGAGGAAGACGAGGTCGGGTTTCTGCGTCTTGATTGCGCGGATTGCCTCGCGTCCGTTCTGGCACGTTTCGATGATCTCGACGTCCTCGAACGCTTCGAGGCGGAGTTGGAGGCCCTGGATGGCGAGCTTTTCGTCGTCGACGAGGATGGTGCGAATAGTCATGTCGTTTGCGGTGCTTTCCGGCGAGGTTGCAGTGGTTCAACGGGTGAGGGGCCCGCGGGTTTCTGGGATGCTGCGGTTTGGGGGGCGGATCGTGGCGCTGCGGTTAACGCGGCCGGCTCCTCGTCCGATTCCAGGGGCAGTTCGATGAGAACCGAAAAGCCCCCGCTTTCGGGCGAGCGGATTTCGAAGCGATGCTCCTCGCCATAGGCCTGGGCGAGGCGGTCGCGGATGTTGGTAAGGCCGACGCCGGTCGAATCGCGGCGGGCGCGGCTGGGGCGCACGGCGGGGAGGCCGTCCTCGACGTTCTGCGCATTCATGCCCGGGCCGGTGTCCGAGACGGTCACGCGAAGGCGCGGGCCGACGACTTGCGCCATCACGGCAATTTCCGCGCCTTCCTCCTGCGGGCTGACGGCATATTTGATCGCGTTCTCGACCAGCGGCTGCAGCAGCATGGCGGGGAGGGTGGCTTTTGCGGCCTCCTCCTCAATGCGGAAATCGGTGCGGAGCCGCTCTTCGAAACGCATGCGTTCGATATCGAGATAGAGCTTCAGCGTCTCCACCTCCTGCGCCACCGTCACCTTGCCGCCGGGCTGCGTGACCAGCGTATGACGCAGGAAGCTGGACAGGCGCGTGAGCATCGCATTGGCCGTCTCGGTCTGCTTCAGCAGCACCAGCGTGCTGATCGAATTAAGCGTGTTGAACAGGAAGTGCGGATTGAGCTGGTAGCGCAGCATCGCGAGCTGCGCGCCCGTGGCCTGCGCTTCAAGTCGCTCCAGCCGGTCTGCCTGCTCCTCCACCTGGAGGAAGAAATTGATCGCGTAGTAGAGCGCCGACCATGCGCCGAGCAGAGTGAGGTCGAAGAAGAAGATGCCGACGAAGAGGCTGGCGAAATTGCCCGTATTGGCGCCGCCTGCCACCTCCAGCACCCAGCTGTCGATGAAGGCATAGACGCCGGTTGCGCCGCCTAGCACAACAGCGGTGACACCCCAGGTCACCAATGGTTTCTGCTTGATGAGTTGGCTGTAGACGACGGCGAGGATCAGGCTGATCGAGAAGCCTGTGATAGTCGCGATCAGGATGATGACGAGGCGGTCGGCCGGCTGGCCGTTGGCAAGCGCCGACATTGCGCGCAGCATCGTCGCCCCGCCCCAGCCAGCCAGCTGGAGGTTCCAGAACGCCTGGTTCTTGTTGGCAAAGAACGGCGTTGGGCGGATGGGCAACACGGCCATTGCCCTGCTCCCTAGCGCAATTGCGACGAACTGCGCCAGCCGCTACACTGTTCGCAACAGGCAAAGCGAGAGAGGCATGCGATGGGCATTCAGGAAAACATAGGCCATTCGGTCGCGGAACGCGCGAAATTCCGCGAGATGAAGGAAGGTACCAAGGAAGACTGGGCCCTGATCGCGGGGGAGTACCGCGCTTTTGCGAAGGGTTTGCCCGATCGCGTGCTCGAACATCTGAAGCTGCTCGACGGCGATTTCGGCGGCTTCCCGGTCTGTCGGCTGGAGCATTCTTTGCAAACCGCGACTCGCGCGCATCGCGACGGTCGCGGCGAGCAATATGTCGTGATGGCGCTGCTGCACGATATCGGCGACACGCTGGGCAGCTACAACCATCCCGAGGTCGCGGCCTCGATCATCAAGCCCTTCGTGACCGAAGAGATCCACTGGATCTGCCAGAACCACGGCGCCTTCCAGGGCTATTACTATTTCCACTTCCTCGGCATGGACCAGAACGCGCGCGACCAGTTCAAGGACAACCCGCATTACGAGGCATGCCGCGAATTCTGCGAGAAATACGACCAGGCGGCGTTCGACCCGGATTACGATAGCGAACCGCTGGAATTCTTCGAACCGATGGTGCGGCGGGTGATGGAACGCCCGCTGGCTTCGACTTACGCCAAGGCGCTCGACGAATAGTTGTTTCTAGGCCTCGCTGTCGAGCGCGTCCTGTAGGCGTGCGGCGGGAACCAGCCCTTCGATCGCCTCGTCGCCTGCGATCCAGCTCGGCGTACCGCTGAATCCGAGCGTGCGGGCCAGGCCCATATTGCGCGCCAGCTCGGCAGTCGCCTCTTCCGACGCTGCGAAGCGCTGCGCCGCTTCCATGTCCAGTTCCGCGATCCGTCCGGCTTGCGCGATGGTCGCTTCGCTCGGCGGGCCGAGTTCGAACATGGCGTGGTAAAACGCGGGGTACTTGCCCTGTCGTGCCGCAGCGAGGGCCATGCGCGCCGCCTGCTCACTGCCTTCGAAGATAGGCCACTCGCGCACCACGACCTTGAGATCGGGATCGGCGGCGATCATGGCGTCGATCTGCGCGATGGACTGGCGGCAATAAGTGCAGCCGTAATCGGTGAACTTGACCAGCACTTTGGAACCGTCCGGATTGCCGAGCACGGCGCCGGGGAAGGCCTCGCGCACGCTGTCATTGACTTGCGCCAGCCGATCGCTTGCCTGCCCCCGCTGATAGGCCTCTGCCATCTCGGGCAAGATGTCGGGATTGGACACAAGGTATTCGCGCGTTTGCCCGTTGCCGAGCCCGCTTGCCGACCAGATCGCGGCGCCCAGGAAGCCGAAGACAAGCGCCAGCAGCGCGGTGACGAGGTTGCGTTTCATGTCGCCCCCGGCCCTAACGCCGTCCGTCGCAATTGCGACCCTTTTCCATTTCGCATTGCCGTTCCAGCAGGGCCCGGGCCTGCATGCCGATATCCTGCGCGCGCAGCCAGTCGGGCGAGCCATGCGGCAGCGCCGCCTCGGCAAATTGCGCGCTCCGCATCGCAAGGCCGTATTGCCCGCTCATCACCTGCTGTTCCGCGCTGGCGAGGCGGGCGCGCGGCATGTCGCCGCGTTCGGCATAGACCACGCCCAGCTGGTACCAGGCGAAAGGATTGTAGCGGTCGCGCCCGACGGCGGCGCGCAACACCTTCTCGGCCTCTTCGTAATTTACGCGGTCCTCGGTCGCGATCAGCGCATGGCCCAGCATGCTGGCGATCAGCGGCTGCGAATTGGTGAGGGTGGTTGCACGCCGCAGCGGATCGAGCGCTTCGGTCGGCCTCCCCGATTCGAGCAGCACCTGACCCTTCAGCTCGAGGAAATACGGGTCGTCCGGGTCCTTCGCCAGCAGCGCGTCCGCGGCTTCCAGCGCGCGATCGACGCGGGCGTTCTTGTGGTAGGCATAGGCGCGGGCGTAGAGCGCGGGGATGGTGTTCGTCGTTTCGGGATAATCGCGCAGCGTCTCGTTCGGCTTGGCGATATAACCAGTGAGCTTGGCCTTCACCCGCTCGAACTTGGCCTGCTGCGCGGCATTGCGCGGCGCGTCCCAGGCCGGGTCTTTCTCGTAAACCTCGGTCAACGTGCGGATACGATCGCCGGAGAGGGGGTGAGTGCGATAGAAGCCCGCTTCGTCGGACTGGCTGTAGCCGTAACGGAACTCGCGGTTGAGTAGCTTGCCGAAAAAGGTCAGCGAGCCACGCCCGGAGATGCCCGCCTCTGAAAGATACTCTGCGCCAGCCAGGTCGGCAGAGGCTTCCTGCGTACGGGTAAAGGCGAGGAACTTGCCCATAGCTGCCTGCTGACCAAGCGCCATGATCCCCGCCGCAGCTTCACCCGCGCCCGCCAGTGCTGCACCGATGCCGGCCAGCACGGAGAGCAGCGAGATCTTCGAAGCCGTGCCGATCCCTTCGCTGTAGCGAATGATGTGCCCGCCGGTGATGTGACCGAGCTCGTGCGCAATGACGCCCTGGACTTCCTCGGCGCTGTCGGCCGCTTCGATCAGCCCGCTATGGATATAGACGGCCTGCCCGCCCGCAACGAAGGCGTTGATGGACGGATCGTTGACCAGAATGATGTCGACATTCGCCGGTTCCAGCCCGGCAGCTTCGATCAGTGGTTCGGAAATCTCGTCGAGGAAACGTTCGGTTTCCGCGTCCCGCAGCACGCTTTGCGCGGCGACCGGCTGCACCGCCAGCATGGCGGCGGCAAGGATGGCGAGCAGGCGGGCGAGAAAGCGCATCCTGCCGTGCTAAGGCTTTGCGGCCTGAACCGGAACTGAAACGTCGGTCGTCCGGCGCAGGAATTGCGTCACGCGACCGAACACCTGAGGGTCGCGCCGCCATGGGCTGGTAAGCGCAAGCAGTGGGGCGTTGTGCGAGGCATCGGGTAGGTATAGCGTCTCGACCTGCGAACCCGCCTCGCCCAAGCAGCGCGCCAGTGTCTGCGAATTGCGGATCTTTACGACCGTGTCGGCTTCGCCATGGACCAGCAGCATGGGCGGCGCGGCAGCGAGGGACTGATTGACCGGCTGGCTTTCGGGTCCGGCACCAACGCCTTCGAAGGCGGCCTTGCTGCGATCGGTGTCGAACGGGTAAAAATCGTATGGCCCGGACAGGCCCACCACGCCCCGAATGGCGTCCCTCGGCACTCCGGCATTGTCGAGCCATTGCCCGTCCAGCGCGACCTGTACCGCATTGTATGCTCCGGCGGAATGGCCCGACAGAACGATGCGGTCGGGATTGCCGCCGAGTTGCGCGATATTGGCACGCGTCCAAGCGATGACGGACGCGGTATCCTGCAGCATCGCGGGATAGCGACCTGCTTCGTTCATGCGATAGCCGCCAAGCACCACGACATAGCCCTCCGGCGCTATATTACGCGCGATGAAGCCGTAATCGTCGGGGTCGCCGTGCGCCCATGCACCGCCGTGATAGAAGATGAATACGGGGAGCGGGCCGGACGCCGTTTCGTCGCGATAGACGCGCAATTTCTGCTCAGAATTATCGCCATAGCGCGCGGTTTCGACCAGTTCGACGTCGTTCGAGGGGCCGGCAATACGGTCAACCGTGTCGAGCACGGCTGGTCCATTCGCCCGCACGGCCAGCCACAAGCTGACCCCGAGCAACAGGAGGATGCCGACCAGCACTGCGAGTATCTGCACCATGCGCTTCACTTTGCTTTCGGGTCCGTTTCCTCGATCGTGTCGACGATCGCGCGCGTTTCCTGATCTCCGAGCAGGCCGATCGAGGCGAGGAATTCGTGCCCGGTCTCGTAGCTGTCACCCAGCCAGAGCGGGATATTGGCCGCCTCGATCGAGGCCTTGGCGGTGGTTTCCTCGGGGCTCATCGCTTCGCCGACCTTGCGGATGAAGATAGCCCGGATGCGGTCGGGATTATCGACGGCGATTGCGCCGAATGCCGTCAAATCGCCCTGGCTGTCGTCGCCGACCATCGCGAATTTGAGATCGGGATAGGTCGCGAGGATGCCCTCGATCGCGGCGCGCTTATGTGCTCCGTGGCTGCCCGATCCGAACGTGTCGCGGTTGAGGCCCCAGTCGCGCAGCATGATCGGGCCCAGCGGCAGCCCGCGGCTTCGGATGTAGGTGACGAGATAGCTGAAGAGGTTCCACGGGCTTGAGGAGACGTAGAAGAACGGCCGGTCGCTTGCTCTCAGGTGCTCCCCCGCGTGACCCTGCCCTTCTGATAGGGACTCACCGCCGCCAAGCGCGTTGTAGAAAACGTCCGCACCTGGCACGAGAATGCGCTCTTCCGGCATCTGCAGCAGCACGCGCCGCCAGTTGCGCAGCACCGCGCGAAAATCGCCGGTGATGCCGGTTTCGATGATCGTATCGTCGATATCGGAAATGACGCCGAGGCCTGTATTTCGCCCGACAGCCAGTACATGCCCGTCGGCGCAATGTTCGCCTTCGCCATTGGTCCAGTGAAAGACGACCGTTTCCCATTCCGGCGTGTCGGCCAGCGGCCAGTCGCCGTCGAGCGGGATATCGAAGCGCACGAAACCTTCCTTGTCGGTCAGGCCCTGATGCCGCCTGCTCTCGCCAGAGGGACTGACGATCTCCAGCTGGACCGGCAGTTCGGGCACTTCATGACTGGCGAATTGGGCCAGCATGGTCTTCGCGGCGCGCCATTTGCTGCGCTTCTCGAAGGCGCCCACACGCGATCGCAGAGCGCGGCCCGTGATGAACAGGCGGGTTTCATTGCGATAGCCGAAATATGGCTGGATACGAACCGGGGCGGACGGAAGGAACGGCATCGCCGCCGGGGCTAGCGAAGCGCGGGCCTCCTAAGCAACTGCAAACTTGGAATGCGCGAGCGGCATCAGCCGAGCAGCTTGCGTGCGGCGCGTTCGAGTGCGGGCACGTCCTCTGGCAATTCGCCCAGCACCACCAGTTCGCCGTCCGGTGTGCGGCGGACCATCACGAGTGCGAATTCCGGGCCGTGTTCGTCGAGATCGGCCAGCGCCAGTTCGTCCAGCTTGCGCAGCTTGCGTGCCAACGCGGGCTTGACCGCCTTGTGATCGTCGACCTGTATGCCTTGCTCTTCCTTGCGCGCCCGGCGCTCGGCCTGGACGACCCCCTTGAGCCCGCCCTCGGCTTCATGGAGGAAGCCTGCCAGCGCGCCGCGTTCGACGTCGAGGCGATGGGCGTGCGACAGAACGGCGGCATATTCAGTAAGGCGCGTCTTGTCGTAATCCGCGCCGAAGACCAGCTTGACCACCGGCGTCATCGGTGCGCGGTCCTGAACCGTCAGGCCGTTGTCCGATAGCAGCTCTTCGAAGCCGTGGGGATCGTCCTGCGATTCGAGGCTGAAGTCGTAAGCCAGCGCGACCGCGGCATATAGCGCCTTGCGGCTGCGATCCTCGGTATTCTGCGCAGCTTGCGCTTGTTCGCGCGCGGCGGCGAGGCAATCGTAGAGGCCTTCCGGCGCATCTTCGGGATCGACGACGACGGCAGGCTGGTATTCCGGTTCGCTTGGGACGGAGTCGGTTTGGGACTCCGCCTCGACCGCCTTTTCCAGTTCGGGTTCCGGCACGATTTGGGCGACCGGTTCGGGCTCCGTTGTTTCTTCGGGCGCGAGTTGCGATTCGAAGTCTTCGACCGCCTCGTTTGCGCCATCCCAATCCGCCCATTCGGAAGCTGTATCTGCCTCGGGTTCGTCCTCCACCGGCGGCGTGTAGGCCTCAGGCATGGCAAAAGCCGCTGCGGCCTCCTCGCCTTCGTAGCCTTGCGGTACGGCGGGTGCAGATTCGCTGGCCGAAAGATCGACGGCTTTCTTGGTCCGCTCGCCGCGGCTGACGAGCGACATCAAGCTGCTCGAGGCTTCGTCGTCGTCGAGCGGATCGACCAGGTCGTCTACATCGTCGGATTCGGGATCTTCGTCCCAGTCGGGCAGGCCGTAGTCGGCCGCCGTCTTGATGCCCCTGTCGAAATCGTCGAAGCCGCCGTCATCGTCGACATAGTCGGTGTCGTCCTGGCCGGGATGCGCGCCGATCGGATTGCCGAGCGCGTCGATCCGACTCGAGCCGACTTCCTGATCGCTAGGGGCGCTTGCTCCGAAGGCGGGCAGAGGCAATGCGTCTTCGCTTTCTTCCACGACCATCTCCGCGCTGCCGAGATCGAGAATATCGTCGCTCACCACCGCGTCCTCGACTGCTTCTTCAGCGAGGTCGTCGAGATCGTCGGCGGCGGTAAGGGTCTCGGCGGTTTCGAGCATGTCGGGCTCCGCAGCGCTGGCCGCTTCTTCCTCGTGCTCGCCCAGCGACTGGCCTATTTCGAGCAGCAGTTCGTCCGCAGTCGACTGATCGGCCATCTCTTTCCAGTTGATGACGCCGTAGATGAAGTCGATCGTTTCGTTGTCGCTCGAATAGGGCAGCAGGATCCCGCGATAGAGCACGGTCGAGCCGCGATCGTTGACGAATTCCGCTTCGAAGCCGATCGGAGCCTGGTTGGCGAGGATCTGCATGTAGTGGTCGGTGATGCGGCTGAGCACGGAGCGGCTGGGCACGTCCGACAGACGAATGATCAGGTCGTCATGGCCGCATTCCTCGGCCAGATCCGCGCCGACATATTGCACGGCCGGGTCCTCGATCCCGTCGGTGAAGTCGAGCAGCACGGAATAGGGACCGAAGTCGTCGAGCCGGTCGGGCTCGAGATCCTCGATATCGGGATAGTTGCGATCGCCGAGCAGGCTGGCCCAGTGGTTGTAGGCGCGCACCTGCATGCGCCGCTCGTCCTGGCCGACGGGCGACGGCGGAGGCTGGATATCGGCGTCGTCCTCGTCGACGTAATCGTCGACCGGATCGTCCGATTCATGCGCGCCGAAATAGCCGCCTAGCCTGTCCATGGATTCCTACGCCCCCGAAGAATTGTGCTCGTTCACAGGGAGGTATGGGGGTGCGTGGTAAACATATGGTTAAATACGTTTACCAACCTTTGCCGCGCGAGCGGCGCTTGGGGCGTTACAGCATGTAGCGCATCCGGATCGTCAGTTTCTCGTTGGCGGCACCGACCGGGAAGACCGCATCCTGGAAGCTGGGCGGGCCCATGCGGACCTTGGCATCGCGTGAGAAACCGAAGCCTTCTTTCGGCATCATGCCGAGCGCGCGGTCGGCCTTGCCGTTGCCGTTCTCGTCATGCAGCAGGGCGATGGCATAGCGGCCCGGTTTTACGTCGGGGAAGGTGAAGGTGACGGTCCCCTCGCGCGCATCCGCTGTGGTGGCATATGCGCCCGGAACCCCGCGGCATTTGGGGAATTTGCTCTCGTCCTTCGTCATGCAGGCGCGCACCACGCCCTCGGCATTGCGCAGATCGGTAACGGTCACCGTGACCTTGGCCTGGACGATGTGCGGCGAGGTGCCGGACAGCGCCAGACCGAAGGGCAGCGTAAGCATGGCGACGGCTTTCGTTTTGAGTCCGCGCTTCATATGCGTGCGCTCAGGCCGCGGTCGGTTCCGCACAGCCGGTCCCAGAAGCGAAAATAGAGGCCGTAGTTGCATTTGTATTCTTCGTGGTGACGCTGGTGGTGGCTGGCGGTTATCAGCCACCCGCCTAACCGTGAATGAACCAGACGCCGGGGAAACATCTCCCAGCCCATGTGATTTGTGACGCCCATCACCGTCATCACCAGCAGGACGACTCCCAGCATGGCGACATGGATCGGGATCACGAAGACGAGCAGGGGAATGACGATCGCCCCTGTCAGCGCTTCCCATGGATGGAAGCTCATCGCCGCCCAGGCAGTCGGCGGGCGGCTGGCATGGTGGACGGCATGGGCGATACGGAACAGGCGCGGCTCGTGCATCCAGCGGTGGGTCCAGTAGAACCAGGTGTCATGCGCGAACAGGTAAAGCAGCGGGGCAAGGGCGAGATACCATAGCGGATAGTCGCTCCAGCCGGTGTAGATCTGCGTCCAGCCGCGTTCCTGCCAGCCCCAGGCGACTATCCCTGCCGGGATGCCGTAGATCGCCGCCGAGGCTAGCGACCAGCCGATCTCTCTCCGGATCTGCGGGCCGAGCTTGGTATGATAGCCCGGTTTGACGCGCCCGGTAATCGCCGCGAACAGCCCGCTCGTGGCGACATAGCGCGCAGCGACGATCAGCGTCATCGAAACGGCGGAGAGGATGATGGCGATCCACATGGCTTGGTCGGACCATGCCCTAACCCGAAGCCGGTTAACAGGTCCTGTGTCAGTCCCGGCCGCCCCATGGCGCGCAGTGTGGATCATAAGCAACGGTCGTGCGCCGCATCGCAGCACGCGCCAGCCGCTCGACCTCGACCTTGCGGCGCGCCGCGGCGAGCGGACGGAGCGGCGCGGGACGCATGATTTCGCCGTCGTAGCCGTCGGCCACAATGATGCCGCAACAGTCCGGCCGATAGTCCAGGCTGTCCAGCGGCCTGCGATCGAGCCCCGGCGGCACGCCCCAGTAGAAGCGGTCGCAATGGTCGAGATAGTCCGGCCATTTGCCGTCGCCCAGCAGGTCGCCGCGCTGGACCTTGATCTCTACGATGATCACCTGACCCTTGGGATCGATGCCCATGAGGTCGGCCCGCCGCCCATTGCGCAGCGCCATTTCGGGAATGCACCAGATGTCGTTGCGCGCGAAGAGCCGTGCGATGCCGCGCGCCACGCTGGCGGCCGTATCTGTCTGGGCGAGCGCCTGTTCGGTCATCGGCTCCAATTGGAACAGAGCACGAACGCAGTCAAGCGCCGCGACCGGTATTATGGCTTGTCCTGTCTATCCTGCGGGCACAACTTCAAGATGGCAGCGCGCGCGATGTGGAACTCGCGCCATAGCGTCAGCGCGGCCGCAGTCGTGTCCTGCCCTCCGGCTGTCAGCGAGAGCAATGCGCGCAGGCCCGGCTGCATTACGGCTGCCAGATCGTCTACCCCGCGTGCGACCATTTCATAGCGCCATCCGCCTTTCTCCGCAGCGCGAATCGGAAGCGAGGCCACTTCGTTGGTCAGGCTCTCGCGCCCCAGCTGCGCCAGCTTGCCGACCGCTGCGGCAGCTTCGTGCACTGCTTCCCAGCGCGCGGCAATCTCCTCGACATCGGGCACGGCGCGCGGGCCCGGCTCGGCTGGCGGCAGCATGGTAACTTGGCTCAGGTCGAATTCGTGGGAGATCGCGCTCATATTGCGAGGATAACGCCGCGCTCCTTGCCAAATGGCTAACGCTGCGCACCGATCCGCGGCAATGCGATTAGCACTGGCGAGCCCCTGCCCGCTTTGCTAAGCGGCCCGCTCGCCGAAGGGCCGAACAGCCCCGCAAACACCCGTAGCTCAGCTGGATAGAGCGCTGCCCTCCGAAGGCGGATGTCAAGTCTGGCGAAGTTTGAAGGTGCTGGAAGAAAGAAGTGACTTAACAACGGTTTGAGCGAATATCGGGTTCGCTCTTCAAGAGGCCGAAAATCTCGCGTAAGCATGACGTAAGCATCTCGCGAACGGTATGCACCCGTAGCTCAGCTGGATAGAGCGCTGCCCTCCGAAGGCAGAGGTCACAGGTTCGAATCCTGTCGGGTGCGCCATTTTCGGTAGAGCTCTCGCTCTGGTTCACACACCTCAGCGCAAGCCTGAGCCCTTTGGAAGTCTTTTCCCCCTAGGAATAGGCCCGTCTTAACGGTTAAGGCACCGGGCGACCATGGATCACACCGTCTACCGTTTCGACCCGCTGGCGATGACCGCAGCAGCTGATGGGCGCCCTGTTGCGGGGGTCGGCGGCGGGGGCGCATCGACCGTGCGCGAGCCGCGGATCGGGGTGATTTACAATCCGCGCAGCCATCGCAACAGGGGCCAGGACCTCGACTGTACCGAGCGACCGGACATTACCGTGGCCCAGCCTGACCGGCGCGAGGATATCGCCAGCGCGCTTGCCGATTTTGCGCAGCAGGGCATCGACTATCTCATCATCAATGGTGGCGACGGGACCGTGCGCGACGTGCTGACGATGGGTCAGGCGGTGTTCGGCGAGACGTGGCCTGCGCTCGCCATCCTGCCCAAGGGCAAGACCAACGCCCTTAACGTCGATCTGGGCGCGCCTGCCGGGTGGAACCTGTCCGACGCGATCGCGGCCTATGCGTCCGGTCGCCGGATCGTGCGGCGCCCGCTGTCCGTGAAGCGCGAGGGCGCGGGCGGCACCCCGATGCTCGGCTTTATCTTCGGATGCGGTGCTTTCACGCTCGGGGTCGAGGTGGGGCAGGATGCGCATGACCTCGGCTTCTTCAACTCGCTCGCCGTCGGGGCGACGGGGGCCTGGGGCGTGCTGCAGGCGCTGTTCGGCAGCAATTCCAACCGGTGGCGGCGCGGCACGCCGACGAAGCTGACCTATCTGCCGTCGGGCAAGCCGATGCCGCGGTCGGAGCATGGCGATCCCGGGCGGCGCACGCTGGTGCTGGCGAGCACGCTCGAAAAAATGCCGCTCGATATCAAGCTGTTCGCGCCGGCTGGCGAGGGCATCAGGCTGGCTGTGCTCGATACGGCACGGCGGCGGATCATGGGAATTGTCCCGGCAATCCTTCTGGGCTGGCGACCCGAATGGCTGGCGAAGGGCGGCTTCCATCAGCTTTCCGCGGAAAGCTTTGCGATCGAGGTGGGGGAGCCGGTCATCCTCGACGGGGAGAGCTTCCCGGCAGGCACCTATGTCGTCCGGCAAGGGCCCGAGCTGACCTTCATCGCCCCGTGACCGATACGCTGGCTGAGCGGGTGTGCGAAAGCCTTGCGCGCGATGTGCGCGCGGAAATGGCCGCCTATGCGAGGATGCTTGGCGAAGAGGCGGATGCGCTCGGCGTACTCTTCTATGGCTCGAACCTCAGGACAGGGTCGCTGGAGGGCGTGCTCGATTTCTATGTTCTGCTGGCCGGGCCGCAGCGCGAGAGGATCTGGCCACGCGTGAGCTATCGCGAGTGGGACTATCACGGCGAAATCCTGCGGGCCAAAATCGCCACCCTATCGCTCGAGCAGTTTGCCAAGGCGGCGCGCGGACAATCGCGCGACACGACGATCTGGGCGCGCTTCGTCCAGCCAAGCGCTTTGATCTGGGCGCGCGACGACGATCAGCGCAAGGCGATTGCAAAATCGGTATCCCAAGCGGCGCAGACCGCGGCTCGGCTGGCTGCTGCGCTCGGTCCTGAGAGCGGAACGGCGGGAGATTTCTGGCGGGCGCTGTTCCAGGCGACCTATCGCGCCGAGTTCCGCGTGGAGAAGCCGGGGCGAGAGGACTCGATCCTGTCGGTCAACCAGGCGCATTTCGAGGGACTGTTGCCGCTGGCATGGAACGCCCAAGGGATCGAATTCACGCAGGCAGGCGGCCGCTTTTCACCGCACCTGACCGACCAGAGGAAAGCCGCTATCCTGCGCTGGTGGCAAACCCGCGCGCGTGCTGGCAAGGCGCTCAACCTGCTGCGGCTGACCAAGGCGACCACGACCTTCGATGGCGCGGCTGACTATGCCGCCTGGAAGCTGAACCGGCACACCGGCATCGCGCTCGAGGTCACGCCGTTCCGCGAAAAGCATCCCCTGCTCGCGGCCCCGGGAGCGTTGATCGAGCTCTGGCGCAAGCGCCGTGCTCAGCGATAGCGCATCCGGATGGTGATCGATTCGACGCCCGATCCAACGGTAAAGGCGGTCTTCTTGTAACTCGGCTTGCCGAGGTTGAATATATTGATGCTGGGGTTGTTCGACATCGCCCCGCCGTCGGAGAAAATGTCGGTCTCGCCATTGCCATTGATGTCGTGGCGCACGGCGATGCCATAGGTGCCGGGCCGCGGCACAGGCATGCAGAAGGTCATCGTGCCGGCCCGTGCAGGCGCTTCCATGCGGTTGATCCAGCGGCCCTTCTCGAGCCAGTCTTCCTTCGTGCCGCGATAGCTTTGCACGCGGATCGTACCGCTCGATTCCTTGATTCCCGTGATGGTCACGCGCACTGCGGGACCTGCGCCAGCGGCGCATTTTGCCGGGTTCTCGGTAATCTTCTGGCGATATTGTGCGGCAGCAGGCGCGGAGAATGCGCCAGCGGCAAGGGCAGCGGTGGCGGCAAGGCCGGTGAGGGTCTTAAAGCTGCGTGTCATAACAATCCCTGTTGTCGTCTTTCGCGCCCGGTCGCGGGCGGAGCGGGTGCGCAATCCGCGCACCTTCGATATGTCTCGGTTTCTAAGCCGCGAGCTCTGAATTGCGGCTGAACTTTTCAAGGGCCCGGTGTTCAGGAAGGCTTGAGGCGCCCGTTTTCGAGCGCGAACTTGAGCGACGCTATCTCGGCCAGCCGTCCGCGATGGCCGATGACGAGCACCGTGCATTTGCCCGCGAGACCCGCCACCGCTTGCGCGATCTTTTCTTCGCTGGCCTGGTCGACTGCGCTGGTCGCCTCGTCGAGGATGAGCAGGTCGGGCTCACGCAGCAGCGCCCGGGCGAGGGCGATCCGCTGGCGTTCTCCGCCCGACAACGCCGTTCGCGATCATGGGCGAAGCTTGCGTGCTCCAGCGCGATGGAGCCACAAAGACGCGGAGCATTCCCGTTTGGAGGCGTCTCGGCCTGCGCTTCGGCCCCGGGCGATAAGCTTGCGGGCGTCGGTAAGGGCAGGCGCGGCCTGATTCCAGCCTTGCGCCGAAATTTGCAATGCCTCCACCAGCGGGACCGCGCGGACGGCCAGGGCCACGAAGGCGAGAAGGATTGCTGTCGACACGTCCCAGCGGGCAACTGCCAACCAGATCAGCAAAGCCAGTACGCACGCCGCAGCCAGCTGCAGGATGGCCCGGGCAAGGGTCGTGCCACGGATATAGGCATATTCGGCAGAGCGCATCCGTTCGAAATTGGCGGTGATCTTGCGCGGCGTGGTCATGGAACCGACCCTAGGCGCAGCGCGCGATGTGGAAAAGGCATGGTGGCTCGCTTGTTAACCGCCGTTTCGCGCGCGTAGGGCTGGCCGAGGCTCACACGCGACCAAGGCCCGCGCCCGCATGACCACTCCGCTGATTTCCCCCTCGATCCTCTCGGCCGATTTCGCGCGGCTTGGCGAAGAAGTGCGCGCCATCGACGAGGCAGGGGCGGACTGGATCCATGTCGATGTGATGGACGGGCATTACGTGCCGAATATTACCATCGGCCCGGCGGTGGTGAAGGCGCTGCGTCCGCATACCGACAAGCCGTTCGACGTGCATCTGATGATCGCGCCGATCGATCCCTATCTCGAAGCTTTCGCCGAAGCGGGGGCGGACATCATCACCGTCCATCCCGAGGCGGGGCCGCATATCCACCGTACGCTGCAGGCGATTCGCGGGCTCGGCAAGAAGGCCGGCGTGGTGCTCAATCCGGGCACCCCTGCCAAGATGCTCGACTATCTCATCGACGAGGTCGACCTCGTGCTGGTGATGAGCGTCAATCCCGGGTTCGGCGGGCAAAGCTTCATCCATTCGCAGCTGCGCAAGGTGGAGGCGATCCGCACAATGATCGAGAAGACGGGGCGGGACATCCATCTCGAAGTCGACGGCGGCGTGAACGAGGAAACCGCGCGGCTGTGCGTCGATGCGGGCGCGGATGTGCTCGTCGCCGGTTCGGCCACCTTCAAGGGCGGGGCTGGGCAATATGCCGCAAATATCGCCGCACTGAAGGGCGGGCAGTGACCGAAGGCGTTCACACGCTGCTGCGCGAGGACGACCGCACGGTCGACACCGCCGACGCGCTCGCCCTGCCGCTGGGCGATGCGGAGGAGCCATTGGTCACCGATGGCGAGACTGCGGCGGCGGGCGAGGTTCCGCAGGAGCCGGGACGCGCGCTTGCCCTCTCGGACTTCAAGCCTCCCCAAGCGGGGCCGGTGGATACCGCGCTCCGCTGGGCGTACCGGCTGGGCGTGCCCGGCACCCTGTTGGCGGCGCCCCTGCGCAAGCCCGCCGCACCGCGGATGCTCGGCACGGTCATGTCGCCGCTGGAGGGCGACCGGGCCGTCGGCATGGCGCTGCGGGCCGGGCAATTGCACGTCCACGGGCTCAAGGCACCGATCGACAAGGTCGATTTCGCCAGTTCTGCGCCGCTGACCCCGCCGTTCCTGCGCGTGGTGCATGGCTTCACCTGGTTGCGCGACCTGTCGGCCTGCGCACCGCGCGAGGAATGCGCGCCGATTGCCGAGCGGACCTTGCGCAAATGGCTCAAGGCCAATCCGGCACCGGGAAAAGGCGCGGCCTGGACCGTCGAGAATGCAGGCCTGCGCCTGCTCGGCTGGTTCGTCCATGCGCCGCTGATCCTGTCGGGCGACCCCGCAACGCGGGCCCGGATGCTGGAGCAGATGGAGACGACCGCGCGCTGGCTCGATCGCAATGTCACGAGCGCCGATGACCGGTTGGGCCAGGTCGCAGGCTGGTGCGCGATTACCGCAGCCGGACTGCTGCTGCCCGATGGCCGCCCGCGTCGCCTCTACAGCGAAGCGGGACTGCTTCGCGCGCTCGGCGAACTGGTGAGCGATGATGGCGGACTCTTGTCGCGCAGCCCGCTGGCGCAGATGGAAGCGGTTGCCCTGCTGGTCGATCTCAGGGCCTGCTACGACGCCGTCGATCGCGATCCCCCCACCGCGCTGGAGACCATGATCGCGCTGCTGGTCCCGCCGCTGCTCACGCTGCGCATGGGCGACCGGGCGCTCGGCAGCTGGCAGGGTGCGGGCAAGACCTCCGCCGCCCGGCTGGATGCGCTGATCGAGGCGACCGGTGTGCGCGCCCGCCCGGCCAAGGATACGCGCCATTGGGGTTACCAGCGGGTCGATGCCGGCAAGAGCGTGCTGGTGCTCGACGCCGCGCCGCCGCCACGCCCGCGCCACGCCCGTCACGGCTGTGCCTCCACGCTGGCGTTCGAATTCTCCGCGAAGCAGCAGCGCATCATCGTCAATTGCGGCGGTGCGGAGCTCGCAGGCGGTCAGGTGCCGATCCGCATCGAGCAGGGCCTGCGCGGCACGGCAGCGCATTCGACGCTGGTGCTCGACGATGCCAATTCCACCGCCGTGCTGATCAAGGGCCAGATCGGCAAGGGTGTCGAAGAAGTCGATATCGCCCGCACCGTGATAAAGCAGCGCGGGCGCGATGCCACCCGGCTGGAGGCGGCGCATAACGGCTATGCCGCGCGCCACGGCCTGCTCCACCGGCGCATCCTGCTGCTCTCCGCGGATGGCGAGGAATTGCGCGGCGAAGACCTGCTCGAACCGTCGGGCAAAGAGGGCAAGCGCGGCAAGATCGCCTTCGCGATCCGCTTCCATCTCGGTTACGGGATCGAAGCCGGCGTGTCCGAAGACAATCGCGGGGCGGGCCTCGCCCTGCCGGACGGAAGCTACTGGCAATTCCGGCTCGGCGGCGATAGCGGCGAGGTGAAAATGGCGCTTGAAGACAGCCTGTGGGTCGATGGCCACGGCCGCCCGCGGGCGACGAAACAGCTGGTCGTCGAAGGACTGACGCCGCGCAGCGGGGGGCGCTTCCCCTGGCTGCTCAAACGCATGGGGTAATTCAATGGCGGATGTGGCAATCAAGCGGGCACTGCTCTCGGTGTCCGACAAGAGTGGTTTGGTGGAGCTCTGCCAGGCGCTGGCCGCCAAGGACGTGGAACTGGTCTCCACCGGCGGCACGGCGCGGACGCTGCGCGAAGCGGAGCTCGAGGTAAAGGACGTCTCGGACCTCACCGGCTTTCCCGAAATGATGGACGGGCGGGTCAAGACGCTGCACCCGATGGTCCATGGCGGCCTCCTCGGCGTTCGCGACAATCCGGACCATGCTGCCGCGATGGAGGAGCACGACATCGGCGCCATCGATTTGGTGGTGGTCAATCTTTACCCGTTCGAAGCGACCGTGGCGAAAGGGGCGGAGCGTGACGAGATCATCGAGAACATCGATATCGGCGGGCCGAGCATGGTGCGCAGCGCCGCGAAGAACCACCAGTTCGTGACCATCGTCACCGATCCGGCGGATTACGATACGCTGCTGGGCGAGCTGGATGCGACCGGCGCGACCACCCTCGATTTCCGTCGCAAATGCGCGGCGAAGGCATTTGCTGCAACGGCTGCCTACGACAGCATGATCAGCCAGTGGTTCGCTTTCGCGGACCAGCAGCAGACCTTCCCCGATTTCCTAGCGGTCAACGGTAAGGCGCCGGTCGAGCTTCGCTATGGCGAGAACCCGCATCAGAAGGCCGCGCTCTACACGCCGGTCGGCCCGCATGTGCGCGGCATCGCGCAGGCCGAGCAGCTGCAGGGCAAGGACCTGAGCTACAACAATTACAACGATGCCGATGCCGCGTTGGAGCTATGCGCCGAGTTCACGGGCGGCGATCCGGCAGTGGTCATCGTCAAACACGCCAACCCCTGCGGCGTGGCGCAAGGTAGGACCCTTCTCGGCGCTTGGAACGAGGCATTGGCATGCGACAGCGTCTCCGCTTTCGGCGGCATCGTTTGCGTCAATATCGAGCTCGACGGCGAGACGGCGGCGGCGATCTGCGAGATCTTCACCGAAGTCGTCATTGCTCCCTCGGTAACCGACGAGGCGCGCGAGGCTTTCTCCAGGAAGAAAAACCTGCGCCTGCTGGTCACCGGCGACCTGCCCGATCCGCGCCGCGGAGGGCTGAGCGTCAAGCCGATCACCGGCGGGCTGCTGGTGCAAACGCGCGACAATGGCGCAATCACCGAAGCCGAGCTGAAAATCGTGACCGAACGCGAACCGAGCGAGCAGGAATTGAAGGACTGCCTCTTCGCCTGGACCGTGGCGCGGCACGTGAAGTCGAACGCGATCGTCTACGCAAAGGATGGCGCCACCGCCGGGATCGGAGCGGGCCAGATGAACCGCCGCGATTCGTCGCGTATCGCCGCGCTCAAGGCCGCCGAAGCTGCCGAGAAATACGGTTGGGAGCAGAGCCGCGCGGTGGGTAGCGCAGTGGCATCGGATGCCTTCTTCCCCTTCGCCGACGGCTTGCTCACTGCTGCCGAAGCGGGCGCGACGGCAATCATCCAGCCGGGCGGCTCGATCCGCGACGACGAAGTGATCGCCGCTGCCAACGAACGCGGGCTGGCGATGGTGTTCACCGGGATGCGCCACTTCCGCCACTGAGGACCCATTCAGCTTCGGGGCTGATCGGCTGAATAGTTCACAACCATCGCATTAAGCATGTCGCAATTGCGGCAGGTGTAACCATGTGGGCAAGACTGACGAAAGACCCACCATGCAACTCTTCACCCCAGACCTCTATCGCAACTTCGGCATCGGTTTCGCTGCCGGGGCCCTTGCAATCGTCATCGCCGGTGGCGGCGAGATACTTGTCGCCGTCCCACAGCTCGTGGCATCGATATTCTGATGAAACTTCGCGCGACTCTCCTGGCCGCTGCACTTTCGTTTGGCGCGAGCGCATGCATGCAACCCGCCAATGCCGCCGAGACGGTGGTGGAGGCTCCGCAGGCCAAGCGTATCGCCAAGGAAGGCAGCGGCCTCAAGACCGCCATCTTCGCCGGTGGCTGCTTCTGGGGCGTCGAAGGCGTGTTCAGCCATGTGAAGGGCGTGAAAAGCGCCGTCTCCGGCTATCACGGCGGCACCGCGCGCCAGGCCGATTACAAGCGCGTCTCCAGCGGCGTGACCGACCATGCCGAAGCGGTGAAGGTCGTCTACGATCCCAAGGCGATTCGTTACGACCAGTTGCTGCGCATCTTCTTCTCGGTGGTAACCGATCCAACCCAGCTCAACCGCCAGGGTCCGGACACCGGCGCGCACTATCGCAACGCCCTCGTCCCGCTCTCGGCGGAGCAGAATGCGGTCGCCAAGGCCTATCTCGGCCAGCTCAAGGCGGCGAAGCTGTGGGACAAGCCGATCGTCACGAAAATCGAACGGGCGCAGGCTTTCTACGACGCCGAAACCTATCATCAGGATTTCATGCTGAAGAACCCGCGCCACGGCTATATCGTGCGCTGGGATGCACCCAAGGTCCGTGCGCTGAAGGCAATGTATCCGGGCGTCTACAGCGCGAAGTTCCAGCCGAACTGACTTGATAGCTTTGCCGGGCGGGCTTACCTCTCGCCCCATGAGCGGTCATTCCCACAAAGAGCATGAAGGCGACGCGCTGATCGATGCGGCGCGCCACACCCTGACCGAGCATGGCGAGCAATGGACCGGCATGCGCCAGTCCGTGTTCGAGGAACTGGCGAAGCACGACCGCCCCGCCAGTGCCTACGACATCGCCGACAACCTCTCCGCCTCGCGCGGGAAACGGGTCGCGCCCAACAGCGTCTATCGCATCCTCGACCTGTTCGTGCGCAACAACCTCGCCAACCGGATCGAGAGCGCCAATGCCTATCTCGTCAACACCCATCCCGGCTGCCGGCACGACTGCATCTTCCTGATTTGCGACGACTGCGGGAAGGCCACCCATCTCGACGACGAACGCGTGACGGGCACGCTGCGCGATGCGGGCAAGGCGGCAGGCTTCACCGACGTGCGCCCCGTGGTCGAACTCAGGGGCTTGTGCGACGATTGCGCGGCCTGACACCGGCGGCGAAGCGGTTCTTTTGCCTGCCAAACCGTTCATCGACAGGTCGGATATGCGGGTGTAAGGCATTCGTATGACTACCCGTCCCAAGACGCCGCTGCTCGACACGGTCGACACTCCCGACGATCTCCGCAAGCTCAAGAAAGAGCAATTGCGCCAGCTTTCGGACGAATTGCGCGCCGAAATGATCGATGCCGTGGGCACGACCGGAGGGCATCTCGGATCGGGTCTCGGCGTGGTCGAATTGACCACCGCGATCCATTACGTGTTCGACACGCCGACCGACAAGCTGGTGTGGGATGTCGGCCACCAGTGCTATCCGCACAAGATCCTCACCGGGCGGCGCGATCGCATTCGCACGCTGCGTCAGGGCGGGGGGCTCAGCGGCTTCACCAAGCGCGCGGAGAGCGAATACGATCCTTTCGGCGCGGCGCACAGCTCCACCTCGATCAGCGCGGCGCTGGGCTTCGCCATGGCCAACAAGATGCAGAACCGCCCGGGCCGCGGAATCGCGGTGATCGGCGATGGCGCGATGAGCGCCGGCATGGCCTATGAAGCGATGAACAATGCCGAACAGGCGGGCAATCGCCTGGTGGTGATCCTCAACGACAACGACATGTCGATCGCCCCGCCGGTGGGCGGCCTGTCCGCCTATCTCGCGCGCATGGTGTCGAGCAGCGAATATCTCGGCTTGCGGAGCATGGCCTCCAAGATCGCCCGCAAGATGGGTCGCCGCGTATGGGGCGGGCTCGAAAAGGCGGAGGAATACGCCCGCGGCATGGTGACCGGCGGGACCATGTTCGAGGAACTGGGCTTCTATTACGTCGGCCCGATCGACGGGCACAATCTCGACCACCTCATCCCGGTGCTGGAGAACGTCCGCGACAGCGAGCAGGGCCCGGTGCTCATCCATGTCGTGACGACCAAGGGCAAGGGCTATGCTCCGGCCGAGAATGCGTCCGACAAATATCACGGCGTCGC
Organism: Erythrobacter sp.; assembly: GCA_029937545.1. GTDB lineage: Bacteria > Pseudomonadota > Alphaproteobacteria > Sphingomonadales > Sphingomonadaceae > Qipengyuania. The sequence continues at coordinate 169,146 of JAPYPR010000001.1, read as the reverse complement.
CAAGTTCGATGTCGTTACCGGCGAGCAGAAGAAATCCTCCGGCGGCCCGCCCGCCTACCAGAACGTCTTCGGCGAAACGCTGGCGAAGCTGGCCGAAAAGGACCCGCGCATCTGCGCCATCACTGCCGCCATGCCCAGCGGCACCGGCGTCGACAAATTCGCGAAAGCGCATCCGGACAAGGCCTTCGACGTCGGTATCGCCGAACAGCACGGCGTGACCTTTGCGGCGGGCCTCGCGGCAGAAGGCATGCGGCCCTTCGCGGCGATCTACTCGACCTTCCTGCAGCGCGCCTACGACCAGGTGGTGCACGATGTGGCGATCCAGAACCTGCCTGTCCGCTTCGCCATCGACCGCGCCGGGCTGGTCGGGGCAGACGGCTGCACGCACGCCGGCAGCTTCGACATCACCTATCTCGCCACCCTGCCGAACATGGTCGTGATGGCCGCTGCCGACGAGGCGGAGCTGGCGCATATGACCTACACTGCGGCCGAATATGACGACGGGCCGATCGCTTTCCGTTACCCGCGCGGCAGCGGCACGGGCGTGGAAATCCCGGAGAAGCTTGAGAAGCTCGAGATCGGCAAGGGCCGGATCGTGCGCGAAGGCAGTAAAGTCGCGATCCTGTCGCTCGGCGCCCGGCTGGAGGAGGCAAAGAAGGCCGCCGACCAGCTCGAGGCCAGGGGCCTGTCGACCACGGTCGCCGATATGCGCTTCGCCAAGCCGCTCGACACCACGCTGATCGAAAAGCTGATGCGCAGCCACGAGGTCGTGGTCACGGTCGAGGAAGGCGCCATCGGCGGCCTCGGCGCCCATGTGCTGACCTATGCGAGCGACAAGGGGCTGACTGACGCAGGCCTGAAGGTACGCACCATGCGCCTGCCCGATGTATTCCAGGACCAGGACGATCCCGCGAAGCAGTATGACGAGGCGGGGCTGAATGCGCCGCATATCGTCGACACGGTGCTGAGCGCGCTGCGGCATAATTCGGCCGGCATGGAAGAGGCGCGGGCTTGAGCCGACCGATCCGCGTCATCGTGTGGATCCTCTTTTTTCTCGCTACAGCCTACGTTGCGATCCTGATCCTCCTGTGGAGCCAACAGGGTCGGCTTCTCTATCCCGCACCACGCGCGATCGGTCCGACTACGGGTGGGTTCGAACAAATCAGCTATCGCACCGAAGACGGGCTGAGCCTCGAGGCGGGCTATCGCGCCGCAAAGCCGGGAAAACCGACCCTTATTTATTTTCATGGCAATGGCACCGACTGGGTATCGAGCGTGGTCGCAACCGATCGGTTGGTGCGTGCCGGATACGGCGTGCTCGCTGCGGAATATCGCGGCTACCGCGGCAATCCCGGCACCCCGAACGAGGAGGGGCTCTATCGTGACGGCAGGGCTGCGCTGGGATACCTGTCTGCGAAGGGAATCGCCGAAAACGAGATCGTGATCGTCGGGAATTCAATCGGTTCGGGGGTGGCGGTCCAGATGGCCCGCGAAACCAATCCCCGTGCGCTCGTCCTCATTTCGCCCTTTGCCAGCCTGTCGGAGTTGGTCGGCGAGAAGTTTCGCTGGCTGCCAACCGGCTTGTTGCTTCGGGACAAATACGAGAACGCGGCCAGACTCGCCGACATTCGCAGCGGAATCTTGATCCTGCACGGCGATGCCGACAGCCTCATCGCGCATGCCCATGCAGAGCAGCTTGCCGCTGCAAATCCGCGCACGCGGCTGGAGTTATTTGCGGGTGCCGGGCATGACCTTGCTTGGCACGATGAAACGGAGGAAGCGATCCTGCGCTTTCTGCACGAACCGATCGATGAGGAGGGAAATTCATGACTCTACTGACCACCCACACCGCTGACCACGTCTCCACGCTCACCCTCAACCGCCCCGATACGATGAACCCTCTCGGGGCATCTGGCGACGGGGATGCCTTCGCCGCGGCCTGCGATGCGATTAATGCCGACATGGACGTACGCTGCGTGATCCTCACCGGCGCGGGGCGGGCGTTCTCTGCGGGCGGCGATATCAAGGCGATGAAGGAGCGCACCGGCACCTTCGGCGGGACCGCGCCGGAAATCTCCGACGGCTACCGCAACAACATCCACAAGGTGCTGCGCGCGCTCTACGGGCTGCGCGTGCCGCTGATCGCGGCGGTCAACGGGCCGGCGATCGGGCTGGGGTGCGACCTTGCCTGCCTCGCCGACATGCGCATCGCCAGCACCTCCGCGAAGTTCGGCGTTACCTTCCTCAAGCTCGGCATCATCCCGGGCGACGGCGGCACGTGGATCCTGCCGCGCATCATCGGCGAGGCGCGCGCGGCGGAGCTGTTCTACACCGGCGACGTGATCGACGCCGCGACCGCGCAGGACTGGGGCCTCGTCAGCCGCGTGGTCGAGGGCGATGCACTCATGGACGAAGCCCGCGCGCTCGCGAGCAAGGTCGCGGCCATGCCCCCGCATGCGCTGCGGCAGGCGAAGAACCTGATGCGGCAGGGGCGCTCGGTCAGCTACGACACCGCGCTGGAAATGGCGGCGAATACGCAGGCGCTGATGCACCTGACCGAGGACCACATGGAGGGCGTCGACGCACTGATCGAAAAGCGGTCTCCGAACTTCACCGGTAGCTGAGTTCTCTCTGTCCTACCGCTTCGCTACTTGAGGACATCTTTCGTCCTGCCGCTTCGCTACTTGAGGACGGTCAAGTCCAGCGGAACACACCCGCCGGGATGCCGCGCAGCGGCAGGTGCACCCACATCAGCACGCCCCAGGCGAGCAGCGCCGCAAGCCAGCCCTTCCAGCCCAGCGCGCCAAGCTTCGACAGGCGCGGGACGAAGCTCGTCTCGGCTTCCCACGCCAGCCACGCATCGCCCATCTGGCCGCGCTTCTTGGCGTCCTGCAGCTTCGCCCCGACCAGCGCGAGAATCAGGATCGCTCCGGCGACGATCAGCGTGCGGGTGCTCCACCAAAGCACGATGTGCGACAGAGCCCAGAGCGCAAAGCCCCACATCATCGGATGGCGCGTGATGAGGAACGCCCCCGCCGGCCGCGCCCGCGCTGCCGCCTCCGCTCCCGGCGTGGGCATCGCCGGATTGCGCGGCGTCATCGCGCCGAGGAACAGCGCCAGCGCTGGAAGCGTTAGGACGGTCGCGAATGCCCAGCCGAGATCGCCGGACCCGCCCAGATCGGCCGGCGGGGCGTCCTTGAAGGCCAGATACATCCACACCATGCAGGCGATGGCTACGGCATTGTAGGCCAGCATGAAGCCGCCCTCGCGCAGCGCCGACACAAGCGGCGCGCGCAGGGGATGCGATAGTGCGAAATGCGTGCCGACCAGCACCACCGATGCGGCGAGAAGCGAAACGAGAGCCTGATCCATCACCCACTCCTATGTTTACAGCGTGAACATAGGTAGCAGATCGAAACCCTTTTGCAAGCGGCTTGCTTTCGAGGCTACTCCGCGGCTTCGAAATCGATCAGCTGGACCTTGAACAGCAGCGTCGCGCCGCCAGGGATCGGTCCCTTCCCCTCCACGCCATAGGCCAGCTCGGCCGGGATTGCGACTTCGATCGTATCGCCCACGCCCATCTTCGGGATGGCGAGTTGCCAACCCTTGATCAGGCGGCCGAGCGGGAAGGTCGCCGGTTCGCCACGGTCGAAGCTCGAATCGAAGGTTTCTCCATCGATGAAGGTGCCGGCATAATGCACCGTCACCGTGTCTTCGACGGTCGGGCTGCGCTCGCTCGCCGCATAGTCGACATAGCGCCAGCGCAGTCCGCCCGGCTCGTAGCGCCAGCCATCCTCCGCCTTCAGACCCGCGAGATAGCTCTGCTGAGCATTCATCCAGGCAATATCCTGCGAGCGGTCCGGCGGGCTGTCCTGCGCCGACAGGGCGTGGACACCGACCGCCAGCGCCGCCGCGCCGAGAGCGAGGAAAGTCGTCCGCATATCTTTTGTCACCTTACCAGTCGTAGGCTTTGGGCAAGTCGCTCTCGTCGAGATCGCGATAGCGATCGCGCAAACGACTCTGGTGGTTTTCGAGCGGCTGCTCCACCCCGTCGATATATACGCGCGTCGGCATGGCGCCGACTTCGAGCGGATCGCCATCCCATATTACGATGTCGCCCGCGGCACCGGGTGCAAGCACGCCCGCGCGATCGCCGATCCCGCTGATTCGTGCCGGGACCGACGTGATGGAGGCGAAGGCCTGACCCCAGCTCAGCCCGTCGGCACCCGGAATGCGCGACAGGGCGACGAGATTGCCGGCATATTGGTTGAGATTGCGCGGGTTTTCCATCGCAGCTGCATTGATGGCGACCGTGACGCCCGCCTTGACCATGCGGCCGATATTGCTCTGCGTCGCGGCAAGCTCCTCGAACCCCTGCGGCAAATCATCCAGCCCGTCGGCGATCACCGGCACGCCGGCGGCCGCGATATCCCTCGCGACCAGCCAGCCTTCGCTTGCGCCGACCAGCACGAGGTCGAGATTGGCAAATTCCTGCCTCAAGGCCAGCACGCTGCGGATATCGGATGCGCGTTCGACCATCACGTAAAGCGGCTGTTCCCCGCGGACTACGGGGACCAGCGCGGCGGCATCGAAGCGGCTCAGCAACACATCGTCGCCCCGCCCGGCGCGATTGTCGACCAGTCGCGGATCGAGCGGCACATCGTCGCCCACACCCTGTTCCGCCGGCCGGGAGCGGATGCCGGGAATGCGCGCGTCGCTGCCGAACTCGCTCGCTTCGCGCAGGGCGTTGCGCAGCAGGGCATGGGCCGACGCACGGCTGCCACCGGCGAGGCGCGCACCGCTTTCGCCCAGCGATACGATCTGGAACGCTCTTGCGCGCGTTACCGCCTGCGGATCGGCGCCCAGATCGATAATCGCGCCCTGTCCGCCGAAGATCGAGCTGCTCGCCGAAGTCACCGTGGCGGCGCGAGTGACGCCCGCCGCCCGGTGTATGGCGATATGCTGCGATGCCGGATTGACGATCGGTGCCGCGTCCAGCGCCGCGCTGAAGGGCGAGCCGCTCGCGCGGATATCGTTGGACTCGCTGACCGCGCCCACATCCCACAGGCCGAGGTTTGTGACCGTGGCGACGAGCCCTGGCGTGACCCAGGTCCCCGGTGCGGCTTCCATCAGCGGCATAGCCGTCTGCGGCATTCCCGCAGCAGGCCCGGCGTAGACTACGCGGCCGTTCTCCACGACCACAGCACCGTTCTCGATTGGATCGGAACCGTCCCCGGTGGCGACAGTCACGCCGGTCATGGCAATGTTCTGCGCGGCAGCGGGGAGGGCGGAGGTACAGGCCAGCAGACCTGCAGCAAAGGCAAGAGCGCGCTTCATTTCACATCTCCTTCGCCCGGCTGGCCAAGCTCGAAATCGCTTACCGGCCGCCGCTTGCGGTCCAGCGCGTCATACATCAGCGCACCGTCGACCCAGACCTTCTCGGGCCGGGAGTAGACGCTCAGAGGGTCGCCGTTCCACAACACCACATCGGCCATCTTGCCGGGTTCGAGGCTGCCGGTCATGTCGTCGATCCCCATCGCCTTGGCGGCGTTGAGCGTGATCCAGCCGATCACGGTCGCATCGGAAATGTCGATTCCGAGGCGGCGGCCCGCGGCCTGCGCCTTGGCGGCTTCCTGGTTGAGGCGCTGGATATCTTGCGCGCTGTCCGAATGGATCACCACGCAGGCCCCTTCGCGCTGCAAGAAGGCGGCATTTTCGAGAATGCCGTCATAGCTTTCCATCTTGAAGCCGTACCAGTCGGCCCAGATCGCGCTGCACACATCGTTTTCGCGCAGCAGGTCGCCGATCTTGTATGCTTCGACCGCGTGGTGGAAGGCGCTGACCTTGTAGCCCATTTCCTTGGCCATATCCATCACCAGCGCCATCTCGTCGGCGCGGTAGCAGTGGTTGTGGACCAGGATCTCACCGTCGAGCACGCCCTTCAGCGTTTCCTTGGCGAGATCGCGCTTCTTGCCGTCATAGGCGCGCGCATCGAGCCAGGTCTGCCGGTTTACCGCGAAATTGCCCATGCGCGTGGACGGCATTCGCCCGCGATTGCCATAGACGCGCTTGGGGTTTTCGCCGCAGGCCATCTTGAAGCCATAGGGCGCGCCGGGAAACTTCATCCCCTGCACCGTTCGCGCAGGCACATTCTTGAGCGTCACCGAGCGCCCGCCCATGAGGTTGGCCGAGCCAGGCAGGATCTGCAGCGCCGTGACCCCGCCGTTGGCGAGCGCGCGGGTGAATCCGGGGTCTTGCGGCCAAACCGAATGTTCGGCCCAGACTTCGGGGGTCGTCGGGCTGGTCGCCTCGTTGCCGTCCGAATGCGCATCGACGCTCGGAGTCGGATAGTCGCCGAGGTGCGAGTGGATGTCGATGATGCCCGGCGTCACGAACTTGCCGCTGCCGTCGAGAACATCGTAGCCGGAGGTGTCGAGGGATGCGTCGCCGACACCGACCACCTCGCCATCGCGGAACAGTACCGTGCCATTGTCGATGCGGTTGCCCGCGCCGTCATAGACGGTCGCGCCGACCAGCGCAGTCGGCCGCCCCGGATAGCGTTCGTAAGTGGATGAGAAGGGCGCGTTGCCGTCTTCCCCGACCGGCGCCGTCCAGTCCCTGTCGGACGCATCGTCTGCGCTTCCCGTGGTCGAACATCCGGCCATCGCGAAGGCGGCGGCGCAGGCGAATAGAGCGTAACGTTTCATGGGTCCCCCAAAGCAGTCGGGCCGGAGCATCGCTGCCCCGGCCCGTGCGGTCAATTGCCTTTCGTCGAGACGTGTTCGCCGATCAGCGGTTCTCTTCGTGCTTGCCCGGCATTTGCGGATCGGTCGCCGGATGCATGCCGGCTTCCTGTGCCTCGAGACCGGCACCGGCCTGGCCTTCGAGATCGTCGCCGACATTGTCGTCGCGCAGCGTGTCGAGATGCAACAGCTTCTTGACCAGCGGGCTGAGGACCATGACGCCGACGCCGATGGCAACGGCCCACCAGCCGACGGTGCCGTAAACGTCGAGGACCAGCTGCTTGCCGGCCTCCTCGCCCACGCCCTCGGCGCCGGTGGCCGCAGCGATCAGGCCGGCGGCGAAGTTGCCGGTGGCCGATGCGAAGAACCACGTGCCCATCACCAGCGAAGCGATATGTGCCGGGCTGAGGCGGTTCATGGCCGAGAGGCCGACCGGGCTGAGGCACAGCTCACCGGTGGTGTGCAGCAGGTAGATCAGGAAGATGAAGATCACCGGCGTCGGCACGTTCACGCCCACGCTTTCCGCGCCCCAGACGAGGACGAGGAAGCCGAGGCCGACCTGCACGACGGCGAGGCCGAACTTCATCGGCGTGCTCGGCTCCATGCCTTTGCGCGCCAGGCCCTGCCACAGCATCGCGAAGAGCGGTGCCAGCAGAACGATGTAGATCGCATTGACCGACTGGAAGATCGATGCGCTGACGCCCGCCGTATCGACGTGACGATCGGTGAACAGGTTGAGACTGGATCCGGCCTGTTCGAACAGGGCCCAGAAGACCACCGAGACGATGATCAGGAACATGGCCGCAAAGATCCGGTCGCGCGCGTGGAAAGTCTTCACCATCGATTGCTGGATCAGGACCCCGATGAGGATCAACAGCGAAGCACCGGCAGTGTACTGAGCCGGTTCGCTACCCTGCGAAGCCGCGATCAGCGAAACGATCAGGCCGACCGCGCTCGAGATGTAGACGAAGAACGGCACCGTCGGCGCCGCCTTCCACGACCCGTAGGCCATCTGGAAAGTGACGATCGAGAGGACGTAGGCGACCAGCGCGCCGCCGAACCCGCCGAGGAGGACACCGACGAGCTCCTGGTACTGGATGGCCAGCCAGCAGAGCGCGACCATGCCGAGACCCACACCGTAGATCAGGTACTCCTTGCCGCCGGCAATGCGTTCGGGGTTCTGCGGCTCGCCCTTGCCGCGCAGTAGCGGCTTGCCGATCACGAAGAAGACGAGGCCGATGAGCATGCCGAAACCGGCGAGGCCGAAGCCGTATTCCCAGCCCACCGTCTGGCCGAGATAGCCGCAGATGATCGAGGCAGTCGCCGCGCCGACGTTAATGCCCATGTAGAAGATGGTGTAGGCAGGATCGCGGCGGATGTCCGTCCGCGAATAGAGTTGGCCGACGAGGACCGAGATATTCGCCTTGAGAAAACCCGAACCCACGATGATCAGCGCCAGCGCGAGCCAGAACACGTTGATCATCGGGTTGTCCTGGCCGAGCGACCCGTCACCTTCGAAGGCCATGAAGAAGTGGCCGAAAGTCAGCAGGACCGCGCCGAAAAGCACCGCCTTGCGCTGCCCGACATAGCGGTCCGCAAGGTAGCCGCCGACGACGGGGGCAATGTACACCAGCGCGGTATAGGCGCCATAGATGACCGAAGCCTCGGCATCGGAAAACAGCCAGTGCTGGACGAGGTAGAAGATCAGCAGGGCGCGCATGCCGTAGTAGGAGAAGCGCTCCCACATCTCGGCCATGAACAGCAGGAACAGCCCCTTGGGATGGCCGATAACCTCTTCCTGCGGGCGGGTGACAAGCACCATTCCACCGATGAGGAACGAGACCAGCGCCACGACCGCGATGCGGAAGGCCCACATCTCGTACGCGGAACCGAATGTGAAGAAGGCGCCTTCGACCATGGTGTCCGATTATCCCTATTCATGCGGCAGCCGCGTGTTCGCGCGCCGCCTCCCCGAAGAAAGCGCGCACCCTAGCGGCTTGGGCGCGCATGTGAAGCCTTAGTTACAGTCGTGACCGCTTTGCTTTTTGGGTGAACAGCAAGGCGGGTCAGGACCGGGAACCTTGTGCGCCGCGCTGTATTATGGCACTGTAGCAGTCTGTTTCGGGGAATCGCGATGCTAAACCAGAACAAGCCGGTCTATCTGAAGCTACGCGACATGATTGCCGCGGCCATCATCGACGGGCGCTATGCGGAAGGCGAGATGCTACCCTCGGTTCGGGCGTTGGCATCGGAGCAGGGCGCCAATCCGCTCACCGTGGCCAAAGCCTACCAGCAATTCCAGAACGACGGGCTGGTGGAGGTGCAACGCGGGGTCGGCATGTATGTCGTCCGCGGCGCGGCGGATCGCCTGCGGCAGACCGAGCGGCGCGCGTTTCTCGACGAGGAATGGCCGGAAATCCGCGCCCGGATGAAACGCCTCGGCGTGGAACCGGCCAAACTGCTTCAGGACGCCTGAACCGGCCCGATAAACCCACGGACAATCGTTACTTGCGGGCAGGTGGGGGTTCTGCCACTATCGCCTTGTCCGGACACGCAAGGGATCGCGCGTCGGGCGGGTCGCGAAAAACAAGCATCGTACTGGCTGCCGAAAGCGGGGCCGGTCGGGAGAACGCAGATGATCCGTTCCGAACTTCTTGCCGCCTTGGCGCAGGACAATCCCGACTTGCGCGGCGAGGAGGTCGAGCAGGTGCTCGACATTTTCTTCGAGGAAATCGCCCAGCGCCTGGCCGAGGGTGGCAGGGTCGAACTGCGCGGCTTCGGGGCCTTCTCCACACGCGAACGCGAAGCCCGCAAGGGCCGCAATCCGCGGACCGGCGAATCGGTCGATGTTCCCGCGAAACGCGTGCCCTATTTCAAGCCGGGCAAGGATATGCGGCGCCGTCTCAACGAGGACTGACTTCGTTCGGTCGACGCTATCTTCGACGATTGCGTCGCCACCCCGAAAACCCTAACCAGCCGCCGCAGCGGGTGTGGCGGAATGGTAGACGCCGGGGACTTAAAATCCCCTGAGCTTTGCTCGTGTGGGTTCGAGTCCCACCACCCGCACCATCGGCTTCAGGCTGAAGGAAGGCCGCCGCCTTATCCTCGTGTTAACCCGTAGATCCCTATTTGCCATGACTGAACGCCGTTCGGGATAGGGGATTTCGAACGGACGGTTGTGAGCCGTGAGCGATTTGGGGTTGGGCGACATGGATTTCACGGCGGGGCGTCTGGCCGCTGATACGAGCACCGAGAACGGAACCGAGAAACGCGCCGCCGAGCGCTATACCTCGCTGATTCGTGCGGCGAAACTGGTCTGCGGACAAGGCGAATTCGTCTGCGTCATTCGCGATGTATCGGCGACAGGGGTCAGCATACGGACCTTCCACGCGCAGCCGACCGACGCGGCCGTGGCCTTGGAGTTGCAGAATGGCGAGAGCTACGAGCTGACCAAGGTCCGCTCGCGCGATTTCGATGCCAGCTACAAATTCGCGGAGCGGATCGACGTCGATCGACTGATCCAGGAGAACTGGAGCTTTCCCAAGCGCCAGCTGCGGCTCAACATCATGATGCCGGTGACCGCCTCGACCCTGACGCAGAAGTCCAACGCTTTCATTACCAACATTTCGCAGCAGGGTGCGCGCCTGGAATGCGACAATGTCTTCGCAGTCGACCAGAGCCTGCGGATCGAGAACGAGTTCCTTAAGGAAACGCGCTGCAAAGTGCGCTGGCGGCGCGATGCAAATTATGGTCTCGCCTTCGAAAACTTCCTCTCGCTGCGCGAATTCGGACTCCTCGCCGCGCGGGTGCAGTGCCCGATCCTGCTCAGGAACTGAGCCTTCAGGCCAGGCCCACTAGGCCGGTCGGAAGTCCATCGCGACGCCGTTGATGCAATGGCGTTTGCCGGTCGGCTTGGGCCCGTCGTCGAAGATGTGGCCCAAATGCCCGCCACAATCGGCGCAGTGCACTTCAGTGCGCGGATAGCCGATCTTGTAATCGGTGCTGGTGCCGACCGCGCCCTTGTCGATCGGTGCCCAGAAGCTCGGCCAGCCGGTGCCCGATTCGAACTTGGTTTTCGAGGAATAGAGGCGGTTGCCGCATCCCGCGCAGGTGAAGGTTCCGGCGCGTTTAGCGTCATTGAGCGGGGAGGAATAGGGCCGCTCGGTCGAGGCATTGCGCAGCACGGCGAACTCGCTCTTGGTCAGCTTCTTGCGCCATTCGGCCTCGCTAAGCCTGACCGGAAAAGTCTTTGCCTCCGCCCGGCCAGACCCGCAGGCGGCGAGCGCAGCGAAGCTGGCGGATGCACCCATCCAGCCGAGAAAGCCGCGGCGCGTGGGAACGGTCTTGATCATCGTGTCTGTATCCATGATGCGGGGACGATAGCGCCCCGCATCTGAACTACGCTTGAAAGCGCTCCGAGGTTACAGCGGCGGCTGCCTAGAACTCGGTAACTTCGACCTCGAGCTTGCGGAAGCCGTGCACGAAATTGGCCCGTACGCGCTCGATATCGCCTGCGACATGCACGCGGAGGCGACGCTTGTGCATCTCCTCCAGCAGGATGCGCAGCTGCAGCTCTGCCAGCCGTGCGCCGACGCAGCGGTGGATGCCGTAGCCGAAAGCGATGTGCCGCCGCGCGTTCTCGCGCGCCAGGTCCAGCTTGTCGGGGTTCTCGAACACTTCCTCGTCGCGATTGGCGCTGAGGTACCAGAGGACGACCTTGTCGCCCTTCTTGATCGTCTGGCCGAACACCTCGGTGTCCTCCGTGCAGGTGCGGCGCATGTGGGCCAGCGGGGTCTGCATGCGGAGCATTTCCTGCACTGCATTGGGAATGACATCGGGGTTCTGTTCGAACAGCTTGCGCTGGTCCGGATTCTTGTCGAGCTGGTAAACGAAGCCGCTCATCGAATTGCGGGTCGTGTCGTTACCGCCGACGATCAGCAGCACGAGGTTGCCCATGAATTCTTCCGGGCGCATTTGGTTCATCGCCTCGGAGTGGATCATCATCGAGATCAGATCGTCGCCCGGTTCCTTGTCATGCGTGCGTTCGACCCACAGCGACTGGAAGTAGGCACCCATTTCGTGCAAGAAACCCCAGCGCATCTCGTCGAGCTCGCGCACACTGGCCAGTTCGGTATCGCCCGACCAGTCCGACCAGAAGGTCAGCAGGCGGCGGTCCTCCCAGGGAAATCCGAACAGGATCGCAAGCATGCCGGTGGTGAGCTCGATCGAAACCTTGTCGACCCAGTCGAATACCTCGCCGCGCGGCAGGCTGTCGAGCAGCTCGCCGGTGCGCTGGCGAATCTCCGGCTCCATCCCGGCCATGCCGCTCGGCGTGAATTTCGGCGCGACCGTACGCCGCTGGCCGGTATGCTGCGGGCGGTCCATGGCGATGAACATCGGCAGTTCGCGCCGGTCCACGCCGCTCTCGGCCAGTTCTTCCTCGGTCAACCGGTTGAGGATCGTGATCCCGCCATGCTCCCAGCTTGACGAGAACACATCCGGCAGCGCCTCGATATGCTGGATCGCCTTGTGGCCGACCACCGCCCAGTATGGGCCGTAGGGGCTTTCGGGTATGTAATGAAGCGGCCCGGCCTCGCGCATTTCGCGGAAGATCGGGTGCCAGGTGTTCTCGGCATAAATGTCGCTGCGGCTGACATCCCATTTGTGCGGATGCTTGAGGCGCTGCTCCGGATGTTCTTCGAAGTGCTTCTTCAATGCATCGTAGGCAGTCGGCTCGGAGTGGACTTCGGGGCGCGTGACAGCGGCGGTAGCCATGGTTCTCTCCTCGTCGGAGCGACTCTGCAATGCGGTCGCCCTCTTCGCTTCGCATCCTGAACTAAATGACATTGGTGTCAACAGTGCGTTGCGAATCGGGACCTATCTATTGCAGAAATCGGCGTCGCGCTTGTCCGGATGCGACAATCAGGCGGTTTTCGTCCCGCCGACATGCCCTTTCACCGCGCGGCCCGCCTTGCCGGATTTCATCACTCGGCGCTTGAACAGCAGTGCACCGAAGCGAACGAACAGCACCACGCAGAGCGCCTGCCACGCCAGCGCCAGCGCATGCGGCCAAAGCGCATCGGACTGGGCTGCCCGGGCGAGCATGGCGAAGGGCGAGGACAGCGGAAAGATCGCCGCCGTCAGTTCCAGCGGAGAGCCGGGCGTAGTGATCGCGGCGGCGGCCAGGAAGAACACCAGCAGCTGCATCATGGTGACAGGCATGGACAGCGTCTGCACCTCGCGCACGGTCGCCGCCATCCCGCCGATGGTCAGGAACAGCGAGCCGAGCAGCAGGTAACCCATCGCAAAATAGGCGATGCCGAGCGCTATGAAGGCCGGCCAGCCCAACGCAGGCTCAGGCAGTTGCGGCAGCTGGTTGCCGAGCAGAAGAGCTGCGACCCCGCCGAAGCTCGCCCACACGGCGATGCCGACGAAGCTGACGCCGAGCATGGCGAAGAGCTTGCCGAGGAACACTGCGTCCATCGGGACTGCCGCGGCTAGGACTTCGATGACCTTGTTCGCTTTCTCCTCGACGAGGTTCGACAGCACCATCCCCGCCAGCAGCATCATCAGCAGGAATAGCAAGAGCTGGCCCGCCTGCGCGGTGCGGATACGGTCGCTGCGCGAGGTAGCGGCGCTTGAGGCGACCGGCTCCGTCGCAATTTCGGGAAAGCTGCTGGGCGAGGTGCCCGTAGCGGTTGCCGCCAGCAAGGCGACGGGACCGCGCCAGCGTTGGATCTGGTCCTCCGGGGCCGTGACCACCGGCGCATCGAGCGATCCGGTGACGACCGCCGCGAAATTCGCGCCCTCGCGCTTCAGTATGTCCGCCGGGGCCTCCCCGCTAGCATCGGGCACCAGTCGCGGCAGCGCATAGCCCACCTGATCCGAGAGCGCGGCGGAGGCGGACTGGAGCGCCGCGGTATCGGACTCGCTCATGGCGACCGCCACCAGGTTGGTCGCCGCATCGCGCTGGACCTGGCCCCCGATGCCGCCAGCCAAGGCGCCGATCACCAGCGGGAACAGCGGGCCAAGCAGGAAGAAGAAGAAGGCGCGGCTGAACAGGATCGCGCGGAAATCGCGGCGGGCTACGACCCGTGCGGCTTCGAGTAGCGAGAGGCGGGTAGTATCGCTCATCGTCCGGTCTCCAGCTCATTGTCCTCGGCCAGCGCGCGGCCTGCGGCCTCACCGGCTATTTCGACAAAAGCGTCGTGCAGTCCCGCGCGCTCGATCGAGAGCGAGAGAATGCCCGCGCCCCTGTCGATCAGGCGCTTGAGCAAAGTCTCGATCCCGCTCTCGGGGACCGGGAAATACCAGAAATGGTTGCCACCCGCCTTCGCGTCGTGGCGCGCATCGTCGGGAAGGGCGGAGCGCCAGTCGCCGCTATCGACTCTCGTTTCCAACCTTACCTGCGCCGGGATCCGGTCGCGCGCCGCATCGACCGATCCGGCATAGGGCACCTTGCCGCCCGCAACGATCGCGACCTCGTCGCACAGGCGTTCGGCATGATGGATGACGTGGGTCGAAAAAATCACCGTCGTCCCGCTTTGCGCCAGTTCGCGAATCATCACCTCCAGCTTGCCCTGGTTTATCGCATCGAGCCCGCTGAACGGCTCGTCGAACACCACCAGCTTCGGGCGATGCACCAGCGTGCCGAGCAATTGCACGGTCTGCGCCATGCCTTTTGACAGCTGGCGGATTTGACGATCCACCGCATGGCCGAGGCCGTGACGTTCGAGCAGCTCGCGCCCGCGTGCCTTGCCCTCGTCCAGCGGCAGCCCGCGCAGTGCGCCGAGGAAGGCAATGGCCTCGTCGCATTTCATGGCCGGATAGAGGCCGCGTTCCTCGGGCAGATAGCCGATCAGCTTGGCGACTTCGTGCGGACGGTCGTGGCCGAACACGCGGCGCACGCCCTCGTCCGGGTCGATGATGCCCAGCAGGATGCGCAACGTGGTCGTCTTGCCTGCGCCATTCGGACCGAGGATGCCGTAGATCGCGCCTTCGGGCACGGAGATGTCCACCCCGTCCACCGCCAGCGTGTCGTCGAAACGCTTGACGAGGCCGCGCGCCTCGATGGCGAGTTTCGCCGCGGGGTCTGCAGGGGGTCGCGTCATGAAGCCGGTCTCGGTAAGCATCGTGTCAATCTAGTCCTCGCCAGTGAACGGAGCATAGGTGACCGAGGTTAATTCGCAGTTGCAGGCGGACTTGCGCGAGGAAGCGGCGCGGTTGGGCTTCGTCGCCTGCGGCTTTACCTCGGTCGCGCCCGATCCAGCGCGGGCCGAGCGGCTGGAGGAATTCCTGGGCGAAGGCCGTCACGGCTCGATGGAATGGATGGAGGCGCGAAAAGAACAGCGCGCATCGCCGCAGGGGCTCTGGCCCGAAGCGCGGAGCGTGATCGCGCTCGGCATGAGCTACGCGCCCGACGGCGATCCGCTGGCGCTGGAAAGCGAGCCGGAGAAGGCGCGGATTTCGGTCTATGCGCAGGGGCGGGACTATCACGATGTGGTCAAGAAGGCGCTGAAGGCGCTCGCGCGCTGGCTGATTGCGCGGGAGCCGGAGAGCGAGCTCAAGGTATTCGTCGATACCGCGCCGGTGATGGAAAAGCCGCTGGGCGAGGCTGCGGGGATCGGCTGGCAGGGCAAGCACACCAATCTCGTCAGCCGCGAGCACGGCAGCTGGCTGTTCCTCGGCGCGATCTACTCGACGCTGGAATTTGTCCCCGACGAGCCGCACACCGACCGCTGCGGCAATTGCCGCGCCTGCCAGGATGCCTGCCCGACCGATGCTTTTCCGAGCCCTTACCGGCTCGACGCGCGGCGCTGCATTTCCTACCTCACCATCGAGCATAAAGGGCCGATTCCCGAAGATTTTCGCGCAGAACTCGGCAACCGTATCTACGGCTGCGACGACTGCCTTGCCGTGTGCCCGTGGAACAAGTTCGCCGATGCCGCACACCGCCACAAGAAGCTCGCCGCGCGGGATGAGCTCGTTGCCCCGGACCTCGCGCGCTTCCTGCAATTCGACGATGCCGGGTTCCGCCAGTTCTTTTCCGGATCGCCGATCAAGCGGATCGGGCGGGATCGCTTCGTGCGCAACTGCCTCTATGCGGCGGGCAATAGCGGACAGGCGGTGCTAATCCCGATGGTGCAAGCGCTGGCCGACGACCCCGACCCTGCGGTGGCCGACGCCGCGCGCTGGGCGCTGGTCAGCTTGACGCCATCCCCTTGAGCTGCGTCTCACTATCGGCGAGCAGCTCCGGATCGATCTGCGCGCGGTCGACCACCAGCTTGCGGCCCTGCACGTAATCCTTGACCGAGTTCACGCAGTCGAGCGCAATGACGCGACCCTCTTTCAGATAGACCACGCTGAATTTCGTTGCCGCCGGATCGCCGCGCAGCACGGTGCTGTCGTAACCGTTAGAGATGCCGACGGTCTGGAGCTTCAAATCGTACTGGTTGGACCAGAACCACGGCACCGCGTTGTAGTCCTGCTTGTCGCCCATGATCGCCTTGGCGGCACAGCTCGCCATGTCATTGGCATTTTGCACCGATTCCAGCCGAAGCACAGCATTGTCGGCGAAGGGGTTGGCATGGCTCGCGCAGTCACCGATCGCATAAATGTCGTCGATCGTCGTGCGGCAGAAGCTGTCGACATCCACTCCGTTGCTGCCCGCCGCGCCGGCCGCGATCAGCGGACCGACGGAGGGGACGATGCCGATGCCGACAATCACCACGTCGCAGGCGATCCGTTCGCCATCGGCAGTGACGACTTCGCCGGCCTTGCCATCCTGTGTTTCGATCCGCTCGACTGCAGTATCGAGTCGCAGGTCGACGCCTTGGGCGCGGTGGTACTCGGCATAGAAATCCGACAGTTCAGGACCCGCGACGCGCGCCAATACGCGGTCGAGCATTTCCAGCACGGTGACCTCGCAGCCCAGCTTGCGCAGGACGGCAGCCGCTTCCAGGCCGATATAGCCCGCACCGATAATGACCGCACGCTTTGCCCCGCCTTCGATGTCGGCCTTCAAGGCATCGACATCTCTGCGCGAGCGGACGTGATGGATCCCCCCCGCGTCGCAACCCGGGCAGGACAGCCGCCGCGCGTCGCCGCCACCGGCCCAGATCAGCTTGCGATAGGTGACCGCACTCTCGTCCGACAGCGAAAGCTCGTGCCGCACAGGGTCGATTTCGTCGACGTTGCAGCCCAGCCGCAGGTCGATATTCTTCTCGGCCCAGAACTTCTCTGGCCGGATCATGATCCGCTCGAACGGCTTTTCGCCGGCGAGATATTCCTTCGATAGCGGCGGGCGCTCGTAGGGTGGATTGCGGTCGCGGCTGACCATGAGGATGCTGTCCTCATGGCCGTTCTGGCGCAAGGCGATCGCGGCCTGGGCACCGCCGTGCCCCGAACCGACTATGACGACGTCGTAATTCTTCATCGGCCTGTGGCTGGCGGGAAAACCCCTGCCGGTCAAGCGTAGCGGTGCCGGGGCCGCTACCGCCCCAGCAGGTTGCGCGCCATGCTGGCCACCTGCGCGAGCATGGCCGGCGCGACCGGCGACTGAGCCTGCGCGCGCGCGATCATCGTGCGGAAACCGCGCACCGCCACGTCCTGTTCGTCGGCCCACTTCTCCACCGTGCCGGGCATGTCCTTCTTCGCATCCTTGCGGCGCGAGAGGCGGCGCAGCAGGTCCAGCCGCATCTGCTGGAAATCGCGGGCGAGGCCCGAGACGAGCAGCCGCTCCCAGACATCCGACGGGCTCATCAGCGCAGCGGTCGACTGCGCCCAGTCGAGGCCGAGACGGCGGCCGATCTCGGTGAAGCCGAGCGTCAGGCCCTTCGGCTCGATACCCGTATCGCTGGCCAATTGCGCGAGGCCGACCGAACCGTCGAGGTCGTAGAGATGGCTCACTCGCGCGGCGAATTTTTCCGGCGCGCCCGCTTCGGTCAATTGCGCCTCGAGGTGCGCGGATTGCTGGCGCGATTCGGCCGAGAGCAGTTGGTCGGTCGCTTCTGCCAAGACGCGAACACCCTTGCCCAGTTCGGCGACCAGCGCGCTGGGATCGACCTTGCCCGACGCGCTGCGCAGCACGTCGGACATGAGATTGCCCACCGCTGCGGCCAGCCGGTCGAACAGGGTCAGGCGCGCCTGTTCCGACATATCGGCCACATCGATTTCCGCCCACAATTCTTCGAGCCCGAACAAATCCTCGCAAGCCACGAAAGCCGCGGCGACCTGCGACAGTTCGACGCCCTCCTCCTCGGCCAATTCGAAGGGGTGGATCGTGCCGAGCCGGTTGACGATCTGGTTGGCGAGCTTGGTCGCGATGATCTCGCGGCGCAGCCGGTGGCCGGAAATCTGCGCCTTGAACTTTGTCCGCATCGGCTTGGGGAATGCTTCGAACAACGTGCTTTCGAGCAGCTTGTCGTCGGGCAGGTCGCTATCCTCGATGGCCGCCTGCAGCACCAGCTTGGTCGAGGAGAGCAGCACGGCGAGTTCCGGACGGGTCAGCCCCTGCCCATCGGCCGCGCGGCGGAGCAGCGTCTGGTCGTCCGCCAGTCCTTCGGTCCGCCGGTCGAGATTGCCGCCTCCTTCAAGCGTCTCGATGATGTGGCGTTGCGATGCCATCGCGCGGTCGCCGCCGATCTCGGCAATGGAAAGCGCGAGCGCCTGGAGGCGATTGTCCTCCAGCACGATGTCGGCGACTTCTTCCGTCATCGATTCGAGCAGTTCGACGCGCTTGGGTTCCGACAATTTGCCCGCGCGCTTGGCGGCGGCGAGCGCGATCTTGATATTGACCTCGTTATCCGAGCAATCCACCCCGGCCGAATTGTCGATGAAGTCGGTATTGCTGCGTCCGCCGATGTGGGCGAATTCGATGCGGCCGGCCTGCGTGATGCCGAGGTTCGCGCCTTCGCCGATCACCTTCGCGCGCAGCTCTCGCCCGTCGACGCGCAGCGCGTCATTGGCCGGGTCGCCGACCTGCACGTTATTCTCGTGCGCGGCCTTGATGTAAGTGCCGATGCCGCCGAACCAGATCAGGTCCACCGGTGCTTTCAGGACCGCGCTGATCAGGGATTCGGGCTCGATCTCGTCCTGTTCGATGTCGAGCTTGGCCTGCATCGTTTTCGACAGCTTGATGGTTTTCGCATCGCGCGGGAACACCCCGCCGCCGCGCGAGATCAGGTCGCTATCGTAATCTTCCCAGCTCGATCGCGGCAGGTCGAAGAGGCGCTTCCTCTCCTTCCAGCTTTTTCCGGGATCCGGATCGGGGTCGAGGAAGATGTGCCGGTGGTCGAAAGCGGCCACCAGCTTGATCGCTTTCGAGAGCAGCATCCCGTTACCGAACACGTCGCCCGACATGTCGCCGCAGCCGACGACCTCGATGGAGTCGCCCTGCACGTCGACACCCATCTCGAGGAAGTGGCGCTGGACCGATACCCAGGCGCCCCGGGCAGTGATGCCCATGGCCTTGTGATCATAGCCCTTGGAGCCGCCGCTGGCGAAGGCATCGTCGAGCCAGAAATCGCGGCTTTCGGCGATGGCATTCGCCACGTCGGAAAAGGTCGCCGTGCCCTTGTCGGCAGCGACCACGAAATACGGATCCTCGCCATCGGTGATGACGACGTCCTCGGGATGCACGACCTTGTCGTTCACGATATTGTCGGTGACCGAGAGCAGCGTGCGGATGAAAATCTCGTAACTGGCGCGTCCTTCCAGCGCCCAGCCTTCGCGGTCGATGGCGGGGTTGGGCAGCTGCTTGGGATAGAAACCGCCTTTCGCGCCGGTCGGCACGATCACTGCGTTCTTCACGCGCTGCGCCTTCATCAGGCCGAGGATTTCTGTTCGGAAGTCGTCGCGCCGGTCGGACCAGCGCAGGCCGCCGCGCGCTACCGGGCCGGCTCGGAGGTGGATGCCCTCGATACGGCGCGAATAGACGAATATCTCGCGATAGGGGATCGGCTTGGGCAGGCCCGGCACGCGGGCGCTGTCGATCTTGAAGCCGAGCGCCTCGCCTGCCGCCGGAGCGAAGGCGTTGGTGCGCAGGATCGCATCGATCAGCGAGTTGTAGAGCCGCAGCAGGCGGTCGTCGTTGATCGCCTTGACCTTGGACAGGCCGCGCTTGATTGCGGCGCGCGCGTCCTCGATCGCCTGTTCGCGGCCGCTGCCGAACCCGGGATCGTGCCGTGCGGTGAACAGCGCCACGAGGGCGCGCGTCACATCGGGCGCGGCGGCCAGCGCATCGACCACGGTATAGATGGTGAAGCCCATGCCGACCTGCCGCAGATAGCGGTAGAAGGCGCGCAGCCAGTTGGCCTCGCGCGCCGACAGTCCGGCTTCGGGCACCAGCCGGTTGAAGACGTCGTTCTCCGCCTCGCCGTTCAGCACTGCGGCGATGGCTTCCTCGATCGCGTCGGCGCGTTCGACCAGCGCGGCAGGGTCGCCGCCCGGCTTCAGCTCGAGCCGGAAATCGTGGATCGTGCCGAGCTGCCCGTCGTCGAGCACGGTCGGCATTTCGGATTGCACGTGGAATCCGAAGTTTTCCAGCGCGGGGACGCCTTCGGACAGCGGCAGGCTGCCTTCGGACTGATAGAGCTTCAGACGCAGGCAGGTCTCGGCCTCCCGCTCGCACTGATACATGCGCGCGCCGCGGGCGACCTCTTCGCTCTCGGCGCTGGCGCCGAGCCGGTGCAGCCGCACGATATCGAGCGCGGCTTCCTGCGGCCCGAAACGACCGCGGAAGGCGGTCGGGAAACTTTCGGCAAAGCGCATGGCAAGCGCGGCTGCGCGCGGCGGTTCCTCGGTCTGGCCGAGTTCGGCCTCGACCGCTTCGCTCCAGCCGCGCAACAATGTCTGCAGCCTCTCTTCCAGAGCCACCTCGTCGGGCGCGCCGGAGCCATCACGGATGTCGAGGACGAAGCGCAGCGTAGCGACATTGCCGCCCTCGACCTCGAGGCTCCAGTCGAGCAGACGCGCAGCTGCGGTCTCTTCCAGCAGCGCCTGGATCTGCAGCCTGACCTGCGTGGCCAGCATGTCGCGCGGCAGCCAGACGAAAGCGAACAGATGGCGCGCCAGCGGCGCCTCGACCAGCGCCAGGCGCGGGCGGGGGCGGTCGACCAGGCTCATCATGGTCGTCGCCACGCGATCGACGTCTTCCTCCTGGAAGCCGATCATCAGATCGTGCGGCAGCGTGGTCAGCGCATGCACCAGCGCCTTGCCCGCATGGCCGCCTTCGTCGAAACCATAGCGATCGTAGAGCCGTTGGAGTTGCTCGCGCAGGCGCGGGACGGCACGCGGCGGAGCGGCCAGAGCGGCGCTCGTCCACACGCCCGCGTGGAGCGAAAGCGCAACCAGCTTGCCGCCTTCGCGCTGCGGCACGATCAGCACGTCGAGCGGTACCCGCCGGTGGACCCGGCTCAGGTGATTGGCCTTGATGACCAGCGGCACGCGGGTGTTTTTTGTGTCGTCGAACCAGCCGAAGGCGCGGTCGAAAGACGCTTCGGCAAGCAATTGTTCGGTGCTGGTGCGGCAGATGCCCAGCGGATCGTCCTGTGTGCCGTCGCGGTGCCGGGTCACATGGCCGAGCTGCGTCAGCATGCCCGAATTAAGCCATTCGAGCAGCGCCGCGCCCTCTTCGTCGACATCGGCGATGCGGTTGGCATCGGCAGCCATGGCGTCCTGCAGTTTCGGCCAGTCTTTCACAGCGGCGCGAACGTCTTTCAGCGTCTCGACGATGCTGTCTTCGAGCTGGCGGCGCGTCTTCGCATCGACCCGCGCGGTTTCGAGATAGATCATCGATTCCCAATAGGCATCCTCCGGATCGCCGTCGGGAATGGCCTTCAGCACGCAATCCTTCTTGCGCTCCACCGGCACGACCGGATGGACGAGATGGTCGATCGAGAGGCCGAGCGCGGCGATCGCCGCCGCCAGCGAATCGACGAGGAAGGGCATGTCGTCATTGACGATCGCGATGCGCGTGAAGCGCCGCTCTTCGGTTGCGCTTTCGACATGGATCGCAGGCTCGCCATATTCGCGCTGGTAGGCCGTTTCGCCGAGAAATCGCGCTGCTTCGTCCATCTTCGCGTCGGTAATCGGCGTATCGCCGCGCAGCAGCGACTGGCGCATGCGTTCCACCAGCTCGGCGTGCAGTTTCTTGGACAATGTGCTGGATTTAGCTTTGGCGGCGCTCTTCGAACCCATGGGGACCTCTCGCAGGATCGCGTAGTATCGTTACTTCGCCGCGCAATTTTCGACTCATGCAGCGAAGATGTCAGAGGCCGCGCCTAGGCCGCTTGTCGGCGCGTCGCAAGGTGGCACATGCAGCCAAGTGCATTCCTATGCGGGACGGCGGGTTACGCTACGGCGCGGAGCGGCTTGAGCGCATCCATCGCGAGTTCGAGCGAGCGGATGCGCGCCTTCGGATCGTAGGTGCTGCCGCCGAAAACGATCTCGTCCGCACCGGTTCGCGCGATGAAGCTCTCGACCGTGTCGCGGGCCATTGCGGGCGTGCCGGTCGCGCTAGCCTGTCCGATATGCGCAAGCATGGCCTGGGCCTGAGGGGGCAGGCTTTCGCGGAAGTTCTCGCGCGGCGGGGGCAGCTTACCCGGTCGCCCGGTGCGCAGTGCGACGAAAGCCTGAAATTGCGAGCTGGCGAGATATTCGGCCTCGGCCTCGCTGTCTGCTACGAACAGATTCATCGCCGCCATCACATGCGGCTTTTCGCAGGTCTGAGACGGCTGGAAATCGCGGCGATAAAGCTCCAGCGCGGCATCGAGGTGATCGGGCGCAAAATGGCTGGCGAAAGCATAGGGCAGGCCGAGTTTCGCGGCGAGCTGCGCGCCGAACAGGCTCGAGCCGAGCATCCAGAATTCGGGCTCGGCCCCGCGTCCGGGCGTGGGGTGAATTGCCCCTTCGCCCTTCATCAGCGCCATCAACTCGGCCACGTCCTGCGGGAACATTTCGGCGGCGCGGTGCAAATCCTTGCGCAGCGCCCGCTGCAATTCCGGCCCCGCCCCCGGGGCGCGGCCGAGGCCGAGGTCGATGCGACCGGGGAACAGCGCGTCGAGCGTGCCGAATTGCTCGGCGATCTGGAACGGCGTGTGGTTGGGCAGCATGATGCCGCCCGATCCGATACGGATGGTGCTGGTGGCATCGCCGATATGGGCGAGCACGACCGAAGTCGCACCGCCTGCGATGCCTTCCATTGCGTGATGCTCGGCAACCCAGAAGCGCTTGCAGCCCGCCGCTTCGGCAGCCTTTGCAAGATCGGTGGCGGCGGTCAGTGCATCGCCGACACTGCCACCTTCGCGAACGGGAACGAGGTCGAGGACGGAAAATTCGGTCATTGGGCAAGCTGCTCCAGATAGGCGCGGGCGCGGTCGGCCTCGGTGCTGTCGGGTGCGACGAGCAGGACGGATTCGAAGCTGCGCCGTGCGTCGTCGTCGCGGCCGGACAGCGCGGCGATCACACCGGCCTCCAGCCCGATCGCCGGATTGCGCGAATCGATTTCTGCGGCACGCTCGATCTGTTGCTGCGCCTCGCCGAGCCGCTCGAGGCGGCGGGAGAGAGTGGCGGACAGCAACCATGCGCGCGCATTAGCGGGGTCCTCGGCGCGGGCCGAGGCGAGCGCCAGTGCTGCATCTTCCTGCCGACCGGCGGCTACCAAAGCTCGCGCGCGGTCGACATGGAGGCTCGCCGCGAGAGCGCCGTCACCCGCCGCCGCCGCATGGGTGATGGCTTGCGCGAACAGCGGCTCGGCAGTGGCGGGCTTGTCGTCAGCCAACGCGGCATTGCCGGCCATCGCAGCCAGCCGGGCGCGATAGGCGGGTAGGGTCTCCGGCGCCTCTGCGCTCGCGGTCTCGAAGATCGTGCGCGCTTCTTCATACCGCTCCAGCCTCACGAGCCCCAGCCCGAGACAGTGGGCCGACTGCGCCAGTTCGAGATCGCTTTCCACCTGCACGCGCCAGGCCTGCGCGAAATCGAGCGCTTCCTCCGGCTCGCTGGTGGTCAGCGCGAGGCAGCGCGAAAGATACTCGCTGCGCGGGGAAGGCGCCGTTTCGATAGCCTCGGCAGTCTCGCGCTGCGGGCGATTCGCCAGCTCGTCCGGTACATCGGGAATCGAGCCGATGGATGGATTGGGGCCGACCTGCATGATCAGCAGGGCAAGGGCGGATATGAACACTCAGACGTCTCCGGACAGCGATTCGACCGTGCGCAGCAGCAGGGCGATATCCTGCTCGCGCGACAGCCGGTGATCGCCGTCCTTAACCAGCAGCAACTGTACCGCATCCGAACGCAGCGCTTCGGCCAGCTTCATGCTGATCTGCCACGACACGTCTGCATCGCGCTGGCCGTGCAGCAGGCGAACCGGCGCATCGATCGCGATTTCGCTGTCGAGCAGGCGCCGGTCCTGCCCGTCGGCGAAGAAGCCGGGGTGCATCGGCGTGGGGTCGGGGCCATAGGGGTTGGGGTCGTAGACCGTCTCGCCCGCGCACAATTTCTCTTTGTCTTCGTCGGAGCGGCCCCATTCGGTGAAGTCGGGCGCGGAAGCGATACCCACCAGTCCCGCCAGCCGCTCGCCCAGTGCGATGCCGACCAGTAGCATCAGCCAGCCGCCCATGGACGAGCCGATCACGATGACCCGGCCTTCGACATGCGCATCGATCAGCGCGAGCACTTCTTCGGTCCAGCGCGAAAGGGTGCCGTCCGAGAAGTCGCCCTCGCTCGACCCGCAGCCCGAATAATCGAGCAGCAGGCAGCCCTGCCCGCGCGCCTTGGCCCGGTCGAACAGCGCAGTCGCCTTGCCGCCATCCATGTCCGACATGTAGCCGGGCAGGAAAACGAGCGTCGGACCCGCGCCCGGCGTATGGCGGAAGGCGATGCGCCGACCGTCGGGCATGGTGTGGAATTGCGTGTCGCTCATCGGGTTACGATGTCGAACCTCGGGCGCGAGAATGCAACCCCGGCGCCGGGCGCGGTCTCAGAAGAAGTCGAACTCCTCGACGTCGGGATCGTCCTCGCACATCGACTGGAGCGCGGCAAATTCCCGTTCGGAGAGGACCGGCGGATAGTCCTCACCTTCCTTCGCCGCGTTCCTGTAGGCCCGCGCGCGTTCGCCCGCAGCCGGGTGGCTCGCCAGCCAGCCCGTCACCGCATTGCTCTCGCCATCGTCGCCATATTCCTCGGCCATGCGCTCGAAAAAGCCAGCCGCTCCCAGCGGCGAGACATCGCTTTCGGCGAGGCGCGCGCGGGCATAGTCGTCCGCCTCGCGCTCGGCATCGCGCGAATAGCCCATGGAGGCGACGCCGAAGACCGTGTCGCCGACGCCCGAGTTCGCGCCCGCCAGCAGCACCGACATGCCGAACTGGCGCAGCAGCGCGGTCATCACATGCCGCTCGCGCACATGGCCGACCTCGTGGGCGAGCACGCCGGCAAGCTCTTCCGGGCTTTCGGCCTGCTGGATGAGGCCATCGAACAGCAGGACCTGCCCGCCGGGTAGCGCCACAGCATTGACCATGTCGATATTGGCGACGCCCGCGTTGACCTGCGTCGTCGCCGGATCGACCTCGTCGAGCAATTTGGCGAGGGCCGCGTCGCCTTCGGGCGTGCTGCACAGCCGCCCGCCGAAATCGCCGATCATCGCCCGGCCCAGATTGCGCTCCCAGCTTGCGGGCACGCGCGGGCCGAGCCAATCGGGAGCGGTCATGAAGAGCGCCACCGCGACCGCGCTGGCCGCGGCGAAGATGACGGCGGCTTTGCCGAGACCCAGCCGGTCGATCCACGCGCCGTATTCCCTTTTTTCAGGCAAATGCCGCGCCAGCCCCGGCGGCATGTCGGCGGGCAAGATCAGGCGGAAGTCGGTCTCGCTCTCGCGGCGGTAGAAAACATGCTCCCCCCGCGCCTCGCCGAACCGCAGGTCGGCCATGGGCACCGCAAGCTGGCTGGTTGGCGCATCGAGCAGCAATTGTCCGCCGCCGTCCCAGCGCGTATGGCCCTCGTGCCGGACAGCCGAGCGCCCGTCGTACCAGCTGGCCGCGACCTGAAAGCTGTCGTCCATCGGCTCAGATCGCGCCCATGTCGAAGGCGTCGAGCAGGCCCTCGCCATGGCGTGCGGTCCTGGTGGTCGACTGGGTCAGCTCGTCGAGCAGGATTTCGCCGCTCGCCTCGAGGTGAGTGATGAAGAATTTCCAGTGCCGATAGGACAGGAAGATGAGGCCGATCCCCAGGGTGAACACGACCAGCAAGGCATCGCCGACCAGTAGCTTGACCCACTCCAGCGTCGATGCCTCGAAACTGAGATCGAGATCCTTCCACCGCGTCGCGCCGACCACTTCGCGATAGAACTTGGCGTAGAAGGCAACCGCGATCAGGCCGAGGCCGAGATAGAAGAACAGGACGAGACCGATGATGCCGAACGCACCGCCCAGCGCCATGCCGTCCTCGCCGCCGATACCGTAGCCCGCCAGCATGCCCATGCCGGCCATGAACAATCCGCCGAGGAAGAGGATGAACGGGGCGAGATAGAACAGCAGGAAGCGGGCGAACACGCCGCCCGCTTCGGCATTGGCTTCGAAGCGATAGGGGCCGAAACTCATCTTGCTCCAACGCTCGTTCCACAGGCTGGTCATCGACCAGGGGATCAGCAGGCCGAGCGGCAGCCAACCGACGATCGTTTTCCACATATAGGACAGGCCGAACACGAAGCCGGGATTGTCGCTCCCCCCGCGAATGCCGCGCCACCGGGTGCGCGACAGGCGATAGCGCAGCGCCCGGAAGCGGGCGACGCCCATGAGGTAGAAGATCGCGACGAATGCCAGCACGCCCAGCGCTGCGCCGATTTCTTCATAGCCGCGCGCAATTAGCGCCTGCGCGCCGAAGGACGCGATCAAATAGGGCAGGCCGAAAAGTAGCAGAACGATCAGGAAGCCGAAGAAGAGTTCCTTGCCCGTGCCCGCCCATTCGAGATGCTCGTCCACAAAGCGGCTGCGCGACCACAGATACTGGCGCTCGCGCGTGGTTGCCCAGAAGCGATAGATTCCCAGCGTAACGATGGTCAGCAGCAGATTGGTGAAGGCGATCGGGGCGAATTCGCGCCAGTTGCCTTCGAAAACGAAAGCGCTTTCGCCGCCCTCGCCGTCGTACTTGCCGTGCATGATGCAGTAAAACCCCTTCGATCCCGTCGCTGGATGCTCGGGGATCGAAGGGGCTGTGTCAATCGCAACGCGTGACTACGCTTCGCGCTGAAAAATCTCCTCGATCGCCAGATCGAAGACTTCGGCGATCCGGAAGGCCAGCGGGAGCGATGGGTCGTAGCGTCCGGTTTCGATCGCGTTGACGCTCTGGCGGCTCACCTCCAGCAGGTCGGCAAGCTGCTGCTGGCTCCAGTTACGTTCGGCGCGCAGCACCTTGAGGCGGTTCTTCATAGCGCGCCCCAGGTGCCGTAGCTGATGCGGTTGGCCACCGCTCCGACGAACTGGCCGAAGAACCACGCGACCGCCCACCAATAGGCGTCGAGGTGGACGACCACGCCGGTCGATTCGAGGAAGCCCCAAAGCGTGGCGGCGGCGAGCGCGAAGCCGGTGGCGATCAGCGCCTGGCGGACGATCAGCATGCGCAGGAACTCGTCCTGCTCCTCCACGATCAGACGTCCGATCGCCCAGAATACGCCGATGATGGCGAAGGCGGGCAGTAGCGCCAGCGCCACACGGGCCGCCATCGACGGGTCGCTATCGCTCAACAACGAAACCTGCAGCGCTATGGCGACCAGATAGGCGCTGCTGAATACCATGACCCGCTTGATGTAGCGTTGCTGGGCTTCGCCCTTGGCGCTGCACGGCCCGCGATTGTCCGCAGCACGGTTGGCTGCGCGCATCGTCTGGAAGAACAGCGCTGCCGGAACGATCAGGAGGATCATGGCAGTGGATGAATCGATGGCATCGCTCAGCGCCAGCCCCATGACCGCGCCGAAGCTTGCAAAGGTCAGCCCGGCCCATAGTGGCACCGAACCTCCGGGGCGGTTGGCGTTGGACATGGTCACGACCGAACGCCACAGGCCGCCCGACGACAGCCGCCCGATGCAAGGCTCGTCACGGCGAGGATCGGCAGCACGATGAGCATCGTCTCGCCGGCGTCTCGATCGACGACCCCATTGGATATGCCGAGGGCCAGAAGGATAATCGCAGCGGCAAACGCGCATGCGGTCAGTAAACGGTTCATTGGTCAAGCTCCCTTGCTATGATGTAAAGTGTATTTGTCATAGCTCACCTTCTATGTCAAGGACGCTAGACATTGTATACTTGACAAAGCAGGCCATATTGCTAGTGTGTGGACATGGAAAACATCTACGCACCTCGCTTTCAAAACGAAGACGCAGCACGTGAGCACCTTGAAGCGCTCCACTGGCCCCACGGCCCTGTCTGCCCTCACTGTGAAAGCAAGGATACTAAGCGGCTCCCTCCGCAGCGTGGACGCAAAACCAAGAAGCATCCCGAAGGCGCAATCCGTAAAGGCGTTGTCCAGTGCAACTCTTGCCGCAAGCAGTTCACTGTAACGGTCGGAACCGTCTTTGAGCGCTCTAAGGTTCCTCTCAACAAATGGCTGCTTGCCACGCATCTGATCGTGTCCAGCAAGAAGGGCATTAGCTCCCACCAACTGCACCGTATGCTTGGCGTCACCTATAAGACCGCTTGGTTCATGGCCCATCGCATCCGCGAAGCCATGACCGATACCAGCGACACGCCCATGGGCGGCGAAGGCTCCACGGTCGAAGTGGACGAAACCTACTACGGCCAGAACCAGCTTGGCCCGAAGAATAGCCGAATGGCCATTCACAACATGAACCGCATTGTCTCACTGGTTGACCGCACTACAGGCCGCGCAACCAGCATTGTTTTCACCGGCGCGTTCAACGCTGATAATGTCTCCAAGCTGCTCTACACTCGCATTGACCGCGCAAGCCGCCTCATGACGGACGAAGCACAGGTCTACAAGAAACCGGGCAAGCAGTTCGCTCGCCATGCCCACGTTGCTCACGCTCGCGGCGAGTATGTGAAGCGCGAAGATCGCACCGCCCAGACCAATACCATCGAAGGTTTCTTCGGCATCTTCAAGCGCGGTATGCGCGGCATCTACCAGCATTGCGGACAGCAGCACCTTGGACGCTACCTTGCCGAGTTCGACTTCCGTTATTCCAATCGCTCAGGCCTTGGCATCAATGATGCGGAGCGCGCTGACATTGCCCTCAAAGGCATCAGCGGCAAGCGCCTCACCTATCGGCGGACTTACGAAGCGCGTTATGCCTAAGCAAAAGGTGCTTCACTTCCTGCGCTGGAAGAAACGCCGAAGTGGAAAAGCTTAAAGCAGGACTCTGATTCATTTTCGACTCGGTCTAAATGAACAAAGCCCCGCCGGTCATGGGGACCGAACGGGGCTTCCAACCGAGGGCGTAGCAAGCCCACAGCCGAGTTCTAGAAACCGTCCTATGAGTCATGGGGCGGGACCGGTCAAGCCCGCTGCGCTCTCTTTTTCAGAGGGCTATTGAAATGGCTTCCAAACTTACTGACGACACCATCCGCAAGGTCTGGGAAATGCTCCGCAAGGGCGATCACCAGCACGATATTGCGGCGCGCTTTGGTCTCAATCAGGGGCGCGTATCGGAGATCAATACCGGCAAGCGCGGCGGACATATCACTGGCTTGAGCGCGAGCTAAACTGCGGGGTCGGCTTTCGAGTCGGCCCCGTTTTCTTTGTCGGCCCGCCGCCGTTTACCCAGCGGCGTGGTCGGCTCGTTCTTCTTCGGCGGAGTTTTCAGCATACGCTTGAGAACCTCGTCTTCTTTGCAATTGGTATCTGTCATGACTGACCTCAAATCCGGCTTCGATGGAGCCACTCTAAAGATTGAACGGGCCTATTATCACATCGAGGAGGTCAAATCTCTCTTGGAAGCGGTTAGAGAGATTGAGCAGCAGGGTATCACCCTGCAAAACGATGGACCATGTGGTTTTCACCTCGATTTCCTCCCAAGCTCGCGCCCCTTCAAAGATCTTCCTCTCGCGATCGGGGATGCAATTCACAATCTGCGGGCGGCGCTTGACCATGTCTGGATGGCGCTGTGGCGCAAAAGCGGGAAAACTGGCTTCGGAACTTTCCCTTTCCACGAAACGAGGAAGAACATCGAAGACGCCATTGCTAAGTCGCCGGTAAAGGAGGCCTTCCCTGAGGTCGAAAAAATCGTCCTCGATTACGTGAAGCCTTACAGGGATGAAGACGGGAACTCTATCCTTTGGGCCATCACCAAGCTGGACAAGATAGACAAACACAACCTCATCATCCCGCTGGTCGAGAAAAAGACCATCCAAAACTTGAAAGTGTTCGCCCCAGGAGGGGGAGATATTAGCTTCCAGAATGTAACGCTTATTGGCGGCGGGAAGCTTATCGGTTCCAACGGCCCTCTCCAATTCGAAGAGCAAGGGAAATCCTCGCTCGAAGTAATTTTTCCAACTGGTAGCCCCGTTGAACGTAAGGCTGTTTTGCCAACTTTGGTCAATATGGCTGAGGCCTCTAGCGAAACGGTCAAGCTTTTCCGCGAAACCTTCCTGTAGGTCAGCTTGCCTCTCGTCATTTTCCTGCTGCATATCACCCTGCTTTGTCAAGTATACAATATCGAGGACGCTTTCCATAAGGGAGCGCAACCTTTCCACGTTAGCGAAAATGTTTGTCACGAGCAGGTCATCCGGCGCAGGCAGCACCGCGAGTGAGGAGAAGAAAATGATTGCCACCGAACCGCCTGTTGCCGCGAGGCTGCCGTCGCTCGATCGCAGGAGCCTGATCAAGGGCGGGATGCTCGGTGCGGGCCTCGCCGGGATGCCGCTTACCGCGCAGGTTACGGGACGCGGCTTCACGCATGGAGTCGCAAGCGGCGAGCCTGCAGCGAACGGCGTGCTGGTGTGGACGCGATTCGTCGCCGGGCAGGACACGCCGCTGACCTATGAACTGTCGGACAGCGCCGACTTCGGCAGCATCGCTGCGGGCGGCACGGTCACGGCCAGCGCGGATAACGACTGGTGCTGCAAGGCGAGAGCGAGCGGCCTTGCCCCGGCGCGCTTCTATTACTTCCGCTTCGTCGCGCCAGATGGCTCGATGTCCGATGTCGGCCGCACGAAGACGCTGCCCGAAGGCCCGACCGAGCGGTTCCGCATGGCGGTGTTCTCCTGCTCCAACATCGGGTTCGGCTGGTTCAACGCCTATGCCCATGCTGCCGATGCGAACGCCTTCGACTGCACGCTGCATCTGGGCGATTATTTCTACGAATACGGCCCCGGCACCTACCCCTCGAATGACGAGGCCTTGTCCGGCCGCACGCTGTTCCCGGCCAAGGAGATCGTCAGTCTCGACGAATACCGCCGCCGCTATGCGCTCTATCGCAGCGACCCGGATCTGCGCCGCCTCCACCAGATGTATCCGATGATCAGCGGCTGGGACGATCACGAGAGCGCGAACGATTCGTGGGAAGGCGGAGCGCAGAACCACGAGCCCGACAGCGAGGGCGAATGGCCGGTCCGCAAGGCGGCGGCGATCAAGGCCTATCGCGAATGGATGCCGGTGTCGGACGAGCCCTGGGCGGCCTATGAGATCGGCGACCTCGCCACGCTGTTCCGTCTGGAAACGCGGCTGACCGCGCGGGCGGAACAGTTTTCCTATGGCGATATCCTCACCGGCCAGACCTCGGCCGACGAGGCGATGGCCGCGCTGACGGCCTTCCGCCAGGGCGACTATCGCGATGCCTCGCGCGAATTGCTCGGGGCGCAGCAGCAGGCGTGGCTCGCCGATGGCATGCGACGCTCCGCCGGGGCGGGCAAGCCGTGGCAGGTGCTGGTGCAGCAGGTCCTGATGGGCAACCTCTCCACCGCGCCGGGGCTTACCGAGGGCCTGCCGGGCGACCTGCCGGACTTCATTCGCCAGCGCATCCTGGCGGGCGCGATGGCAGGCAGGGCGGAACTGCCACTCAACATGGACGCGTGGGACGGCTATCCGGCAGCGCGGGAGCGGCTGCTGAAATCCGCGCTCGATGCGAATGCGAACCTCGTCAGCCTGGCCGGCGACACGCACAATGCCTGGGCCTTCGATCTCGATCACGCCGGGCAATCGGTCGGCGTCGAGTTCGGCGTGCAGGGCGTCACTTCGCCGGGACTCGAAAGCTATCTGTCGTTCATTCCTAAGGACCGGCTGGAGCGCGCGATCGTCGACCATAATCCGCAGCTCCAATGGATGGATTCGGCGCGCCGCGGCTACATGGCAGTGGAGCTCACGCCCGGCAGCGCGTCGAGCGAGTTCCGCTTCCTCTCCAGCGTGCGCGAGAAGGGCGCGGGCGTCTCCGCAACCCATCGCATGACCACGCTCGCTGGCAGTCGCAAGCTGCAAGCGACTTGAGAAGCGCAGGCACCCGCGCTATCTGTCCGGCCATGACGCAACTGCGCTTCACCACCACGACTACCACCACCCCGGATTTCCGGGGGCGGATGGTCGCGGCCTGATCGCAGCCACCGCCGCCCGGTTTCGGGTGGCGCGGCGTTCCTCTCGAAATCGGTTCTTCGTTGGCGGCGCCAGCCCTCACCCCCTGCCGGCCACCCGATAGGATTATTCCGTGGGTGGCCGGGAGGGGGTGAGGGCCGGTGCCGCAACAAAACAAAAACGCCGCTTCAACGGTGCGCATGCCTGTGCCATGGGCCGCGCAAGGAAACGGACGAGATAAGATGACGGAACTGCTCAAGATCAGCCTGCCCGACGGTTCGGTGCGCGAGATGGAACCTGGCAGCACGCCCGGCGATGTCGCCGCCGCGATCGGTCCCGGCCTTGCCAAGGCCGCGATCGCCGCGCGCGTGGACGGTGAATTGCGCGACATCAACCGCCCCTTCGAGGGCGATGCCGAACTGGCATTGATCACGAGCCGCGACGAGGAAGATGCGCTCGAACTGGCGCGGCACGATTTCGCCCACGTCCTCGCCGAGGCTGTCCAATCCCTCTACCCCGGCACGCAGATCACTTTCGGACCCGCGACGGACGACGGTTTCTATTACGACGTGAAAGCACCCGCCGACCGCGAGCCGTTTAGCATGGACGACCTCCCCGACATCGAGGAGGAAATGCGCCGCATCATCAAGGCCGACAAGCCGCTGCGCCGCGAAGTCTGGAGCCGCCAGCAGCTGATCGACAAGTGGGAAGCCGAGGGCGAAGTCTTCAAGGCCGAATGGGCGAAGGAACTGCCCGAAAACGAGGAGCTGACGGTCTACTGGTCGGGAGAGGACTGGCTCGACATGTGCCGCGGCCCGCATCTCGCCAGCACGGGCAAGCTCGACCCGCAGGCCTTCAAGCTGACACGCGTTGCCGGGGCATACTGGCGCGGCGACCAGAACAATCCGCAGCTCACGCGCATCTACGGCACCGGCTGGCTCAACAAGAAGCAACTCAACGCCCACCTCACGCGGCTGGAGGAAGCAGCCAAGCGCGACCACCGCAAGCTGGGCCGCGAGATGGACCTCTTCCACCTTCAGGAAGAGGCGCATGGCAGCGTCTTCTGGCACCCCAAGGGCTATCGCATCTGGCGCGAGCTGGAAGCCTATATGCGCCGCAAGATGGACAGGGCCGGCTATCGCGAGATCAAGACGCCGCAGCTGATGGACGTGCGCCAGTGGGAGCAGTCGGGCCACTGGGGCAAATATGCCGAGAACATGTTCGCCGTGCCCGACATGGTGCCGGAGGTCGAAGAACTCGGAGACGGTCCGGCCAATCCGAGTGTCGCGCCCGATGCGGACTGGATGGCGATCAAGCCGATGAACTGCCCGGCGCATGTGCTGGTCTTCAAGCAGGGCATTACGTCTTATCGCGATCTGCCGATCCGGCTGGGCGAAATGGGCTGCTGCCACCGCAACGAGCCGCATGGCGCGCTCCACGGCCTGATGCGCGTGCGCCAGTTCACGCAGGACGATGCGCATATCTTCTGCACTGAAGAGCAGGTGGTCGAGGAGGTGAAGGCCTTCATCGAGCTTGCCGACCAGGTCTATCGCGACTTCGGCTTCACTTACGACGTCAAGCTCGCGCTGCGCCCCGAAAAGCGCTTCGGTTCGGACGAGGATTGGGACAAGGCGGAGCAGGAATTGCGCGATGCCGTCGCGGTCAGCGACATGCAGGGCGAAGGCGACGGCAAGCTGGAAGAACTGCCCGGCGAAGGCGCCTTTTATGCGCCCAAGCTCGAATGGCATCTCACCGATGCGATCGGCCGCACCTGGCAGGTCGGCACGATCCAGGGCGACCGGGTGCTGCCCGATCGCCTCGATGCGAGCTATGTCGGCGAGGATGGCGAGAAGCACCGCCCGGTGATGCTGCACCGCGCGATCTTCGGCAGCTACGAGCGGTTCATCGGCATCCTGATCGAGCACTTCGCCGGCCGCCTGCCGGTGTGGCTCGCGCCGGTGCAGGCGGTGGTCGCGACCATCGTCTCCGACGCCGACGACTACGCAAAGGCAGCGGTCGTCAAGCTGGAAGCGGCGGGCATTCGCGTCGAGAGCGATCTTCGCAACGAGAAGATCAACTACAAGGTGCGCGAACACAGCCACGCCAAGGTCCCCCACCTGCTGGTGGTCGGCAATCGCGAGGCCGAGGAAGGCACCGTCGCCATCCGCACGCTGGGCGAGAAGGAGCAGCGGGTAATGAGCCTCGACGAGGCGATCGCCCTGCTCAAGGCCGAGGCGACACCTCCCGACTTGGTCGAGGACTAGGTCGCACATGGACCTGCTCGCGGGCTACGGCACCGCTGCTATTCTTGCCGCGCTGGTTACGGCTTTCGGTTCGGCCTTCGTACGCGGGCTGACGGGGTTCGGCATGGCGATCCTGCTCGTGCCGATCCTCGCACTGGCGCTGACGCCGGTGGACGCAGTGCTGCTGACGAACTTCCTCTCGGTCTTCATCGGCCTGTCGGAAATCCGCCGCCTGCTGCGCGACGCCGAGCGTTCTGCCTGGGCGATCATCGGGCTGGTTGCAGTGACGACGCCGGTGGGCCTCTTCCTGCTCGGCGCGACCACGCCGGACATCGCCCGCGCGATCATCGCCTTCATCGCCCTTTCGGCCTTCGTCGCCATCCTGCTGCCGCGGCGCGGGGCGCTGGAGCATCATCCGGCGACAACCGGCGGGGTCGGGATATTGAGCGGGTTGATGACCGGATATGCCGGCATGCCCGGCCCACCGGTCGTACCCTATTACGTCGGGCGCGATATTCCGCGCGCGGTGGCGAAGGCCTCCATGCTGCTGATCTTCACCTGCGCGTCGTCTGTCGGGCTGTTAAGCGGCGCGGCGCTGGGCATGCTCGACTGGGCGCTTGCGCTGCTTGCGGCGCTGCTGTTCCCGGCCGTGCTCACGGGCAACTGGCTCGGCAACAGGGTCTCGGGCCGGATCGAAGACCGCACCTGGCGCATCTGCGTGGGCGTGGGGCTGGGCGCCGCGGCGCTCGCCGCGCTGTGGAAGGCGTTTGTCTGAAATCTTAGAACGGCAGGACCGGCCCGGCGAGGACCAGTGCGAGGCCGCATCCGCTCACGATCAGCGCGCGCGCAATGTCGATCGCCGAGATCGGCGCGACATGCGAGCGGGCGAGAGCGATAGCCTTGGCCATGCCGCCATTGTCGCGGGCAAATCCTAACGAAGCGTTAAAGGATGGCTCTCGCCGCGGGCATTTGCTGGCTGGCGCAATGGAATCCACCGCCGCCGACAAGCACGGCAGTGGCCGGCAGGCCGACTGTCGCGCGGTCGGGGAAAAGTTCGGCGATGGCCGCCACCCCGTCCTCGTCATGCGGGCTGCCGAAGGTCGGAACGACGACCAGATGGCTGGTGATCGCGAAATTGACGTAGCTGGCGGGCTCGACATGATTGCCGCTGGTAACGAGGCCGGGCGAGGGGATTTCGGCCACCGCGACCCCGGCATCCTGCGCGCGCCGCTTGGCGTCGGCGTAGATCGCGGCATTGGGATCGTCGCTGCCGGTCGCGCGCGGCAGGCACAGCGTGTTGCGACCGACGAAGCGCGCGAGATTGTCGACATGGCCATCGGTATGATCGTTGACCAGCCCGTCGCCGAGCCAAAGCACGCGCTCGAAACCGAGATCGCGCTGTAGCCGGCCCTCGATTTCTTCGCGAGAGAGTTGCGGATTGCGATTGGGGTTGAGCAGGCATTGCTCGGTCGTCACGACGAGGCCTGCGCCATCGCCATCGATCGCGCCGCCCTCGAGGATCCAGTCCGAAACCTCGAGCGGCAGGCCGGCGTCCTCCGCCAGTTCCGCGCCGACGGTCTGGTCGCCCTCCATCAGGAACTTGCCGCCCCAGCCGTTGAAGCCGAAGCGCCGAGCCATGCGCTTGCCCTCGTGGTCGGCCAGCACCAACGGCCCGGTATCGCGCAGCCAGACATCGCCATAGGAGCGGCGCTCGAGCTTGACCGATCCGGTGACCAATTGCCGCCCCCGCGCCTCGTTCGCCCCGTCGCGGACCAGCAGGCGAACCTCCTGCCCGCTTTCGGCTACTGCATTGGCGAATGCGGCCATCTGTTCCTGCGCACGCGGCAGGACTTCGGGCCATTCATCGGCATCGTGCGGAAAGCCGATCCACAGCCAGTCCTGCGGCGCCCATTCGGGCGGCATGGTATAGGGCATGGATCGGCTCTTTCGCTTGAGAGGCGGTCACGACCCGCAAGGCCCGTCCGCGCAATCGGCGTCGCGCGTGGCTTTGAACTCGTCGCCGGGATTCCAGTTGGGCCAGCTGTCGCTTTCCGCGAGCATCCGCCCGATGCGGTAGAATAGTTCGAGGTCGCTCATCACGCCGGACCAGTCCCAGTTCGGGTCATATTCGTCTTTTGGCCCGTGATAGCGGTTTTCGGTATAATCGCGCGCGACCTCGGCCCCTGCGATCGTGCCGCCTGCCACCAGGTCCTCGCCGCCGTCGATATAGAGCATCGGCACGCCGCGCTTGGCGAAGGCGAAATGGTCGGAGCGGTAGTAATAGCCCGCTTCCGGCTTCGGATTGGGCGTCGCCACCCGGCCTTCGGACTCCAGCGCCGCGTTCATGAACAGGTCGAGTTCCGACTTGCCCGGACCGACTACGGTCACGTCCCTGGCGGGCCCGGCAACCTGGAAAGCGTCCATATTGATGCCGCCAACCGTCTGGTCGAGCGGGAAGACCGGATTGGCCGCGTAATAATCCGCGCCCAGCAGGCCCGATTCCTCGGCCGTCACGGCAAGGAAGACGAGGCTGCGATCCGCCGCGCCCGTCTTGGCATGCGCTTCGGCCAGAGCGACCAGCGCCGCCGTGCCGGTCGCATTGTCGACCGCGCCGTTGCAGATGTCGTCGCCGTCGGGCGCAGGCTTGCAGCGGCCGAGGTGGTCCCAATGGGCCGTGTGCATGACATATTCGTCCGGCCGCTCGCTGCCCGGCAGCATGCCGATAACGTTGCGCGACTGGAAAGTGCGAATATCGTTGGCAAAGCTGGTCGAGGCAGTCAGGCCGAGCGGCACGGCCGTGAAACCTTTCTGCTTGGCCGCGGCGGACAGTTGGGCGAGGTTCTGGCCCGCTGCCTGCATGATCCGTTCGGCCACACTCTTCTGCACCCAGCCGTTCATCTTCGTCATCATCGGCGCATTCGCACCGCGCGCGGCATAGGCTTGCGGCCCGCTCCAGCTGCTTTCGACGACGTTCCAGCCGTAGGAGGCAGGCGCCGTATCGTGGATGATGATCGCGCCCGCCGCGCCCTGTCGGCCGGCCTCTTCGTATTTATAGGTCCAGCGCCCGTAATAGGTCATCGCCTTGCCGCCGAAGGGCCCTTCCAGCGTCTGCGCGCCGAAATCGGGATCGTTGACGAGGATGACGGCGGTCTTGCCGCGCATGTCGAGCCCGGCATAATCGTTCCAGCCCTTCTCGGGCGCATTGATGCCGTAGCCGACGAACACCAGTTCGCTATTTTCGAGCGAGGTCGCCGCATCCTCGCGGTAGGAAACGCCGACCCAGTCGTCGCCGAAGTCGAGGCTCATCGGTCCGCCAGTGCCGCCCGCGATGGTGAGCGGGGCGAAGTCCTTGCCGGTGATTTCCACCAGCGGCACGTTCTGCACCCAGCTGCCGTTGTTGCCCGGCGTCAGGCCTGCGCGCGTGAATTGCTCGATCAGATAGGCGACGGTTTTCTCCTCGCCCGCCGTGCCCGGCGCGCGGCCCTCGAACTCGTCGGAAGAAAGGCGCTCCGTCACGGTCTTCATCGTCTGCTCGGACAATGTGCCTTCGGCGACCTGCGGCACGTCGATGCCGGTCGGGGCGGCGCTCATGTCGCCAGCCGGCTCCATGGTCGTGCAGGCGGACAGCAGCAGAGCTGTCGTGGCGGCAAGGGTCAGGCGTTTCATCGTGGCGAACCTCTCTCTCGTGTCCCGTCGTCGACCGCACTTCTTGCAGCATGGCGGCGCGAGGGCAAGCTTGCGCGTGAAGCGCGACGGCGGCAGGGAAGCGGTGATGGCTGCCGACTGGACCTCCGCCCTCGATCGCGCGCGCGCACATGCGCCGTTTCTCTCGCGCGCGCTGGAGAAGCGCGAAGACCTGGCGGCGATGCTGGAGCAGGGGCGCGGCGAGGATGCACTACTGGCCGCAAAGAGATCACGTGCAGGTGACGTCGCGGCGGCGCTGCGCAGCGAACGCCTCGGCCTCGCGCTGGTGCTGGCGGCGGGCGATCTCGCCGGCGCGTTCGACCTCGGCAAGGTCATGCGGGAGCTGTCGACTTTCGCCGACCGGGCGCTGCATGCCGCCATCGCCGCCGCGATCGTGCGGCGGGTGGAGGATGCCCGCAACGAAGGCATGCTCGGCCTGGCGCTGGGCAAGCATGGCGCGGGCGAACTCAATTATTCCTCCGACATCGATCCGATCCTGCTGTTCGACCCCGAAACCCTGCCCCGCCGCGAGCGCGACGAGCCGGGAGAGGCAGCGCAGCGTTATGCCCGCGAAGTGGTCCGCCTGCTCTCCGAAGTGACATCGGATGGCTATGTCTTCCGCGTGGACCTGCGGCTGCGCCCCCAGTCCGAGGTCAGCCCACTTGCTTTGCCGCTGAATGCCGCCACGGCGCATTACGAGAGCTCCGCGCTGGCGTGGGAGCGGGCGGCGTTCATTCGCGCGCGCGCCTGTGCGGGAGATATTGCGGCGGGCGAGGCCTTCCTCGACCATATCCGCCCTTTCGTCTGGCGGCGCAGCCTCGACTTCGGTGCGATCGACGAAATCCGCCGCCTGACGCACCGCATCCGGGAGCAGCAGAGCGGGCCGCAACAGCCGGGACCGGGCTACAATCTGAAGCTCGGGCGGGGTGGCATTCGCGAGATCGAGTTCTTCGCCCAGACCCATCAGCTGATCCATGGCGGGCGCGATCCCTCCCTGCGAGTGCGGGGAACGCGCGCGGCGCTCGACGCGCTGGCGGCAAGCGGGCGAATAGCGGAAGAAGATGCGCTTGTGCTGGGCGAGAGCTACGATTCGCTGCGCACGATCGAGCACCGGCTGCAGATGGTGCAGGACCAGCAGACGCACTCGCTGCCCTCCGGCGAGGCGCTGGACAATGTCGCGCGGCTGCACGGGCTGGATGACGGCGCAGCGCTGGTTGCGCTGCTGGATGACGTCACGGCGCCGGTGGGCGAGCGGTTCGATGCCCTGCTTGACGAGGATCGCGTGTCGGTTCCCGGCCATGCGTTGCACGTGGCGGGCACCGACAATGCGGTAGCTCCGGTGCCGCAGGGGATTGTCGCGCGTGTCGCCGGGTGGAGCGACGGGCGCTATCCGCCCCTCCGCAGTCCGGCGGCACTGGCGGCCTTCGATGCGATCCGGCCGGACCTGCTCCAGTCCGTCGCGGCGTCGGCCGATCCGGAGCGGACCCTGGCGCGGTGGGAAACCCTGCTGGGCCGACTGCCGAGCGCGATCAACCTGTTCCGCCTGCTGGAAGCACGCCCCGGACTGTTCGACCTGCTGGCGAAATGCCTGACGCTCGCCCCGCCGCTGGCCGATGAATTGTCGCGGCGGCCGGACCTGCTCGACGCGCTTATCGATCGCACTGCGCTCGACCTGCCCGGCGATGTGGCGGCGCTTGCGGAGGCGATGGCGCAGCGCGAGCGGGGGGACGATTACGAGGACCGGCTCGATCGCATCCGTATCGTTACCGGCGAAGCGCGGTTCGGGCTCGGTGTTCAGCTGATCGAGGGCGCGCGCGATCCGATTGCCGTGGCCGAAGCGCTCTCGCGAACGGCGGAGGCGGCTCTGCAGGTCGCGGTGGCAGCGGCGGAGGACGAATTTGCCGCCAAGCATGGGCGGATCGCAAGCAGTGAGCTCGTCATCGTCGGGCTGGGCCGCTTGGGCGGTGGCCTGCTGACCCATGCCTCCGACCTCGACATCATCTATCTCTTCACCGGTTCGCACGATGCCGAATCCGATGGCGAGCGCCCGCTCGGCGCCACGCTTTATTTCAATCGACTCGCCCAGAGGGTGACTGCCGCCCTCAGCGTCCCGACAGCGCAAGGCGCGCTGTATGAAGTCGACACGCGCCTGAGGCCGCAAGGTGCGCAGGGGCCGCTTGCCGTCGGCGTCGAAAGTTTCGACCGCTACCAGCGCGAGGATGCGTGGACCTGGGAGCACATGGCGCTGGAGCGTGCGCGGGTCTTGGTGGGCAGCGAGAAGGCGCGCAATCAGGTGCAGTCCGTCGTGACGTCGATCCTCGAGATGGCGCGGGACGCGGAGCAGCTGCGCAAGGACATCCTGAAAATGCGCGGCGAGATGGCGCTGCACAAGCAGGCGCGCGGGCCGCTCGACGCCAAGCTGTTGCGCGGCGGCCTGGTGGACATCGAGTTCCTGGTGCACTTTCTCCAGCTCAAGCACCGCAGCGCGCTGACGCCGCGTCTCGGCGATGCCATTGCCGCACTGGCCACCGAGGGGCTGCTGCCAGAGACAATCGCTCCGGCGCATGACTTGATGACCCGCCTGCTCGTCGGTACGCGCCTGCTGGCACCCGACCTTTCGCGCCCCAACGATGCCGCGGCGGCAATCCTGGCGCGGCAGAGCGGGTGCGAGGATTACGATTGCCTCACCGATCGCTTCGCGCAGGCACGGCGTGACGTCGCGGCGGCATGGGGCGAGATATTCGGTGAACCACTGGAGATGGATGAATGAGCAATACCCCCGGCGAAGGCGATCCGCTGCCCGATATCGCGATGGAAACCCCCGATGGCGGCACGGTGCGACCGTCCGACTTCAAGGGGAAGAAGGCGGTGATCTTCTTCTACCCTAAGGACAACACCCCCGGCTGCACGACCGAAGCGAAGGACTTCACTGCGCTCAAGCCCGAGTTCGACAAGGCGGGGGTCGCCCTGCTCGGTGTCAGCAAGGATTCGCCGAAGAAACACCAGAACTTCATCGCCAAGCATGACCTCGAGGTCGATCTCGCGACCGATGCGGAAGAGGGCGGCTTGTCCGACGCGCTCGGCGTATGGACGGAGAAGAAAATGTACGGGAAGACCTTCATGGGCATGGTCCGCTCGACTTATCTGCTGGGCGAGGACGGCAGGATTGCCCGCAGCTGGCCGAAGGTGAAGGTCAAGGGCCACGCCGAGGAGGTGCTGGAGGCCGCGCGCTCCCTGTGATGGCAAGGACGGTGACGTCACCGCGTCGAAGCGTGGCCGCCGCGATCCGTGCGGCTCTGCTGACGCCCGAACCGACGGCGAAGGTCTTTGCCGCGCGGCAGGTCGCGCGCGACTGGCGTCTGGGCCGGCTCGATTTCGCCTTCGACGTCGCCATGCCCGCCCGACCCGCCTGGCCGGAGAGCCTCGAACTCCTTCCGCCGCGCGACATGCCCAAGCGCGGCAAGATGGGCTCGCAGCGTAACCGTATCGCGCTGTGGCATTCGCTTGCGCATATCGAATTCGTCGCCATCGACCTCGCGCTCGACATGGCGGGGCGCTTCGGAAAATCGATGGGCAAGGGTTTCGTGTCGGACTTCCTCTCGGTTGCAGCCGATGAGGCGATGCACTTTGCCCTGCTGGCGCGAAAGCTGGAAACGCTCGGCGCGGCCTATGGCGCGCTGCCCGCACACGATGGCCTATGGACCGCAGCGCAGGATACGGCGCATGACGTGGCCGCGCGCCTCGCGATCGTGCCGATGGTGCTGGAGGCCCGCGGCCTCGACGTAACGCCCGCCACGCTGGAGCGCGTACGCGCGCAGGGCGATGAAAACGGTGCCGAAATTCTCGAGCGAATCCTTGACGACGAGATTCGCCACGTGGGCATCGGGTCAAGGCACTTCCACGAGCTGTGCGCCAGGCGCGACGAAATCCCGCGCGAAACGTGGCAAAATCTTGTCCGAATTCACTTTTCGGGGGGTCTGAAGCCGCCATTCAACAACTCGGCGCGTTTGGCAGGCGGCCTGCCGCTGGAGTTCTACGGGCCTATTGCCTCGTTAACTTCTTCGCCGTTACCCAATACTCACGAGACGCCGGGGGGTTCCGGCAAGGACTGAAAAAAGCGATCGAACGTCAGGGACGGCGTGACGATTGCAGGGAAAAGGCGCCCCGAGGCGTCGGACGGGTTTAGCAATGGCAAACAAGCGCACCACGCTTGCACTGGCGATTATGTCTGCAGGAGTTACGATCGCCGCCGCACCGGCTCATGCCGGGGAAACGAACACCGCCGCCGCAGTTGGCGCCATCGACATGTCGAAGGTTTCCGGCGTCACCGAAAAGGGTGACGACGCGCAGTTCCGGCAGCTTTTCGCCAAGTGGGAAGAACTGGATCGCCCCGCACCGGCGCAGGCGGTGGTTTCCGTGCCGAGCCGCATGCCGCTCGACGATACCCGCCTGACCAGCGATTACGGCATGCGCACCCATCCGGTGCTCGGCGGCCGTCGCTCGCACAACGGCGTCGATCTCGCCGCGCCGGCCGGCACGCCGATCTACGCCACTGCCGATGGCTACGTCAGCAAGGCCGAATGGTTCTCCAGCTACGGCAAGTATGTCTCGATCGAACATGGCGCAGACCTGCAGACGCGCTTCGCTCATATGTCGGACATCGCCGTGACCTCGGGCACGCGCGTCAAGAAGGGTCAGCTAATCGGTTACGTCGGTTCGACCGGCCGTTCGACCGGGCCGCACCTGCATTATGAAGTCCGCATCGCCGGCAAGCCGGTCAATCCGGTCCCCTACATGGTCGAATCGGAAGCGCAGCGCGCTTACGCCCTTGCCATGGGTGAAGGCGGCCAGGGCGGCGGCGACGAATAAGGCAAACGCCTTTCGGATCCAAGAAGAGGGGCTGCGGAGCGATCCGCGGCCCCTTTTCTCATGCGTCCCAATTTTCCTTGCTCATGCGCGCATGTCAGGTAGGTTTCATCCAGCAACCGGACGAGTCCCGCCGATAAATTCGGACCGACCGAGAAGAGAGGAAACCCATGCACCCGATCGTTCACGCGCAGGCGCGCCCCGACCATCCCGCCCTCATCATGGCCTCGAGCGGAGAGACCGTCACCTATGGCGAGCTCGATGCCTATGCCAATCGCTTTGCCCAGCTGATGCGCGCGCGCGGACTGGGACGCGGCGATCACGTCGCAATCCTGATGGAGAACAGCCCGCATTATCTCCAGATGGTTTGGGGTGCGCAGCGCAGCGGCATCATGATGGTGCCGATCTCCACGCGCCTGACCGCGCCGGAGATCTGCTATATCCTGCAGGATAGCGACACGAAGTTGTTGCTCACCTCCACCTATTTCGACGAGATGCTGGGCGACATCCGCAGCGAGTGCCCGGATATTCCGATGCTGATTGCCGGCGGCAAAGGCGACGAGAGCCTGGAGGATGCACTCGCGGCTCAGTCGGCAGAGCCGA
Source organism: Erythrobacter sp. (assembly GCA_029937545.1). Taxonomy (GTDB): domain Bacteria; phylum Pseudomonadota; class Alphaproteobacteria; order Sphingomonadales; family Sphingomonadaceae; genus Qipengyuania. Next base: position 125,501 of record JAPYPR010000001.1, on the reverse strand, counting down.
TAGTGGATCAGTCGCCCGGGCAATACATGCTCTATTCCAGCGGCACGACCGGGCGGCCCAAGGGCGTGCGCCCCGCTCCGCCGGAGGATGACGACATCCAGGCGGTGAACCCGCTGGTCGGCCTGGCGGTGATGGGGGCAGGCATGCCGGCCGACGGATCGATGGTCTATCTATCGCCCGCGCCGCTCTATCACGCCGCGCCGCTCGGCTGGTGCACGACGGCGCATCGCCTCGGGGGCACGGTCGTGGTGATGGAGAAGTTCGATCCCGAAAGCGCGCTGGCGACCATCGAGAAATACAAGGTGACCGACAGCCAGTGGGTGCCGACGCATTTCGTCCGCATGCTCAAGCTCGAACCAGAGCAGCGCGAAGGCTACGATCTGTCGAGCCACCAGCGCGCGCTCCACGCCGCCGCTCCCTGTCCGGTCCCGATCAAGCGCGAGATGATCGAATGGTGGGGCCCGATCATCAACGAATATTACGCCGGGTCCGAGGGCATCGGCATGACGCTGATCAAGGCGGAGGACTGGCTCGAGCATCCCGGCAGCGTCGGCAAGGCGATCCACGGCACGCTGCATGTCTGCGACGAGAACGGCGAGGAGGTTCCTGCCGGGCAGGACGGGCTGCTCTTCTTCGAAAACGACCTCATCCCGACTTATCACAACGATCCGGAGAAGACGCGCGAGGCGATGCATCCCAGGGGCTGGATGACGCTGGGCGATATCGGCCATGTGGACGAGGACGGCTATCTCTATCTCACCGACCGCAAGAGCCACATGATCATCAGCGGCGGGGTGAACATCTACCCGCAGGAGATCGAGAACCTGCTCGTCACCCATGACAAGGTGATGGATGCTGCCGTGATCGGCGCGCCCTGCCCCGATTTCGGCGAGAAGGTCGTCGCCGTGGTGCAGCCGATGGATATGGGCGAGGCCGGCGAGGGGCTCGAGGCGGAACTGCGCGATTTCCTCGCGCCCAGCCTCGCCAAGATCAAGATGCCCAAGCTCTTCGACTTCCGGCCCGACCTGCCGCGCGAGGCGAACGGCAAGCTCTACAAGCGCGAGCTGCGCGACGAATACTTGGCGATGGCCGAAGAACTGACGGAGCAGGCATGATAGCGACCAGGGGCCGGCCCACGCTCGACCCCGCCACCGCTCGGACGGTCATCGATCCGGCCAGCTATGCCGCATGGGATCCGCTGCTCGACACGTTCGACCGGCTGCGCGAGGAAAAGCCGGTCGCCTGGGTCGAACCGCAGGACGACCATGCCCATCGCCCTTCTGGCTGGTCACCCGCTATTACGACGTCATGCGCATGGCGAAGGACAATGCGACCTTCCTGAACAATCCGCCACCCAGCTGGTGGCCGGAGCGATCGCGGATTTCGAAGCCTATTTCGCCAAGCTGACGGCGGAACGGCGGGCCAACCCTACCGATGACGTCGCGAGCACGATCGCCAATGCGGTGATCGACGGCGAGCCGCTCAACGACCGCGACATGATGGGTTATTGCATCATTCTCGCCGCTGCCGGGCACGACACCACCAGCGCCAGCACGGCAGGCACCATGCTCGCATTGGCGCAGGACCCCGAGCAATGGGCCCGGGTCAAGGCGGATTGCTCGCTGCTCGGCGGGATCGTCGAGGAAGCAATCCGCTGTACCACTCCGGTGCAGCACTTCATGCGCACGGCGTCGGAAGACACCGAAGTCGGCGGGCAAGCCATCGCCAAGGGCGACTGGCTGATGATGAACTATGTCGCCGCCAACCACGATCCCAGCGTGTTCGACGATCCGCGCAAGTTCGATGCCGCCCGCAGCCCCAATCGCCACCTCGCCTTCGGGGCGGGCGCGCACCAGTGCCTCGGCCTGCGTCTCGCCCGGCTGGAGATGCGTATCCTGTTCGAAACGCTGCTCGACCGGATCGACAGCATCGACCTGGCAGGCGAACCGGCGCGGTCGAAATCGACTTTCGTGGGCGGGCTGAAGACCTTGCCGCTGCGCTTCAACGCCGCCTGAAGTCCCGACGCTCGCGGCGGGGTCGCGATACAAGTCCCGCCACACCTCACCCCCAGTATTCGCAGCGAAATCGTACGCGCGCATTCCGATTCTCCTCGCCAATTCGCCCGATTTCTGCTAAGTGTTCCACATGGTTAAAACAGTAGGACGACGCGCTTACGACCCGGTCGGAGACGGATAGTCCTGCGCCTTTGGAAGGGGATCACATGACATTGCTCGAACCGCACAACCTGCCCTTTGCGGCGGCGTTGGTGGTCATGCTCGTCCTGGCCGTCGTCCAGCTGATCGGCGTCGCGGATTTCGGCGTCGCGGATTTCGGCGATGCGGATATCGATGCAGGGGGCGACGCCGACGGGATGCCGGACGCCAGCATGTTCGACGGGCTGCTGACGTTGCTCGGCATCGGGCGCGTGCCGCTGACCATCTGGCTGGCGCTGTTCCTGTTCCTGTTCGCCGGCATCGGTCTGTCGATCCAGGAACTCGCGCAAAGCCTCACCGGCAGCCCGCTCTACAGCTGGCTGGCGGCCTTGTTCGCCGGGGCGGCCGCCGTCCCCGTGACGGGCGTGTTCGCCCGGCCGCTTGGACGTGCGATGCCCAAGGACCACACGACGGCCGTCAGCACCGAAAGCCTGATCGGGCGTCGGGCGACGATTACCGACGGCGTGGCGCGCGCCAATTCGCCCGCCCGCGCCAAGGTGAAGGACATCCATGGGCAGACCCATCACGTAATGGTGGAGCCGCACGAGGCAGCGTCCGAAATCCACGCAGGTGACGAGGTCCTGCTCGTCCGCCGCGAGGGCAACCAGTTCTATGCGACCGCGCTCGCCGAGCGCCGCCTGTCGCCAACACACAGTTCGTAAGAAGGAGGGGTAATGGACAACCTGTTTGGAACATCGCTGGTCATGATCGGAGGTGCCACTCTACTCGGCATCATCATCATCACATTTCTGCTGAAAATGTACCGCCGCGCATCGAAGGAAATCGCCTTCGTGCGCACCGGCGTCGGCGGGGAGAAGGTCGTGATGAACGGGGGCGCGCTGGTGCTGCCGGTGTTCCACGAGACCATGCCGGTGAACATGAACACGCTGGTGCTCTCGGTCGTCCGCCGCGACAGCGAGGCGCTCATCACGCTCGACCGCCTGCGGATCGATGTGAAGGCGGAATTCTACGTTCGCGTGAAGCCCGATAGCGAAGCCATCGCCATGGCCGCGCAGACGCTCGGCCAGCGCACGATGCAGCCGGAAATGCTGAAAGACCTGGTCGAGGGCAAGTTCGTCGATGCGCTGCGCTCCGTCGCAGCGGGGATGACGATGAACGAGCTGCACGAGCAGCGCGCCGACTTCGTGCAAAAGGTGCAGCAGGTGTCGTCCAACGACCTCGCCATGAACGGGCTGGAACTGGAATCGGTCTCGCTGACCGGTCTCGACCAAACGAGCATCGAGCACTTCAACGCCAACAACGCCTTCGACGCCGAAGGCCTCACCAAGCTGACCGAGCAGATCGAGGCGCGCAAGAAACTGCGTAACGATATCGAACAGGACACGCGCGTGCAGATGGAGGCCAAGAACCTCGAGGCCGATGCGCGCAGCTTCCAGATCAGCCGCGACACCGAATATGCGCGGCTGGAGCAGGAGCGCGAGGTCGAGGTCCGGCGCGCCGCGCAGAGCTCCGAGATCGCCCGCGAACAGGCCGAACGGACCCGCGAGGCCGATGCCGCGCGGATCGAGGCGAAAAAGCAGGTCGATGCCCAGCAGATCGAGGCCGACCGTCTCGTCGAGGAAGCGCGCATCGACCAGCACCGCGCACTCGAAATCGCCCGGCAGGAGCAGCAGATCGCCGTGCAGAACAAGTCCCGCGAGGAAAGCCAGGCCAAGGCCGACGCCGACGAGGCGCGTGCCAAGGCCGTCGCGGCCGAAGAACAGGTCGCGACCAGCCGCGAGACCGAGGTCGCCGAGCGCCAGAAGCGAATCGAACTGATCGAAGCCTCGAAGCAAGCCGAGCGCGACGCGATCAGCGTCCGCGTTGAGGCGGAGGCCGAGAAGGATGCCGCCACCAACCGCGCCGAAGCGCTGCGCCTCGAAGCGCAGGGCGAGGCGGAGGCCGAGAAGCTGCGGGCCGAAGCCGCCCGCGTGCGCTTCGAAGTCGAGGCCGCCGGTCAGCGGGCTATCAACGAGGCGGCGAACATCCTCTCGTCCGACCAGATCAGCCTGCAGACCAAGCTGGCGCTGCTCAAGGTCATGCCGGACCTGGTACGCGAGAGTGCCAAGCCGATGGAAGCGATCGAGAGCATCAAGATCGTCCAGGTCGACGGCCTCACCAATGGCGGCGGCAAGTCGTCCGGTGGTGCCGGTGGCTCGGGCGGCGGCTCGGGCAACCTCGCGACCGACGCGGTCAGCGCCGCGCTGGCCTACCGCGCGCAGGCCCCGGTGCTCGACGGGCTGATGAAGGAGCTGGGGCTGGATGGCTCTTCGCTCGACGGACTGGTCAAGGGCCCGGCACAGGCCGAGGCTCCCAAGGAGACCCCGCGCCTCGCCGAGGTGCTCGACGACATTGCGGAGCAGGTCGAAGAAGTCGAAGCCAAGCCCGACGTATCGGCCAAGCCAAAGAGTGAGAGCGACAAGCCGGACGCCTGAGCTACAGCAACATCAAGTACAGGGGGCGCTTCGGCGCCCCTTTTTCGTTGGCATGCCCTGGAATGCGGGCTGTCCTACAGCCGAAAGCTTGTGCTAGCTAGGAAGACAATCGCTGTCGCTACGCCAAAGGGGTCCCCCCCCCGGGGGGCGGGAGGCCCCCAGAGCCGCCGCGGCAAGCCCGAGCGAAAACGCTTAAATTGCAAAGGCATAAGGTTGAGCACCATCAGGCGACAGGGTGTCGCCTTTGTCGCCGGAGTGTCGCCCTATTCGGCCAGCAACCGCTCCGCCGTCGTGCGCACCTCGGCACCCATGTCCTCGCGTTCCAGCGCCAGCGCCAGCGTCGCTTCGACGAAGCCGGTCTTGCTGCCGCAGTCGAAGCGGCGGCCGGCAAAGGTCACGGCATGGAAAGCCTGATTGCCGATCATCCGGGCCATCGCGTCGGTCAGCTGGATCTCGCCGCCCGCGCCCTTCTCCTGATCCTCCAGTACCCGCATGACTTCGGGCTGCAAAATATAGCGCCCGGAGATGATCTTGTTCGACGGCGCTTCGGCGACCGGTGGCTTCTCGACCAGGCCGGTGACTTCGGTCAGCGTGTCCGACTTGGTCTCCCCCGGCGCAATCACGCCGTAGCTGGAAACCTCGTCCTGCGGCACTTCGAGCACCGAGATCAGATTCCCGCCGACTTCATTATAGGCTTCGACCATCTGCTTCATGCAGCCGGTCCCGCCGCCCTTCTGCGCGACCATCAGCTCGTCTGGCAGCAGGATGGCGAAGGGTTCGTCGCCCACGATGGCGCGGGCGCACCAGATCGCGTGGCCGAGCCCCAGCGGCACTTGCTGGCGAACGGTGATGATATCGCCCGGCGTGGCGCGCGTCGGATCGAGCACGGTCATGTCCTTGCCGCGCTCTTTCATGGTGGACTCGAGCTCGTAGGCGACGTCGAAATGTTCGACGATCGCGGTCTTGCCGCGGCCGGTGACGAAAATGATCTGCTCGATCCCCGCCTCGCGCGCCTCGTCCACCGCATACTGGATCAGCGGGCGGTCGACGATGGGGAGCAGCTCCTTCGGAATGGCTTTGGTCGCGGGAAGGAAGCGAGTGCCCAGGCCGGCGACGGGAAACACCGCCTTCCTGATGGGTTTATGGTGCGAAGTTTCGTGGTGGGTCATGGGCGAGGGCCTAGGTCCGCTATCGAAGGGGGTCAATTGCCATAGGTTAAGAGCGCGGCCGCGCTGGACGCTTTTTGTAACACCGGTGTGACGCTTGCCAGCAGCGCGCGTGCGACTAATGAGACGGCATGGACAAACTGATCGTACGCGGCGGCAACCGCCTATCCGGAACCATTCCCATCTCGGGCGCCAAGAATGCCGCGCTCACGCTGATACCCTGTGCGCTGCTGACCGAAGAGGCGGTGACGTTGCGGAACCTGCCACGGCTGGCGGATATCGATGGCTTCCAGCATTTGATGACGCAATTCGGCGTCAGCCACACGATTCCCGGCAAGCGACCGGAGGAATTCGGGCGCAATGTGACGCTTGAAGCCATGCGGATCACCAGCTCGGTCGCGCCTTACGATCTGGTGCGCAAGATGCGCGCTTCGATCCTCGTACTCGGCCCGCTGCTGGCGCGCACCGGCGAGGCGACGGTTTCGCTGCCGGGCGGCTGCGCTATCGGCAATCGGCCGATCGACCTGCACCTGAAGGCGCTGGAGGCGTTCGGTGCACAGATCGAGCTGGCGCAGGGCTATGTGAAGGCCAGCGCGCCCGACGGCGGCCTGCCGGGCGGGGCTTTCGATTTCCCCGTGGTGTCGGTCGGCGCGACCGAGAATGCGGTGATGGCCGCGGTGCTGTGCAACGGGACCAGCGTGCTGCGCAATGCCGCGCGCGAGCCGGAAATCGTGGACCTGTGCAACCTGCTGACCGCTATGGGTGCTGAGATCGAGGGCGTGGGAACGTCCGAGCTGACCATCCACGGCGTGAAGAAACTCCACGGGGCGACCTATCGCGTGATGCCCGACCGGATCGAAGCCGGCTCCTACGCTTGCGCAGCCGCCATCACGGGCGGCGAGGTAATGCTGCAGGGCGCGGATGCGGGCGACATGGGCTCGACGCTGCACGCCCTGCGCAATATCGGCGTCGATGTCGAAACCGAGAAAGACGGCGTGAAAATCGCCGCCAACGGACCGCTCAAGGCATACAATCTCACCACGGCGCCCTTCCCAGGCCTGGCAACCGACATGCAGGCCCAGCTGATGACCCTGCTCTGCAAGGCCGAAGGCACCAGCGTGCTCAAGGAAACGATCTTCGAGAACCGCTTCATGCATGTGCCCGAACTGGCACGGATGGGCGCGGATATCGAAACCGAAGGACGCACCGCGATCGTGCGCGGACCGTGCGAGCTGACCGGGGCCGAAGTCATGGCGACAGACTTGCGCGCTTCGATGAGCCTGGTGATCGCCGGGCTTGCAGCAGAAGGGGAGACGACCGTCCGTCGCCTCTACCACCTCGACCGCGGTTACGAGCGGCTGGAAGAGAAATTGCAGCTGGTCGGCGCTGATATCGAACGTGTGGGCGACGACTGAGCACGGCGTCAGGACCTTTCCCGCCGCGCGCTCGTTCCTTTGGGGTAACCCCATTCAAGGAGTCGTAATTATGTTGCTCAAGCTTCTCGCCCTCGGCGGTCTCGGATACGCCGGATATCGCTATTATGAAAAGAACCGCGTCGATGAGAACGGTGTCGCCTTTGCCGACGGCGAACCTGAAGGCAAATTCCGCAATGCCGGCGCAGCTTCGACCGCGTCTCACGATCGGATGAGCTCGACCGACGAAGCGCTCGACGAGACCTATCCGGCGAGCGATGCCACCGCCAAATACTGACGCGCTACAATCATTTTCCGGCTAGTTGCCGGACGGAAGAGCGGCTGGAGCGATCCAGCCGCTTTTTTGGTGGGTAACCAGCCAGATGCGGATCGCGCCGGCAAGGCCCGGCGGGTTGTCGGCCTGGATACGCTCGGCATCGATTTCCGCGACCAGCGCATTGATCGATTGCGCGCGGGCATAGGCTGCCTTGCCGAGCATTTCCCAGAACACCGGCTCGAGGCTGATCGAAGTGCGGTGTCCGGCTATGCGAACGGAATATTTCTTCGGCGGATGGTAGGGAGGAAGCATCGCGCTTGCCTTACAAACCACCGTCCCCCGCGCCTACGAATTTTTTGGGGTGGCTGGCCGAGGGTGGCAATCGTAGATCTGCTGCATGGATCAAGCGCTGAACGAGCTGACCGACAAGGAGAAGCAAACGCTGCGACTGATCGTGCGCGGGCATGATGCAAAGAGCATGGCGGCAGAGCTCGATCTGTCGGTGCACACGATCAACGAACGCCTGCGCGTCGCACGCCGCAAGCTGGGCGTCACCAGCAGTCGTGAGGCCGCACGGCTGCTGTTCGATAGCGAGAGTGGGGCCTACGAAAATTTCGTAGGCAATAGTTTGGGGGAAGAGCGTTCAACCGATCCCGGCGAAGCTGGCGGGGTAGTGACAGGCAAGCGTGCCCGTCGCCCGATTGCAGGAGTTCTTGCCATGATAACGCTATTCGCTGCCGGTCTGATCCTCACCTCCCACTTCGCGGATGCCGGAGATGAGCTGCCAGCCGCAGAGGCAAGCGCGACCGATCAAATTGTCGCAGAGGCAGCGCGCGACTGGCTGGAGATGATCGACAATTCGGACTGGCAATCCAGCTTCGATGCGGCCGGATCGCCGTTTCGTGAAGCGAACACGGTCGAAGGTTGGGCAACAGCGTCCCGTCAGGTTCGCCAACCGCTAGGTGCTGTCCTCTCGCGCGAATTGCTCACGATTCGCTTCCTCAACGCGCCGCCGCGTGGCTATCAGGAGGTCGCTTTCGCTACGCGTTTCGTCAATGATGAGCGGATGATCGAAACCGTCACGCTCCAAGAAGAAGACGGGGTCTGGAAGCCGGTGGGTATCCTGATCGACTGATCTGCCGGAAGCCGGGGGCATCGACCACTCAATGCCCCCGCCAAGCTCAATACATGTGTTGCCCGCCGTTGATGCTCATCGTCGAGCCGGTGACGAATTCGGCATGCTCTGAGCACAGGAAGCTCACGCCGCGGGCGATCTCGCTGGCCTGGCCGAGGCGGCCAACGGGGATTTTGGCAACGATCTTCTCGAGCACCGGCTCGGGCACGGCAGCGACCATGTCGGTGTCGATATAGCCCGGAGCGATGGCGTTGACGGTGATACCGAAGCGTGCGCCTTCTAGCGCCAGCGCCTTGGTAAAGCCGTGAATGCCGGACTTGGCAGCGGCATAATTGACCTGGCCGTATTGCCCGGCCTGTCCGTTGATCGAGCCGATGTTGACGATCCGGCCCCAGCCGCGCTCCTTCATGCCAGCGAAGGTCGCCTTCGCCATGTTGAAGCACCCGCCGAGGTTGGTGCGCATGACCGAATCCCAATCCTCGTAGCTCATCTTGAGCAGCGTACCGTCGCGCGTGATGCCGGCATTGTTGACCACGATGTCGACCGCACCATGGTCTTCCTCGACGCTCTTGCAAGCAGCCTGCACGGACTCGTAATCGCCGACATCGAACTTGACCGCCGGAATGCCGGTGTCGTCGGTGAATTTCTTTGCTGCGTCGTCATTGCCGGCATAATTCGCAATGACGGTGCAGCCGCGCTCGTCACGCAGCCTTTCGCAGATCGCGCGACCGATTCCGCGCGTTCCTCCGGTTACGATGGCAACACGTCCCATATCTCGTTCTCCCAAGCTTTCCGTAGCGTTTGCACAGGGTCTTGGCAGAGAATCGAATGCGCGCAAAGCCATTCGGCGGAGCGAGTGCTGCAAACAATCGTATTCAATTTGCCGGAGAGGGCGGAAGCCCGATCAGAAGCGCAGCTGCGTCCCGACGTAGACGGCCTGGTCGTCCTCGACCCCGTCGGTCAGCGGAGAGAGGCGATTGCGATCCTGCGACAAGCGGACGCCCGCGGTGACGTTGAGATTGCCCTTCACGCGGTAGGAACCCTGCAGATCGACACTCTGTTCGCCGAGGCCTTCCAGCGTACGCGGCGAGCGTCCGGCCTTGCTGTCGCTCTCGATCGCAAGGCGCGATCCAAAGCGGCTCGGCTTGCCGGAGCTTTCTTCCGCCGGGCGATAGGTCGACAGGTCCGGCATCGACAGGTCACGCACGCCGGCGGACAGCGTCGCTGTCTTCTCCGGCCGGGCGAAGCCCTGGTATCCGCGTGCGACACCGAGGTTGTAGCGAGTGGGCGCGATTTCGAGCGCTCGTTCACGGCCCTGTTCGGCAGCAACGGAGGTGGGTGCGTTGCGGAACGAGATCGCCCGTGCCGTCGCATCGTCGACCCGTACAGCCACGGTGACGGTCCGCTCGGACTGGCGCTGGATCTTGGTGGCGGGAGTGAAGCGCAAGCCATCCTCGCCGATGATCGCGGCAACCTGGCGGGCAAGTTGCGGATCGATATTGGCCGGGGTGAAGGGCAGCGACACAATGTCGGCCGCTTCGATTGCGCTACCGCCAGTGCCAACCGCAAGGCCTGCGCCCGGAATGGCCAATGCAAGCCCGGCAGCGGCCAACGCCACGGGGATCGCCCGCCTTGCGCCGATGCTGTTGACCTTGCGTCCCATTATCCGTTCACTCTTCCCTGTCGGTGACCATCGGAAACATCGGAATTTATCGAACAGGGCCTTAATGCACCCTGACGCGACTCGTTCCGCAGCCGTTATCGTTTTGGCAACCTATGGACGCCCGGCGCGCATTGCCAGCTTTTCCACAGGGCGTGCTTTGCGATTGCGAGAAAGTGTTGCGCTTTGCCCACAAGGGTCACGGCAGGTTGAAAATTCAGGACGCATTCACGGCTACCCATGACAAGAGTAGCACCGACGGTTGGGAAAACTTGCCCGCGCCTTCTCAGGCTTTATAGAGCCGGAAAGATCATCGCCGTGGAAGAGCGGCTGAAAATGCTAAGGATGAACATGAGCGCTTTCGCCAATCTGCCCCGCCCTGCAACCCTTGCCATGGCGCTGGCCGCCAGCGCCACCCTCGCAGCGTGCGGCGGTGGGGAGCGTCCGGAGGCCGATCTCGCGGCCTCGCAGGTCACCACGATCGGCGTGAATTCTTATCTCTGGCGCGCCTCGCTCGAAGCGGTAAGCTTCGCCCCGCTGCTGCAGGCGGACAGCAATGGCGGCGTAATCGTGACAGACTGGTACGCCAATCCAAGCAATCCGGACGAGCGCGTGAAGGTGACGATCACCATCCTCGACCAGGACTTGCGCGCCGATGCGCTGCGGGTCGCGGCCAGCCGCCAGGTCGCACAAGGCGGTGGCTGGGTCGATGCACCGGTACAGGCCGCGACCGTGCAGAAGCTGGAAGACATCATCCTGACCAAGGCGCGCGAATTGCGCCGCCAGGCCGTCAGCTAAACCGCCTTTAATTCGCGCACAAAACGGGTAAGGCCGCTCGCATGAGCAGCGATACTCGTTTCGATCCATCCAGCGCCGATGCGCGCTGGCAAAATGCGTGGGAGGAGGCGCAGACCTTCCGCGCCGACAGTGATTCTCCAAAGCCCAAGAGCTATGTACTGGAGATGTTCCCCTATCCAAGCGGGCGGATCCATATCGGCCATGTGCGCAATTACACCATGGGCGACGTGCTGGCGCGCTACAAGAAAGCGACCGGGCACGAGGTGCTGCACCCCATGGGCTGGGACGCCTTCGGAATGCCGGCGGAAAACGCCGCGATGGAGAAGGGCGTGCATCCGGGCGGCTGGACCCGCGACAATATCGAACACATGAAAGCGCAGCTGAAGCGTCTCGGTTTCGCGCTCGACTGGAGCCGCGAACTGGCGACCTGTGAGCCCGACTACTACGGCCACGAGCAGGCGCTGTTCATCGCCCTGTACGAAGCGGGCCTCGTCTATCGCAAGGAAAGCGAGGTCAATTGGGACCCGGTCGACATGACCGTGCTCGCCAACGAGCAGGTGATCGACGGCAAGGGCTGGCGCAGCGGCGCGGAAGTCGAGAAGCGCAAGCTCAACCAGTGGTTCCTCAAGATCACCGACTTCGCCGAGGAATTGCTCGAAGGTCTGGGCAGCCTCGAGAACTGGCCCGACAAGGTCCGGCTGATGCAGGAAAACTGGATCGGCAAGTCAAAGGGGCTGGAGTTCAGCTTCGACCTTTCGCCAACTGGTTTGCCTGCAAACCGGGCAACTAAGATTCCCGAGACACTGCCGGTCTACACGACGCGGCCCGACACGATCTTCGGCGCGAGCTTTGTCGCGGTCGCAGCCGACCACCCCGTGGCGCAAGCGATCGATAGCGACGAAGCGCGTGAGTTCATCGCCCTGTGCAAGCGCGGCGGCACGACGGCTGCCGAACTCGAAACTGCCGAAAAGCTCGGCTTCGACATCGGCATCACCGCCAAGCACCCCTTCACCGGTGCGGACCTGCCGGTCTACATCGCGAACTTCGTGTTGATGGATTACGGCACCGGCGCCATCATGGCTGTGCCCGGCCACGACCAGCGCGACTTCGAATTCGCGACGAAATACGGTCTTCCCATCCCGCGCGTCGTTGCCCCGGGCGTGGAGGAGGCTGGCAAGCCTTTCGACGGCGAGGCCGAGGCGGGCGAGGGCGTGATCGTCAATTCCGATTTTCTCGACGGCATGAGCGTCGAGGACGCCAAGCGCGAGATCATCCGCCGCATCGAGGAGCAGGGCCGGGGGACAGGCAAGACCGTCTGGCGCCTGCGCGACTGGGGTGTTTCGCGCCAGCGGTATTGGGGCACGCCCATTCCCTTCATCCATTGCGATGCCTGCGGTGTAGTCCCTGCGCCCAAGGACAGCCTGCCGATCACCCTGCCCGAGGACGTCGATTTCCAGACGCCCGGCAATCCGCTCGTCCGCCATGAGACATGGAAGCAGGTCGACTGCCCGAAGTGCGGCGGCAAGGCGGAGCGCGAGACCGATACGCTCGATACATTCGTGGACTCGAGCTGGTATTTCCTGCGCTTCGCCAGCCAGCCCGACGACAGGCCGTTCGATGCGGAAGAGGTCGCCAAGTGGCTGCCGGTCGAGCAATATATAGGCGGCATCGAGCATGCGATCCTGCACTTGCTCTACGCCCGCTTCTGGACACGCGCGCTGGCCCACATTGGCCAGATCGAGGTGAAGGAGCCCTTCGCCTCGCTGTTCACGCAGGGCATGGTCACGCATGAGACCTACAGCCGGAAAGAAGGCGGCAAGACCGTTTATTACGCGCCTGACGAAATCAGCCGCGAGGCCGAGCGAGCACTACTCAAGGATGATGGCGGAGAGGTCGAGATTGGCCGCGTCATCAAGATGTCGAAGTCGAAGAAGAACGTCGTCGATCCCGACACCATCGTCGATAGCTATGGCGCAGACGCAGTGCGCTGGTTCATGCTCTCCGACAGCCCGCCCGAGCGCGACCTGCCGTGGTCGGAAGCGGGCATCGAGGGGTGCAGCCGCTTCGTGCACCGCCTGTGGCGCCTGTTCTCGGCCTACGACGCCGGCGCGCAAGGCGACGACAAGGCGCTCGACCGCAAGACCCATCAGACTGTCGCTGCCGTCGCCGACGATATCGAGGCCTTGGGCTTCAACAAGGCGGTGGCGCGGATTTATGAGCTGACCGGCGCGGTCGAGAAAGCTTCACCTTCCGCAAGCCGATCCGCTGCGATCCGCACCCTGGTCCAGCTTGTCGCGCCGATGATGCCGCATCTTGCCGAGGAGGCCTGGGCGGGGATGGGCATGGAGGGCCTCGTCGCCGACGCGCCTTGGCCCGATGTCGATCCGGCGCTGCTGGTCGAGGACGAAGTCACCATCGCGGTCCAGCACAAGGGCAAGCTGCGCGATACGCTCACCGCACCGAAGGGCGCGGCGAAGGAGGATCTCGAAGCGATGGCGCTGGCCAGCGAGAAGCTGCAGCGCTCGATCCACGGGGCCGAAATCCGCAAGGTCATTGTGGTGCCCGACAGATTGGTGAATATCGTCACCTGATGCGCGCGCTTCTTGCCTCCCTTTCGGCCCTGCTGCTGACCGCTTGCGGCCTTTCGCCCATGTATGCGGGCGGCGGCGATGGCACAGTCGCGCGCGGACTGGCCGCAGTCGATGTCGCCCCGATCGAAGGGCAGGCCGGCTGGCTGGTTCGCAATGCGCTCAACGACCGGCTCGGCGCGGCAGGCGCGGCCAGCCCGCAATATCGCCTCGACGTGCGGCTCGACGACCAGCTCGAAGGCCTTGCCATCCTGCGCGACGATACCGTCAGTCGCGAGCGCCGGACCCTGCGCGCGCGCTATCAGCTGATCGACCTCGCCAGCGGCGAGATCGTGCTCGATGCGACGGCGGGATCGGATGCCGGCATCGATGTCGTCTCCAGCGAGTATGCCACCATCGCCGCTGAGCAGACCGCGCTCGAGAATCTGGCCGAGGATGTGGCGCAGCGGATCGTGACGCGCGTGGCGCTGACGCTGCGCGAAGGATCGTGAAGCTCACCAGCAAGGACTTTGCCGCCAAGGGCCGCAATGCGGCGCAGGACTGCGGCGTGTTCTTTTTCTGCGGCCAGGACGAAGCCGGGGCGAGCGCTGCGGCCAGCGATCTCGCCAGCTGGCTTCCCGAACCGGGCGAGCGCGTGGAAATGAGCGGCGGCGACTTGCGCGGCGATCCTGCCAGGCTGGGCGACGAAGCACGCTCCACCTCGCTGTTCGGCGACAAGCGCCACATCTGGGTCAGGGCGAGCGGCGACGAGGCGCATGAGGCGCTCAAGACGTTGCTCGAGACCAGTGACATGGGCGCGGGCGAGGCGTGCCCGGTGATCGTCGTCGCCACCTCCGCCACCGACAAATCGCGCACGGCCAAGCTGCTGGAAAAACGCAAGGATGCCGTCGTGGCGCTGTTCTATCCGCCCGACCTGCGCTCCGTTTCGCAGAGCGTGCGCGCGATGGGCGATGCGGCGGGCGTGCGGCTCGGCGGCGACCTGGCGGAGCGCGTGGCGCGCGGGGCCAATCTCGATGTGCGGCTGGCGCAGAGCGAAGTCACCAAGCTTGCCACCTACCTGGACGCCAGCCCGCAAAGCCCGAAACCTGCGACAGCCGAAGATCTCGACGCGGTCGGTGCGGTGAGCGAGGAAGACGGCTTCATGCCGCTCGTCAACGCGGTGATGGGCGGGCAGAGCGCGAAGGTCGCACCGGAAATCGCGCGGATGAAGCAGCTCGGCCTCAACCCTGTGGGGGTGCTGCTGGCGTTCGAGCGGCGCGCGGCGCAACTGGCGCGGATCGCGGCGGCGCTGGGATCGCGAGGCTATGGCGATCTCGACAAGGGCGAGAAGGCGCGGCTGGGCATCTTCTGGAAGGAGGATCGCGAGATCGGCCAGCAGGTCTCGCGCTGGCGCGGCAAGGGGCGGCTCGACCGGCTGACGCACGGCCTCACCAAGATGCACCGCGACTTGCTGACCAATAGCCAGGCCGCCGAGCTTTTGCTGGCGCAAGGCCTCACCAACATCGCCCAATTGGCAGGCGCGGGCCGGCGCTAGGCTCGAGCCCAGTCGTCAAGCTGGGCCATGGTATCGTATCGCATTCTGGCGTCTGGTTTGGCGCTTTAGGCGAAAGCGCTGAGGGCCTCGCCCAAGATACAACGACAGTAGTCTGCCAAGCTGTCGCAACGCTCCCGCCGGGCCGGAAGCAGGCAGACTGGATGTGGCAGCGTGCACCCATCGTCGTCCTACTGCTATGTGTGAATTTCAACCGAATGTCCTTCGGCCGAACTCAGCGCGGGCAGTTGCTTGAAGTACGCCGCCTACTCTTCCAACAGCCGCGGCGATCGTCCGCCAACCGATCGAACGCCTCCCAGCCGTACGTCGTAAGACCGTGCCACTGCCGTAGATGGAGCGACCGTCGCCCACCAAGCTTGGTCAGCAGCAGGTCGATCGGCAGCCCCTCCATGGGCCGCCCCTCAGTTTTCGGGAACGGAGAAGGTCCCGGTCACGCGGCCACCCGAAGTGGTCGAGCCTTGCCCGGTGACCGAAGACGAGCCGCTCGCGCTGCCGTCCACGCTGGAGACGCCGCTCGCCAGATCGATCACCAGTCGTCCACCATTGAGCGTGTCCCCACCGCGATTGAGGCGGACGTTGCCCGCCATGGTGATGATACGGCGGTTGAAGTCGTAGACGGCCGTATCGCCGCGCGCCCGCTCGTTGCCGCGCTGCACGTCCACGCCGCCGGTGGCCATGATGCGCTGGATCTGGAGGCTCCCCGCGTCCGAATAATTGACGATGGCGCGACCGGCGGTGAGCGACAGACCGGCCTGCGTAATCCGCACATCGCCCGACAGAACCACGCGGTTCTGCCGGTCCTGCAGTTCGATCCGGTCGGCGGCATAGGAAACCGGCGCGTTGGAATTGTGCGCTGCAATCGCCTGCGCCTGCAACTGCATCCCGCCGACCGCAGCCAGAGTGGCCACGAAACCGGCGATGCCCCAGCGGGCCATGGTGGGAACGAGCTTGGTCATCTCAGGCATCCTCAATTCGGCATTCTCAGCTTTCCGGGCACCATCCGCAAGCGCGCATTGCCGGACAGGGAAATAGTGCGGGCTTCGAGATCTGCATCGAGTCGGTTGCCGCTGAAGGTCCCTGCGGGAATTGCCCCCTCGACCCCGCCCTCGCCGGTCACGGTCTTCTCGGCAAGGTTTACCGAAACGCCGC
This sequence comes from Erythrobacter sp., assembly GCA_029937545.1. GTDB lineage: Bacteria > Pseudomonadota > Alphaproteobacteria > Sphingomonadales > Sphingomonadaceae > Qipengyuania. The sequence continues at coordinate 109,116 of JAPYPR010000001.1, read as the reverse complement.
GCGCAACCATGCGATAGCCATCGGCAGCCACCATCAGGAGCGGCCCGTTCACCGACACGATCTGATCGTCGAGTTCATATTGCCCGCCATTGGCAGAGACGCGCGCGGGGCCGTCGTTCAGCAGCAGCCGGGCGACCAGATCGTTCATCCGCACGATGCCCTCCGCGCTCGACCGCTGCACCGCCTCGCCCGCCGTAAGCGAGAACGGTCGTCCCTCATTGTCCTCGCCGCGATAGAGCGCATTATCCACTCGCAAGCGCTCGTCGATCACCGCGACCTTGTCCCGGTCGAGCAGGAAGCTGATCTCGCCGCGCGGGCTGAGCGGCGTGATGACCATAAAGGCGGCGAGAACACCAACCGCCATTGGCAGCGCCTTGGCGAGGAAACCGACGAGCTTGTCGTGCGACCCGCCGGGCTCGGCCCAGTCCTGCCGCCGGCCCCGCAGTGCCTTCGCATCGTCCGTTTCGATCCTGTGTTGCCGGAACACCATGGCGGGGGCCTGCCCTTTCGCTCCTTACGCGTGGCTGAAGATGTCGTGATCCGCCCAGCCGGCGATATCGAGCCGGGCGCGGGTGGGCAGGAAGTCGAAACAGGCCTGCGCCATCTCCATCCGGCCCTCGCGCTCGAGCCGGCGGTTCAGCTCCTCGCGCATGCGGTGGAGGAAGCGGACGTCGCTGGCCGCATATTCGCGCTGCGCCTCGTTGATGTCCGGCCCGCCCCAGTCGGAGCTCTGCTGCACCTTCGACATGCTCTCGCCGAGCAATTCGTCGACCAGGTTCTTCAGCCCGTGCCGGTCGGTATAGGTGCGCACCAGCTTGCTGGCGATCTTGGTGCAATAGCAGGGCGCCGCCATCACGCCGAGGTAATGTTCGATCGCAGCGAGGTCGAAACGCGCGAAATGGTAGAGCTTGAGGCGGCCCGGATCGCCCAGCACCGCCTTGAGATTGGGCGCATCGTAATTGCTCTCCGGCCCGAAGCGAACGAGATGCTCGTCGCCCCGGCCATCGCTGATCTGCACCAGGCACAGCCGGTCGCGCTTGGTAATCAGCCCCATCGTTTCGGTATCGACGGCCACCGGGCCATCGGCGAGCACGCCTGCGGGGAGGTCTTCTTCGTGGAAATGCACTGCCATGGGCGGGAGCCTTAGGCCGATTGGGGATTGCTGGGAAGGGGTGCTGGTTCATCGGCGCGCTGGTCCCTATCCCCTGAACCAAGAGCGCAGCGGCGGGGCGGAAACGTCCACGCCTCGCCGCTGCGCTCGATCCCGCAGGACGATTGCCTTGGCAGAAACCATTCCCGACAGCTGGAAACCGGTGCTCGATCCGGTCCTCGGCAGCGAGGAGGCACGGCGGCTCGGCGGGTGGCTGCGCGCCGAGGAAGATGCCGGCAAGACGATCTATCCCCTGCGCGGTTGTCGTCTCAGGGCACTGGAACTCACACCACTCGACGCGGTCAAGGTCGTCATCCTCGGGCAGGACCCCTACCACGGCCCGGGACAGGCGATGGGCTTGTGCTTCGCCGTGCCGGAAGGGGTGAAAGTTCCGCCAAGCCTCGTGAATATCTACAAGGAACTGGAAAGCGATCTTGGCATTGCGCGGCCCACGCATGGTGATCTCTCGGCCTGGGCGCGGCAAGGCGTGCTGCTGCTCAACAACACGCTGACGGTCGAGGCGGGGCAGGCGGGCAGCCATGCGGGGCGCGGTTGGGATGCGATTACCGATGCCTGCGTGGCGGCGGTCGCGGCGCGCTCGGAGCCGAGCGTCTTCATTCTGTGGGGCAGCCATGCGCAGACCAAGGCAAAGCGCATTCCCGGACTCCGCGATGGGAGGCACCTTGTGATCGAGAGCCCGCACCCCAGCCCGCTATCCGCCCATCGCGGCTTCTTCGGTTCGCAGCCCTTCAGCCGGACGAATGCGTTTCTCGAAAGCCGAGGTCGCCGCGCTATCGACTGGCGGCTCTAGCTTTCGGCAGGTCAGTCAGAAAATCGAGTAACCCCCGTCGATTACCACCGAATCGCCGGTGTGGAACTTGCTGGCATCCGAGGCGAAATAAACTGCGATGCCGGCGAAATCCTCGCCTTCGCCCCAGCGGCACATGGGGACGCGGCCAATAGCCTTTTCGTTGAAGGCATCCCAGTTCTGAAGGCGCTCGGTCATCTCGGTGGCGATCCAGCCGGGCAGCACCGCATTGGCGCGGATGCCGTGGCGGGCGAGTTCTACCGCCGTGCCGCGCACCATCGCCAGCACCCCGGCCTTCGCGGCGGCATAGGCCTGGTTCTGCGGTGCGCCGTGAATGGCCGACACGCTGGAAGTGACCAGCAGAGATCCGCCCTTGTCGCCCTTCTCCGCGCGCTCGACCATGTGTTTCGATGCTTCGCGGAAGGTCCAGAAAACGGCGTCGAGATTGACCGCGGTGACTTTGCGCCACTGCTCCGTCGTCTGCTCGGTCAGCGGAGCACCGCCTCCGACCCCGGCATTGGCGATGCATGTGTCGATCCGGCCGAGGCGCGACAGGCTTTCCGCCATGGCATCGACCACGGCCTGCTCGTCGGCGACGTCGACCTCCAGCGCCTCGACGCGCGTGCCATGCGCCTTCAGCCGATCCAGGGCGGAAGCGTTCTTCGATCCGTTGCGCCCCCAGATGGCGACATCGGCCCCAGCCGCGGCGAGCCCTTCGGCCATGCCCAGCCCGATACCGCCATTGCCGCCGGTCACTACGGCTACCTTGCCGGTGAGGTCGAAGGGTTGGAATGCCATTTGCGCGTTTCCTCTCGTTTCTCTCGCGCGCACTCAACGCGAGTGACGGGTAGATAGCAAGCTGCAACCTATCCGCTAGGCTACGCCGCATGACCGATCTCATCCTCACCGACATCGCCGGCGGCGTCGCGACCGTCACCCTCAACCGCCCCGAAGCGATGAACGCGCTGTCGAAGGTGCTGCGCCACCGGCTTTACGAGGTGATGACCGCACTGGATGCCGACGACAGCGTGCGCGCGGTGATCCTGACCGGAGCAGGGGAGCGCGCCTTACGGAGCAGGGCCTGCGTTGTCCGCAGCGGCGTGATGATCGACCTGCTGGTGCCGTATCAGGCGATCGCGGGCATCGTGCCCAGCTTCGGTGCGGAACAGGTCAAGGCGCCCGACACGCTCAACCATGCGTTGCTGTCCTGGCCCAGTGCGATGCTGGAGCTGGATCGCGAACTGACCGTGTGCCCGCTACTTGGCGCGGAGCAGCAGGTCCGCCGTATCGCCCTGCGGATCGATGAGAGCGCCGCATTTCTCGACGCGCTGGCCGAGCGTGCACCCCAGCTACGCGGGTAGATTTGCCAGTACGAAATCGGCGCGCTCTGCGACGCTTACGAGTGGTAGCTCGACTGCCTCGTAATCGAGTGCCGGGAGCAGCAATGCCAGATGCTCATATTCGGCGATCGCGGCGTCGAAATCGTGCCGCCGCATCGAGTCCTGCGCATAGATTTCGGGCCAGGGCGGTGCGAGAAACACCTTGCTGCAATAAGGCCGATCTGACCCGAGCGCCTCCGAGACTGTCGGCCCTCCGTCCCGCTCCAGTCCGGCAAGCGCGTCGATCAGCCCGCGATCGAAGAACACCGGGCGCTTGGCATCCTCGTGCCAGTCCAGATCGGCGCAGGCCATGACGGCGGCGGCGTCAAGAAAGCCGCGAAGATTGCCCCACGGTGTAACGCCCGCCGCGATCAGGCGCCGCCCGGGTTCGCGCACGACGGTGTGGCCGCGCCGCTCCAGTTCTTCGAGCAGCGTCGATTTCCCGCCGCCCGAACAGCCGGTAATCAGGATATCGCCCACGCGCCTAGCGCGGCAGCTGGGTCTCGCCCATCAGCGCCTTGTCGACTGCGTGGGCGGCCTGTCGCCCTTCGCGGATCGCCCACACGACCAGGCTCTGCCCGCGCCGCATGTCGCCGCATGCGAACACGTTCGCTTCGCTGGTGAGGTACCACTCGGTGTCCGCCGCCACATTGCCGCGCCCGTCGAGATCGACGCCTGCCCGGTCGAGCAGCCCGCGCCGCTTGGGCCCGGTAAAGCCCATTGCCAGCAGGATGAGGTCGGCCTTGAGCGTGAATTCGCTGCCCTCGATTTCCTGCATCTTGCCGTCTTTCCACTCGACGCGGACGCATTCCAGCCCCGCGACATCGCCGTTTTCCTCGACCACGCGCTTGGTCAGTACGGCCCAGTCGCGGTCCACGCCTTCTTCGTGGCTGGAGGAGGTGCGCAGCTTCACCGGCCAGTCGGGCCAGGTCAGCGCCTTGTCCTCGTGCTCGGGAGGCTTGGGCATGATTTCCAGCTGCGTGACGCTGGCCGCGCCCTGCCGGTTGCTGGTGCCGACGCAATCGCTGCCGGTGTCGCCGCCGCCGATCACGATGACATGCTTGCCCGTAGCGGTCAGGCTGCCCCGCGGCGCGGCGCGCACTTCGTCGTCGCCTGCATTGCGCTTGTTCTGCTGGGTCAGGAATTCCATCGCGAGGCGCACGCCGTCGAGCTCGGAGCCCGGAATGTCGAGCATGCGGGCCTCTTCCGCGCCGCCCGCCAGCACGACCGCGTCGAAATTCTCCTGCAGCGCCTGGAAGCTGACTTCGACACCCACTTCGCTGCTGGTGCGGAACTGGACGCCTTCGGCCTCCATCTGCACCGCGCGGCGGTTGATGAGATGCTTCTCCATCTTGAAGTCGGGAATGCCGTAGCGAAGCAGCCCGCCGATCCGGTCGCTCTTTTCGAAGACGGTCACGGCATGGCCAGCGCGCGCGAGCTGCTGGGCGCAGGCGAGGCCGGCGGGGCCGCTTCCGATCACGGCCACCGACTTACCTGTCCGCTTTTCCGGCAATTGCGGCTTGACCCAGCCTTCCTGAAAGCCGCGATCGATGATCGCGCATTCGATGGACTTGATAGTGACGGGGCTGTCGATGAGGTTGAGCGTGCAGGCCGCCTCGCACGGGGCGGGGCAGACGCGGCCGGTGAACTCCGGGAAGTTGTTGGTCGAGTGCAGGACCTCGAGCGCGTTCTTCCAGTCATCCTCATAGACGAGATGGTTCCAGTCCGGGATGATATTGTTCACCGGACAGCCGTTGTGGCAGTAAGGAATGCCGCAATTCATGCAGCGTGCCGCCTGCGTACGCAGCTGGTCTTCCGAAAGCGGGACGACGAACTCCTTGTAATGGTTCAGCCGTTCTTCGGGATCGCGATAGGTACGATCCTCGCGCTCGTATTCGAGAAAGCCGGTTTCCTTGCCCATTATTCCGCAGCCTCCATCGCTGCATTCTCGCGTTCGTCTTCGAGGGCCTTGAGGGCCTTGGCGTAGTCGCGCGGCATGACCTTGCGGAAATTCTTCAGTTCCTCGGCCCAGTTTTCGAGCAGCGCCTTGGCCTTGGCCGAGCCGGTGTGCAACTGGTGCCGCTCGACGAGGATCTTGAGCCGCACCGCATCGTGATAGAGCGGGTCGCCCATTCCCGCATCGTCGACCGACCGGCCGCGTTGCTGCGGTTCGCCCCAGCTCTTTTGCGCGCCTTCCCCATCACCCGGCGTCACGTCGAGCAGATCGACCTGCGCGTGGTTCAGCAGCTCGTCGAAATTGCCGTCGGGATCGTAGACATAGGCAATGCCGCCGCTCATCCCTGCGGCGAAATTGCGGCCCGTATTGCCGAGCACGCAGACCACCCCGCCGGTCATGTACTCGCAGCCGTGATCGCCGGTGCCTTCGACCACCGCGACAGCACCCGAATTGCGCACGCCGAAGCGCTCGCCTGCGACGCCTTCGAAATAGGCCTCGCCCGCGATCGCGCCATAGAGGACGGTATTGCCGACGATGATGTTGTTGCCCGGCTCGCGCGGAGCTTCTTCCGGCTGGCGCACCACGATACGGCCGCCCGAGAGCCCCTTGCCGACATAGTCGTTGGCATCGCCGGTCAGGCTGAGCGTGACTCCATGAGCCAGCCATGCGCCGAAGCTCTGGCCCGCAACACCGGTGAAGTCGATGCGGATCGTTTCGGGTGCCAGGCCGGAGTGGCCATGCGCTTCGGCGATCCGACCCGACAGCATCGCGCCGACGGTGCGGTTCACATTGCGGATGGTGCGCGTCAGCTGGACTGCCTGCCCGCTCTCGATGGCGGGCTTGCAGGCTTCGATCAGCTCCACATCCATCGCAGCGGCGAGGCCGTGGTCCTGCGTTTCGGTGTGATAGGGCTTGCGGCCTTCCTCCAGCGGCACGGCATGGAGAATGCGCTTCAAGTCTACGCCATGCGCTTTCCAGTGACGCTCCACCCGGCGCATGTCGATTCGCTCGACGCGGCCGATCATTTCCTCGACTGTGCGGAAGCCCATGGTCGCCATGATCTGGCGCAGTTCCTCGGCCACGAAGAAGAAGTAATTGATGACATGTTCGGGCGTGCCGACGAACCGCTTGCGCAGCACCGGGTCCTGTGTCGCGACGCCGACCGGGCAGGTGTTGAGGTGACACTTGCGCATCATGATACAGCCCGCCGCGATCAGCGGGGCAGTGGCAAAGCCGAACTCGTCCGCGCCCAGCAGCGCGCCAATGGCGACGTCGCGTCCTGTGCGCAGCCCGCCATCAACTTGCACCGCGATGCGGCTGCGCAGATCGTTGAGCAGCAGCGTCTGCTGCGTTTCGGCAAGGCCGATTTCCCACGGGGATCCGGCATGCGTCAGGCTGGTCAGCGGGCTCGCGCCCGTACCGCCCTCGTAGCCCGAGATCGTCACGTGGTCCGCCTTGCACTTGGAAACGCCTGCCGCGACCGTGCCGACGCCGACTTCGGACACCAGCTTCACCGAGATACGGCTTTCCGGCTGCACGTTCTTGAGGTCGTGGATCAGCTGCGCGAGATCTTCGATCGAGTAGATGTCGTGATGCGGCGGGGGCGAAATAAGGCCCACGCCCGGGGTCGAATGGCGCACCTTGCCGATGCGCTTGTCGACCTTGTGACCGGGCAGCTGGCCACCTTCACCGGGCTTGGCACCCTGCGCCATCTTGATCTGGATATCGTCCGAATTGACGAGATATTCGGTCGTCACGCCGAAGCGGCCACTCGCGACCTGTTTGATCCGGCTGCGCATCGAATCGCCATTGTCGAGCGGGACGAACCGCTCCGGCTCCTCGCCGCCTTCGCCGGTGTTCGAGCGGCCGCCGAGGCGATTCATCGCGATGGCAAGCGTCGAGTGCGCTTCGTGGCTGATCGAGCCGAAGCTCATTGCCCCGGTGCTGAAACGCTTCACGATCTCGACCGCCGGTTCGACCTCGTCGATGGCGAGCGGCTGCTCCGCCGGTGTCAGTTCCATCAGCCCGCGGATGGTGAGCAGGCGTTCGCTCTGTTCGTTTACCGAACGGGCGAATTCCTCGTAATTCTTCGCATCCTTGCCGCGGACGGCGTGCTGTAACTGCGCGACGGATTGCGGCGTCCAGGCATGCGCCTCGCCGCGGATGCGATACTGGTAGATGCCGCCGACATCGAGCATGCCCTTGTAGAGCGGGCTGTCGCCATAGGCCTGCGCGTGACGCATCACCGCTTCTTCCGCGACTTCCTTGAGGCCGATGCCCTCGATCGTGGTAGCAGTGCCGGTGAAATAGGTGTCGATGAAGTCGGAATTGAGCCCGACCGCGTCGAAGATCTGCGCGCCGCAATAGGACTGGTAGGTCGAGATGCCCATTTTGGACATGACCTTGAGAATGCCCTTGCCGATGGCTTTGACGTAGTTCTTCGCGACATCGCCCGGTTCGAGGTCGGGGAAGCGATCCGCGCGCAGGTGCTCAAGCGTCTCGAAGGCGACGTAGGGATTGATCCCCTCCGCTCCATAGCCCGCGAGCGCGCAGAAATGGTGGACTTCGCGCGCCTCGCCGGTCTCGATGACGAGGCCGGACTGCATCCGCAGGCCCTGGCGTACGAGCTGGTGGTGCACGGCTGCCGTCGCCAGCAGGGCGGGCATGGCGATCCGGTCCGGCCCCTGCCCACGGTCGGACAGGATCAGGATATTGGCATCGCCCAGCACGGCCTCGGTCGCGGCCCAGCACATTTCCTTCAGCGCCATGGCCAGCCCGTCAGCGCCCGTGCTCGCATCCCAGGTGATGTCGATCGTGGCGGTGCGGAAGGCGCCGTCGAGCGCGACTTCCACCGAGCGGATCTTCGCGAGATCCTCGTTCGTCAGGATCGGCTGGCTGACTTCAAGGCGCTTATGCGTGCCGCCATCACGCCCCAGCAGGTTGGGCCGCGGACCGATCATGGAGAGCAGGCTCATCACCAGTTCCTCGCGGATCGGGTCGATCGGCGGATTGGTCACCTGCGCGAAGTTCTGCTTGAAATAATCGTAGAGCGGGCGACTGCGATCGGACAGGACGGCGATCGGCGTATCGGTGCCCATCGAACCGATCGGGTCCTCGCCGCCGCGCGCCATTGGCTCGAGGAAGCGGGAGATGTCCTCCTGCGTATAGCCGAACGCCTGCTGGCGCGTGAGCAAGTCGCTGGCCGACAGGGAGCCTTCTGCCGCGGGAAAGTCCGACAGTTCCGCATCGATATGGTCGAGATCGGCGAGCTTGTACTGCGCTTTCTTCAGCCACGCCTCGTAGGGCTCTGCCGCTGCGAGTTCGGCCTTGACCTCCTCGTCCTCGACGATGCGGCCTTCATCGAGGTCGATCAGCAGCATCTTGCCGGGTTGCAGGCGCCATTTGCGCGTGATGTCCTCGTCCTTGAACGGCAGCACGCCGCTTTCCGAGGCGAGTACGACGAGGTCGTCCTTCGTCGTGCACCAGCGCGCCGGACGCAGGCCGTTGCGGTCGAGGCAGGCACCGATCTGGCGACCGTCGGTGAAGCACACTGCCGCCGGGCCGTCCCAGGGCTCCATCAACGCGGCGTGATACTCGTAAAAGGCGCGGCGCGCCGGGTCCATGAGTGCGTTCTTCGCCCACGCCTCCGGCATCAGCATCATCATCGAATGCGCGAGGCTGTAGCCGCCGGTCAGCAGCAGCTCGAGAGCATTGTCGAGACAGGCGGTGTCGGACTGGCCATGCGGGATCAGCGGCCACATCTTGTCGAGGTCCGCGCCCAGCAGGTCGCTTTCCATCGTGCGGCGGCGCGCTTCCATCCAGTTCACATTGCCGCGAACCGTGTTGATCTCGCCGTTATGCGCCATGAAGCGATAGGGGTGGGCCAGCCGCCAGCTGGGGAAGGTGTTGGTGCTGAAACGCTGGTGGACGAGGCCCAATGCGGAGACGCAATCGGAATCGCGCAGGTCGTCGTAGAAACTGCCGACCTGGTTGGCGAGCAGCAGACCCTTGTAGACGACGGTCCGGCTGGAGAAGCTCGGGATATAGGCGGTCGAAAGGGTCGGGATGCCGTGCTTCTGCTCCAGCGCCGCGAGCGGGTTGAGCGTTTGCTTGCGGATCACGACCAGCTTACGCTCGAACGCATTCTGATCGGTGCAATTGGTGCCGCGCGCGATCACGCACTGGCGGATGACCGGCATCGAATCGACTACCGTCTTGCCCAGCCCGTCCAGCGTGACGGGTACATCGCGCCAGCCGATGACGCGCTGGCCTTCCTTCTCGGCGAACCGCTCCAGCTGGCGCTCGACGAACCCGCGCGCTTCATCGGATTGCGGCAGGAAACACATCGCGACGGCGTAATCGCCCGGCGCGGGCAGGTCGTAATCCCTCGCCTCCGCCCAATTGCGGAACAAGGGGTCGGGAATTTGCAGCAGGATGCCCGCACCATCGCCGAGCAGCGGGTCTGCACCCACCGCGCCGCGATGGTCGAGATTGGCGAGGATTTCGAGCGCCTGGGTGACGATGCCGTGGCTCTTCGCGCCCTTGACATGCGCGACCATCCCGACGCCACAGGCATCGTGTTCGTTGCGGGGATCGTAAAGACCACCATGATCGAGGGGCGGCTGACTGCCCATAAAAGAAGCGTCCTCCTCCGTGCCCGCCCGTCCTCTTCCTCAACGAAGCGAACCGGGGACAGGTTTCCAGGTGCCCTGTCGGCACCGCAAAATTGCGCGAAGCTTCGTCATGGCGGTGCGCTCGCTATTTTGCAACTGCGAAGAGAGTAGCATTATTTCACCCGCGCGAAGATTTCCGCACGGATTGGCGCCAAGGTGACGCGTGTTCGGATGGAAAATTCGCGCTTCGAAAAGTCGCGGAAGGTCGCGGTGGCCGGTCAGGATCGCTTGCCGACCTGCGACAGGCGCTCGAGCGCGCTTCTCAGGCTGGCTTGCGTGTCCTCGTCGTCCTCGCTCTCGACCGATGCCGCAGGGGCGGTGCGGTCGGCTTCGCGGCGCAGGAAGGCGATCACCGGGTCGGCATCGGGAGCAACCAGCTCTGCGTTCTCGTCCTTTGCTACGCGCTGCGAGGCGAGGGCCCGTTCGAGCCGTTCGGTCAATTCGCTCAGCGACAGATCACCCATCGCCTCGCTAGGCGGCGGGACGGGCCGGGTTTCCTGCTCGACGGCGTCGGGCATATCGATAGTAGTGGCTGTCGGCTCTTCGGGCTCTTCCAGGCCGTGCTCGGACCCGACGTCGAACCATTCGTCCGCAGCGTCGGGTTTGGCCTCTCGATCGTCATCGTCGGGTTCGAGATGGCCGGACTCCACGGCGGCCTCCACCTCTTCGAATTCGGCGTCGACCGGTTCGGTGCTGACCATGGTGTCGCGCTCGATCTCGGGTTCGGTCCCGAGACCGTCTCCGGTCAGATAGTCGCGGGGATTGAACATCCGGTGAGGGGCGTCCTCTGGCCGAGCCTCTTCTGGCTCTTCGCCGAAATCATCATCAGCCAGCCACACCGCATCATCGTTCGGCTCGCTGTCGTTGTAGGCGCTATCCTCGGGATCGAAGGTCGGCGCAGCAAATTCGGCGTCGCCACTTTCGTCGGAGAGCTTTTTCGCCTTTGCCCCCGAAACACGCCGCGCGATCGCTACCCCTAAGAGCAGGCCGAGGATGCCGGCCAGAATGCTCAGGAGCAGCTTGGCCGCGAGGGCATTTCCCACCAACGCCTCGATCCCCAGCCAGCTACGCAGATTCGCATGGACCGCATCGGGCATGACGAACAGGCCGCCGGCCAGCAACACGGCGAAATAGAGCCCTACGACCCACGGAAAGGCGGGGTGGCTGCTGATCGGCATTCTCGTCTCGGCGCCGCTCATCTCTCGTCGTCATTCCTTTGCATGATGCAGGCGAGCATTCCGGTTGGCCTACTTCGCTCTTGCACCTAGCAGTTTTTGGTAAACGCCGAGATAACGATCCACGTTCCGCGCCCAGTCGTGGTTCTGGGCCACGTGGCTGCGCGCGTTCTCGCGCATGGCAGGCCAAGCGGCTTTCGCCTCCACGAGGTTGGCGAGCGCACGTGCAAGAGCACCGGGATCGTCGGGCGGGAAGAGCATGCCCGTCTCGCCATCCGCGATCAGCTCGCGATGGCCGCCGACATCGCTCGCCGCCACGATCCGGCCCTGCGCCATCGCCTCGAGCGGCTTGAGCGGGGTTACCAGTTCGGTCAGCCGCGATTGCTTGCGGGGATAGGCAAGGATGTCGATCAACGCGTAATAGCGCTCGACCTCTCCATGCGGAACGCGGCCGGTGAAGACTATCGCGTCTGCCGCCGGTGATTCCGCTGCCTGCTCTCGCAGGGCCGCGTCCATCGGCCCGCCGCCGACCAGCAGCAGCTGGGCATGCGGATGATGCTCGCGCAACAGCGGGAGGGCGGCGATGAGGTCGTCGAGCCCCTCGTAATCGTAGAAGCTGCCGACGAAGCCGATCACCGGACCGCTGACGATACCGATCTCGGCAGCGAGTGCCCCGTCGCGCGGGACCGGCTCGCCGAACAGTGTCAGGTCCACGCCATTGGGCGACAGGCCGATCTTCGCGCTGTCGTGCCCGCGCTCGACGAGATCGTCGCGCAGGCCTTTGGCGATGGTGAAGACTGCATCGGCTCCGCGCACCACCCGATCCTCCAGCCAGCGCGTCAGCCGGTACTTGATCGATCCCTCGCGGCCCGTGCCATTGCCGACCGCCGCATCCTCCCAGAATGCGCGGATCTCATAGACGAACGGGAGGTCCAGCCGCCGCGCTGCGCGCAGCCCCGCCATGCCGCACAGGGCAGGGGAATGTGCGTGAATCACATTCGGTTCCCACTCGGAGGCCAGCGTCTCGATCGCTTCACGCAACGCCTCGATCTCGCGCCACTCGCGAAAGCCGGGAGGGCCGGAGGCGCTTCCGAAGGTGCGATGGAAGGTCAGGCCTTCCGCCTCCTCCATCGCAGGGCCAACGGCGAAATGCCGCTGCCCGGTGACGCCGCGCACCTCCAGCCCCGCCGCCACCTGCGCTTTCATGATCGCGCGGGTACGGAAAGTGTAGCCGGAATGCAGCGGCAGCGAATGGTCGAGGATGTGCAAGACGCGTGTCATTTGTGCAGGCTTGTGACACAACAGGCTTAAGAGCGCGTCAACCGTAAGCTGATAGTGGCCGCGCAAAGGACGGACCGCAGCTTGATCGACTATATCGCCCTCGGACTGACGCATGCGCTGATCATGCTGGCGCTGTTCCGCGTGCTGGTGCGGCCCGACCTCGACCGCGAGGACCCGCTGGCGGACGAGCCGGAGACTGTCCCCGCGCCGCCGCCATCTCCGCGCGACAAGCGCCGGGCGCGCCGGGCCGGAAGGCGGGGCGACGATGCTTGATATCGCGCTGTTTCTCACCGTGGCGATCATGCTCGCCATGGGGATCAGGCGGCCCTTCATCTGGGTGCTCGCCTATCTCTACATCGATATCCTCGCTCCGCAGAAGATGAGCTGGTCGCTCCTCCAGTCGCTGCCGATTTCGCTGATCGCCTTCCTGCTCGCCTTCGCCGGGTGGATGATCGGCGATACCAAGGCCAACACGCAATTCACAGTGCGCCAGGGCATCCTGCTGGCACTGCTCGGCTGGTGCTTCATGACGCTGCAATGGGCCGATTTCCCGGAGTCGGCGCAGGCCAAGTGGGACTGGGTCTGGAAAGCGCTTGTGTTCGGCATCTTCCTGCCGGTGACGCTAATCACGCGGCTGCGGATCGAGGTGGCGACGCTCATCATGGTGTTGACGGCAGGCGCCATCATCATCTCCGCCGGTATGAAAACCGTGCTCGGCGGTGGGGGCTATGGCGACCTCTACCTGTTCGTAAACGACAATTCGAACATGTACGAAAGCTCGACTCTGGCCACGGTGGCGATCGCGATCATCCCGATCATCCTGTGGCTGGCGAAGCATTCCACGATCTATCCACCCGATTGGCGAGTGAAGACCTTTGCCGCCCTGCTGATCTTCGCCTGCCTGACGATCCCGGTGGGGACCGAAGCGCGGACGGGCCTCGTCTGCATCGCGGTGCTCGGCGTGCTGATGCTGCGCGACGTGAAAAAGCGCATGCTCTACATCACCGGGGCAGCGGTGCTCGGGCTTGCCGCATTGCCGTTTCTTCCGGCGAGCTATTACGAGCGCATGTCGACACTGGGTTCGGTGCAGCAGGACCAGTCGGCCTCCACCCGCATGCAGGTCTGGGGATGGACGCTCGACTATGTTTCGGAGCGACCGCTGGGTGGCGGCTTCGACGCCTATCGCGGCAACAGCTTCACCTACGACCTGCCCGTGGTGGAAACCGATGGCACCACGACCTCGGTGGAGTACAAGGAGATCACCGACGGCGGGCGCGCCTATCACAGTTCGATCTTCGAGATGCTCGGCGAACAGGGCTGGCCGGGCCTCTTCCTGTGGCTTGCCTTGCACGCCATCGGCCTGTGGCAGATGGAAAAGATCCGCAAGCGCTGGCGCGAGCGCAAGGCGGCGGGCGAGCAATGGCAGGCGCCGCTCGCCAGTGCGCTGCAGTTCGCGCAGATCGTCTACCTCGTCGGCGCGACCTTCCAGGGAATCGCCTTCCAGCCCTTCGTCCTGATGCTCGTCGGGCTGCAGATCGGCCTGTGGACCTATTGCAAGAAGCGCGAGTCGGCCAAGGTCGAGCTCGTCCGCAAGGCTGCGCGCGACGCCCGCCGCGCGGCTGCCTCGGCCAAGCCCGCGATGCCGTAAGGGCAGCGTCGGCGCGGTTGCGCCGGTCCTGTCCATACGCCATGAGTCGCGCCGCACGCGCGGCTGCGGAGTCGCGCAAACCCTAGGATTTCGCGAAGAGGAGACGCGTCTATGAGCCCGCAGGAACTGGCAGAAAAGGTCGGCGAGAATATCGGCACCAGCGAATGGGTCGAGATGAGCCAGGAACGCATCAACCAGTTCGCCGATGCGACCGGCGATCACCAGTTCATCCATATCGACAAGGAAAAGGCCAAGATGACGCCGTTTGGCGGCACCATCGCGCATGGCTTCCTGACCCTGTCGATGATCCCCTATCTCGGCGCGCAGTCCGACATGCCGAAGATCGACGGCGTGAAGATGGGTGTGAACTACGGCGGCAACAAGACGCGCTTCATCAGCCCCGTCCGCAGCGGCAAGCGCATCCGCGGCCACTGGAAGCTGGTCGAGATGATCGAGAAGCGCCCCGGCCAGTGGCAGCAGACCAGCGAGATCACGATGGAGATCGAAGGCGAGGACAAGCCTGCCCTGATCACCGAATGGATCACCCAGCTTTTCGTCTGATTTCCCCCTCCTCCCCAAGAGGCATCGGACCCCAATAGCAATTTCAAGGAAAAACCCATGCGTGACGCAGTCATCGTCTCCACCGCCCGTACCGCCATCGGCCGCGCCTACAAGGGCGGGTTCAACGACACCAAGGGCCCGACGCTCGGCTCCTACTCCCTGAAGCCCGCGATCGAACGCGCCGGTATCGAAGCCGGCGAAGTCGATGATGTGCTGTGGGGCACCGCGCTCCAGCAGGGTACGCAGGCCGGCAACCTTGCCCGCCAGGTCGCGCTGCGCGCCGGTTGCCCGATCGGCACTAGCGGGATGACCATCGACCGCCAGTGCTCTTCGGGCCTGATGAGTATTGCTACGGCGGCGAAGCAGATCATCACCGACCGCATGGACGTGGTTGCCGCCGGCGGCCAGGAAAGCATTTCGCTGGTCCAGACCAAGGAAATGCGCGTCATGCCCGATCCCGAGCTGATCGCGATGCATGGCGCGATCTACATGCCGATGCTGCAGACCGCCGAGACGGTCGCCCAGCGCTATGGCATCAGCCGCGACGCGCAGGACGAATATGCCCTCCAGAGCCAGCAGCGCACTGCCAAGGCCCAGGAGGAAGGCCGTTTCGACGACGAGATCGTGCCCGTCAGCACCACCCACAAGGTGCAGGACAAGGAAACCGGCGAGATTTCCGACGTCGACATCACCATCGCCAAGGACGAGGGCAATCGCCCCTCGACCACGTTGGAAGGCCTGCAGGGCCTGAAGCCGGTGATGGGCGAAGGCACCACGATTACCGCCGGCAACGCCTCCCAGCTGTCGGACGGTTCCTCGGCCAGCGTGCTGATGGAAGCCAAGGTCGCCGAACAGCGCGGCCTCGAACCGCTCGGTCGCTATGTCGGCATGGCGGTCGCCGGTACCGAACCCGACGAGATGGGCATCGGCCCGATCTTCGCCATCCCCAAGCTGCTCAAGCGCTTCGACCTCAGCGTCGACGACATCGGCATCTGGGAATTGAATGAAGCCTTCGCCGTGCAGGTACTCTACTGCCGCGACAAGCTCGGCATCGATAACGACAAGCTGAATGTCAGCGGCGGTTCGATCTCGATCGGTCACCCTTACGGCATGACCGGCGCGCGTTGCACCGGCCACGTGCTGCTCGAAGGCAAGCGTCGCGGTGCGAAGTACGGCGTCGTCACCATGTGTGTCGGTGGCGGCATGGGCGCAGCGGGGCTGTTCGAAATCTTCTAAAGAGCAAGGGAGTTGCGATGACCGAGTGGTGGCCAGAACTCGACTACGAGGCCGACCGCCCGGTCATCGAAAGCCTGCACGCCTATCTCCAGGTCGTCGGCAAGCTGCCGACGCGGGCGCTGCCGTGGTGCAACCATAGCTGGCAACTGGCCATGCGCGTCGTCCCGCGCGGCTTTCGCACCTATCCGGTCGAGATGGCGGATGGCGAAGCCGAAGTGCTTTTCGATTGCCTGTCGAATGCAGTCATGGTCGAAACATCGGCCGGCTTCACGGAGCGTTTCGGCGTCGCCGGGCAAAGCGTCGCGCGCTTCCACGAACAGCTAACCGACCTGCTCCGTCGTGCTGGCGCGACGACCGACATCTCCGGCGGGCCGAATGAGGTGGAGGAGGCGATACCCTTCCGCGAGGATACGGCGGATCGCGAGTGGGACGCTGCGACGCTCACCCGCATCCGGCGGATCGCGAGTGGGACGCTGCGACGCTCACCCGCATCCACCGCGCCTTTTCCGACGCCAGTTGCATTTTCGAGCGGTTCCGATCAGGCTTCGTCGGCAAATCGAGCCCGAGCCACCTGTTCTGGGGCAGTCTCGACCTCGCGGTGACCCGCTTCTCGGGCCGCAAAGCCCCGCTCCACCCGGGCGGGTTTCCCAATTTGCCCGATCGCGTCACGCGCGAAGCCTATAGCCACGAAGTCGCCGGCGCAGGCTTCCGGCTCGGCGGCGGGGGCGTCGAGCCAGGCGGCGTTCTATGCCTATGGCTACCCGACGCCCGATGGGCTGGGAGACCGCACAGTGCGCCCCGATGCCGCCTTCTGGCATTCCGATCTTGGCGAGTTCGTCCTGCCCTATGCCGCCGTTCGAGAAAGAGCCGACCGGGACGGCACTCTGCTGGACTTTCTCGAAGGCAGCTATGGCGCCGTCGCCGATCTGGGCGATTGGGATCGCGACGCGCTCGAAATTCCGCAGGGGCGGTTCGGTCGACCCTACGATGTCGAGGCGGAGCGTAGCGGCTCCGCCTGACGCTCCGCCGCCTCAGCGCCGTGCGATGCGGCCCGAGCCGTTGCGTTCCCGACGCAGGATCCGCTTCGCCGAACGGTAGCGGATTTCGCCCGAGCCGTTGAGCACCGCGTCGAGTTCCCCTACGTCGCCCGCCTCGATGATGCCCGAGCCGTTGAGCGTCGCATCCAGCTTGCGCAGCGAGCCCATGCGGATTTCGCCCGAACCCTCGATGTCGGCGTCGACGTAGGACAAGCGCGCAGGGGCAAGGTCGATATCGCCCGAGCCACCGATCAGCGCGCGGACATCACCCACCTCGCCGCCCAGCACGATTTCGCCCGACCCGGCAATCGCGAGGTCGATCGCGCGAGCGTTCCACCCGTCGAACCGCACGTCGCCGCTGGCATTGATCGCGACCGCATCGAGGGTCGGCACCGTCAGCACCGCGCGGATACCGATACGCGTGCGGAAGCTGCCAGTCGTGTCGAGCGACAGCGTCCCGTCCTCGCTGCGCGCGCGGACCAGATCGATAAGATTGTCCTCGGCGATAATCACCAGCGACCGGGAAGCGCTCTGACGGATGACGACATCGATCGGACCATCGATCGCCAGTCGGTCGAAGCTACCGATCGAGCGGTTCTCGGTCACGAGTTCACCCGAACCGATGATCTGATTATCGCCATAGCCGTAGCTTGAGGCTTTCCAGCCGCCCTTGTCGCCTGCTGTAGCCCCGCCGCAGGCTGCCAGCGCGACAAGAGCGCCGCAGGTCGCGGTTAAAATCTTGAGTTTCGTCATCATCGAATTCCCGTGTGTTTACAGGTGTAAACGTTAGGGGATCGATTGGGCGGTGGTCAATCCGCACGTCGATCGTCCATCGGGCGACGAATGCCGTTGGACGAAATGCGCCGTTGAGGCTTATGCTGCGCATGCATGGGCATCATGGAAATCATCGGCATCGCGGGAAGCGTCAGCCTGTTGGCCGGCTGGCGGCTGTATCTCTGTGTCTTCGCCACCGGCCTCGCCATGCGGACGGACGTGGTTCCCCTGCCCGAGCATCTCGCAAGCCTCGATGTGCTGGCCAGCCCGTGGGTAATGAGCTTCGCGGCTCTGGCTGCCGTGGCGGAATTCTTTGCCGACAAGGTGATGTGGCTCGACTCGATCTGGGATGCGGTGCACACTTTCGTGCGACCGATCGGCGGGGCGCTACTGGCGCTGGCCATCGTCGACCCGTCGGATCCGGCAGTGCAGGTGGTCGCCTTCCTCCTCGGCGGCGGGGCCAGCTTCGCTGCCCACGCAGGCAAGGCCGGCGCGCGCGGCGTGGTCAATGCGAGCCCCGAACCGGTCAGCAATGTCGCCGTCTCGACTGCCGAGGACGTGGCGACAGTCGGCCTGCTCTATCTCGCTTACGAATTCCCGCTGATCGCAGCGGGGATCGCGGTCCTGCTGCTCGGCCTGACCATCTGGCTGCTTATCATCGCCAGGCGCATCATCGGCAAGCTTTTCGGGCGTCGACAGGAGCCGCCGCCGGTTTGACCCTCAGGTTGTGGTGGTCAGCAGCCGGGAAAAGATTTCATCGGCGTTACGCACGAACCTTTCGGCGCAGTCGCGTTCTTCCACCAGATCCACTTTCGCGATTTCCTCTCAGATCAGGCTGTCGATCCGTGGCCGGGCATCGGCGCTGCCTGGATCCCGCGTTACCGCCTTTAGTGCAGTCATTTCGTCAATCTCGGCGATGGTGTCACTGTCGAGATCGGTACGGAGCATCAGGCCCAGCGCCTTGTAAACGTCCCATCCGTTAAGATCGATCTCATCGACGATCGGCTGCTCTATGATGTCCCGGATCGGCTGCAGGGAAAGATACGCAGATAAAGGGCGCGCATATATGAACCGCACATCGTAATCGCTGTCGGGACTGGGAAAGCCCCATGCGCGCGAACCCGATTCGAGCGCGAGTAGCGGACGAACGCCCTCCCTCTCCCAAATGATCGACAGGCGCCGATCGATCTCGGTTCTTACATCCGGCGGAATGCGATCGCCGGGTTCATCCATGCGTGGCTATGAATTCCTCGACCACCGGGGCGATTTTCGTGCGCCAGCGGCTGCCGTTGAAGATGCCGTAATGGCCTGCGCCTTCCGCCATGAAATAGCGCTTCTTCGATGTATCGAGGCCCGGCGTCAACTCCAGCGCGGCGCGGGTCTGGCCTAGGCCCGAGATGTCATCGCGCTCGCCTTCGATCGCCAGGATCGCGGTGTCGGCGATGTCGCCGAGATCGACGCGCTTGCCGCGATGGGCGAAGGTTCCGTTCGGCAGGGCGTGGTCCTGGAAAACGACTTCCACGGTCTGGAGATAGAACTCCGCCGTCATGTCGGCGACGCTGCGATATTCGTCGTAAAAATCCTTGGTCGCCTGCGCGCTTTCATCGTCGCCCGCGGTGAGATGCTTGAACATCTCATAATGGCTCATCAGGTGATTGCCGAGATTCATGCTCATGAAGCCGGCCAGCTGCATGAAGCCGGGATAGACCCGCCGCCCTGCGCCGCGATACTGCATCGGCACGGTCGCGATGACATTGTGGCGGAACCACTCGATCGGGCGATCCATGGCGAGATCGTTGACCGTGGTCGGCGAACAGCGCGTGTCGATCGGGCCGCCCATCATGGTCAGCGTCTTCGGCGCGCAGGGGTGCTTGTCGCGGTTCATGATTGCGGTGGCGGCGAACACCGGTACCGACGGCTGGCATACTGCCATCACATTCGCGCCTTTACCGATATGCTCGAGGAAACCGATAACGTAATCGATGTAATCGTCGAGATCGAACTCGCCCTCGTGCAGCGGAACGGTCTTGGCATCGGCCCAGTCGGTCACGAAGACGCGGTAGTTCTGGAGCATCCGCTCCACCGTGCCGCGCAGCAGGGTGGCGAAATGGCCACTCATCGGGGCGACTACCAGCAGGCGCGGCGCATCTTCGGGCAGGCTCTCGCGGTAAAACTCTTTCAAATCGCCAAACGGGCGATTGACGACGGTCGCCTCGATCACAGGATCGGATTTACCGTCCACTTCGACCGCCTCGATACCCCAGGCCGGCTTGCCATAGGGCGCAGCGGCATGGGCGAAAACTTCCAGCGCGCTCGCGGCTGTCGAGCCCAGGCCCATATAGCCCATCGGGCCCACATAGTTCATCGGGTTCGACGGATTGGAGAGCATCTCCGCCCCGATCGAAGCCCAGGCACTGGCGGAATTGAGCCAGCTGCGCTGGAGTTCGTAGGCGTGGTATAACATGTTCGTCCCCTGCTGGCCGGTGGTTCGTCTTTTACCGTGCCGCGACCTGAAAGTCGGGTATCCTGACGGCTCTGCGCCCATTGTGCAATGCACAAGGGAGGGAAATGTGCCGAAGTCCGCGTCCGCTGTGGATTTTCGCGTCCGCCGCGCTTACGTGAGCCGCATGGACGGGCCGGCCGATACTGCACCGCGGAAAAGGCGGTTGTTCCAGCGCAAGGGGCGCGGGGGCGAGGAGCAACCGCGCTCGCTCAAGCCGCTGCGCATGGTCTGGCAATCGGCGAAGCGATACCCCGGCCACGTAGCTCTCGCGATTCTCGCGTTGTTCATCACCGCCGGCGCGACCCTGGCCATCCCGGCCGGGTTCAAGATGGTGATCGACCGCGGCTTTGCCGAAGGTGGCAATGCGGACGAAATGCGCTTCTGGTTCCAGTCGCTGCTCGGTATTGTCGCCGTGCTCGCGGTAGGCACGGCAATGCGGTTCTATTTCGTCAGCTGGCTCGGCGAGCGCGTCGTCGCCGACATTCGTCTGCGCGTGCAGCGCAACTTGCTGCGGCTGGCTCCGGGCTTCTATGAAGAGAACAGCCCCAAGGAAATCTCCAGCCGCATGACCAGCGACACGGCGCTGATCGAGACAGTGGTCGGCACTACGATCTCGGTGGCGTTGCGCAATATGCTGATGGCGATCGGCGGGACGGCGTATCTCTTCTGGCTCGTGCCGAGCCTCACGATGGGGCTGTTCCTCGTCATCCCGGCAGTCGTCGTCCCAATCACCTATTTCGGACGGCGCCTGCGCAAGGTCAGCCGCACCAGCCAGGATCGGGTGGCCGATATCGGCGCAATGGTGACCGAGGTGCTCTCCGCGATGAAGATCGTGCAGGGCTTTAACCAGGAAACCCGCGAGCACGAACGGTTCGAGGCCGCCGTCGAGCGAACTTTCATCGTCGCCAAGCGGCGCGTCATCATCCGCGCGATCATGACCGCGGTGGTGATCCTGTGCGTCTTCGGCGGGATCACGCTGCTGGTCTGGCGCGGCGCGGAGGCCGTTGGCGAGGGCACCATATCGGGCGGGACCATCGCCGCCTTCGTGCTGACGGCGGGCCTGGTGGCAGGTGCCTTCGGCGCGCTGACCGAGGTATATGGCGACTTGCTGCGCGGTTCCGGAGCGGCGAGCCGCTTGGCCGAACTGCTCGAGGAAACGCCGACCATCACTCCGCCCGCCCGCCCGCAGATCCTGCCCGAACCGCCGCGCGGCAGCCTGTCGTTCCGCAACGTGACGTTCCGTTACCCCACGCGGCTGGAGGCGCCGGCACTGATCGACTTCAACCTCGAAGTCGAACCGGGCGAGACCGTCGCGATCGTCGGTCCTTCCGGAGCGGGCAAAT
Source organism: Erythrobacter sp. (assembly GCA_029937545.1). Taxonomy (GTDB): domain Bacteria; phylum Pseudomonadota; class Alphaproteobacteria; order Sphingomonadales; family Sphingomonadaceae; genus Qipengyuania. The sequence goes on along the minus strand of JAPYPR010000001.1, from coordinate 87,591 downwards.
CGACGATCTTCCAGTTGTCCGAGCGCTTTTACGATCCGCAGGCCGGCTCCATCCGCCTCGACGGCGTGCCGCTGACCGGCGCGGACCCGGCGCAAATCCGTCGCCGCATGGCCTATGTCCCGCAGGAAGGCGTGCTGTTCAGCGCCAATGCCCGCGACAACCTGCGCTATGGCAACTGGGACGCGAGCGACGAGGCAATCTGGTCCGCAGCGCGGGCAGCCAATGCGGCGGAATTTCTCGAGAAGCTGCCCAAGGGCCTCGACACTTATCTCGGCGAGAGCGGCACGCAGCTATCGGGCGGGCAGCGCCAGCGGCTGGCCATCGCTCGCGCGTTGCTGCGCGATGCGCCGATCCTGCTGCTGGACGAAGCGACCAGCGCTCTCGACGCGGAAAGCGAACGGCTGGTGCAGGATGCGCTCGAGCACCTGATGGCGGAGCGCACCACGCTGGTCATCGCGCACCGCCTGTCGACCGTGCGTGCTGCGAACCGCATCGTGGTGATGGAGGATGGACGGATCGTCGAGCAGGGCACGCATGACCAGCTTTCGGCGAACGGCGGGCTCTATGCGCGGCTCGCAAAGCTGCAATTCGTGCTCGAAACCGTCTGATTCCTCGCCCAAACCATTGTTTGAGCCGACAAACTGCATCGCACGCGCGACGAAAGCTGTTAGTTAATGATTATCCGATTCCGGCCTCCCTGCGGCCGGGTGACTGCGATTGGGAGACTGCACATAATGATCCGTACCATCCTTGCCGCCGGTGCGAGCGCTCTTGCGCTCGGCCTCGCCACCCCTGCCCTGTCCGACGACCATACCGAAGCCAACATGGCCGAGGAAACCAACGAACTGCCCACCATGAGCTTCGGCGAATGGGGCTTCGATCCGGCAACGCTTTCCCCGGATGTCGATCCGGGTGACGACTTCTTCGCCTATGCGAACCAGGAATGGCTCGACGCCAACCCCCTGCCTGCCGAATTCAGCAGTTTCGGCGCCTTCAACCTGTTGCGCGAAAAATCCACCAGCGACGTGAAAACGCTGGTGGACGAACTGAACGCCAAGGACCCGGCCTCACTGACTGCGAACGAGAAGCGGATCGTGGCGGTGTACGATTCCTATCTTGATACGGATGCTATCGATGCCTCCGGCATGTCTGCCGCTCAGCCGTATCTGGAGCGTATACAGGCCGCCGACAGCATTGACGCTCTGCTGACGCTGTGGGCGACGCCGGGATACCCTTCGCCTCTTGGCGGCGGGGTGAATGTCGATGCCAAGGAAACCGATCGCTACTCGGTCTATCTCAGTTCCGGCGGCCTCGGCCTGCCTGATCGCGATTATTATACCGACACCAGCGAGAAGGGCGAGAACATCAAGGCGAAGTACAAGGAGTACCTCACCTTCCTGATGGGCAAGGCCGGTTACGAGGATCCCGCCGCAGCCGCGATGGCGGTATACGGCTTCGAGGACACCATCGCCCGCACGATTTCGAGCGACCGCGCGGCCAGCCGCAACGTCGACCTGTTCTACAATCCCTTCACCCCCGCCGAACTCGGCGAGCTTGCGGACGATTTCCCGATCGAGACCATGATCGAGGCCTCGGGCTTCGGTGAGGCGGATCGCTTCGTCGTGACCAACCTGCGCCCGAGCGCGGAGCGGGCCGAGGAAATCGGCCTCGACGCGGAAGCCATGGCGAAGCTGGGCAAGGGCTTCACCGGCATGCTCGAACTGCTCGGGACGACCGACCTCGCCACGCTCAAGGCGTGGACGATCAAGGAATTTCTCGACAACAACGCCGCCATCCTCGGCTCCGACATCGATGAGGCCGACTTCGCGTTCTACGGCACGCTGCTGCGCGGCACGCCCGAACAGCGCCCGCGCTGGAAACGCGCAATCGGCGAGACGGAAAGCCAGTTCGGCGAACTGCTCGGCGCATCCTACGTCGAGCGGTACTTCCCGCCCGCCAGCAAGGAAGCAATGGACGAGCTGGTCGCGAACCTGCGCATCGCTCTCGCCGAATCGCTCGCCGAGATCGACTGGATGAGCGAAGCCTCGAAAGAGCAGGCCATGGCCAAGCTCGACAGCTTCGATCCGAAGATCGGCTATCGCGACAATCTCGAGACTTACGAGGGTCTCGATGTGAAGGCGGGCGATCCGCTCGGCAATCGGATGGCGGCGGCACACTGGGCGTGGTGCGACATGCTCGACAAGTTGGGCGGCCCGATCGACCGGACCGAATGGGGCATGCTGCCGCAGACGGTGAACGCCTATTACAATCCGCTGAAGAACGAGATCGTTTTCCCTGCCGGTATCCTGCAGCAACCGTTCTTCGGGCCGAATGCGGACCTCGCAGTGAATTACGGCGCGATCGGTGGCGTGATCGGACACGAGATCGGCCACGGTTTCGACGACCAGGGATCCAAGTTCAGCGCCACCGGCGCGCTCCAGAACTGGTGGACGGACGAGGATCGCGCCAATTTCGACGGCCTGACCGATGCGCTGGTGGCCCAGTACAACCAGTTCTGCCCGCTCGACGATGGCGAAACCTGCGTCAACGGCCGTCTCACGCTGGGCGAGAACATCGGCGACCTTGGCGGTCTCTCGATGGCCTACCGCGCCTACAAGCTGGCGACCGAGGGCAAGGACGTGCCGGTGATCGACGGGCTGACCGGCGACCAGCGCTTCTTCCTCGCTTGGGCACAGGTCTGGCGGACGGCTCAGCGCGACGACGCTCTACGCCAGCAACTGCGCACCGATCCGCACAGCCCACCTTATTACCGCGTGAACGGCGTCGTGCGGAACTTCGACGAATGGCATGAAGCGTTCAACGTGACGCCGGAGGACGATCTCTACCTGCCGCCGGAAGAGCGCATCCGCATCTGGTAACAGCGCGGCCTGCCGTAAACCACCGAATGGGCGGGGCGGGTCTCTTGACTTGTCCCGCCCTTTCTTCATTGGCCCGCTATGACCTTCCTGCAGCAATTCATCATCGCCATCGTTCAGGGGATCACGGAATTCCTCCCGATTTCCTCGTCGGGGCATTTGATCTTGATCCCCAAGCTGACCGACTGGCCGGACCAGGGGCCGATGATCGACGTGGCGGTCCATGTCGGCTCGCTGCTGGCGATCATCCTCTATTTCCGCAAGGACGTGATCGGACTGGCGCGGGGCGGTTTCGCGACTGTCGGGCTGGGCAAGGATCCGAAGCAGCGGCGGCTGTTCCTGTTTGTGCTGGCGGGCACGATCCCCGCGGTGATCGCGGGGCTCTATCTCAAGCTCGGCGGACATCTCGAAAGCCTGCGTTCGACGCAGCTGGTCGCGATCAACCTTATCGTCTTCGGCATCCTGCTCGGCATCGCCGACCGGATCGGCAAGGCAACCAAGACCTATGAAAACCTCAGCCTGCGCGATGCGATCATCGTCGGCGTGGCGCAGGCGATGGCGCTGATCCCGGGCACCAGCCGTTCTGGTGCTACCATGACGGCGGCGCGCTTCCTTGGGTACGACCGGGTGGAATCGGCGCGCTTTTCCTTCCTGCTGGCAATCCCGGCAGTCGCAGGGGCCGGCCTGATCGCCGCGCTCGACCTGGTCGATGCGACGCGGGAGATGCAGCTCGATGCATTGGGCGCCGGTGTCATGACCTTTTTCGCTGCCCTCGCCACGATGATGTTCCTGATGAATTTCCTCAAAAAAGCATCGATGATGGTGTTCGTCGTCTACCGCGTCATCCTGGGCACGGTGTTACTCCTCGTTTTCTGACCAATCCGAGCCCTGTGAAATCCCCCCGAAAGACATTTTCCTGACACATTTGCGGAACCTTTTCTCGCGAGAAGACTTTCTCTTGCGAATGTAGTCACGAAGGAACGCCTGACATGGGTCTCCTCATCCTGATTGTCGTCGGCGCCATCCTCGGATGGCTGGCAACAATCATTCTCAGGATCGAAGACGGTCGCACCATTGCGATGAACGCAGGTGTCGGCGTCCTTGGATCACTGCTCGTCGGCCTCGTTGCCAGCGGCGGATCCGTGGTCGACGCGGTCAGCGGCATCGCCCTGTTGTGGGCCGTTGCCGGAGCAGCCGTTGCAATCGGCATTTTCAATTTCGTGCGCCAGCGTGCCTATCAGTAAACGATAGACTGCAATCGTACCACGAAAGGAGCCGCCGCATGCTGCAGCCGCTCGCCAATACAAGGGGAATAAACATGAAGTTCAACAAGACTACGATCGTCGCTTCGGCCGCCGCGCTGAGCCTCGGCCTCGCCGCCTGCGACAGCCCGGAAGAAAACGCCATGGAAGACCAGGCGGAACAGATGGAAGACAATCGTGACGCGATGGTCAACGACATGGAAGCTTCGGGTGAGATCACCGACGAACAGGCCGATGCCATGGACGACGAGACCGACGCCATGGAAGAAAGCATGGAAGAAACCGCTGACGACATGGACACCCCGTAAGCGTCCATCTCGGTGCCAAGCTGAACAAGGGGGTGCCGGAGCGATCCGGCGCCCCTTTTCGCTGCGTGATGTAGCTGCCTCGCCTTGCGTCAGACCGCTTCGGCACCGCTCCCGCGTCCGCCGCGCAGCGTATATTCCAGCGTGCCTTCGTTGACCACGTAATCGACGTCGATCACGGCAGTATTGGCATAGGTGAAACCCGGGCCGAGGCTGCGATAGAGCTTGTCGAAGTCGCGCTCTACCGTCTGGCGGTAAAGATCCTCGAAGCTCTCGATCACGAAATAGGTCGGCTGCAAATCGCTGATCACGTAATCGGTGCGCATTACCCGATCGACGTTGAGCATGATGCGGTTGGGGCTCTGCGCTTCGGTCGCATAGACCACCTCGGTCGGGCCGGAGAGGATGCCCGCACCATAAGCGCGGATATCGCCAGGCGCTTCCTGCAGCAGCCCGAATTCGACCGTGTACCAGTACAATGCGCCCAGCGCTTTCAACCGGTTGTAGCGCATCGCCTTCCACCCGGCACGGCCATACTCCTGGATATAATCGGCATAGACCGGATCGGTCAGCATCGGCACATGGCCGAACACATCGTGGAAGACGTCCGGCTCCTGGATGTAATCGAAGGTCTCGCGCGTGCGGATGAAATTGCCGGCTGGGAACCGGCGATTGGCGAGATGCCAGAAGAACACGTGATCGGGGATCAGCATGGGCACGGGCACCACGCTCCACCCGGTGAGCTTGTCCAGCTCTTCGCTCAGTGTGCCGAATTCGGGCACACCGCCGCGGCCAAGGTCGAGCTTTTCGGTGCCTTCCATGAAGGCCGTCGCCGCCCGGCCGGGCAGAACTTTCATCTGGCGTGCGAAGAGATCGTCCCAGATTGCATCGTCTTCGCTGTCGTATTCGGTCTGTTTGGGCTCCAGCCAGTCCTCGCCGACATGCTCGGGCCGTTTGAGCGGCGCGGTGAAGACATCTGCCGGAAGGTCCGGCAGCCGCCTAAAGTCCTGTTCGGAATCTGCCTGTTCGGAATCTGAAAGTGTCGCCATATCGTTACCGGTGATACTGGGTTTGCGTCCTTTGTTCAAACGAAGCCGGAGATCGCCCGATGAAACGCAAACAATACGAAGCCGCGCTCGACCCTATGGAGGAGGAACTCGTAGGGATGGCCCGCTGGGCGCGCACGACCGGGCAGCGGATCGTTGTGCTGTTCGAGGGCCGCGACACCGCAGGCAAGGGTGGCGCGATCAAGGCGGTTCGCGAACGGCTCAATCCCCGCCAGTGCCGCGTGGTCGCTCTCTCCAAGCCGACCGAGGCCGAGCAGTCGCAGTGGTATTTCCAGCGCTATGTTCAGCACCTGCCCAGTGCGGGCGAGATCGTCCTGTTCGACCGCAGCTGGTACAATCGCGCCGGGGTGGAGCAGGTTATGGACTATGCCTCTCAAGCTGAGGTCGATGCGTTTCTCAAGCAGGTGCCGGTGTTCGAGAAGCTGCTCGTCGACGATGGCATCCTGCTGTTCAAGTACTGGCTGACCACCGATCAAGCGCAGCAGGAAGAGCGCCTGCGCGAAAGGCTCGAAGATCCGTTGAAGCGGTGGAAGCTGTCGCCGATCGATCTCGCCGCGCGCGAGAAATACGATGCCTATACGGCGGCACGCGAGGCTATGCTGGCCGCGACGCATACCGAACATGCGCCCTGGACGCTGGTCGATTTCAACGACCAGAAATGCGGGCGGCTGACGCTGCTGCGCGACCTGCTCGACCGCCTGCCCGATATGCACGTCGATCCGCCCGCGATCGATTTTCCCGAGCTGGCGCGCGAACCGGCGAAAGAAAGCTATTCGGTGCTCAAGCCAATCGCACCCTATCCGCTGGACTAGGCGATACTGGCGCGGGCCTCCAAGCATTCGCGCCCGTCGTCGGCGGCAATCGCGGCGAGTTCGATGTCTGCCTCGCCTTGCCGCAGGGCCAGATGGAGCGGCTCGTCCGCAATCGCCGGGCTGATCGCGCGAAAGCCGAAGCTGGCGAGTCGATTGTCGCCGAACTCGCGCGCCGCCAGTTGCAGCAAGAGACTGGCCATCAGCGGGCCGTGAACGACCAGCCCCCGATATCGCTCGATCTCGCGCGCATAGGGCGCATCGTAATGGATGCGGTGGGTGTTGAAGGTCAGCGCCGAGTAGCGGAACAACAGGCGAGGATCGGGCACCAGCGTATGATGCGCGTCCCATTCCGCCGGGTCGAATGGTTGCCCTGTCGCGGGTGGCGGGCTGAGCCGAGCGTCGCTTGCCGCCGCTTCGCGGTAAACCAGCGTCTGGCGCTCGGTTACCGCCAGCGCGCCATCGGCGCTGGTGCGGTGATCGACATCGACGAAGACGAGGGTCCCGCTGCGCCCCGATTTCTCCTCGATCGATGCGATCCGGGACACGCGCTCGATCTGCGCGCCGAGGGCGATGGGCGAATGGAACTGCATCTTGCTCGCCGCCCACATCCGGCGCGGGAGCGGCACCGGCGGCAAGAAGCTGTCGGCACTGTCGCTGCGCTGCGGATGACCGTCCTCGCCCAGGGCGGCGGTCGACGCATTCGGCGTGCACAGACAAAGGTGGATGCCCTGCGGCATCGCGCCGTCGTCAGGAGCCGGACGATCGAAGGTCCCCGCCCACCGGGCCGCGAGCCCCGGGTCGAGCCGGTCGTGCGAGCCCTGCTCGCGCCCCAGCCAGTCGGACCAGTCCTGCGCGGCGGCGTCGCTCATCAGGCAGCGCGTTCGAAGATGGCAGCCATACCCTGTCCGCCGCCGATGCACATGGTTTCGAGACCACAACGGACTTCGCGGCGCTGCATCTCGTGCGCCATATCGGCGAGGATGCGGATGCCGGTCGCGCCGATCGGATGGCCGAGCGAGATGCCGGACCCGTTCACGTTAACAATCTCGCGGCGACTGTCGTCCTCGGCAAAGCCCCAACCTTTCAGCACCGCGAGGGCCTGCGGGGCAAAGGCTTCGTTCAGCTCGATCAGGCCAATGTCGTCCCAGCCCATGCCGGTGCGCTCGAAAAGCTTCACGACCGCCGGGACCGGACCGATGCCCATGCGGCTGGGGTCGCAGCCGGCCGCGGCCCAACTGTGGAACCACAGGATCGGTTCCAGGCCGAGTTCCTCGACCTTGTCCTCCGCCACCACGAGGCAGGCCGCCGCGGCGTCATTCTGCTGGCTGGCATTGCCTGCCGTCACGATGGCATCGGGATCGCGCTTCAGATCGATGGCGCGCAATTTGCCGAGCGTCTCCATGTCGGCATCGGCGCGGAACCCTTCATCCTTTGCGAAGACCACGGGATCGCCGCGGCGCTGGGGGATCTCGACCGGCACCAGCTGCTCGTCGAATTTGCCCTCGTCCCACGCCTTGGCGGCATTCTGGTGAGAACGAACGGCAAAGGCATCGGAGGCCTCGCGCGAGATGTCGTAATCCTTCGCGAGATTCTCCGCCGTTTCGATCATGCCGGTGATGACGCCGAAGCGCTCGATCGGCTGGCTCATCAGCCGCCCGCGCGTCAGCCTGTCCCATAGCACCATGTCGCCCATCCGCGCGCCCATGCGGGCCTTGGTGGTGTAATGCTCGACATTGGACATGCTCTCGACCCCGCCCGCCAGCACGCAATCGGCAACGCCGGTCTGCACCATCATCGCTGCCGTCGCGACTGCCTGCAGGCCCGACCCGCAGCGCCGGTCGAGCTGGAAGCCGGGCACTTCGATCGGATAGCCTGCCGCCAGCCAGCTCCAGCGCCCGATGGCCGGCGCCTCGCCGCTGCCGTATCCCTGGCTGAAGACGACATCGTCGACGCCCATTGGGTCGACGCCGCTGCGCTCGACCAGCGCCTTGATGATGATTGCACCCAGCTCCCCTGCCTCGAGCGGGGCTAGCGTGCCGAGGAACTTGCCGACCGGCGTGCGCAGCGGCTTGCAGATGGCGACGCGGCGGAGGGATTGGCTGGGTGACGTCATGGCATGATCCTGATTTTGGAATAGTCGTGGGCTTCATCGCTCGGGGCGGCAATGCCGCTGTCCATCAGCTTGCCGATAGCCCCGGATGACAGGCCGAGCGTGTCGGCCAGAACCTGTTCGGTATGTTCGCCGAGATAGGGCGCGCGCTGCGGCTCGCCGCGCGGTTTGTCGGGCATGTTGGCGAAGCTGCGGGCAACCGGATAGTCGAAGCCGCTCGGATTGCCCGGCGTGCGCCCGAACAGCGGATTGTCGCCGACCAACTGCGGGTCCTGCGCCGCTTGATAAGGCGTGCGGTAGCGTTCGTAGGTCGTCCCTGCGGCGGCCATGCGCCTTTCGAGTTCGGCATAATCGTGCTGACCGGCGACGGACTGGAACAGGCCGAGCAGCCGGTCGCGGTGCTGGAAGCGGGGTGTGTCGCCATCGGCAAAACGCACGCCGAGCTCTGCCTCGAGCGCGGCGATCTGGTCTTCCAGCCCGAATGCTTCGACGATGCCGTGCCATTGCTTGGCGGTCAGCGCCGCGACCATGAAGCGCACGCCGTCACGCGTGATCATGTCGCTGCCGAATGCGCCCCAGATGGCGTTGCCGAGCCGTTCCCGGTCGCCGCCGCGAAACAGCATTTCGGCCATCGTGCCGCTATTGGCGAGCGTGCCGATGGCGACGTCACCCAGCGGCACGCGGATGTCCGCGCCTTCGCCGGTGGCGTCACGGTGGCGCAGCGCCGCGAGCAGGGTGAAGGCGCAATAGGCGCCGGTAAGAAAGTCCCAGGCCGGCATCAGCTGGTTGACCGGCGGTGCGGTTGCCGGGTCCCAGTCTGCGGGTCCGGTCATCAGCGGATAGCCGCTGGCGGCGTTGACGGTAAAGTCCATCGCCTGGCGCCCGTCGTGCCAGCCCATGATGCGGACGGAGATCATGTCCTCGCGTGCTTTCGCCATGGCGGCGTGGCTGAGGAAGCTCTTTTCCGGCAGGTTCGTGACGCACTGGCCGATGGCGCTGGCAAGCTCGACGCACAGCTCGCGCCCCTCGCCGCTGCGCAAATCCAGCGCGACGGATTTCTTCGCGCGGTTTAGGTTCTCCCAAGTGAGCGAACGGCCGTTTTCCGCCAGCATGAAGCGATCGTAATCGAGCCCGCCATCCTTGTGGTCGACGCGAATGACCTCGGCCCCGAACTGTCCGCAGTACAGGCCGACGGTCGGAGAGGCGACGAAGCTGGAGACTTCGAGGACGGAGAGGCCGGATAGGAAGTCGTACATTTTAGTAGCGTGCGCTGACGACATCTGTCGTCAGCTTGCGGCTGTTCCATCCCGCTCCCCCACCCGGCCACCCATAAGATATCGTGCCGTGGGTGGCCGGGTGGGGGAGCGGGATGGAACAGCAAGGACCGGACGGATGTCCGGTCCGCTCGCAAAAAAGGCTCGGGAGCAGGC
>JAPYPR010000001.1:7875-77629 GCA_029937545.1 Erythrobacter sp. | reverse complement strand
CAGCAAGGACCGGACGGATGTCCGGTCCGCTCGCAAAAAAGGCTCGGGAGCAGGCTCAGCATCAACTTACATTCCCTTCGCAAAATCGCGCATCATGTGCTTGGCGATCTGGAGCTGGAGGATCTGCGTGGTGCCTTCGTAAATGCGGTAGATGCGCGCATCGCGGAAGAAGCGCTCGGCATCGTATTCGGCGAGGTAGCCCGCGCCGCCATAGACCTGCACCACCCGGTCGACCACGCGGCCGCACATCTCGCTGGCGAAGACCTTGAAGGCGGCGGCGTGTTTCACCGTGTTCTCGCCGCGATCGACGCGCGCGGTCACGTCCGCCATCATCGCTTCGGCGGCGTAGATCTCGGTCCAGCTTTCGGACAGCATTTGCTGGATCAGCTGGAAGTTCGCGATCGGTTCGCCGAAGGCCTTGCGCTCATTGGCATAGCGGACCGCACTGTCGAGTGCGCGGCGGGCATAGCCGGTGCTCGCCGCGCCGACCGAGATCCGCCCGTTGTCGAGGCTCATCATCGCAAAGCGGAAGCCCTGGCCGGTTTCCCCACCGAGCAAAGCGTCGCCCGGCACATGCACATCATCGAGCATGATGTCGGCTATGTGGCTGCCGGCCTGGCCCATTTTCTTGTCCGGGCTGCCGACCGACACGCCGGGCGCGTCCATCGGCACGATGAAGGCGCTGACATGTGCATTCTTGGGCTGCGCGTCCTTTTCGGTCCGCGCCATGATCAGGCCGACATCGGCGTAGGGCGCGTTGGTGATGTAGCGCTTGGTGCCGTTGAGGATCCAGCCGTTGCCGTCGGGATCGGGCTTGGCGAAGGTCGCCATGGCCGCGCTGTCGGAGCCGCTGCCCGGCTCTGTCAGGCCGAAGCAGGCGATCGCGCCATCGGCGATCCTGGGCCACCATTCGGCCTTCTGCGCGTCCGTACCGCCATTCTTGATCGCCGAGTTGAACATGCCGACATTGATCGAGAAGATGCTGCGGAAGGCCGGCGCGGCATAGGCCATCGTCTGCACGACCTTGGCATATTGCGTGACATTGAGACCCGCTCCGCCATAATCTTCCGGCACGGTGAGCCCGAAGAGCCCCATCTCCTTCATCTCGTCGATGATTTCCGGCGGCAGCGCGTCGTTTTCGATGACGTCCTTTTCCGCCGGGATCAGCCGCTCGCGCACATAGCGGTCGAGCTGTTCGAGGAACTGATCGAAGGTGCCCGGGTCCATCCCCGGATTGTCGGCTGCTGCTACGATCACTGGGTCGGGGTCTCCTGCGGTGTATCTGCCGTGTCGGTATCGGCCTCCTCGCCCAGCGCTTCGGGCGGCAAGCGGCGCTCGTCGATCATCGAGGCTGCATCGTCGAGCGCTTCGGCTTCGCGGGCGGAAATCGCGCGCACGTCCTGCGGCTCGTCGCCAGAGCAAGCGATCAGGGCGGCGGTGCTACCAAGCGCGAGTGCGAGTCGGATCATACCGCAGCTTTAGCTGCTTGGCGGCGACATGCGAAGAACGTTACGTAACTCCGGCATTGCAGGGGGTGCGGCGTACCACACCCCGCGTCGAAAGCTCAATTCTCGAAGTCGTCTTCGCTCATTGCATCCATGGCGGCTTCGGCTGTGGCAGCGGCATTGTCGCCCGCTTCCTGAACCGAGGCGGATTCTGCAGCCTCTGCGCCATCACCGGCAGTGGTCACGGGGGCCGGATCGGCTTCCATGGCTGCAGGGTCTTCTACCGGTTCGTCATCGACGCCTTGCAGCGCCTGGTCGGCGGGAATTTCGACCGTGTCGGCTTCGGCATCGGTCGAAGCGTCTTCGGAACTGCCGCAGGCGGCAAGGGCGAAAGTGGCGGTCGCAGCCAGGGCGATGCGCAGGGTCATGATGGGGTCTCCTCAAAAATTCCCGTGGGGTCGGATCGTCTAAAGCGCGACTCCGGTGCACGGGGCAAGGGGAAAATGGCTTGGTGCCGGTTGCGCCGAAGGCCGCAGGCGGCGATCAGGGGCGCATGGTCGAAACCGCCGTCACCCTGCTCGATTGTGCGCGCGAGCACCTGAAAGCCGTCTTCGGCTTCGACGGTTTTCGCGGTCGGCAGGCGGAAGTGGTGGAGCGCGTGCTCTCTGGCCAGTCCACACTGGCCGTGATGCCGACCGGCGCGGGCAAGTCGCTGACCTACCAGCTGCCCGCGACGATGCTTGATGGTACCTGCGTGGTCATCAGTCCGCTGATCGCGCTGATGCATGACCAGCTGCGCAGCGCGCGCGCCAACGGCATTCGGGCAGCCACGCTGACCAGCGCCGATGCCGACTGGCGCGAAACGCAGGATGCCTATCGCGCAGGCGAACTCGACTTGCTCTACGTCGCGCCCGAACGGGCCAGCCAGCCGGCCTTCCGCGAATTTCTGGACGCCGCCCCGCTCGCGCTGTTCGCGGTGGACGAGGCGCATTGCGTTTCCGAATGGGGCCACGATTTCCGCCCGAACTACCGCATGCTGCGCGGTCTGATGGACGCCTTTCCGGACGTCCCGCGCCTCGCGCTGACAGCCACTGCCGACAACCAGACGCGCTGCGACGTAATGGCGCAGCTGGGCATTCCCGAAGACGGGCTGGTGCTGGCGGGCTTCGACCGGCCAAATATCCGCTATGCCATTCGCCTTCGCGACAATCCGGTGCGCCAGCTCGCCACGCTGATGACCGAGCAGCCGGGGCCTGGCATCGTCTACGCGCCAACGCGCCGCAAGGTCGAGGATCTCGCCGAGAAGCTGGGTGCGGCGACGGGCAGGCCGGTGCTGCCCTATCACGCCGGGCTCGACCCGCAGACCCGCGCCGCCAACCAGGCCGCCTTCGTGGCGAGCGAGGATATGGTGATCGTCGCGACAGTCGCCTTCGGCATGGGGATCGACAAGCCGGACGTGCGCTTTGTCGCCCATGTCGGCGTGCCCAAATCGATCGAGGGCTATTACCAGGAGACGGGCCGCGCCGGGCGAGACGGCGATCCGGCCCGAGCGACCATGTTCTGGGGTGCAGGCGATTTCGCCACTGCGCGCCAGCGGCTGGCCGAGGTGGACGAGGCGCGGCGCGGGGCGGAGATCGCGCGGCTCAATGCGCTCGTCGGGCTGGTCGAGACCGCCGAGTGTCGCCGCGCCGTCCTGCTGCGGCACTTCGGCGAGGACCCGCCGGCCGAATGCGGCAATTGCGATAACTGCCTCGAGAAACCCGGCGTCACCGACGTTACCGAACTGGCGCGCAAACTGCTTTCGGCGGTGTACCGCACGGGCCAGAGCTTCGGCATGGGACATCTGCAAAAGGTGCTGACCGGCAGCGAGGACGAGCGGGTGCGCCAGCGCGGGCACGATCGGCTAAGCGTGTTCGGCATCGTCGAGGGCGAGGATGCGCGCCTGCTGCAGCCGGTGGCGCGAGCCTTGCAGGCGCGGGGCGATCTCGTCGCGACCGAACATGGCGGGCTCGCACTCGGCGGATCGGCGCGCGCGATCCTGAAGGGGGAGAGCGAGGTCGAGATCGTTGTCCCGCCGAAACGAAGCAAACGGCGGGGCGGCGACAGCACGCCCAACCCGGTCGGCGATCCGCTGTTCGATGCGCTGCGCGAATTGCGCCGCGAGCTGGCGACCGAGGGACAGGTGCCGCCCTATGTGATCTTCCACGACGCCACCTTGCGCGAAATGGCCGCGCAGCGTCCGGCATCGCTCGCCGCGCTGGGCCGCTTGCCCGGTGTCGGGGCGAAGAAGCTCGAAGCTTATGGAGAGCAGTTCCTGCGCACCATCGCGCGCCATTGACGAGCCACTACTGGCGATATAAACATGATATCATAAATATATCGGAGGTGATTCGTCGTGACATTGGAACTCAGGGGAATGAAGACGAGCCGCGAAACTGCGGCGACGTCTTACAATGGCTATATAATGCTGATTGTGCTGGCGGCCTTGCTGGCGTTTGCGGCCGTCGCGTTGCCGGGCATGGCGCCGCCTAGTGGGGCCGAAAAAGCGGCCAAGCTGATGTTCGTCGGCACGCTGGTGGTGACGGTGTTGGCGCTGTGCATCGTTGCGGCGGGCTTCTTCATGATCCAGCCCAACCAGGCGGCGGTGATCACGCTGTTCGGCGAATATCGCGGCAGCGAGCGGACCGAAGGGCTGCGCTGGGTGTGGCCATGGATGATGCGGAACAAGATTTCTGCCCGCGCGCACAACATCCATTCGGAGCGCGTGAAGATCAACGACTTGCGCGGCAATCCGATCGAGATCGCCTGCAACGTCGTTTGGCGCGTGCAGGATACGGCGCAGGCCAGCTTCGATGTCGACGATTACAAGGAGTTCGTGAACATCCAGATCGAGGCGGGGCTGCGTACGGTCGGCTCGCGCCACCCCTATGACGATTTCGAGGACGAGGAAGTGACGCTGCGCGGCAGTGCCGACGTAGTCAATCAGGAGCTGCTTGAAGAGCTGAACGACCGGCTGAAAGTCGGCGGCGTGGTGGTGGACGAAGCGGGCCTCACCCACCTCGCCTATGCCAGCGAAATCGCCAGCACCATGCTCAAGCGCCAGCAGGCCGACGCGATCATCGCCGCACGCAAGAAAATCGTGCTGGGCGCGGTCGGCATGGTCGAGGATGCGCTGGTCAAGCTGAGCCAAGACAATATCGTCGACATGGACGACGAACGGCGCGCGACCATGGTTTCCAACCTGATGGTCGTGCTGTGCGGCGAGAAAGACGTCGCGCCGGTCGTGAACGCCGGCTCGCTCTACTAGGCGGCCCGGCGGAGCGAGTCCGATGCCCAAGAAAGCCTTCGCCTTGCGTCTCGACCCGGTGGTGCACGCTGCGGTCGAGCGGCTGGCGGCGGACGAGTTGCGCAGCGCCAACGCCCAGATCGAAATGCTGCTACGCGAGGCGCTCGACCAGCGTGGGATTGCGATCGCCAAGAGCAAACCCGCCCGCCGGGGACGGCCACCGAAGGACGACTGATATGCCCGCGAAACACGATGACGCATGGTTTCTGCCGAAGACGTTCGGCTATGGGGCGGGCTGGCCGATCGGATGGCAGGGCTGGGCACTGGTCATCGGTTATCTTGTCATAGTGGGAGCATGCGAGCGCTTGCTCGACTGGAACACGATCGTCGGCGGAGGAGTGGCCTTCGCTATAATCGCCCCCGTCACCCTTGCCCTGATCCTGATCGCCAAGGTCAGGACCCGTGGAGAGTGGCGCTGGCGATGGGGCAATACCGACTAGCCAACGCCCACTCGCAAAAAGCTTATCACCTCGTTTACCATTGCGTGCTAGGCGTATGGCATGACGCCTCCGCACCCATCCGCTTCAGACCGTTTGCCCGACTGGCTGCTGGCTGGCGTGGCGGGCTTCGCGCTTGCAGTAATTCCGCTTGCTTCCGTGATGGCGCAGGAGCCGGCGCCCACACCCTTCACGGTTCAGGAAACCGGACAGGGCTTCGTAACGCTGCAACAGGCGGTCGATGCCATCGGGGACGGCCAGGGAACTATCCGGATCGCGCCCGGCAACTGGCGGCAATGCGCCGTGCAGAGCGCGGGGTATATTACCTACACCGGCGAAGTGCCGGGACAGTCGCTCCTCGGCGGGATCGCCTGCGAAGGGAAGGCGCTGCTCGTGCTGCGCGGACGCGGCGCGCGGGTCGAGGGGCTGGTGCTGGCCGACGTCAGCGTCGGCGACGGGAACGGCGCGGGGATCCGGCTGGAAAAGGGCCCCCTGCACGTGTCGCAGACCTGGTTCCGCGACAGCCAGCAAGGCATCCTCACCGTCAACGGTGTCGATAGCGAGATGGTGATCGACAAGTCGACCTTCACCCGCCTCGGCACTTGCGAGCATTCGGCAGGGTGCGCGCATTCGATCTATGCCGGCGACTACGGCAGCGTCACGGTTACCCGGTCGCGCTTCGAGCAAGGGCGCGGCGGCCATTATTACAAGTCCCGCGCCGGACGGAATGTGGTGGTCGACAACAGCTTCGACGATTCCAAGGGCCGCGCCACCAATTACATGATCGACCTGCCCAATGGCGGCGGGGGCGAAATCCGCGACAACTGGTTCGTACAAGGCGCAGACAAGGAAAACTGGTCTGCGCTGATCGCCGTGGGGGCCGAAGGCGCGCAATACAGCGCCGACGGGCTGGTGATCGAGGGCAACAATGCCCGCCTTGCGCCGGGTCTCGGCCGCAATCCCGCCTTCGTCGCCGACTGGACGGGGCACGACATCCTAATTCGCGGCAATACGCTGGGCACCGGTCTCAAGCGCTACGAGCGCCGCTAAGCTGCTACACTGGCGAAACCTTGCGCGGCCCGATCCGTTGGGCCGGTGAAGGAGATTGCCGCATGGCAGGCGGATGGGCGCGCGATGGCGCCGTTCAGGACCAGATCGACGACACGGTGAGCGACGCGGTCAGCGCCGCCCGCTCGCGCATGCCGAGGGGCGAGAGCGCCGAATATTGCGACGAATGCGGGGAAGACATCCCCGAAAAGCGCCGCGCGGCCCTGCCGGGCGTGCGCACCTGTGTCGAATGCCAGTCCCGCCGCGACGGGGCGCTGCGCCAGTCCGGTATCAATCGCCGCGGCAGCAAGGATAGCCAGTTGCGCTGACCTGCGCGGCGCGCCAAGGCCACTCTATGTCCTCCCCTTTCATTCTCCTCCAGCACGCCCTGCCGCATCACGCCGTATCGCGCCTTGCGGGCAAGTTCGCTTCGAGCGAGACGCCGTGGCTGAAGGACCGGCTGATCCGTCGCTTCATCGCCACCTACGATATCGACATGTCGCAGGCTGCGCGGAGCGTGGACGAATTCGTCAGCTTCAACGACTTCTTCACCCGCGAGCTGAAGCCCGGCGCGCGCCCGCTGGCCGATGCGGACGAGTTCGTGCTCTCGCCCGCCGATGGCGCGGTCAGCCAGATCGGCACGATCGAGCGCGGCGACATTTTCCAGGCCAAGGGGCGCGCCTTCACCGCGCGGCAATTGCTGGGCGGCGATGCGGCAGTGACCGAGCGCTTCGAAGGCGGCAGTTTCGCGACGATCTATCTCAGCCCGCGCGACTATCACCGCGTCCACATGCCCGCCGCCGGAGCGCTGCAGTCGACCACCTATGTGCCAGGCGACTTGTTCAGCGTGAACCAGGTGACGGCGGAGAATGTCGATGGCCTCTTCGCGCGCAACGAGCGGCTGGCCTGCCTGTTCGATGGACCGGTCGGGCGCTTTGCCAGTGTCATGGTCGGCGCGATGATCGTCGCCGGGATCGAGACCGTCTGGTCGGGCCGGGTCGAGGCGCATGCGCCGAAGCTGGTGCATGAGGATTTTGCGGCGCGCGATGTGGCATTGGACGCAGGCGCGGAAATGGGCCGCTTTTTCCTCGGCTCGACTGTCGTGCTGCTGTTCGAACCGGACCAGGTCGAATGGCTCGACGGTTTCGAAGCCGGCAGCACCTTGCGCATGGGCGAAGCGCTGGGGCGCAGGGTTCAGCCGAAGGCGGGCGCGTAGCTTACTGTACCGCTCGGCGCATCGCCTTCGAGCACGAGGCGCTGGAAATATTCCGCTGGCAGCCCCGGATACCGAAGCTCCGAATCATGCTCGAAGCCGAAGCGAACGTAATAGGCCGGATCGCCGAGCAGGACGATGCCGCGCGCGCCCATGGCACGGATGTCGGCAATCGCGCGCTTCATCAGGCGGAAGCCGATGCCTTCGCCCTGGCGCTCGGGCAGCACGCTGATCGGGCCGAGACCGTACCAGTCGTGGGAACCGTCCGAAATCGTCACCGGTGAAAGAGCCACATGGCCGACAAGGCGCTCGGCGGTCTCGGCAACGAGCGAAAGCGTAAGGTCGCCATCGCGGCGCAGCGCATCGACGATTCCCGGTTCGGAGCCATCGGAATGCGGCGCATTGCGAAAGGCGGCTTCCGTAAGTTCGCGAATCGCCTCTACGTCGCCTGCCTGTTCGGGCCGGATCGTAATCGCGCTCATGGCAGCAAATGCCCCGCGCGGTCGCGCTTGGTGGCGAGGTAGTGCGCATTATGCGGATTGTCGGGCAGGCTGTGGGGCACGCGTTCGCTCACCGTCACTCCTTCGCGTTCCAAGGCTTCGACCTTGGCGGGATTGTTGGTCATCAGCCGGATCGCGTCGACCCCCAGCAGGTAGAGCATCCGCGCAGCGGTCGGGAAATCGCGCGCTTCGTCGGGCAGGCCGAGCCGCGTGTTCGCGTCCACCGTGTCGAAGCCCTGATCCTGCAGGCGATAGGCGCGCAGCTTGTTGACGAGGCCGATACCGCGCCCCTCCTGCCGCATGTAGAGCAGCACGCCCCATCCGCCAGCTTCCGTTTCGCGCGCCATCGCATGGAGCGCGGCGTCGAGCTGCGGGCCGCAATCGCATTTCAAACTGCCGAGGATGTCGCCGGTGAGGCATTCGGAGTGCAGGCGGACCAGTGGCGGGCGGTCCGTGCTGGCCGTGCCGATCACCAGCGCCACATGCTCGCGCGTATCGTCTGGGCTCCGGAAGGCCACGATCTGCGCGTCTTCGGCGGCAGCGACCGGCAGTCTGGCGCGGGTCGCGATCTGGAGGCGTGCGGCGTCGGCAAAGGCGGCGACATCCTCCACCTCGAGCGATACCGGCTCTGCCGCGCCCTGCGGATCGACGAGGAAGGCGGGCAGCACGCCTGCCAAACGCGCCAGCTCCAGCGCCGCGCGCGCTTGGTCTTCCCACGCCAGCGGCAGCGCCTTGAAGGGCCCCTTGAGCGGTTGCTGTAAGTCGAGCGCAGGGTCCGCCACCGCCAGCGCGGCACCGAGGTCAAAGGTCTCGGCAGCGCGCATCAGCACAGGCTGGCGTGGCACGGCGGCCTCGATCTGGTTGGCCAGCTTGAGCGTCGACGCGCGGGTCGCCGACAGCAGCATGGCCTCACCGGTGACATCGCCGAACGCTGTCTCCACCGGTTGCAGCACCGGCGCGCCGGCAATCGCCAACGGCCAGCCGTGGCGCAGCGCGTCGACCGCCTGCGCCGCGCGGCGGGAGGCGCTCGCTTCGCTCAGAGGGTAAACTCCGTCACCAGCGGCACATGGTCGGACGGCTTTTCCCAGTCGCGCGCATATTCGTGCACCGAATGGCCGGTCGCCTGTTTCGCCAGCTCGGGGCTGGCCCACATATGGTCGAGCCGCCGTCCGCGATCGTTCGCCTTCCAGTCCTTCGCGCGATAGCTCCACCAGCTGTAGTAGCGCTCCGGCGCCTTGATATGCTCGCGCCCGATATCGGCCCATCCATGGGCATCCATGAAGCGCTGCAGGCTGTCGACCTCCACCGGCGTATGGCTGACGACTTTCAGCAGCTGCTTGTGATTCCACACATCGCTTTCCAGCGGCGCGATATTGAAATCGCCCACGATCAGAGTGGGGCGATCGACTGCGTCGGCCCAGCGGGTCATGCGCTCGAGAAAGTCGAGCTTCTGGCCGAATTTGGCATTGACCTCGCGGTCGGGCTCGTCGCCGCCAGCAGGAACGTAGACGTTCTCGACGATCATGCCCTGGTGATCGGTCAGCTCGACGCCGACGTGGCGGGCCTCGCCATTGTCCTGCCAGTCGTGGCGCGAAAATTCCTTCAGCGGCGTCTTCGCGACCGTCGCCACGCCGTGATAGCCCTTCTGCCCGTGCACCGCGAAATGCTCGTAGCCGAGCTCGCGGAACGCATCATAGGGGAATTGGTGCTCCTGGCACTTGATCTCCTGCAGGCAGAGCACGTCGGGCGCCTGCTCCTTCAGGAAACGCTCGACGATGGGCATGCGGAGGCGGACGGAATTGATGTTCCAGGTAGCGACAGAAACCATGGGGGCGTCCTTATGGCGTCTAACCGGACAAGGCCAGCGGGAGGTTGTTTGTTTGATGCGGAAAGCGCATCCGCGTTTCCTTAGCGGCACCGGCCCAGTCCCCCACCCGACCACCCCCGGCACGGTATTTTATGGGTGGTCGGGTGGGGGAGTGGGCCGGTGCCGCAAGCCTTCGACGGATGTCGAAGGCGCACGAGACAAGGAATCGGTATCGAAGCCCCGACCCCCACCAAACACAAAAAACCCCCGCGCCGGGGGCATTGGCACGGGGGTTTCTCTTTTAGCGTTCGTCACGCTTGGAACGAGGCGAACCAGGATGAGGGGGTCAACAGGGGGGAAACCCGCCTCTCGTCGTCTCGCAATTGGAAATTAGGCCCGCAGCGATTGCCCTTCAATGAACGATGCGCTGCGAAATGTCGTAAATTACCAACTTCGCGGGGCCGAGCCGTTTATCCCGGGCGACGGGACGACCGGCGAGGATCCTTGAAGGTGAACGCGCTGTCGGCAACCGACACGCCGTAACGCTGATTCCGCAAGCGCACGGTGGTGCGATGGTTCTGCGAATCGAGCGCGACCCAATGGGTCAGCTGCAGTCCGCCCGGGGCGCTCGCATCGCGCGCGAAGATCAGCGTGATGACGCCGAATTCGGGGCGCTTCGGATCGCGTACCTGGATGCTGACGACGTCGGGATGGCCCGAATCGATCAGCTTGCCGTACTTCTTCACGTCGCGATTGGGATCGAGCAGCGCACCGAGCGGCGAGTTGCTGATCGGCCAGCGCTGGACCTGGTTGACCTCGTAATCGACGAGATACATCGACTTGCCGTTGGACACGACCAGCATCGGTACGCCCTTGGCGTATTCGAAGCGGATCTTGCCCGGCCGCTTCAGTGTCATCACGCCCGAAACCGACTGCCCGTTGCGGTCGGTCTGGGTGAAATCGGCCTTCATCGTCGTAATGCCGCGCAACGCGGTCACCGCGCGGTCGAGATCGCCGGCGGCGGCCTCGACAGGGGCAGGCGCCAGGATGGCGGACGCAGGAAGCGCCGCGGCAACCCCGAGGGCAAGCGCGGCGCGGATCGATTTGGTTTTGAAAGACAAGGTGCTCATGCTCCGTGTTCTAGGATCGGAGCATTGAACCATCACTGAACCCGCGCAGTTCCCCCCATTCAGGAAAAAGCGGGTCGGGAAGATTACTTGATCTTCGCTTCCTTGAACTCGACGTGCTTGCGCGCGACGGGATCGTACTTGCGGAAGGTGAACTTTTCGGTGTGATTCCGGGGGTTCTTCTTCGTCACGTAATAGAAACCCGTGTCGGCAGTCGAGACGAGCTTGATCTTGACGGTTGCGGGCTTCGCCATGGCGTGTTCCTAAAGATCCTGTGAGGCCGATTGATGGCCGAAAAAATAAGGGCGGTGTCTTCTTTTCGCTTCGCTGAACCGGCTCCGGCCCACTCCCCCACCCGGCCACCCATCAGCATACCCTAGTGGGTGGCCGGGTGGGGAGTGGGCTGGTGCCGAAATCGTTTCACAGAAACGAAAAGGACGGCAACACCGCCGTCCGGCGCGCCCTTTGTGTGATTCACGGGAAAAAGTCAAGCGTCCCTACAGCTTCACGGGCCCCCGGTTCGCCTTCACCTCGCCGCGCGCCTTCTTGGCCTTGAGCCGCTTCACCTTGCCGACACGGTTCACGCGACTCTTCTTGCGCTTCTTCGGCGGGGTCAGCGCCTCGTTCAGCAGCGCGACGAGGCGGTCGCGCGCGGCTTCGCGGTTCTGCTCCTGTGTGCGATATTCATTGGCGGTCAGCACGATCTCGCCGCCTTTGGTTAGCTTGCTGCCGGCGATATCCTTCAGCCGCTCGAAGGCTTCCGGCGGCATCCCGATCTGGAACACGTCGACGCGCAGCTGCACCGATGTCGCGACCTTGTTGACGTTCTGCCCGCCCGGGCCGGAGGAGGCGATGAACTTCTCCTCCGCAATCTCCAGCGCCCGGTCGGCGATCTTACCCATCGGAATAGCCGAGCGCGGTGAAATCGCGTGGGAAGGGTGCGCTGGCATCGACCGGCGGCTTGACCTCGCGCGGGACGGTGAGCGCGGCGGCATGCAGCATGGTCCGCCGTGCGCCCTTTCCGCTGCCATAGACCGGATCGCCGAGCAGGGGGATGCCGAGGCCGGTCAGCGCATGGACGCGGATCTGGTGGGTGCGACCGGTCTCGGGGCGGAATTCGACCAAGGTGCGGTCGTCCCTGACATCGAGCGTGCGCCAATGGGTGACGGACCGTTTGCCCTTCTTTGCAGCGATCATCCGCCAGCCTTTCTCGGCGCTGCTGATCTTCGCGAGCGACAGCTCGATTGTGCCTTCGGTCTCCTCCGGTACTCCGTCGAGAATGCCGAGATAGCGCTTCTCCACCAGCCGCTCCTCGAACGCTCTGGCGAAGCGTTTCAGCGCCTTGGGGTTGCGCGCCAGCAGCAGGCAGCCGCTCGTGTCGGTGTCGAGTCGATGAACCGGCATGGGCGGACGCTGGAAGCCGAGTTTCAGCTGCTCGTAATGATCTTCGAGGCTGATGCCGCCCTTGCGCGGCCGTTCGATCGGCAGGCCGCCGGGTTTGTCGATCACCAGCGCCTCTCCGTCTTCGAAGAGGATCGGAATGTCGGTCATGTCTTGAGCCTTGCCGCCAGCATCAGGCGCAGGCCGTTGCCGAGATGGAATCCGTTTTCGAGATCCTCGATGCGCAATTCCGCCTCACGCGCCTCGCCGCTGGCGATCAGCGACTGGCGCAGCACGCCGGGCAGCAGCCCGAGCGAGGCTGGCGGGGTCAGCCACACGCCGTCCTCCCCGCGCACGAAGATGTTGGTGATGCTGCCCTCGGTCAGCAGGCCGTCCTCCCGCACGAACAGCGCCTCCTGCGCACCGCGCTGCCAGGCGACGTTGCGCGCCTCGTCATAGAAAGACCGGTCGCTGGTCTTGTGGCGCAGGCGCCAGTCGCCCGGATCGACCGGTAGCGGCATGACGATGGCCGTCGCGGGATCGGCCCACGCCTGCGGCATGTCGAGCGCTTCCAGCGCAATCGCCCCGCTGCGCGAGGCGAGCAGGCGTACGCGACTAGGCTTTTCGATTACGAAGCATAGGGCGTGCAACTGGTTACGTGCCTCGTGCCGGTCGAAGGCGAAGCCCAGTTCTGCTGCGCTGGCTTTCATCCGTTCGAGATGCGCTTCCAGCATGGGAATGCCGTTGTCGGGCGTGAAACGCATGGTTTCGATGAGGTCGAACTGCGCGGCGCGGTGGTCGGGCGAGCTGGAGCGCGCGAAAGCACCCTTCAGCAGCGCCTCGCGCCATTCGGTGCGCGGCTCGCTATCGGCGACGATCGCGCCGCCCACGCCGAGCACGGCCTTGCCGCGCCCGTTCTCGATTTCGGTCAGGCGAAGGGTGCGGATCGCGACGTTGAAGGCGGCATCGCCATCTGCACCGATACGCCCGATGGCCCCACAATAGGGGCCGCGCGGCGCGACCTCCACCTCGTCGATCAGCTCCATCGCGCGGATCTTCGGCGCGCCGGTGATCGAGCCGCAGGGAAACAGCCCGCGCACGAGATCGACTGCGCCTTCGCTGTCCTTTAGCTGCGCGCGAACCACGCTGACCAGCTGGTGGACCGTGGGGTAGCTTTCGATGGCGAACGGCTCGTCCACCCGGACGCTGCCCGACTCGGCCACGCGGCTGAGATCGTTGCGCATCAGATCGACGATCATCAGGTTCTCGGCCTTGTCCTTGACCGAAGTGGCGAGCTGCTCGACCATCGCGCGGTCGGCCTGAGCATCGGCCATGCGCGGGCGCGTGCCCTTCATCGGCTTCGCCTTCGCCTCGCGCCCCTTCAAGGACACGAACAGCTCCGGGCTGAGGCTGAGCAGCCAGTGCGAGCCGTCGAACACCACGCCGCCATAGCCCGCCTGCGCCGCCGGACGTAGCGCTGCATAGAGGCCCAGCGGGTCGCCGGTGAAGTTGCCCGCGAGCGGGAAGGTGAGGTTCGCCTGGTAGATATCGCCTGCGCGAATCGCCTGCTGCAGCGTCTCGAAATCTTTCGCATAGCCGCCGGGCGAGAGCTGCGGCTCGAGCGGACCGACACTGCCGCTGCCCTTCGCCTGGCTGGCCAGCCACGCCGGAACGTCGGCGGCGGGAATGCGGGTCGGCGCATCGAACAGGCCGAGCCACACCATCGGTCCGGCCCCACCACTGCGCGCTTCGGCCAGTTTCGCCAGTTTCGGTTCCAGCGCCAGCCCTGCCTCATAGGCGATGTAGCCTGCTAGTTCGCCGCCATCGCCCCGCGCGGTATCGGCCTGCGCCAGCACCTCTTCCACCTCGTCCGGCCGCCGCGCCACGAAGACGTCGCGCGGGTTCTGGAACAGCAGGGCATCGGCCGCTCCGCTGGCGCGCGCATCGTCGAGCAGGATGAAGGGATGCCGGTCGGTCATCGTGGGACAGCCTTTACGCGTTGGCGCCGCGCTGTCGAGGGATAGCTTGACCTCGCGCTGCGCCCTGCGCCACACCGCAGCCCGATCAGGTTTCGGGAGCGGGCGTTTCATGGGTGACATTTTCCTCGGACTGGGCGGCAATCGCGAGAACCAGCATCTGCGGCTCACGCAAGCCAACCGCCACGGTCTGATCGCCGGGGCGACCGGCACCGGCAAGACGGTGACGCTGCAGGGCCTGGCCGAGAGTTTTTCCGCCAATGGCGTCCCAGTGTTCGTGGCCGATGTGAAGGGCGATCTGTCGGGCATCGCCACGGCTGGCTCGCCGCAATTCAAGCATGCCGACAAGCTGGAAGGGCGCGCGAAAGAGCTCGGCATGGAGGATTATGCCTATGCCGACAATGCTGCGGTGTTCTGGGACTTGTATGGCGAGAAAGGCTTCCCGATCCGGACGACGATTTCGGAGATGGGCCCGCTTCTGCTCGCCCGCCTGCTCGATCTCAACGATACGCAGGAAGGCGTACTCAACATCGTGTTCCGCTATGCGGACGAGAACAACCTCCTGCTGCTCGATCTGGGCGACCTGCAGGCCATGCTGAGCTTCGCTTACGAGAATGCGAAGGATCTGTCGGGCACATACGGAAACGTCTCCAAGGCCAGTGTCGGCGCGATCCAGCGCCAACTGCTGAGCTTCGAGAGCCAGGGCGCGGACATGTTCTTCGGCGAACCGGCGCTGGAGATCGACGATTTCCTTGCCCTTGACGAGCAGGGCCGCGGGATGATCAACATCCTAGCCGCCGACAAGCTGATGCGCAGCCCGAAGCTTTATGCGACCTTCCTGCTGTGGCTGCTCGCCGAACTGTTCGAGACGCTGCCCGAGGTGGGCGATCCCGAAAAGCCGAAGCTGGTCTTCTTCTTCGACGAGGCGCACATGCTGTTCGACGACGCGCCCGAAGCGCTGGAGGACAAGGTGGAGCAGGTCGTCCGCCTCATCCGCTCCAAGGGCGTGGGTGTCTATTTCGTAACGCAGAACCCGATCGACATCCCTGAGAAGATCGCCGGCCAGTTGGGCAATCGCATCCAGCATGCGCTGCGCGCCTTCACGCCGCGCGATCAGCGCGCGATCAAGGCGGCGGCGGAGACGTTCCGGATCAATCCCGAGCTCGATGTCGAGCAGGCGATTACCGAGCTGAAGGTGGGCGAGGCGCTGGTATCGACGCTGGACGAGGATGGCGCACCTTCGGTCGTCCAGCGCACGCTGATCAAGCCGCCCCATTCGCGCCTTGGCCCGGTCACCGAGAAAGAGCGCAAGATCATCAATTCGGTGAGCGATCTCGACGGGAAATACGACGAGGCCGTCGATCGCGAGAGCGCGGAAGAAGTGCTCGCCGCGAAGACTGCCGACGCTGCAGAAACGGCGAAGCAAGTCGAGAACAAGGGCCGCGAAGAGGTCGCCAAGCAGGAGCGCAAAACCCCGTCGATGTGGTCAAAAGCCGGCAAGGCGGCGGCGCGGGCCGCGGCGGGATCGCTCACCTCGGTCGCGGTGGCGACGGTGCTGGGCAAGAAATCGAGGGCCGATCCGGTGCGTACCGGCCTCAACGCTTTCGTGCGCAATATCGTCGGCGGGCTGATGCGGTAGTAACCTCGGTTCGCGGCCCGTACCCACCGTCTAGATGGGAACGCGGAATTCAGCGCGTAATCCGCCCTGCTCTCGGTTCGCCAGCACCAGCCTGCCACGATGCTGCTCGGCAATCGCGCGGGCGATGGTGAGGCCGAGGCCTGCACCGCCGGTCGCGCGGTTGCGGCTCGCTTCGCCGCGGGTAAAGGGTTCGAGCATTTCCGCGATACGGCCTTCCGGGATGCCGGGGCCGCTGTCCTCGACGGCAATAACCGCCTCGCCGCCATCGCGGGCTAGCGCGATTTCCGCCGATCCGCCGTAGCGCAGCGCGTTGGAGATGAGATTGCGCACCGCGCGCTTCGCCCAGGTGAGGTGAACCGGTGCCGCCACCCGCTCGCCCTCGAGCAGCACGACTGGCTCGCCCATGTCTTCGAACTCTTCCACCACCGACACCAGCAGCGCGTAGAGATCGGTGCGTTCCGCAGGCCGATCCGTGCGGCCGAGGCGGGCCAGCAGCAGGATTTCGTCGAGCGTACGGGTGATGTCTTCGATGCTGCCCACCATGCGGGCGCGGGCAGTGTCGTCCTCGACGCCCTCGACCCGCACGCGCAGCGCGGCGAGGGGTGTCTTGAGATCGTGCCCAATGGCGCCGAGCATCACGTCCTTCTCGTCCAGCATGGCACCGATCCGCGCCTGCATGGCGTTATGCGCTTCGATCAGGTCGCGCACGTCGTCCGGCCCGGTCGGCTGGACCGGCGTTTCCGGATGGCCGATGCCGCTGAAGCGCCGGGTGCTTTCTGCCAGCGTGGCGAGCGGCCGCGTGATCCGCCGCAACACGAACCACAGCAGGCCGAATAGCACGATGAACAGGACCACCGTCTGGAAAACGAGCGTGCGCACGATCGAGCGGTCGCGCGGCGGGATCGGCCGGCGCGCGACCTGCCAGGTGTCGCTGCCTTTCTGGTGCAGGCCGACGACGAGCATTTCCTCCGGTGCATCGCGCAGGCGTGCAGCCAGGCGGGGAAAGCGCTCGCGCGCGGCGGCGATCAATGGATCGGCCTGTGTCGCGCGGCGGGCGACGACGAGTTGCTCGATAGCGATTCCCTGCGCTTCGAGCACCTCCCGCAGCGCAGCTTCGCGGTCGGATAGGCGGATATCCGCTGCGCTTAGCGGGCTGGTTTCGCTTTCCGAATAGCGTAGGCGGCGTGGCCGGCGGGGGCCGCGCAACTCTCGCCGTTCGTCCCGGCCGAAACGCGGGCGAACCCCATCGCGACGTCCTTCTGCCCTGGCCTGTCCGGTAACCAGCTGGAAGGCGGCGGCATTGGCCAGCGCCAGCTCGCGGCGCTGTTCGGCGGCGCGATAGAGCAGGGTGGTCGAGATCGCCTGCGCGACTAGCAAGGCGACCGCCATGGCCAGCATCACCTGGCCGAACAGGCTGCGGGGCAGGAGCCTCGTCACCGGCCTTCGCGGCCCGTGCGGGTCACGTCGGCAGACAGGCGATAGCCGCCCCCGCGGACGGTCTGGATCAGCTGCGGGTTGCGACTGTCGGCCTCGATCTTGCGGCGCAGGCGGCTGATCTGGTTGTCGACCGCGCGGTCGAACAATTGCGCTTCGCGGCCCTGCACCATGTCGAGCAGCCGGTCGCGGTCGAGCACCTGGCGGGGATGATCGCAAAAGGCGCGCAGCATGCGGAATTCGGCGGTCGAGATGGGCACGGTGGCGCCGTCGGGACCGACCAGCTTGCGTTTGAGCGGGTCGAGCGTCCAGCCATCGAAGCGATAGACGAGCTCCTCGTCCTGCACGATCGGCGCACGCTCGGTCCGGCGCAGGACCGAGCGGATGCGGGCGACCAATTCGCGCGGCTCGAAAGGCTTGGTGATATAGTCATCCGCGCCGATTTCGAGGCCGACGATCCGGTCGGTCGCCTCGCCGCGCGCGGTCAGCAGGATGACCGGCAGGTCGCGCGTTTCGACGAGATGCCGACAGAGCGACAAGCCGTCCTCGCCCGGCATCATGATGTCGAGCAGGACGAGATCGGGCGTCGTCTCGCCAAGCGTGCTGCGGGCAGCGGCGGCGCTTTCCGCCTCGAGCACGGAAAACCCCTGGTCGGAGAGATATTCCGCCAGGGGTTCCCGCAGTCCCGGCTCGTCGTCGACGAGCAGGAGGGTGGTGGGCGCGGTGTCGGTCATTATGTGTCCTCGCCGCGCCTACCGGGTAAGTCGGCAAGCGATCAAGCGCTTACTGTGAGGCGCTTACTGGGCCTGGCGCGCGGCGCGGCGTTCCTGCCGCTGAGCACGGCGGTCGGCCTTGGCGGCTTCGCGTTCCTCGGCCGTCACCTGGCCGTTGCCGTCGGCATCGAGCCTGGCGAAGCGCGCGGCGACCTGCGCGTCGAATTCGGCCTTGCTAATGGCCTGATCGCCATTGGTGTCCACCTGCGCCATGCGGTTCATCCCGCGCTTGCCGCGATGGCCGCGTTCGCCGCGAGCCTCATGCATCGCCTGCATTTCGGCCATGGTGAGACCGCCCGAATGGTCGGTATCGGCCGCCGCGAAGCGTTCCGCCATGCGTTCGGCCCGATTGCCGCCACGGCGGTTCGTACGCTCGCTGCGCTCGATTCCGCGCTCGGCCATACGTTCGGCCCGCTTGGCGCGGCGAGCCTCGTGGGCAGCCTGCATTTCGGCCTGCGTGACTTCGCCGTCATTGTCGGCGTCGATGCGGGCGAACCGTTCGGCCATCCTGGCCTGGCGGTCGGCGGCGTTCAGCACGCCGTCGGAATTGGCGTCCATGCGGGCGAAGCGCTCTGCCGATCTGGCCTGCATTTCGGCGAGGGTGATGACGCCGTCGCCATTCGCATGGGCACGTTCGCCGTGGTTGTGGGCGTAGGCAACGCCGCCGGTCAGGGCGAGCGCGGCGGCGGAAAGGGAAAGGATGGTCTTGCGCATTGCAAATCTCCGTAAGGATTCAAATCGGAGAGCTGCGACGGCGGGGGAGGGGGAGGGAGACCGGTTCGTCCGCCGCAGCTCGTGTGCCCTTTCTAGGCCCACCATGTCGCAGCAATATCCCGGATCGCGGGGGAATTGTATCGGATTGTATCGGGCGGTCGATGTCGTTAATCCGCGCGAAAGCGCTGCGTCGACGGCGCTCAGCGCGGGCGGTGCTGCGTGCCTTCGCCGGCGGCGATGAAGATCGCCGTGGCGCTCCCCTCGAGGTCGGCAGTGTGCCAGACGCCGGGTGCGTTGATCGCATATTCTCCCGCCTCCAGCGTGACCTGTTCCTGTCGCCCGTCGGGAAATTCCTGCGTCAGCACGATCCGCCCCGCAGTGCAGATCACCACTTCGTCGCCGACGGGGTGCAGCTCCCAGCTGTCCCAGTCTTCGGTGAATGTATACTGGCTGACCAGCCGCCCTTCGCGCCCGTCCGCGCCGTGGCGCTGGCCGTAGCCTTCGTACCACTCCATCCCGCCCTCGAGGGGCGGCTGCGGTACGGCAGTCGCGCCGAGGCCGAGATGCACGAAGCTCTCGGCCAGTCGGCGCGCCTCCTTGCTCATTCGGCCCTCCCCCTCAAGCTTGGTCCATCAGGAAGGCGTTGAGCTTGTTACCGTCCGGATCGCGGAAATAGGCGGCGTAGAAGACCATGCCGTTCTCGTCCGGCTCTCCGCGCGGGCCGGGTTCGCCCTCGTCGGTGCCGCCATTGGCCAGCGCGAGTTCGTGGAGGCGCTTCACCTGGTCACGGTCCTTGCATTCCAGCGCCACCATCACGCCGTTGCCGACGCTCGGCGCATTGCCGTCGTATGGCTTGGTCGCCGCAATGCCGGGCGCGCCATTCGCATCGCCCCACGCAATGAAGGTCGGGAATTCCATCATTCGCCCGACGCCCATTTCGGCGGCGATCGGGTCGTAGAATTTGGCCGAGCGTTCGAGGTCCTGGCTTCCCAGCGTAACGTAACCGATCATGGCATTTCTCCTCTGTGAGCGACTCGCGACCGCTTTCGCTTCACGGAGAACATTACAAGAACAAGAGGACTCCTACAAGGGCGTGCACTGATCCTTGAGCCAAGCGCGGTCATCGCCGTCCATCTGCGGGCCGAGGATCGCCTCCACCTGTTCGTGATAGCGGTTCCACCAGCCGATCTCGGCCTCGGTAAGCAGGTTCTTGTCCACCAGCGTCCGGTCGAGTGGCACGAAGGTCAGCGTCTCGAAACCGAGATATTTGCCTTCGCTCTCGATCGGCGCTTCCACCACCAGCACGAGGTTCTCGATGCGGATGCCGTATTCGCCGGGCTTGTAGTAGCCGGGCTCGTTGGAGAGGATCATGCCTTCGCTCAGCGGCGTCTCGGTGCCGGGGAAGGCGCCGCCCGGCTTGCTGATGCGCTGCGGCCCCTCATGGACAGAGAGGTAGCTGCCGACGCCGTGGCCGGTCCCGTGACCGTAATCGACCCCGCCCTGCCACAGATGCATGCGTGCCAGCGCGTCGAGCGCGCCGCCAGTCGTCTGGTCGGGGAAATACTGCATCGCCAGCTGGATGTGACCCTTCAGCACGCGCGTGTTGCGCTCGATCATCTCGGCGCTCGGTTCGCCCGGGCCGATCCATACCGTGCGCGTGATGTCGGTCGTGCCGTCGTCATACTGGCCGCCCGAATCGACCAGGTAGATCGAGGAGGGCGGGATCGGGATATTGCTGTCCTCGTCCACCTTGTAGTGCGGGAGGGCCGCGTGCCCCGCGGCGGCGCTGATCGTGTCGAAGCTCGCATCGCGCAGGATACCGCATTCTTCGCGGAATTCGCGCAGCTTGGCGGCGGCGGCAAGCTCGTCCACGCCGCCTTTCGGTGCCTCGATGCCGAGCCAGCGCAGGAAGCGGCTGACTGCGACCCCGTCGCGGGCCTGCGCACCGCGATGGCCCTGCTGCTCGGCTGGCGTCTTGATCGCCTTGGGCATGATCGTCGGATCGCCGTCGCGCACGACCTTCGCGCCGCCTGCTTCCAACGCATGGAAGATGCCTGCGACCGCGTGGTTCGTATCGACGGCGACGGTCTTGCCCTTGAGGTCCGCCAGCGAGGCTTCGAACTGATCGCGCGGGCGCACGGTCACCGCATTGCCGAGATGCTGCGCCAGCGCGGGTGTCACCTTCTCCGGCGCGATGAACAGCTCTGCCGTGCCATCCGCATGAGCAAGCACATAGGACAGCGCGACCGGCGTGTTGTCGACATCCTTGCCGCGCATGTTGAGCAGCCAGGCGACCGAATCGAGCGCAGTGACGACGGTGGCGTCATAGCCCTCGCGCTTCAGCCAGTCGGCGACCTCGGCGCGCTTGTCCGCGCTGGAGCGGCCGGCGAGCTTTTCGTCATGCGGCGCGGCTTCGGCGGAGGAGGGTTCGGGCTGGTCGTTCCAGATCGCGTCGATCGGATTGCCGTCCACCGGAACGAGCTTGAGGCCTTTCTTGGCGAACAGTTTCTCCGCGCTTTCCGCCCATTCGATGCCGTGCAGCCAGGCGTCGTAACCGATGGTCGCGCCTTCGGGTGCAGTCTCCGCGATCCATTTCGCCGGCGAGGTGGCGGGCACATCCTCGTAATCGTAGAGCTTGCCGTCGACCTGCTCGCGCACCTGCACGGTGTAGCGGCCGTCGGTGAACATCGCCGCGCGGTCCTTCAGCACCACGGCACTGCCCGCGCTGCCGCCGAAACCGGTCAGCCATTTGAGGCGCTGGGCATAGCTGCCGACGTACTCGCTCATATGCTCGTCGGAGATCGGGATCACGAAGCCGTCGAGGCCGCGTTTCGTCAGTTCCTTGCGCAATCCGTCGAGGCGGGCTTCGTATGTCTGCATGAGCATGGGCGGGTCCTTTGCGTATCGTCGGGCCGGATCGTCGCACCGGCGCTTGCGGCGCGCCCCTACCCATCTTAGGTCGGGCGCGCAGGGTCATGCGCCCCACTTACGCCTCACCGGCACCCTTTTCCACCCGTAGTGACGCCAAGGAGTTCTCCCATTTCAACCAGCCGCCCCACCGAGCCGCCCCGGGCAGAGAAACGCGACTTCTCCTATTCGCATCACGGGATCACGATCGCCGATCCCTATGCCTGGCTGCGCGATCCCGGCTATCCGACGGTCGGGGACAAGGACGTTCTCGCGCATCTCGAAGCGGAGAATGCGTGGTTCGAAGCGCGGATGGAACCGCAGCAGGCGCTGGTCGACGAGCTGTTCAAGGAGATGAAGGCGCGCATCAAGGAGGACGATTCGACCGTGCCGCAGCGGCGCGGAGACTTCCTCTACTGGTCGGAATTCGAGGAGGGGGCGGAGTACCGCAAATATTACCGCAAGCCTGTCGGGGGT
Source organism: Erythrobacter sp. (assembly GCA_029937545.1). Lineage (GTDB taxonomy): Bacteria > Pseudomonadota > Alphaproteobacteria > Sphingomonadales > Sphingomonadaceae > Qipengyuania. The sequence continues at coordinate 55,407 of JAPYPR010000001.1, read as the reverse complement.
GGCGATGCGCAGCTGATTCTCGACGAGAACGAACTGGCCGAGGGGCACGAGTATTTCCGGCTCGGCACCTTCTCCGTTTCGCAGAACGGCAAGCTGCTCGCCTACTCTGTCGACATCAACGGCTCGGAGCGGTTCACCGCGCGGGTCAAGAACCTCGAGACGGGCGAGCACTTGGCCGACGAAATCCCCGGCACGCTGTCGGGTCTTGTCTGGGTGATGGACGACACGGCGCTGGTCTATGGCCTTGCCGACGCAAACTGGCGGGTGCACGATGCAACGCTGCACGTGCTGGGCACGCCGCTGTTGGAGGATGTCGAACTCTATCGCGAGACGCTGGACGAGGGTTTTCGTGTCGGTGCCGGGCTGAGCGCGCAGGAGGACTGGGTGGTCATATCGACCGGCGACAACGAGACCAGCGAAGTGCGGCTGGTTCCGGCAGACGATCCGACCGCCGAGCCGATCCTCGTCAAGCCGCGCATGAAGGGCGTCGAATACGATGTCGACGTGCGCGACGGGACCTTGTGGGTCCATACCAATGACGACCACGTCAACTTCCGCCTCGCCACCGCGCCGCTCGACGCGCCCGGTGCGTGGAAAACGCTGATCGAGGGCTCGGACGAATTCTATCTCGACGGGTTCGACCTGTTCCGCGATTTCTTCGTCACCGAGGGGCGCGTGAAGGGCCTCGACCAGATCCAGCTGCGATCTTACGCCGAGCCCGATCTGGTCAAACCGATCGCCTTTGCCGAGGCGAGTTTCACTGCCGGGCTGACCAACAACCCCGAATACGATCAGGACAAGCTGCGTCTATCCTACCAGAGCATGGTCACGCCGGATTCGGTGTTCGACTATCACGTCAAAAGCGGCGAGCTCGAACTGCTCAAGCAGCAGGAAATCCCTAGCGGCTACGACCCGGAAGCCTACACCACCGAGCGCGTCGAGATCGAGGCGCGCGACGGGACGATGATCCCCGTCAGCGTGGTCATGCGCAAGGATCGCCCGGACGGTTCCGGCCCGCTCCATCTTTATGCCTATGGCGCATACGGCTTCGCGGTGCCGCCGGGCTTCTCCACCACCCGCCTCAGCCTGATCGATCGCGGCTTCGCCTATGCCATCGCGCATATCCGCGGCGGCGACGATCTGGGGCGCAAATGGTACCTTCAGGGCAAACTCAACGAGCGGCTCAACACCTTCACCGACTTCGTCGATGTCGCGAAGGGGCTGGCGACCAAGGGCTTCACCGAAGAGGGCAAGATCAGCATCTCCGGCGGCTCGGCAGGCGGCGAGCTGATGGGCGTGGTCGCGAACACCGATCCGCAGCTATGGGGTGCGATCGTGGCGCATGTACCGTTCGTCGACGTGCTCGCCACGATGCTCGACGAGAGCCTGCCGCTGACGCCGGGCGAGTGGCCCGAATGGGGCAATCCCATCCTGTCGAAGCAGGCCTTCGCCTATATCCTGAGCTACAGCCCCTACGACCAGGTGGTGGCGCAGGATTACCCGCCGATGTTGGTGACCGCCGGCCTCAACGATCCGCGGGTGACCTATTGGGAGCCGGCCAAATGGGTCGCCAAGCTGCGCGAACTGAAGACCGACGACAATGAGCTGTTGCTCAAGACCAACATGGGCGCAGGCCACGGCGGCAAGTCGGGCCGCTTCGAAAGCATCCGCGAGGCGGCGGAGGAGGTCGCTTTCGTGCTCTGGCAACTGGGCGTCGAGACGTGACGGCCCCGACTTTCGAAAAGACCTTCACCGCGTCCCCAGCGCACATCGACGAGCTCGGCCATGTGAACAATGCCGTGTGGGTCCAGTGGATTCAGGACATGGCGACTGCGCATTGGGAGGCGGCCGCGCGGCCTGCGGATCGCGAAGCGTATTTCTGGGTCGTGACCCGGCACGAGATCGATTATCGCGGTAATATCGCCCAAGGCGACAGCGTGACCGGGACGACCTGGATCGAAGGTCCGGCACGCGGCGCACAATCCACTCGCCGCGTCTTGTTTCGCGACGCTACCGGCAAGCATATCGTATCCGCGACGACGACCTGGGCGATGCTCGACCGTGCGACGCGGCGCCTCGCGCGCGTGCGCGCGGACGTGCTCGCGCCGTTTACCTAACCGAGGATATCGGCGACCGTGCAGTATTCGTAGCCCAGCTCGTTCGCCACGGCTTCATACGTCACGGTGCCCTTGTGCACATTGAGCCCTTCGGCGAGGTACGGATCGCGGCGCAGCGCGTCCTTCCAGCCGTGATCGGCGATGCGCAGGGCGTGCGGCAGGGTCACGTTGTTAAGCGCATAGGTACTGGTACGCGCGACGGCACCGGGCATGTTGGCGACGCAATAGTGCACGATATCGTCTACTACATAGGTCGGGTCCGCATGGGTGGTCGGCTTGCTGGTTTCGAAGCAGCCGCCCTGGTCGATCGCGACGTCGACGAGCACCGCGCCCTTCTGCATGTCCTTCAGCATCTCGCGCGTGACCAGCTTGGGCGCTGCGGCGCCGGGGATCAGCACTGCGCCGATCACGAGGTCCGCCTGGCAGACCGAATCGAGCAAATTGGCGCGGTTGGAGAACCGGGTGGACGCCCGCGCCTCGAAGAACGTGCCGACCTTTTCCAGCACTTCGGGATCGCGGTCGAGAATGGTCACGTCCGCGCCGAGGCCAACCGCCATCTGCGCGGCATTGAAGCCGACCACGCCGCCGCCGATCACGACGACCTTGCCCGGCATCACGCCCGGTACGCCGCCGAGCAGCACGCCGCGGCCGCCATGGGCCTTCTCTAGCGCGCTGGCGCCGGCCTGCACGCTCATGCGCCCGGCAACCTGGCTCATCGGCTTGAGTAGTGGCAGCTGGCCGCGCGGGCCGGTGACCGTTTCGTAGGCGATAGCCGTCACGCCGCTGGCGACGAGATCCTTGGTCTGCTCCGGATCGGGCGCAAGGTGGAGGTAGGTGTAGAGGATCTGGTCCTCGCGCAGCTTCGCGCGCTCAACCGCCTGCGGTTCCTTGACCTTCACCACCATCTCGCATTCGGCGAAGATCGGGTCCGGCCCGTCGACGATTTTCGCACCGGCGGCAACGTATTGCGCGTCGGTCGCGTCGATGCCGCAGCCGGCCTCGGTCTCGATCCACACTTCGTGGCCCCGCGCGGTCAGTTCGCGCGCGCTCTCCGGCGTCAGGCCGACGCGGTATTCGTGGTTCTTGATTTCCTTAGGGCTGCCAATGCGCATGGGAAGACTCCGTTATCTGCGCCGCCCGTTACATCTGCAACCATCTACGGGCAAGCCCGCCCTCGAGGGAACGCGGACAAAGGTCGGCCAAGCGGGGCGTACGACAGTTGGTCGCTTAGGGGGCGGCGCCGGACCCCGGCGCAGACCATGCGGCTGCGATGGTTTTTCCTTCACCGGAGACTCGCGTCTCGACGAAACGGGCATCATCTCCGAGACCCGCTACTGCCGTATCGATCGCTCCTTCACCGCCGGTCAGCACGGCCCGCACGCCGGTACGGCTGGCGGCCCAGCCCACCAGCGCCAGACGCAATGCGTTGTCGGCGTCCAGTCCGTCCTCGCCCACCGTAATGTCGGGCAGCGGCAAAAGCGGCGGGCGCAGCTCTACCGACCAGCCGGGTGCCTGCGCGGCCAGCCGCCGCTCGAGTTCGCGATAGCCGGACAAGGTCAGCCCCTCCAGCGCATCGGCCTGCGCCACGGCGCGGCGATTATCCCGGTCGACCAGCACGGCGGAGCGCTCGACTCCGGCCACCAGCGCCAGCCGCTCGCCAAGCGCGGCAATCTGTCGTTCGGTCGCTTCCGCCTGCTCGCGGGCACGGGCTTGCGCCAGGGCAGCCTGTTCGGCAGCGCCCGGATCGGTGCCGACGCGGAACTGGTCGATCCTGACCGCAACTTCGTCGTCCAGTTCACGCGCCAGCAAGCGCCCGAGATCGGTATTGGCGTTGGCCCGAAATTCGGGCGTGAGCACGCTAGCTGTAATCAGCACGGGATCGGCGTCCCAGTCGATCTCCAGCGTATCGATGCGGGACTGCGGATCGAAGGCATCCTCGATCGTATTGCGCACGATCCGTTGCCCGTTGCTCTCATTGGCGATCTGCACCAGCGAGAAGCCCAGCGGTATGGCGAGCGCGATGAAAGTGATGAGGATGCCGACGCTTTCGAACATGCCCTGCCGGCTCGATCGCGTGGACTTGAAGCCGTACAATCTGGCCATGACGAAGGCCGACAGCGCGATCGTCAGCAGGTTGGTGACGAACAGCATCAGCGCCCCGCCGAATACCGTCCAGTTCCAGGTCGCCAGGCCGAAGCCGACCACGGCGAGCGGCGGCATCAGGGCCGTGGCGATGGCGACGCCGACGATCGTCCCCTCGCGCCCGCGGATCATCGCATAGCTGCCCGCCAAGGCGGAGAAGAGCGCGACGAGGAGGTCGAACAGGCTCGGTCTTGTGCGCGAGGCGATCTCCTCGGTCACGGTCTGCAAGGGCGAGAGCCAGACGATCAGCGCGCAGAACAGGATGGCGACCAGCGTGCCCCAGAAAAGCGCCTTGGCGCAAAGGCGCAGCCAAGTGAACTTGCCCTCCGCCAGCGCGAAGCCTGCGCCCAGGATCGGGCCCATCAGCGGAGACAGCAGCATCGCCCCGATCACCACCGCGGGCGAGGACAACAGCAGGCCGAGGATCGCGATCCCCGCCGACATGCAGATCATGAAGATGTAGCGCGGCGTAAGCGAGCTTTCGGCGGCGATCTTCTGCAAGACCTTGCCGTGTTCGATTCCGTCGGCCACATCGTTCCGCCACCAGCCCACGGTATAGCCCCACAGCGCGTCGATCGGCGTGCGGTATTGCGATTGGGGGGATGTCACAGCGGCGCTTTGCGGCGCGGTCATGGCAGATCGTCTCCTACGTGCGGTGCCATCTACGGACGGCGTGCGCGACGATGTAGAAGGACGAGGCGCGCGTGTCGCGCTTCAATTTTCGACTGGCGGGGCGACCGATGCGAACCGATTGTTGGTCGTTTAGTCGCCTCTTTCCGTGAACATCGAGAGGCGAGACATCGGCACGATATCGCCCAGCTCGAATCTCCCTTCGATCCGGCCTTCGAAGATGTCTCCTTCGCGCAGCCAGCGGTCCTCGGTAGTGGTCCAGTTCGGATTGGGGAACGCGCCGTTGAATTCGACATTGCGGCGCACGCCCGGAGTGACGACCTCTACGCGGACAATACGCGCAAACAGTCCGCCTTTGACAATGTCCACGATACGAAAAGTGGGTGTGTCGGTCATGTAAGGTGGTTTCTCTCTTGTTAGTTAGAGATGACAATCACGCCGCCAATTCCACGAACTGATAAAAAGCTTCGGCCTCAGATCGGATTGCCGTCCTGGTCGCGGAAGATTTCGCGGCGGCCGACGTGGTTGGCCGGGCCGACGAGGCCCTCGCTTTCCATCCGTTCGATCCACTTGGCCGCGGTGTTGTAGCCCACGCCCATCTGGCGCTGGAGCCACGATCCGCTGGCCTTCTGGTTCTCGATCACGATCTGGCAGGCCTGGCGATATTTGCGCTCGTCCGGATCGTCGGATGCAGTGAACTCGTCCTCGAAGCTGTAACCGCCGTCTTCCGGCTCTTCGGTGACGGCATCGACGTAATCGGGTTTGCCCTGTTCGCGCCAGTGGTCGGCGACTTTCTCGACCTCCTCGTCGGACACGAAGGGGCCGTGCACGCGCAGCATGGCGCCGGTGTTGGGTTTGTAGAGCATGTCGCCCTTGCCCAGCAGCTGCTCCGCCCCCTGTTCGCCCAGGATGGTGCGGCTGTCGATGCGGCTGGTCACCTTGAAGCTGATGCGGGTCGGCAGGTTGGCCTTGATGACGCCGGTGATGACGTCGACCGAGGGGCGCTGCGTCGCCATGATGAGGTGGATGCCGGCCGCGCGGCTCTTCTGGCTGAGGCGCTGGATCAGCACCTCGATTTCCTTGCCGACGGTGACCATGAGGTCGGCCAGCTCATCGACAATCAGCACGATCAGCGGCAGCGGTTCGTAATCGAGCTGCTCTTCCTCGTAGATTTCCTCGCCGGTCTCCGGATCGAAGCCGGTCTGCACGCGGCGGCCGAGCGGTTTGCCCTTCTCGGATGCCTTCTTCACCTTCTCGTTGAAGCCCGCGATATTGCGCGAGTTCACGCTCGACATCATGCGATAGCGCTTCTCCATCTCCTCGACCGCCCATTTCAGGGCGCGCACGGACTTGTGCGGCTCGGTCACCACGGGGCTGAGGAGGTGGGGAATGTCGTCGTAGGTCTTGAGCTCGAGCACCTTCGGATCGATCAGGATCAGGCGGCATTCGTCGGGCGTGAAGCGATAGAGCAGCGACAGCAAAATGGCATTGAGGCCTACCGATTTACCACTGCCGGTAGTGCCTGCGACGAGCAGGTGGGGCATGGCGGCAAGGTCGGCGACGATAGGTTCGCCTGCGATGTCCTTGCCCAGGATCATCGGCAGGCTGCCCGAATGATCGACGAAGGCCCCGCTGCTGGCGAGCTGTTTGTAGCTGACCATCTGGCGGTCCGCATTGGGCAGTTCGATACCGATCACGGTCTTGCCGGGAATGGGCGATACGCGGGCGCTGATAGCACTCATGTTGCGTGCGATGTCTTCGGCGAGGCCGACCACCCGGCTGGCCTTGATGCCGGGGGCAGGCTCCAGCTCGTACATGGTCACCACCGGCCCGGCGCGCACGGCGGTGATCTCGCCCTTCACGTTGAAATCGTCGAGCACGTTCTCGAGCAAGCGCGCGTTGCGCTCCAACGCCATCTTGTCGAGCTTCGGCGCGGAATTCTCCGGCGGATCGTCGAGCAGCTCCAGCGTCGGCAGCTGGTAATTGGCGAACATGTCACGCTGCCTGGCCTTGGCCGGTTTCGGCTGGGCGGGCATGGGCGCGGGATCGGCGATCTCGGGTGCGCGGCGCGGTTCGCGGAACTCGACCGGCTCGGCCTCGTCCCCGGCGTCGTCGGCTGCGGGTTTGGCACGCTTCTGGCGCTTGGGGATCAGCGGCAGGTCCGCATCGACAAGCGCTGGGCGGCGCTTGACGAAATCGGGCAGCGTCAGGAACTGCGCCCAGTCGATGGCGAAGACGCGCGTGACGAGCGCGATGCCGCCCGCCAGCGCGACCAGCGCCAGCGCAAGGACGATCCAACCCGATGCGGCCTCGCCAAAGCGCCCGGCCACGGCCTCGATCCCCAGACCGCCCAGCTGGCCGAACAGGCCACCTAGCCCTGCGGGCAAGCTGCCCGTCGCAGGATCGAATAGCAAGGCAAGCACGGTGCCGAGCAGCACCATCGCGGCCAGCAGCATGACGAAGGGCCCCCACCAGCGGCCGGGCGTCTCCTGTTCGTCATCGTCTTCCACGCCGGTCCACAAACGGCGCGCAGAGATATAGAGTAGCGGCAGCAGCAGCGCGGCGGTGATCCCGAAAAAATTGAGCGCGCGTTCGGCAGCCCAGGCTCCGGAGAGGCCCATCCAGTTGCCGATATCGATGCCGTCGGCGGCAGTGGAGGGGCTTGGATCGGTTTGGGTGTAACTGGCCAGCGACAGCGTCAGGAACAGCAGCAGCGCAAACAGCAAACCCGCCCCCGCCATATGCGTGGCGCGGCGGAAGGAGCGGCGGAATGCCGCCCGCCAGTCGGGTGCTGCGCCAGCGCGCGTGGCCATGTATCTCGCCTCTGTGTCGTCGGGAGCGGGCAGTATGAATCCTCGGCGAGTCCGAGGTCAAGCGGAGTTCGTCGAGCGGGTGTATTTTCTCAGCAACACACCTTTCCCTCGCAGGGGTGACGAAAGGGGTTACGAAAGGCCGTCGATGGCTCCCCAGCGAGGCCAGTTCAGTTCGCGCGCCCGCTCTGCATTCATTCCTCCGAGCGCGATCACCGGCACGGGCGACTGCTGGGCCAGCACGGAAAATCCCATCGCGCCGAGCCTCGCGCCGCCGGGGTGCGACGCCGTCGGGAAAACGGGCGAGAGGAATATGCCGTCCGCTTTCGCTTTGAGGGCGGCCTCGATCTCCTCGCCATCATGCGCGGTTGCCAGACGCAGCCCGCCGCCGAGGCATTCCGTTGGTCCGTAGTGGCCATCGGCGCCCCAGTCCCCGTCGCCCGACAGCACGACCACATGGCCGCCTTCGCGCGCGACTGCGGCCAGCTCGTCGAACCGCCTCCGCCGCTCCGCCGGATCGAGATGATAATGCCGGAACACGAAACCCGACCCCTTCGGCAATGCGCGCAAACCCGCCTCCAGCCCGGTATCGTTGCGGGCGTCCGAGAGCAGCCAGATCAGCGGGAGGGCCTGTCCATTCATGCGGCGTCCGCTATAGCGCATGCCCATGGAAAAGGCAGACACTCCGCTCCAGCAGGTTCAGGCGAATATCGCGCAGGCATGCAAGATCGCCCGCCGCGATCCGGGCGAGGTAACGCTGGTCGCGGTCAGCAAGACCCATCCGGCAGACGCGATCCAGCCGCTGCTGATCGAAGGCCAGCGCCATTTCGGCGAGAACCGCGTGCAGGAGGCGCAGGCAAAATGGCCCGTGCTGCGCGAAGAATATCCGGCGGTGCAACTGCACCTCATCGGCCAGCTGCAATCGAACAAGGCGGAAGATGCCGTGGCGCTGTTCGACGCGATCCACTCGCTCGACCGCCCGAGCCTTGTGAAGGCGCTGGGCAAGGCGATGGACAAGACGGGCCGACGCGTGCCGTGCTTCGTGCAGGTCGACGTCGGCGAGGAAGAGCAGAAAGGCGGCTGCCCGATCGCCGAACTGCCCGCGCTGCTCGACCAGGCGCGCGAGGCGGACATCCCGGTAGCCGGCCTGATGTGCATCCCGCCATTCGAGATCGAACCGACTCCCTTCTTCGCTTTGCTGGACAAGCTGGCGCGCGACCACGGACTGGAGGGCCGCAGCATGGGCATGAGCGGCGATTACGAGACTGCCGTCAAGCTGGGCGCAACGCATGTTCGGGTGGGGACGGCGCTGTTCGGAAAGCGCGGCTGAGCCTGCCTCAGGCGTTCTCCAGCCGGTCCTGCGTCGCATCGCTGGCGGCTTCGATCAGCCTGGCTTCGATACGGTTCATCCGCTCGCCTTGCTCCAGCTTGTGGCCAGTGAGGTCGGTGATGTAGAAGGTGTCCGCCGCCCGTTCGCCGTAGTTCGTCACATGGGCAGAGTGCACCACGAGGCGGCTTTCGAAAAGCACCCGTGCGAGGCGGTTGAGCAGCGCCGGGCGGTCCCGCGCGTTCACTTCGATAACGGTGAAGCGATTGGAGGCCTTGTTGTCGAACAGGACGCGCGGGGACACGTCGAAGGCACGTGCGCGGCTGTGCGCCAGAGGGCGCTGCGCGAGGCGCGGGGCGAGATCGACGCGGTTGGCCAGCGCATCCTCGATGCTTGTCTTCAGCCGCTCGAGCTGGCCTGCCTCCGCGAAGGCGCCGCCGTGGGGGTCTTGCACCAGGAAATTGTCGATTGCCCAGCCCTGCCGGGTGGTGTGAATGCGCGCATCGATGATGTTGCCGCCGGCAAGGTGGATGCCGCCCGCGATGCGGTAGAACAGGCCCGGGTGGTCGGCGGCGATCACGGTCACCAGCGTCGCGCCGCGCTCTTCGTAGAACTCGCAATGGATCGAAAGGTCGTGCTTCTGCTCGCGCGCGGCGGCATAATGTACCAGGTTGAGGGCGATGATATCGACCGGTTCGGCGATCCAGTAGGGGTCGCCCATCGCTCCGCCTACGCTTTCGACCAGATCGGACTTGCCGCCAAGCAGGTCCGCCACTTCGGCCTTCTTCGCCGCGATCTTTCGTTCGCGCCCCTCGCGCATGTGGCCGAGGCGCAGGCGCTCGCTCGCCGTGTCGTAAAGCTCGCCGAGCAGCTGGCCCTTCCAGCTGTTCCACGTGCCCGGACCGACGGCGCGGATGTCGACCGCGGTCAGGATCGCGAGATGCCGCAGCCGCTCCTGGCTCTGCACCTTGCCGACGAAATCTTCGATCGTCTTCGGGTCGGTGAGGTCGCGCTTCTGCGCCGTGTGGCTCATCAGCAGATGATGCAGCACGAGCCAGGCGACCAGCTCGGTCTCGCTGTCGGAGAGGCCGAAGCGCGGACACAGCTCGTGCGCGACATCCGCGCCAAGTTCCGAATGATCGCCGCCGCGCCCCTTGGCGATATCGTGCAGCAGTGCCGCTACGTAAGCCACGCGGCGCGAAATCACCTTGTGGATCAGTCGCGTGGCGCGCGGGTGATCGTCGGCCAGTTCGCCCTTCTCGATCTTGTTGAGCAGGCCGATCGCGCGGATGGTATGCTCGTCCACCGTATAGTGGTGGTACATGTCGAACTGCATCTGCGCGTTGACCTTGCCGAAATCGGGCACGAATTTCCCGAACACGCCGGTCTCGTTCATCCAGCGCAGGACCGTTTCGGGATCGTTGCGGCCGCACAGCAGGTCAAGGAACGACGCGTTTGCGCGCTCGTCATTGCGTACCGCCTTGTCGATCAACCCGCTGTCGCGGTCCGCCTGGCGCATGGTTTCGGGATGGACCTCGAGCTGTTGCTCCTCGGCGATCCGGAAGATCTCGATCAGGCGTACGGGATCCTTGCGGAACCAGTCGTCCGAGGGCGTGGCGATCTTGCCGCCGAACACCCGGTAGCCTTTCACGGTGCGCGCCTTCTGCTTCCAGCCCGCGAAGAAGCCGGAGCGGGCGCTCTTAGCTTCGAACTGCTCGTCGATATGCGCGAGGAATACGCCGGTGAGCGAGCCGACCCGCTTCGCGTGCAGGAAGTAGAGCTGCATGAACCGTTCGACCGAGCTCTTGCCCGGCCGCTCGGCGAAATTCATCCGCTCGGCAATCTGGCGCTGCATGTCGAAAGTCAGCCGGTCCTCGGCGCGGCCGGTGAGGACATGCAAGTGGCAGCGCACGGCGAGGAGGAAGTTCTCCGCCCGGCGGAAGCTGCGGTACTCTGCCTGCGTGAACAGGCCGACATCGACCAGCTCTGCCGCCGCGCGCACGCGGTGGATGAACTTGCCGATCCAGTAGAGCGTGTGAAGGTCGCGCAGGCCCCCCTTGCCGTCCTTCACATTGGGTTCGACGACATAGCGGCTGTCGCCCATGCGCTTGTGCCGCGCGTTGCGCTCGGCCAGCTTCTCGGTGACGAAGGTGCGCTCGTTGCCGCGCACGACTTCCGACGTGTAGCGGCGAGAGCCTTCGTCGTAGAGTGCCTGGTCGCCCCAGACATAGCGGCCTTCGAGCAGGGCGGTGCGGATGGTGAGGTCATTCTTGGAGAGGCGCATGGCCTCGTCCAGCGTGCGGGTCGAATGGCCGACTTTCAGGCCGAGATCCCACATCAGGTATAGCATCGCCTCGACCACCTGCTCGCACCAGGCGGTCTTCTTGCCGCCGACGAGGAAGGCGATGTCGACATCCGAATGCGGCGCCATTTCGGAGCGGCCGTAGCCGCCGACGGCCATGATCGTCAGCCGCTCGGCCTGCGAGCGATTGGCGCTGGGGTAGAGATGGGTCGTGGCGTGATCGTGAATTACGCGCAGCAGCTGGTCGATCAGGAAGGAATGCCCGCCCGCGCATTCATGCCCGGCAGAATGCTTCTCTTCCAGCCGCCGCGCGAGTTCGGCGCGACCCTTCTCCAGCGCCTCCTTGAGCAGCTCGACGATATGTGGCCGTGCGTTCTCGCCATGCTCCTCCACCAGCGCGTCGATCCGCGCGGCGATATCGCGCCGGTCGAAGATCGCGCGCTGGCGGGGAATGCGGAAAGTGCTCAAGCGGCCTCGTAATCGCTCGCGTAGGTGGCCTTGACGGTTCGCTTGTCGACCTTCTGCGTGCCGAGCCGCGGCAGCTGCTCTTCAGCCTGCCACAGAACGCTCGGCACCTTGAAGGCGGCGATATGCTCGCGCAGGAAACCCTGCAGATCGTCGGAGGAAAGTTCCTTGCCCTCGTGCGTCAGATAAACCGCTGCCGGGATTTCGCCGAAGCGCTCGTCCGGCAGGCCGAAGACGGAGCATTCGGCCACTGCCGGATGTGCATAGATCGCCTCCTCCACCTCGATGCAGGAGATGTTTTCGCCGCCGCGAATGATGATGTCCTTCTTGCGATCGACGATGAAGAGGTAATCGTCCTCGTCCATGTAGCCGAGGTCGCCGGTCCGGAAGAAGGCATCCTCGCTGAATGCGGCCTTGGTTGCTTCCTCGTTGCGCCAGTAGCCGAGGAAATTGCAGACCGAACGGATCGAGACTTCGCCCACTTCGCCCTGCGGCAGGTGGTTGCCGTCATCGTCGAGGATGGCCATTTCGACCAGTGGACGGGAAGGCGTGCCGGTGCTGTTGGGCTTGGCCAGATAGTTCTCGTTGAGGTTGCCTGCGCCGACCCCATTGGTTTCGGTGAGACCGTAGCCGAGCACCGGGTAGCCGTCCTCGAAAGCGGACTTGATCTTCTTCACATGCTCCACCGGACGCGCTGCGCCGCCGGCGGCAAAGGTCTTGCACTGCGAGAGGTCGTATTTCTCGCGCTCGGGATGCGTGGCGATCTCGTAGCTCATCAACGGCACGCCGACGAAATAGGTGATCTTCTCCTCTTCGAGCAGGCGCAATGCCTCGCCCGCATCCCACTTCGGCATCAGCACCAGCTTGCGGCCCATGGCGAAGCTCTGGAGGAACAGCGGCACTTCGCCCGTCACGTGGAACAGCGGCACGGCGACCAGCGCACTCGGCTGCACGGTCGGGGCCTCGCCCCGCTCGGTCAACAGCTGGAGGATCATCGCCGTCTGGCAGACATAGTTCATCGTGCCCGAGACGACGCCGAGGTGATCGGAGTAGGCACCCTTGGGGCGTCCGGTGGAGCCGGAAGTATAGAGAATGGTCGCGAGATCGTCAGGACCGATCTCGCCCAGCATCTTCATCGCCGTATCGCCTGCCGCCCAGATCGGGGCAAGGCCCTCGCTCGGCTTGCCATGATCGAAAACGACGACCTTGGCCGGGTGGTCGACCCCTTCGAGGCGCGCGGCGCGCTGCGCATCGGCCAGCACCAGCTTGCATTCGCACAGGTCGATTCCGTAGGCGAGTTCCTCGCCCGCCCACCAGCCGTTGAGCAGCGTGGCGCAACCGCCCGACATCAGGATTCCCATGTAGGCTACGATCCAGTTGACCGAATTGCGCGCCGCGAGGCCCACGCGGTCGCCCTTCTCGATGCCATGCGCGGTCGCGAGGCCATGCGCGACATGGCTGGCAGCGTGCCAGACCTCGCCGAAGGTCATGCGCATGTCGCCATCGACGAGGAAGGTCTCGTCCTTCTTCTCGTTGCAGAAATGGGCGAAGAAATGCGCAAGGCTGGGGGGCGCGTTCTTGAATGCCGGCACGGTAACACCGCGGCGCGTCGCCTCGGTCAGTTCGAACATCTGGCCCGGCGCGGTCACGGCGTCGGTAATGCGGTCGATGTCCTTGTCGAGTTCGGTGGGCATGGTGGTCAAGATCCTCTCTCAAAACGACGCACGGCCCCGATTCGAGGCTCGCGCAGAAATTGCGGCTCGACGCAGGCTTTCCCCAAAACTCCTGCTATGCCAAAAGCCGCCGCCGACGGGTCGTCGGATACGGCCTTGCACATGTCTCTAAGAGGATAAGCCCTTGCTGTCACTACTCGCCGCGAGCGGCGCTACCGACCCGATCTACTGGCAGGATCTGGGGCTGCGGCCCTACCTGTTCGAGATCGGCGCCTTCCAGCTGCGCTTCTATTCGCTGGCCTATCTGCTCGGCATCCTGCTCGGCTACTGGCACCTGTCGAAGATGATCAAGGCGCCGGGCAGCCCGATGGCCCAGCGCCATGCGGACGATCTGTTCTTTTACTGCACGCTCGGTGTGATCCTCGGCGGGCGGCTCGGCTATGTCGCTTTCTACCGCCCCGAACTGTTCGGGACGGTGGACATGTTCAAGCTGTGGGAAGGCGGGATGAGCTTTCACGGCGGGGTCATCGGCGTGCTGGTGGCAATCAGCTGGGTGGCCTGGCGCGGGCACCTCAACTGGCTGCGCATTTGCGACTATATCGCGGTGAACGTCCCGCTCGCCTACATGCTGGGGCGGCTGGCGAACTTCGTGAACGGCGAGCTTTACGGCCGTCCGGTGGAAGGCGATTTCCCCTTCGCGATGATCTTCCCGAGCGATCCGCTGCAATTGCCGCGCTATCCCAGCCAGCTGTTCCAGGCAGGGCTGGAAGGGCTGCTGCTCGGCGTGATCCTGATCGTCCTGTTCTGGAAAACCCGCGCCCGCTACCGCCCGGGCCTGCTGGTCGGCCTGTTCACCGTCGGCATGGGCGTCGGGCGTTTCGTCAACGAATTCTTCCGCGAGCCCGATGCGCATCTCGCCAATGTGGTGGTCGAAACCGGCCTGTCGCGCGGTCAATGGCTGAGCCTGCCGATGATCGCGGTGGGCCTCGGCGTGCTGGCCTTTGCGCTGGCGCGCCCGGCGATCGGCGGCGCGAAAGCGGGCAAGCCGGCAACCGCATGAGCGAAGGCGCACCCGGCGATCTGGCGACCAGTTTTCGCCGCTTGATCGAGCGGCACGGGCCGATGCCGGTGGCGCGCTACATGGGCGAAAGCAATGCGCGCTATTACACCAGCCGCGATCCGCTGGGCGCAGCAGGCGATTTCACCACTGCACCGGAGATCAGCCAGATGTTCGGCGAGATGATCGGGCTGTGGTTGGCCGATATCTGGACCCGCGCGGGCGAGTCGGCAAACGCGATCTATGTCGAGCTAGGGCCAGGGCGGGGCACGCTGGCGAGCGATGCGCTGCGCGCTATGGCGAGCCAGGGTCTGCGGCCCGAGGTGCATCTGGTCGAAGGCTCAAAAACCTTGCGCGCGGTCCAGTCCGGCGCGCTGGCAGGCGCGCAGTTCCACGATACGATCGACAGCCTGCCCGAAGACCGCCCGATCCTGCTGGCGGCGAACGAATTTCTCGACGCGCTCCCGGTGCGCCAACTGGTGATGACGACAAGGGGCTGGCGCGAGCGGATGGTGGCGCTGGACGAGGAGGGCGGCTTCGTCTTCGCCGCCGGGCCGAGCCCGATGGACGATGCGGTGCCGGCAGAGCAGCGGGCGGCGGAACCGGGCACGGTGATCGAGACCTGTCCTGCGGCGGCGGCCTTGGTCGATGCGCTGGCCGAACGGCTGGAGCGGCAAGGCGGCGCGGCGCTGTTCGTCGACTACGGGCATCTCGCCCCGCGGTCCGGCTCGACCCTGCAAGCGGTCAAAACGCATGAGAAGGTCGGCGTATTCGACGGTCCCGGCGAAATGGACCTCACCGCGCATGTCGATTTCGCCATGCTGCTGGAGGTCGCCAGGCGCGCCGGACTCGCCACTGCCACGGCGACGCAGGGCGAATGGCTAAGCGCCATGGGGATCGGCCTGCGGGCACAGGCGCTTGCAAACGCTTCGCCCGATCGAGCGAAAGACATTGCGGCAGCGCACGACCGGCTCGTTCAGCCGACGGCCATGGGCGAACTGTTCAAGGTGCTGGCCCTCACGCCGCGCGATTGGCCGCGCGGGGCCGGATTTGCCGAAGGCGAGAGGCGAAAGGACAAGACATGAGAATAATGGTCGCATCGCTTGCCGCACTGCTGCTGGCATCGCCCGCGGTGGCTGCGGATCCGGTTCAGGGTCGCTGGATAACCGAAGAGAAGGACGCCGTAATCACCATCGCGCCCTGCGGCGTAAAGCTGTGCGGGCAAATCTCGAAGTTCCTGGTTGCCCCGCCGCAAGGTCTCGACCAGCGCGACGTCAACAACAAGGATGCCTCCAAGCGCAGCCGCAAGCTGCTCGGCATGCCGGTGCTGACCGGCTTCGTCGAAGATGGCGACGAATGGCGCGGCACGATCTACGATCCCAAGAGCGGGAAGACCTATCGCTCGATCCTGCAGCGCAAAGGCTCGAACCAGCTGACCGTGAAGGGCTGCCTCGGGCCGTTTTGCCAGGCCCAGACCTGGCGCAAGGCCAGCTAAAGGCCGATCCGTTCCGCGAGCCGCCGGGCCGCTTCCTCGAACGTCAGCTTGCCCTCCTCGCGGTCGACCGAAAGGTTCGCCTCGCGCATCGCCTCGACATCGATCGCGCCCACTAACGGTTCGATCGCGGCGCGAATCGCGGCGTCGCTCCCGGTTTCGGGGGCCAGCAGCACGATCGCGTCGTAATTGGGAAACGCGCCCTGCGGATCCTCCAGGATCGTCAGCCCGTCCGCCGCGATGCGCCCGTCCGAAGTATAGGCTCCGATCACATCCGCCTCGCCCGATTGCAGAGCATTGTACATGAAGGTGGGCGAGAAATTGCGCTGCTCTGCAAAGCCCAATCCGTAGGCATTGCGCACGGCAATCCATTCGGGCCGCTCGAAAAATTCGGGGTCTCCTCCCACCGTCATGCCGCCTGCCGCGCCTGCCAGATCGGCAATGGACTCAATACCGAGAGCCGCCGCCCGCTCGCCGCGCATGGCCAGGCCATAGGCGTTCTCGAACCCCAGCCGGCCCAGCACATGCGTGCCACTGGTGTCGGTTTCCCACTCGACGATTTCCTCCAGCATCGCGTCGCGCGGCGGGTTGTCCTCGCGCTCCATCTGGTTGGTCCAGATCGTGCCGGTGTAATCGACCAGCACGTCGATCGCGCCGGTGGTGACGGCCCGATGCGCCACTGCCGAACCGAGGCCATCGCGATAGTCGACAGCGTAGCCGTTCGCCTCGAGCTGCTGCCCGATAAGGCGGGCGAGGATATATTGCTCGGAAAAGCCCTTCGCGCCGATGACGATGCGCCGCTCGTCGCTGCCGCCGAATTGCGCGAATAGCGCAGCGCCTACACCCAGCGCGACGGCTGCCAGCCCGCCGAAAGTGAGCGCGCGGCGGCGAGTTCTAAGCCCCTTTTCGATGGTGCCGAGCAGCCCGTCGGCGATGAGCGCCAACCCTGCACTCGCGATGCACCCGGCCAGCACCAGCACCCAGTTCTGCGTCTGCAATCCGGCGAAGATCGGATCGCCGAGGCTCTTCTGCCCGATGGTCGTCGCCAGGGTGGCGGCGCCGATAGTCCAGACCGCCGCCGTGCGGATGCCGGCCATGATGTAGGGCGCAGAAAGCGGGGCTTCGACCAGCCGCAAACGCTGCCCGAAAGTCATGCCGACGCCGTCCGCCGCCTCGATCACGCCGGGGTCGAGATTGGCCTGCGCGGTGATCGCGTTGCGCAGGATCGGGAGCAGCGCATAGAGTGACAGCGCCAGCAGGGCGGGCAGGAAGCCAAGCGTCGGCAGGCCATCGCCGAAGACGGCGCGCAGGCTCAGCAGGATCGGGAAGAACAGCGCCAGCAAGGCAAGCGCGGGGATGGTCTGCACAAGGCTGGCGAAACCGAGCGCGGCTCTCGCCACCGCAGGCGATCGGCTCGCCCAGACGGCCAGCGGCAAGGCCACTGCGATTCCGAGCGCGATGGCCGCTGCCGACAGCAATATATGCGCGGCGAGTTGGTCGCCGAGGTTAAGGAGTGCGTCCCAGATGTCGCTCACCGCGCAAGCTCCGCCAGCCGGTCCGCCTGCGCGCGCGGAACGGCCGCCAGTTCCTGCGCGACTGCTCCGCCACGCCCTTCCAGCAAGGATTGCGGGGTTTCGTCTGCGACGATTTCACCGGCGTCCATGACCAGCACCCGGTCGGCCAGGAGCAGCGCCTCGGCCATGTCATGCGTGACCATGATGGTCGTCAGGCCGAGCTCGTCATGCAGCTTGCGCACCCGCCCGCCGAGCGCATCGCGCGTGACCGGATCGAGCGCGCCGAACGGCTCGTCCATCAGCAACAGGTGCGGATCGCCCGCCAGCGCTCGGGCCACACCGACCCGCTGGCGCTGCCCACCGGACAGGGCATCGGGCATCCGGGTCGCGATCCCGGCTTCGAGCTCGACCAGTTCGAGCAGTTCGGCAATCCGCGCAGACGACAGCTTCTCGCCCGCAAGCCGCTGGCCGATGGCGATATTCTCGCCCACGGTCATGTGGGGGAAAAGGCCGATCGACTGGAACACATATCCGACCCGGCGGCGCAGTGCGGGCAGCGGTAGGCTGCCGACCGGATCGCCTTCGTAGACGACTTCGCCGCTATCCGCTTCGGCGAGGCGATTGATCGTCTTGAGCAGCGTCGATTTGCCCGATCCCGACGCGCCGACAAGCGCGACGAACTGGCGGGGCGCGATGGTCAGCGAAACGTCGCGGACGGCTTTGACCGCACCGTACCGCTTGCCGACAGACTTGAACTCCAGCGCAGCTTGGTCTTTGGAAATCACTCGTCCTCGGTGCCCGATTCATCGGGCAGGCGGTAATCGACGCGCTGCAATTCGATCCGGCGGTCTTGCGGCCCCGTCGCGTCCATCATGTCGTCGGTCATGCTCTCGGGCTTCCAGCATCTTTCGACGCCGTTTTCCTCGTCCGGGGTAAAGCACAGCCGCGCGTCGCCGGTGGCGTTGAACATCCATTGGCCTTCCTGCCACAAGTCCCCGTTCCGAAGATCGCGATAGCTGCCGTCGCGGTCGAGGTAGGTCGTGTAGCGCGCGCCGTCTTCCGACGTGATCCGCCAGGCCGTTTCGGCAAATTCGCCCGGCAAGGAGGTGTCTTGCGATGCCGCTGCAGTGTCTTCGTCCTGCGCGCTTTCCACCACCTCGGAAGGCGTTTCATCAGGATTGCTACAAGCCGCGGCCAGAAGCACAGTTCCCGCAAGGACTAACATTCGCATTCGGGGCCTCTCCTCTTGCCGATCCGCGCACCCTAGCAGGCTGAGCCACCGGGGAAAGCCGCTCCCGAAGGAAGCTGCGCGTTTACGGGACCAGCTTGTCCACCGGGAACACCAGATCGACCGTCAGCCCCTCATCGACGAGCGTGCGTTCGAACCGCCCGCCAAGCTGGCTTTCGACTGCCATCCGCAGCAGGCGCGAGCCGAAGCCCTCTCGCTGCGAATCGAGTGGATCGGACACGGCTTCCATAGTTTCGTGCCAGGTTACGCGGAGTTCTTCCTGCCCTTCTTTCTGATGGGCGATATCGATGCAGATCGTCCCATCCTCGCAGGCGAGCGCACCGTATTTGGCGGAATTGGTCGCCAGCTCATGGAAGATCAGCGCCAGTGGCGTTGCCGCCTGCGGACCGGTTTCGACATCGTCGCCCTTGACCAGCAGACGCTCGGGCCGACCGTCGCCATAGGGCTTGAGCAGATCGCGCAGCAGGCTCTGCAGGCTGTCGCTGGAGCGTCCGTCGCCGGGGCGGACGTAATCATGCGCAGTCCCCAGCGCGCGGATCGCCTCGTTGAGTTCCTTGGCAAAACCCTCGACCTCTGGCTTGCCGCGCGAACGGATCGCGATCAGGCCGGACACGACCGCGAAGATATTCTTGATGCGGTGAGACAGTTCGCGCGCCAGCAGGTCGTTGCTTTCCGACAGACGGTGAGTCTCGTCGATATCGATGCCTGCGCCGAACCAGGTTTCGACATTCCCCGCTGCATCGCGCATCGGCCATGCGCGCAGGACCATCCAGCGATATTCACCGTCGGCCCGCTTGAGGCGCGCTTCAGCTTCCCAGCGTTCCTCGGTCTTGCGTGAGAGAGCGCGCAATTCGGCGACAGCTTCGCTCTGCTCTGCATGGATCAGCGATTCGAAGTCGATCGACCCGACGTCCTCGGTGCCGCAATATTCGTAGAACGCCTCGTTGCCGAACTCGATCGATCCATCGGGCTTGGCGGCCCATGCGAGGACCGGAATATGCTCCGCCATCCGCCGCAGCCGCATGCTTTCGCGCACGAGCTTCTCCTGCACCGCCAGATATTCGCGCCGTGCGTTGAGGCGCCGCATGACCGATGCCGCGAGCACTTCGAGGCCCTCGCGCTGGAAATCGGTCAGACCTTCCGCGCGGGGTTCGGTATCGATGACGCAGAGCGAACCCAAAGGCGCGCCCTCCGAGGACAGGAGCGGCGCACCGGCGTAGAACCGGATCTTCGGCTCGCCGGTCACCAATGGGTTGCGCTCGAACCGCGGGTCCAGCAGCGCATCGGGCACCACCATCGGCTCGCGCTCCATCATAGCATGAGCGCAGAAACTGGTCGGGCGGGGCGTTTCGGTCGCATCCAGCCCGGCGCGGGCGAGAAAGCGCTGGCGCTGTTCCTCGACCAAGCTTACCAAAGAGATCGGCGCACTGCACAATTTCGCGGCGAATTGCACGATCTGGAGCAGCTCGTCGTCATTCTCCAGCTCATCGAGGCCATAGGACACCATCACGGTCAGGCGGTCCTGCTCGCCGCAGAATGCCGGGTTCGGGCCTTTGGTGGTTTGCCAGGATGTGGACGTATCGAGAAGCATGGCTGGCCGACACTATTAGATTCATCCCGTTGATTTACAAGCCGGAGGGAATCCGGGGACCGCCCGACATATCGATCACGCAAAGCGGTTTGCCCGCCGCGCGTCGTTTCGCTATCGCGCGCGCAACGATATTACGCGAGCCCCCAATCTCGCGGATCATGAGGAGAGACCATGCGCGCGACCCCCGATTTCGACTTCCAGCTGGGCGAAGCCGCCGAGATGATCCGCGAGAGCGTCGGCCGCTTCGCCGACGAGCAGATCGCGCCGCTGGCAGAAAAGGTCGATCGCGAGGACTGGTTTCCCAAGGCCGAACTTTGGCCAGCGATGGGCGAGCTCGGCCTGCATGGTATCACCGTGCCGGAGGCCGACGGCGGCCTCGGCCTCGGCTATCTCGAACATGTCATCGCGGTGGAGGAGGTCAGCCGGGCGAGCGCCTCTGTCGGCCTCAGCTACGGCGCGCATTCCAACCTCTGCGTCAACCAGATCGCGCGCTGGGGGAACGACGAGCAGAAGGCAAAATACCTGCCCAAGCTCATCAGCGGCGAACACGTCGGATCGCTCGCGATGAGTGAGGCGAGCGCCGGGTCTGATGTTGTCTCGATGAAGATGAAGGCCGAGAAGGTGGACGGCGGCTACGTGCTCAACGGCACCAAGTTCTGGATCACCAACGCGCCCTATGCCGATACGCTGGTGGTCTACGGCAAGACATCGCCCGAAGATGGCAGCCGGGGGATCACGACCTTCCTGATCGAGAAAGATTTCGAAGGCTTCTCCATCGGCCAGAAGATCGAGAAGGTCGGCATGCGCGGCTCGCCCACCAGTGAGCTGGTGTTCGACGATTGCTTCGTGCCCGAAACCAATGTGATGGGGCCGGAAAACGGCGGCGTCGGTGTGCTGATGAGCGGCCTCGATTACGAGCGCGTCGTGCTCGCCGGACTTCAGCTCGGCGTGATGCAGGCGTGCCTCGACACGGTCATCCCCTACCTTCGCGAGCGCACCCAGTTCGGCAGGCCGCTCGGCAGCTTCCAGCTGATGCAGGCCAAGGTCGCCGACATGTATGTCGCGCTGCAATCGGCGCGGGCCTACACCTATGCCGTCGCCAAGAGCTGCGATGCCGAAAAGACCACCCGCTTCGATGCGGCCGGCGCAATCCTGCTGGCGAGCGAGAACGCCTTCCGCGTGGCTGCCGAAAGCGTCCAGGCGCTGGGCGGCGCAGGCTACACGCTCGACTGGCCG
Source organism: Erythrobacter sp. (assembly GCA_029937545.1). Taxonomy (GTDB): domain Bacteria; phylum Pseudomonadota; class Alphaproteobacteria; order Sphingomonadales; family Sphingomonadaceae; genus Qipengyuania. The sequence continues at coordinate 33,802 of JAPYPR010000001.1, read as the reverse complement.
GTCGAACGCTACATGCGCGATGCCAAGCTGCTCGACATCGGCGCGGGGACGAACGAGATCAGGCGGATGCTGATCGGTCGGGAGCTGATCGGGGCGGCGGGATGAGCAACTGCCGAACCTTGACATCTTATTCTTTTGGAATAAATGGAGCGCATATCACCCACGGTGCTTCGGTGCCGTGGCGCACGGCGGCCCCTGTGGCCGCCGTTGCTTTTTGAGGGGGTCGGATGCGTACTCGAGTCTATATCGACGGGTACAATCTATATTACTCGTGCTTAAAGAGGTCGCCATACAAGTGGCTGAATGTTCACGCACTAGCAGTCAATCAGCTACCCAAGAACCAGATAGACCACGTCCGTTATTTTTCAGCTCGTGTAAGCGCGCGCCCTCATGATCCCACGCAGCCGCAGCGGCAAGAGACGTATTTCCGAGCGCTCCGGTCAGTTCCTCAAATCGATGTCCATTTCGGCCATTTCCTCACTCACGAAGTGAGTATGCCCGATGCGGCGGCCTGGAACGCTGGCCAATATCAGCCGCGACGGGTAATAAAGACCGAAGAAAAGGGTTCGGACGTTAATCTGGGCACGCATCTACTGATGGATGCGTTTGATGGGCTCTTCGATGTTGCAGTCATCATCAGCAATGATAGCGATTTGGCCGAACCAATACGGATGGTAAGGCAGCGTTTTGGGAAAGCCGTAGGATTGCTCGGGCCTCGATCGGTGCGAGTCAGCGGAAAACTAAAGCCACTGGCGAGCTTCATTCGATCTTTCCCGACGAGCGCTCTTCAAAGTGCGCAATTTCCTCAACAGATGACAGACGGCAACGGGGCCTCCTCGAAGCCGCCGCAGTGGTGAAGATATGACCGCACCCGTTCTCACCTCGACGCTCGACCGCGAGGCACCTGATGCCATGGCGCGGTTCGAGCACAACAAATCGCTCGCCGCCGACTTGCGCTCGACCGTAGCAGCTGCCGCGCTGGGTGGCTCTGAAGGCAGCCGCGAGCGGCATGTTGGGCGGGGCAAGCTCTTGCCGCGTGAGCGGGTGGAGCGGTTGCTCGATCCCGGCAGTCCTTTCCTCGAGATCGGCCAGCTTGCAGCCAATGGCATGTACGATGATACGATCAATGGCGCGGGGATGATCGCCGGGATCGGCCGCGTCTCGGGTCGGCAGGTGATGATCGTGTGCAACGATGCCACCGTAAAGGGCGGCACCTATTACCCGATGACGGTCAAGAAGCACCTGCGCGCACAGGAGATCGCGCAGGAAAACCGGCTGCCGTGCATCTATCTCGTCGACAGCGGCGGGGCGAACCTCCCGCATCAGGCCGAGGTGTTCCCCGACCGCGACCATTTCGGGCGCATCTTCTTCAACCAGGCGAACATGAGCGCGCTCGGCATTCCGCAGATTGCCTGCGTCATGGGCAGCTGCACGGCAGGCGGGGCCTATGTGCCCGCCATGTCGGACGAGACGGTGATCGTGCGCAACCAGGGCACGATCTTCCTCGCCGGCCCGCCGCTGGTGAAGGCCGCGACGGGCGAGGAAATCAGCGCCGAGGACCTTGGCGGCGGCGACCTCCATGCGAAGAAATCGGGCGTGGTCGATCATCTCGCCGAGAATGACGAACACGCGCTCACCATCGTGCGCGATATCGTCAGCCATCTCGGCGACAATTATGCCGAGGCAAAGAATGTCGAACTGCGCGATCCGCGCCCGCCCAAGTTCGATGTCGAGGACCTCTACGCCATCGTCCCCGACGATGTGCGCGCCCCCTACGACGTGCATGAGGTCATCGCCCGCCTCGTCGACGGCAGCGAATTCCACGAGTTCAAGCAGCACTATGGCAGCACGCTGATCTGCGGCTTTGCCCACATCTGGGGCATCCCGGTCGCGATCCTCGCGAACAACGGCGTGCTGTTTTCCGAAAGCGCTCAGAAGGGCGCGCATTTCATCGAGCTGGCGCAGCAGCGGCGCATCCCGCTGCTGTTCCTCCAGAACATCTCCGGCTTCATGGTCGGCGGGAAATACGAGGCGGAAGGCATCGCCAAGCATGGCGCCAAGCTGGTGACCGCCGTCGCCACTGCCACCGTACCCAAGGTCACCGTGGTCATCGGCGGCAGCTTCGGCGCGGGCAATTACGGCATGTGCGGCCGCGCCTATAGCCCGCGCTTCCTGTTCACCTGGCCCAATGCGCGCATTTCGGTGATGGGCGGAGAGCAGGCGGCATCGGTCCTCGCCACCGTCCACCGCGACGCGGATAGGTGGACCGACGAGCAGGCCGAAGAGTTCAAGGCCCCGATCCGCCAGAAATACGAGGACGAGGGCAATCCCTATTACGCCACCGCCCGCCTGTGGGACGACGGCGTGATCGACCCGGTGCAGACCCGCGACGTGCTGGGCCTCGCGTTCGCAGCAACGCTCGAAGCGCCAATACCCGAACGCCCGCAGTTCGGCGTCTTCCGGATGTAGCCGCGGAACGGCAATCGGGCAGGCGCGTAGCTATCGCATGAGGGTCTAGGGCGGAAACGAGGAGAGTTTCCGTGAATGAGAACATCCTGTTGGTAATCTTTGCCATTATCGTCCTGCTGATAGCCGTCGGCATTTGGATGACTATCAACAAACGCCGGACCGATCACCTGCGCGACCGCTTCGGCGACGAATACGACCGCACACTGGACAATGCCGGCGACCGCACCAAGGCCGAGCGGGCGCTCGAGGAGCGCGAGGAGCGCGTGAATGCGCTCAAAATCCGACGCCTGACCGCGGACGAGCATACCCGCTTCGCCACTGAGTGGCGCGATGTGAAGTCCGTCTTCGTCGACAGTCCCGTCGAAGCCGTTCTCCATGCCGATCGGATGCTGGCCAACATGATGAAGACCGTCGGCTATCCGATGGCCGACTTCGACCGCCGTTATGAAGACCTTACGGTCAACCACGGCGACGTCGCGCGGCATTATCGCGAAGGTCACGCCATCGTCGATCGTCACAACGCCGGTAGCGCGTCGACCGAGGACATGCGCCAGGCGATGAAGCATTACGAGGCGCTTTTCGATCACCTCGTTGCCGATGCCGAGGGTGGCGGTCTCGACGCTGCCACGGCCGGTCCGACGACCACCGGGACTACGACGGCCTCGACTACGCGCGCGACCGATCTCGACGGCGACGCCGATGCCGTGAGGCGAGACACGGATGGCGACGGCCGCGCTACCATATGACAGTCAGGAACGACTGATCGACCTGAACATCGCCGTCGAAATTCTCGAGACGGCCTTAGCAATCCCCATCTCGCCTGCTAGGCGGAGCGGGGAGAGTTACCGAATGACCGCACGAAATCCGCGCAAGCGATCGATCCTGTCGCGGATCGTGCGGCGCATCATCTGGACGATCTATCGCCTGCAGGGGTGGAAGATCGAAAGCGGCCTTCCCGCGATCCCGAAATTCGTCATTGCGGGGGCACCGCACACGTCGAACTGGGACTTCGTGTTCTTCACTGGTGCCACCGCGGAAGAAGGCATCGAGCCCAGCTTCATGGGCAAGCACACGCTGTTCAAGGGCTTCATGCGCAATTTCCTGTTCGACATGGGTGGGGTCCCGGTGGACCGGACCAAGCGCGCGAACTACGTCGAACAGGTGGCAGATGCATTTCGCGCGGCGGAGCGGCTGGCGCTGGTGATTGCGGCAGAAGGTACGCGAAGCTCCGACGGGGAATGGAAGTCGGGCTTCTGGCACATCGCGCGCGAGGCGAAAGTGCCGATCGTGCTGACCTGGGTCAGCTGGAAGGATCGCCGGCTGGGTTTTAGCGATCCGATCCAACCGAGCGACGATTACGCCAGCGACCTCTCGAAAATCGCGGCATGGTTCTGCACGAAACGCCCCGATTACGGACGTTACAAGGTGCTCGAAGCGCAGGCGCAGCGCTTGCTGGCCGAAGGAAAGGACACCGCCGCATGATCCACGAAGCCCTGATCGCCAATGCCGCCATCCTGCTCGGGGTCACACTTATTCTGTGGGTGGTGGCGGTGCAGATCGACGATGTCTCTTTCATCGACAGCTTCTGGGGTTTCGGCATCGCGCTGATGGCCTTCACCAGCTGGATGCAGCTCGAAGTGCCCGGCCCGCTGGCGACTCTGCTGATGGGCATGGCGATGATCTGGGGGCTGCGATTGTCGATCTATCTGGTTTTGCGCCGGCGCCGCGAGGGCGAAGACAAGCGCTACGAGCGGATGCTGCGCAAGGATCGGGAGAAGGGCCGCTTCGCCTTCACGGCGCTCACCAAGCTCTTCCTCGGTCAGGCAATCCTGCTGTTCATCGTCTGCAGCCCGGCGCAATACGGTATTCTCGAAGCTGCGACTGCGATCCCGATCAGCGGCCTCACGCTGGTCGGGCTGGCGCTTTACTTGCTGGGCATCGTCTTCGAATGGGTCGGCGATTGGCAGCTGTCGCGCTTCAAGGCCGATCCGGCGAATGAGGGCGAGGTGATGGACACCGGCCTGTGGCGCTACACCCGCCACCCCGATTATTTCGGCGATGCTTGCGTGTGGTGGGGCATCTGGATCGCCGCAGCCTCTGCCGGATGGTGGGTCGCGGCAGCCACCGTGGTCGGGCCGCTGTTCCTCACCTTCACCTTGGTAAAGTGGTCGGGCACGGCGCTGCTCGAGAAGGGCATGAAGCATTCGCGCCCGGGCTATGAGGAGTACAAGAAGCGCACCTCCGCTTTCATTCCCATGCCGCCGTCGAAATCCGGCGGAGGGGCGCGTCCCGGGCTTTAACCGGGCGGCGAAACCGCTACATGGTCCCCATGAGCAACCGGGAGCGTATCGCGTGAGCGAGAACGAGATCGAAGAACTGCGCTCGCGTTTCGCGCGCAAGGCGATGGCGATCATGGAGAGGCGCGGCGAGGAAGTGAACCGCGCGAAGCTGGCTTCCGAACTCAACATCGCCCGCACAAGGGTCAAAACGGTATTTCCCGAAGAGGCCGATCTGCTCGAGGCAGTAACCGGCGAATGGTTCGCGCCCAAGCTGGCGGTGATGGACGAGGTCATGGCGACCGACCTGCCGCCGCGGCGCAAGATGTACGAATTCTTCGCCCGCCGCTTCCTGCTGCTGCGCGACAATTTCAAACACGATCCGGCGAGCTTCAAACTCTATGTAGAAATGGGCGAGCGCTATTTCGAATATGCGCAAAGCTATATCGATCTGGCCGATCACTATCTGTGCGAACTGATCGCGCAGGCCCAGGCCGAAGGGCATTTCGCTGGGCTTGAGATCAACCAGGCGCTGTCGCTGATCAACCAGGCGGTGCTCTGTTACATCCAGCCCTATCTCATTGCTATGATCGATGAGCGGCTGACCGAGGCGAAGCTCGCCGCCCTGATCGACGCGCTGTTCGACGGCCTGCACGCGCGCGATAGCGATGCCCGCGGGATGCGCAGCATAAGGCCGGCGTGACGCAGGGACCGGCCCGGTGAATTCTCTTCATCGGGCTGAATTACAGTCCCGAAACGATCGGCATCGGCCCCTATTCCGCCAGCCTTGCCGAGGCATTTGGTTGCGCGTGGACACGAGGTGCAGGGCGTGGTCGGCCAAACGTACTTTCCCGAATGGAAGGTCTACGAACCATACAAGGGGCGCTGGAAGAGCAGCATCGAGAACGGGGTCGCGATCACGCGGTGCCCGCATTACGTGCCGTCCAATCCCACCGGGAAGCGGCGCATGGCGCATCATATGAGCTTTGCCAGCAGTGCCTATCCGCCCGCCCGCGCGGCGCGGCGCGAGTTCAGGCCGGACATGGTCTTCACCGTGGCGCCATCGATGATCGCGGTTCCGGTCGCTCGCCGCATGGCGCGCCGCGCCGGAGTGCCGCTGTGGTTGCATATCAGCATTTCGAAGTCGGCCCGGCGCTGGCGACCGGCCTCATCGAGCAAGGCAGCAAGACAGCGGCCGCCGCTGCTCGTTTCGAGGAACGCCTTCTGCGCGCGGCCGATGTCGTATCCACAATCAGCGAACCCATATATGCGCTTGCCATGGCGAAAAGCGTCGATGCCAATCGCATTGTCGAAATCCGCAACTGGGCGAACCATGCCGATCGGATTGCGACCGGCGATGGCGGTCGGCTGCGGGCGGAATGGGGGCTGTCTGACAAGGTGGTGGCGCTCTATTCGGGCAATATCGCCAACAAGCATGGTCTCGAGATCGTGATCGAGGCGGCGCGCAGGCTCGAGCACCGCGCCGATCTTGCCCTCGTGATTTCGGGCGAGGGGACTAACCTCGCGCGGCTGGAAGCGCTGGCCGCGGGTTCGGGAATATCCAGTTCCACGATCTCCAGCCGGAAGAGAATATCGGCGACCTTATGCGGCTCGCCGACATCCATCTCCTGCCTGGAAGGAGGTCGGCTTCGACGCTTACTAGAGCGCAGTGTCGGGGCTGGCCTCGCGTTGTTCGCGCAGGATCGACCAGCCGGCAATGAACAGCCCCGCCACCAGCGGCCCGACGACGATGCCGGAGAGACCCAGCAGGGCGATCCCGCCCAGCGTGGTCACGAGGATCAGCCAGTCGGGAATACCGGTATCGCGGCCCACGAGGATCGGCCGCAGGACATTGTCGATCATGCCGATCACCGCTACGCCGGAGATGATCACGACCACGCCCTGCCAGATCGCGCCGGTCGCCAGCAAATAGACCGCGGCGGGTACCCAGACGATTGCCGGGCCGATGGCGGGCAGGAGCGAGGCGATCGCCATGATGACGCCGAGCAGCAGGACTGAAGGTATCCCGACGATCCAGAAGGTGATCGCGCCCAGCGCGCCTTGCACCAGCCCGACCACGACCGACCCCTTCATCGTGGCCCGCACGATGCCGAGGAAACGCTCGGCAAGCCGATCCGCAATGCTGCGCTCGAAGGGCAGAGAAGCGAGCACCATCTCGCCGATCTTGCGCCCGTCGCGCAGAAGGAAGTAGCTGACGTAGAGGGCTATACCGAAGGCGAGCACGAAGCCGAACACGCTGCCGCCGATCGCGATCGCCTGCTGCGCGATCAGTCCGAGGCTGGCTTGCAGGAATTCCTGCGCGCGCCGCTGCAGGTCGGAGAGATCGCCCCAGCCCGACGCATCGAGCGATTCCTGGATGTTGGGAGGCAGCGCCGCGAACACCTGTTCGAACCAGTCGGCCACATTGATGTGGCCCTCCTGGAAGGCGACGACAAGGCCCGCCGCTTCGTTCACCACCGCGCTGCCGATTGCGAAGGCCGGCACGATCACGGCGACGAAAATCACCAGCAGCGTCGCCAGTGCAGCCTGATTGTCCCGCCCCGGCGCGCGCGAGAGAAACCAGCGGAACAACGGCTGGAACATGATCGCCGCCAAGGCAGCCCATAGCAGCGGCTGCGCGAACGGCAGGACGATGACCAGCAGCGCAAGCGTCACCAGCGCAAGGAACAGCAGGAAGCCGCCCCGCTCCAGCCCCACGATCTCGCGCATCGCCGGTCAGCCCCGCTCTTTAAACGTCGAGATTGGCGACGTTGAGTGCGTTCGACTGAATGAATTCGCGCCGCGGTTCGACCACATCGCCCATCAGGCGGGTGAAGATCTCGTCGGTCACGTCTGCATCCTCGACCTTCACCTGCAGCAGCGCGCGATTGTCGGGGTCGAGGGTAGTTTCCCAAAGCTGCTCGGCATTCATTTCGCCGAGACCCTTGTAGCGCTGGATCTTCTGTCCCTTGCGCCCTGCGGCCATCACCGCCTCGAGCAGCTGCGTGGGCAGGGTGATCGCGCTGTCGTCGGCGAAGGCAAGCGCATCGGCACCGGTCTCGTCGGCGCTGTCGGGATCGACCGGTTCGGCTTCCTCGCTGTCGCCTTTCACCAGCCGCACGGGCGCGCCGTAGACCTCGGCATGTTCGCCAGCGACGCGGTGGAGCTTGCGCGCTTCGGCGCTGTCCATGAAGGCTGGGTCGATTTCGTGCACGTCGGTCACGCCGCGCCACAGGCGGAAGAGGCGTACCTTGCCATCATCGCCGGTCTCGGCCGACCATTTGGCTTCCGGATCGCCCATCTGGAGATGCACCGCCGCGCGGTCGAGGCCCGCCTGGCGGTCGCCTTCGGGATCGAGCGCGCCGGTCAGCGCCATCGCCTCGACCAGATCGGTCTTGTATTTGCGCGGCACGAAGCCGAGCAGGTTCCGCATCCTCAGACCGTGTTCGACCAGCTGGTTCATGCCGGTCGCGGGGATAGAGCCCTCTTTGGTTTCGAGGTAATGGCCCGACAGCCCCTGATCGATCAGGTAACGGTCGTAGGCGGCCTGGTCCTTCAGATAGACTTCGCTCTTGCCGCGCGTCACCTTGTAGAGCGGCGGCTGGGCGATGAAGAGGTGTCCGGCCTTGATGATCTCCGGCATCTGGCGGTGGAAGAAGGTGAGCAGCAGCGTGCGGATATGCGCGCCGTCGACGTCGGCGTCGGTCATGATCACGATCTTGTGATAACGCAGCTTTTCCAAGTTGAATTCGTCGCGCAGGCCGGTGCCCATCGCCTGGATCAGCGTGCCGACTTCCTTGGAGCTGATGATCCGGTCGAAGCGCGCGCGCTCCACATTCAGGATCTTGCCCTTCAGCGGCAGGATCGCCTGCGTCTTGCGGTCGCGGCCCTGCTTGGCGGAGCCGCCGGCGGAATCGCCCTCGACCAGGAAGAGTTCGCAATTCGCCGGATTGCGATCCTGGCAATCGGCGAGCTTGCCGGGCAGGCTGGCAATACTCATCGCGCCCTTGCGGCTCATCTCGCGGGCACGGCGAGCCGCTTCGCGCGCGGCGGCTGCGTCGATCACCTTCTGGATGATCGCCTTGGCGTCATTGGGATTTTCCTCGAGCCACTCGGTCATCTTCTCGCCCATCAGCGATTCGAGCGGCTGGCGGACTTCGGAGCTGACCAGCTTGTCCTTGGTCTGCGATCCGAACTTGGGATCGGGCAGCTTGACCGAGACGATCGCGGTCAGGCCTTCGCGCATGTCCTCGCCCGAGAGGCTGACCTTTTCCTTCTTCATCAGCCCGCTGGCGCTGGCGTAATTGTTGAGCGTGCGGGTCAGCGCCGCGCGGAAGGCGGCGAGGTGGGTGCCGCCGTCACGCTGCGGGATGTTGTTGGTGAAGCACAGGACGTTCTCGTAATAGCTGTCGTTCCATTCGAGAGCGACGTCGATGCCGATGCCGTCCTTCTCCGCGCTGACCGAGATCGGATCGGCAACCAGCGCCTGCTTGTTGCGGTCGAGATATTTGACGAAGGCCGCGATACCGCCCTCGTAGAACAGATCATGCTCCAGCACTTCCTCGTGCCGCTTGTCGCGCAATTTGATACGCACGCCTGAATTGAGGAAGGCGAGCTCGCGATAGCGGTGCTCCAGCTTCTCGAAATCGTACTCCGTGACGTTCTTGAACGTCTCGTCGCTGGCCTTGAAGGTGACGCGCGTGCCTTTCTTCAGCCCGTCCTCATCACCATTGCTGCCGACCGGCGGCGCATCGCCGACCACGCGCAGGCTCTCCACCGCGTCGCCATGCTCGAAGCGCATCCAGTGCTCCTTGCCGTCGCGCCAAATCGTGAGTTCGAGCCATTCGGAAAGCGCGTTGACCACCGAGACGCCCACGCCATGGAGACCGCCCGATACCTTGTAGGCATTGTCGTCGCTGGTGTTCTCGAACTTACCGCCGGCGTGCAGCTGGGTCATGATGACCTCGGCCGCCGAGACGCCTTCTTCCTTGTGCAAGTCGACCGGGATGCCGCGGCCGTTGTCTTCTACGCTGACCGATCCGTCGGGATTGAGTTCGATCAAAACGAGGTCGCAATGCCCCGCCAGCGCCTCGTCGATGGCATTGTCCGACACCTCGAACACCATGTGGTGGAGGCCCGATCCGTCGTCGGTATCGCCGATATACATGCCGGGGCGCTTGCGCACCGCGTCCAGCCCCTTGAGAACCTTGATCGAATCCGCGCCGTAGCCGGGTTTCTTCGGGGCGTTTTCGCCCGTGTTTTCGGTGTTTCCGTCCATGCTCAGTATATAGGCTTCCAGCGGCGAAAAACCAAAGTTTGCGACTGGTTTTTTCCCACAGTTTGCCGCGCAACCGGTTTCACCTGCAACCGCTTGATTTCGGGGCGCATAGAGCGCATTCCCGCAACATGCTTTCGGTACTCGACATCTTCCGGATCGGGATCGGTCCGTCCTCCTCGCATACTGTGGGCCCGATGCGGATCGCGCGGACTTTCGTGCGGGCGCTGGAGAAGGCGGGGAAGGTTGAGCGGACCGCGCGTGTGGCGGTGGAATTGCAAGGCTCGCTGGCGCTGACGGGGGTGGGGCATGGCACTATAGATGCCACGATCCTCGGCCTTGCGGGCTTTGCGCCGGACAGGACCTGCCCCGATGAAGCGGCGAGCGCTTTGGAAGCGATCCTCGCGGACGGCACCATCACGCTCGGCGGGAAGCACCGGATTGCCTTCGACAAGGCGCGGGACATCGATCTTGCCGGGCATATCATTCCGGACCTGCACCCCAACGGCATGACCATCACGGCGATGGATGCCGATGGCGATGTCCTCCTTAAGCGCACCTATTACTCCACCGGCGGCGGCTTCGTCGCGTCGGAGGCGCAGTTGAAGCGCAAGCCCACGGGCGACCGGATCAATTCCGGCACACCGGTGCCGCACGATTTCGGCTCGGCGGCGGAATTGCTCGAAAGCTGCGAGACGACCGGCCTGTCGATTGCCGAGCTGATCCTCGCCAATGAAGAAGCTTTCCGTTCGCGCGAAAAGACTTTCGCCGGCATCGACCGCATAGCCGAAGCGATGCACCAGTGCATCGAACGCGGCCTGAAGCAGCGCGGCGTGCTGCCCGGCGGCCTCAAGGTCCAGCGGCGCGCGCCCGATCTGTGGGACAAGCTTTCCGCCAATTCGCAATCGAACGAGCGCGAGCAATTGTTCGACTGGCTCAATTGCTACGCGATGGCCGTGAACGAGGAGAACGCCGCGGGCGGACGCGTGGTGACCGCACCGACCAATGGCGCGGCGGGCATCATCCCTGCGGTCATCCGCTTCTACTGCGTGACGGCGGACGAAAGCCCTTGCCGCGACAGCAAGCGAACCTTCCTGCTCACTGCAGGCGCGATCGGCTTGCTCTACAAGCAGCGCGCGAGTATCTCCGGCGCAGAGATGGGCTGCCAGGGGGAAGTCGGCGTGGCCTGTTCGATGGCGGCAGGCGGGCTCGCGGCGCTGTGGGGCGCGTCGCCATCGCAGATCGCGAGCGCGGCCGAGATCGGCATGGAACACAATCTCGGCCTGACATGCGATCCTGTAGGCGGGCTGGTGCAGGTGCCGTGTATCGAACGCAATGCCATCGGTGCGGTGAAGGCGGTGAACGCCGCCCGCCTCGCGCTCCACCGGACCGGAGCGGAGGGCTTCGTCAGCCTCGACCAGGTGATCGAAACCATGCGCCAGACCGGGCTCGACATGAGCACGAAGTACAAGGAAACCAGCCAAGGCGGGCTGGCGGTGAATGTCATCGAATGCTGACCGTCCTGCTCGTGATCGCCGTGGTGTCGGGCGCGCTCATTGTCGGCGCGCTTTGGGCACTTTACGGCAAATTCCGCGGGCGGGTCGAAGGCATCGTGGTGGCGATCGCCGGAGGGTCCTTGTTGCTGTCCCTCGTGCTCGAACTGGTCCAGCCTGCGATCGAGAAAAGCTCGACGACGACGGCGGTGCTCGGCGTGCTGGCAGGTGCCGCGATATTCGCCTCGGTCGATTACCTGATCGACGAGAAATGGGGCTCGCAAAGCGGGGGCGGGATGCTTGCCGCTATCACACTGGACGGCATTCCGGAAAACCTTGCGCTGGGCGTGGCATTGATCGGTGCGGGCGCGCCGGAAGTCGCCGCGCTGGCGGGATCGATCATGCTCTCCAACCTGCCCGAAGCTGCCAGTGGCGCGCGCGCGATGCGCGACGATCAAGGTTTCTCGAAGGCGAAGATCCTCGGCATCTGGGCGCTGACGGCTGGCGTATTGTCCGCCTGCGCCCTGCTGGGCTATCTGTTCCTCGAGCGGCTGACCGACGACCTGCTTGCCTTCATCAGCTGCGTCGCGGCTGGGGCGGTTACGGCCAGCCTGACGACCGAAGTGCTGCCGCAGGCGCACCGGCAAGCGCCGCACTGGGCCGGTTTCGCGACCGCCGTCGGGCTGGTGCTGGCGCTGCTGCTGCACGGCCTAGGCGGCTAGACACTCGCTATCGCTTGGGTCACACAGACGGCATGGGAGAGACTGACATCGCCGCCAGCCTCGCCGAACCTTTCGGCAGCTTTCCGCAACTGATCGCAGACAATGCCGCCCGCCTGGGTGACGCCATCGCCATGCGCGATGACGAGGGCGAACTTAGCTGGACGGGGCTCGGCGACCGGGTCGAACGGATAGCCGCACAGCTGGTCGAGGACGGGCTGGAGCGCGGCCAGTCGGTCGCCATCTTGGGTTATTCCTCCATCCCCTATGCGTTGGTTTTCCTCGCGGCCGTGCGTGCGGGCGGCGTGGCGGCACCGCTGACCACCAGCGCCAGCCCCGACCAGCTTGCGGGCATGGCGCGCGATTCGGGTGCGAAACACATCTTCATCGATCGCGCCAAGCTGATCGAGCTGGGCGAGGATTGCTTCCCGGGCATGGAGCGGATCGTGCTGGACGAGGAACTGGGCGGCTGGATGGCTGAAGAAGGCGTCACCGCGCCGGAGTTCGTTCCGGAGCCGGGCGACTCCTTCAACATCATCTATTCCTCCGGCACGACCGGCGTGCCCAAGGGCATCGTGCATTCACACCAGATGCGCTGGCGCCAGTTCGCGGCAACCGCGGCCAGCTGGATCGAGAACGGCCTGCTCGTGCGCACGCTCGCCTCGACGCCGCTCTATTCCAACACCACCATGGTCGCCTTCCTGCCGCCATTGCTGGCGGGCGGTACGGTGCGAGTGATGCGTAAGTTCGAGGTCATCCGCTGGCTCGAAAGCGCGCAGTCCGACGCGACGACGGTCACCATGCTGGTCCCCGTCCAGTACCAGCGCCTGATGCGTGAACCGCGCTTCGACGAGTTCGACCTGTCCGCCTTGCAGCTGAAATACTGCACCTCCGCGCCCTTCCCCGCCGACCTCAAGCGCGAGGTGCTGGAACGCATGCCGGGCGCGCTGATCGAGATCTATTCGATGACCGAGGGTGGAGTCGTCTGCCTGCTGGAGGCGCACAAGTTTCCCGACAAGCTGCATACCGTCGGCCGGCCGGCTCCCGGCAGCGAGTTGAAGGTGCTCGACGACGAGGACCGGCCCGTGCGCCCCGGTACACCCGGCAATCTTATTGGTCGCAGCCAGACGATGATGAGCGGCTACAAGAACCAGCCCGACAAGACGCGCGAGGGCTATTGGACCGATCCGGAAAGCGGCGAGGTGTGGCAGCGGATGGGCGACATCGGGCGTGTCGATGCCGAAGGCTTCGTCGAACTGGTCGGCCGCGCGAAGGACATGATCATCTCGGGCGGCTTCAACATTTTCCCGGTCGATCTCGAGGACGAACTGGCGAAGGAGCCGGACGTGGTGGAGGCTGCCGTAATCGGCGTGCCGAGCGAGCGCTGGGGCGAAACGCCGGTCGGCTTCGTCACCCTAAGCGGCGACGCGCGCGAATGCGAGGCGATCATGCAGGCGGTGAACGCGCGACTCGGCAAGACCCAGCGGCTGGCGCAACTGCACGCGATCGACGACATGCCGCGCAGCCATATCGGCAAGCTGCTGAAGAGCGACCTGCGCGAAGAAGCCGAACGGCGCGGACTGCCGACCTGAAACGAAACGGGCGGAGCCATCGGCTCCGCCCGAGATATTCGACCCGATCAGCGATTACCGGCTGGCGAGAACCGCCGGCGTGCGCTTGTCCACTTCGGCCATGGCGGCCTTAACCGTCTTGCGCACACAAGCGCGGTCTAGGGCAGTCGCGACCTTGCAGACTTCGCGGGCAGCGTGGCGGACGCGTTCTTCGAGGACCTCAACATGGGCCGAATTCGACAGGTCGAGGTCGTTGTAATCGACCGCGACTTCGGCGTTTTGCGAAGCGGCGATGGCCGGCGAGGTGAGGCTGATGGCCACGGCAGCGGCGGTGGGGATCATGCGACGCATAACTATCTCCATATTAGGTGAGAGGTGTGTCGCCTTTATTGTGAGCACCCTGATTGTGTTATGCCCCGATTGTGCAGCGCAGCATGGCATGTTGCAATTGCGAAGCGGGCAAGTGTGGCTGCACTTTGCGCAAGAGGCGCTTCGAGACGCGGCGCGGACACGGGGGGGAGGGGAGAGGTTGTGTCGGCGGCCGCGTCTCTACTCGCTGCCATATCGCCTTGCCGTAGCGGCGGACGGAGTTCGCCAGGCCGTATCGGCAAGGAAGGCCAGTCCGGACGCGCGCATGGGGGAGCACGGACCCGGCTGTTCCAGCTCCGGATCAGCGTCTAGGAGGACCGCTTCATCCGAATACCGGACTGTAATAATATTTCATTATCACGAACGAAAGTGAGAAAACGCGCAAGGGAGTTGCGTTTTCCGCAAGTGCGAACATCCGCCTCTCTGGACTCGCCGAAAAGCCGCCTCTAACCGCCGCACATGGACGACGCGCACCTTCCCGATTCCATCCTTATCGTCGACTTCGGCAGCCAGGTTACCCAGCTGATCGCACGCCGCGTGCGCGAGGCGGGAGTCTATTCCGAAATCGCGCCTTTTACCCAGGCGGAAGAGGCGTTCCGTCGCCTCAAGCCGAAGGGCATCATCCTGTCGGGATCGCCCGCCGGCGTGCCCGACGAAGGCAGCCCGCGCGCGCCCGAGCTATTGTTCGAGGCGGGTATCCCGATACTCGGCATATGTTACGGCCAGCAGGTGATGAGCCACCAGCTCGGCGGCGAGGTCCGGCCCGGGCACGAAACCGGTGAAGGCGGCGAATTCGGCCGCGCCTTCCTGACCGTCACCAAGCAATGCGCGCTGTTCGACGGTCTCTGGAAGGACGGCGAGCGCCACCAGGTGTGGATGAGCCACGGCGACAAGGTCACCAAATTCGCGCCGGGTTTCGAGATCGTCGCGATTTCCGACGGCGCGCCCTTCGCGGTCATCGCGGACGAAAGCCGTAAGTTCTACGGTACGCAATTCCACCCCGAGGTCGTCCACACGCCCGACGGCGGCAAGCTCATCGCCAATTTCGTTCGCCACGTCTGCGGCCTCGCCGGCGACTGGACGATGGCCGCCTATCGCGAAACCAAGGTCCGCGAAATCCGTGAGCAGGTGGGCGACGGCAAGGTCATCTGCGGCCTTTCCGGCGGCGTCGACAGCTCGGTCGCCGCGATCCTGATCCACGAGGCGATCGGCGAGCAGCTTACCTGCGTCTTCGTCGATCACGGCCTGCTACGGCTCAACGAGCGCAGCCAAGTCGAAACCATGTTCCGCGACCACTACAACATCCCGTTGGTGGTAGTGGACGCCGAGGACATGTTCATGAAAGGCCTGGCCGGGACGACCGACCCCGAGGCCAAGCGCAAGTTCATCGGCAAGACCTTCATCGACGTGTTCGAAGCCGAGGCCAAGAAGGTCGGCGGCGCGGACTTCCTCGCCCAGGGCACGCTCTATCCCGACGTGATCGAAAGCGTCAGCTTCACCGGCGGGCCATCGGTCACGATCAAGAGCCACCACAATGTCGGCGGCCTGCCCGAACGCATGAACATGCAGCTGGTCGAGCCGCTTCGCGAACTGTTCAAGGACGAGGTGCGCGAGCTTGGTCGCGAGCTGGGCCTGCCCGACATGTTCGTCGGCCGCCATCCCTTCCCCGGCCCCGGCCTCGCGATCCGCATCCCGGGCGAAGTCACGAAGGAACGCTGCGATATCCTGCGCAAGGCCGATGCGATCTACCTCGACGAGATCCGCAAGGCGGGGCTCTACGATGCGATCTGGCAGGCCTTTGCCGTGCTGCTGCCGGTCAAGACCGTCGGCGTGATGGGCGATCACCGCACCTACGACAGCGTATGCGGCCTGCGCGCAGTCACCAGCACCGACGGCATGACCGCCGATGTCTATCCCTTCGACGCCAGCTTCCTCACCGGCGTGGCGACGCGCATCGTCAACGAGGTGCAGGGCATCAACCGCGTGGTGTACGATTATACGAGCAAACCGCCCGGCACGATCGAGTGGGAGTGAGCTGACCCGAAGGGGCCGCATATGGAACGTCGCGAAAGCCTCCCCGTTGCCTAGGTGCACCTTTGCCGGGAGATCCGTTATGAAGTCCATCGCCGCAACTCTTGCCGCCGTATCCGCGCTCGCCCTGAGCGGGTGCGAAACGGTTCAGCAGACGTATACCGAAGCGATCTCGTCTACCTACGAAGCCGAGTTGCGCGGGGCAAATGAGGTGCACGCCGGCGATCCCGACGGTTCGGGTACGGCGGAAATCAGCTTTGCCGACGAATTGACGCGGGTGTGCTGGGACCTCAACGATCTCCGCGGGCTCGGTCCTATCACTGGCGCCCATATCCACCGCGGTGCCGCGGGCGTCGACGGGCCTGTCGTCCTGCCGCTCAAGCAGGCCACCGAAGGGGGCTGGCGCGGCTGCAGCAGTGACACGTCGTGGGTCCAGCGCGCCTTCGACGAAGGGCTTTCGAATTATTACGTCAATGTCCACACGGCGGAATATCCCAAGGGCGCTATCCGCGGACAATTGCGCCAGTAAGCGCAGCCGTCCCGGTTGAACGGCCAACTCCCCCCTCGGCCCCGATCCGCGTAGCGAGACGCTGCGCCGCCTGCAGGCGCTGCTGGCCCAGCGGTTCGGACGGATCGAGCGCGCGGCTGCCGAATGGCGCGAGCCGGAATGGGTGTTGGTGCAAGGGGTGATCGGCGCGCGGACGAAGTCCGAAGTGTCCAACGAAGCGACCGACCGGATGCTGAAGCGGTGGGGCAACTGGGAAGCCGTAGCCGCAGCGCCGCTTTCCGACTTGCGGGCTGACCTCGCCACGCAGACCTATCCCAACATCGCTGCAGAGCGGCTCAAGGCGAGCCTTTCGGCGCTGATCGAGGGGCGCGGCGCGGTCGACCTCGCTCACCTCGCCGATATGGAGACCGAGGCGGCGATGTGCTGGCTCGAACAGCTTCCCGGTATCGGCCGCAAGAGCGCTGCGGGCGTGATGAATGCCAGCAGGCTGGACCGCCGCGCGACCGTTCTCGACAGCCATCACACCCGCATCTTGCAGCGCATGGGGCTGGTGCCTCCCAAGGCGAGCACCGAGCGCGCTTTCGCGGCGATCATGCCGGTCATGCCGGAGGAATGGTCTGCCGCCGATTACGACGAGCATCACTTGCTGATGAAGAAGCTCGGCCAGACCTGGTGCCGTCCGTCATCCTCCAAATGTGCGACCTGCCCTGCGCAAGCCCTATGCGAGACCGGGCGGGAGCGGATGGGCGCGTGAGCGCGGCCATTGTGCAGGCCGCACGCGCGCGGCACAAGCGGCAGCCATGACACGGCTCGGATCGATCCTCCTGTGGTCCGCCATCGCTGCGGCCTTCGTCGGGCCGGGTACGGTCACGGCTGCGGCCAGTGCGGGTGCTGGGCCGGGCACGGCGGTGCTGTGGGCCATCGTCTTTTCGGGCGTGGCGACGTTCACGCTGCAGGAATTCGCGGGACGGCTGGCGATTGCGACCGGGGGCGACCTCGCTGCGGTCCTGCGTCGCCGCTATTCTAGCGGCGCTGCCCGCTTCCTGGTTCTGGCATTGGTGGCGGGTGCGGTGCTGCTCGGCTGCGCGGCCTATGAGGCGGGAAATATCTTGGGCGGCGTGGCAGGCGCAATGCTCGCCATCGTCTTGCCGCGCGGCGTGCTGACGCTGGCGCTAGCGATTGCGGCGGTCGCGCTGCTCCTGCTCGGCTCGCCGCAACGGATCGCGCAGGCGATGGCGATGTTCGTGGCGCTGATGGGGGCAGGCTTCCTACTGGTCGCCGCGAGCCTCGCCCCGAGCCTGTCTTCTGTCGCGAGCGGGATCGTGCCCGATGTTTCGCTCCTCGGCGAGGAGGCTGCGCTCCTCACCATCCTTGCCCTCGTGGGGACCACGGTCGTGCCCTATAATCTCTTTCTCGGCTCGGCGTTGGCGCGAGGGCAAACGGTGGGGCAGATGCGGCTCGGCCTCGCCATCGCCGTAGGGTTGGGCGCGCTGATTACGGCAGCGATACTGGTGGTCGGCACGGCGCTCGACGGCGATTTCTCTTTCGAAGCGCTGGCCGATACGCTGGCAGGACGGCTCGGCGAATGGGCGCGCACCGGGCTCGCGCTTGGCCTGCTCGCCGCCGGGTTGTCCTCTGCGGTCACCGCGCCGCTCGCCGCCGCGCTGACAGCGCGCGGTTTGTTCGGGAATATCGACGATCCGCGCTGGGCGGCGCGGGGCTGGCGCTTCCGCAGCGTGTGGGCAGCGGTGATCCTGATCGGTGCGGGCTTCGGGCTGGCGGATGTAAGGCCCGGCCCGGCGATCCTCGCGGCACAGGCCTTCAACGGAGCGCTGCTGCCCTTGGTCGCGCTGTTCCTGCTGGCAGCGATGAACGATGCGACCTTGCAACGCGGCGCGGCGAATGGCCCGCTCGCCAACGCAGCGGGGCTGTTCGTGGTTAGCATAGCCTGCATGCTTGGGCTGGTGGCACTCGCCCGCGTATTCGAGTCAGTCAGTGGGGCAAAGTTGCCCGATCCGGATATCCTGCTGCCGGTGACTGCTGTAATCGGGCTGCTACTCGGCTTCGCGGCCATCGCCCTTCGTCCGACGAGAACAGCGGCGTGAGCAGAACGCTCGACATCTCCGACGTCGAGACAATCTACGAGCGACTGCGCGAGGCCATGCCCGGCCGCACGCCGGGCGCAAAAGGCCCCAAGGGCCAGCCCGATGCCTTCCGCTCCTGCGTGTCCTGTATGCTGTCCGCGCAATCGCTCGATCGCAATACGGCGAAAGCGGCGCGGCAGTTGTTTGCCTTGGCGCGAACGCCAGAAGAGATGCTCGCGATGGACGAGCGCGACATCGCCGAAGCGATCCGGCCCTGTGGTCTATACAACATGAAAGCCCGAAATATCCGGGCGTTCTGCAGCGCTTTACTGGAGCAGCATGACGGCCGCGTGCCCGATACACGCGAAGGGCTGATGGCCCTGCCAGGCATCGGCCGCAAATGCGCCGACATCGTGCTCAGTTTTACCTTCGGAAAAGACGTGATCGCGGTCGACACCCATGTGCATCGCGTTTGCAACCGGATCGGTCTCACAGATGCGAAGACGGCGGACAAGACTGCCGCGAAACTGGAAGAACGTTCACCCGACTGGGCGCTGCGTGACGGGCATTTCTGGCTGATCCAGTTCGGCAAGCGCGTGTGCACGGCCCGCTCGCCCAGATGCGAGATCTGCCCGGTGTCGGACCTATGCCTCTATTACGCGGCTACCAGCTGAAGCCGTCGGCAATCGCCTCTTCCTCGGCCTCGCTGCTCTCACGCCCGAGTATTTCATTGCGGTGCGGGAAACGACCGAAGCGCGCAATCATCTCGCGATGCGAGCGGGCGAAGTCGAGCGCACCCGGGGCGTAGCGGGCGAACAATTCCACCGATAGATCCTGGTCGTGGATTTGCTCGCTGTGCATCAGCGGCATGAGCGCGAACTGGCGCTGATCCTCGGTATAGTCTCCAAGCCAGCCGCGCTCGATCGCGCCGTGGGTGATTGCCCGGGCCTGGCGGTCGTGCGCAAAGGCCTGCGCCGTATCGCGGTGGATGTTGCGCGGAATCTGGTCGAACAGGATGATCGCGGCGAGCGCTATCTGTGGATCGTCGAGAAATTCGCCCGCTGCTCGCTTCGCCTGCCGCTCAAGCTCCTCGCCGAAGCGATCTTCGAGCATCGCGTCGATGGCCTCGGTCGGTGCGAACCAGTCCTCGCTGCCGAGCGTATGGAACCACACATGCAATATGTCGCGCGCCCACGGCTGCGCCGGTGCAGTCATGGGTCGGGATGCCTCAGCCCTCGACGTCTTCCGGCAGGCGATAGGGGATGAAATCGTCGAGGAAGATGATGCCCGACAGGAACCCGCCGAAGCGTTCGACGGTGGTGATCTGGTCGGTGCGGCACAGGCTGGAGCCGTCGAACTTTCTGATGACCATAATGTCGTCCGAATCGATCGATTCCGGAGTACGGGTGTAGTTCACCCAGATCGTGCGGCCCTGTTTGTAGACCAGCGCCGTATCGTCGATCTGCGTAAGGTTGCGGCTGCCGATGGTACGGATGCAACGCTCCGGCTCACCGGCGACGCGGCCATCCAGCATCTTGGCGAGCTTTGCCTCGCCCTTGGTCAGTTCGCGGTCGGTGTAATCTTGCGCGGATGCGGGCGCGGCCAGCATGGTGAGGGCGGCAGTGGCTGCAAGGATGGGCTTCAACATGGCGAGTCTCCTTCAGAGGTGCGATATATACCGGTCAACGCCTGAACGGGCGATGAGTTCTGCCCAGGCCCTCGAGCTAGGCCGTCCCGCCCACGGTGAGGCCATCGATCAGCAGCGTCGGCTGGCCCACGCCGGCGGGCACGCCCTGGCCACCCTTGCCGCACATGCCGATGCCCTCGTCCAGCGTCATGTCGTCGCCGATGCCGGTCACGCGGGTCAGCACGCTCGGCCCGTCGCCGATCAGCGTCGCGCCCTTGATCGGGGCGACGATCTTGCCCTTCTCGACCTTGTAGGCCTCGGTGCAGGCGAAGACGAACTTGCCGGAGACGATGTCGACCTGGCCGCCGCCGAAACTGGTGGCATAGATACCGTCGTCCACCCGGCTCAGCAGCTCGGCGGGGTCGTCCTCGCCGCTCTGCATGAAGGTATTCGTCATGCGCGGCATCGGGGCGTGCTGGTAACTTTCACGGCGACCGTTGCCGGTCGGCTCCACACCCATCAGCCGCGCGTTGAGGCGGTCCTGCATGTATCCCTTTAGAATACCGTCCTCGATCAGCACGGTCTCGCGCGTCGGCGTGCCCTCGTCGTCGATCGACAGCGAGCCGCGCCGTTCCGCGATGCTGCCATCGTCGATCACGGTGACGCCGGGCGCGGCGACGCGCTCGCCGATGCGGCCGGAAAAGGCGCTGGTGCCTTTGCGGTTGAAATCGCCTTCCAGCCCGTGGCCCACAGCCTCGTGCAGCAGGATGCCGGGCCAGCCAGGGCCGAGCAGGACGGTGGTTTCGCCCGCGGGTGCCTCGACGCTGTCGAGATTGACCAGCGCCTGGCGCACCGCCTCGTCCACCGCACGCATCCACTGGCCTTCGTCGAACAGCCGGTCGTAGAGGTAGCGACCGCCGAAGCCGAAATTGCCGGTTTCGCGCCGGCCGTTCAGTTCGGTGACGACCGATACGTTGAGGCGCACCAGCGGACGGATGTCGCGCGCGGTGAAGCCGTCGGCACGAATGATGTCGATTGCGCTCCAGCTGGCCGACATGCCCACGCTGACCTGCGCTACCCGCGGATCCTTGGCCCGGGCGACCGCGTCGATCTTCTCCAGCAGCGCGACCTTTTCCGCGAACGGCACGAGATCGAGCGGGCTGGCATCGGTGTAGAGATGGCGATTGGTCCGCTCGGGCGGGGTGGCATGGGGCGCTTTCGTGGCGTCGAGCAATTGCAGCGTTTCGCCCGCGCGGGAGATCGCCGCCGCGCTGATTTCGTTGGCGTGCGCGAAGCCGGTGGTCTCGCCCGACACGCCGCGCAGGCCGAATCCCGAATCGCGCGAATAATCCGCCGTTTTCAGCCTGCCGTCGTCGAAGGCGAAGGTCTCCGACGCCATGAATTGCAGGTAAAGCTCGCCGTCGTCGCAGGGCTGGAGGAGGCGCGCGGTCAGGGCCTGCGCATCCTGCGGATCGAGCTGGTTGTAGAGCAGGGCGTGCGGATCGTTGGGGTCGGTCATCCACCTCATGTAGGCATTCGTGCCCGCTTGCGCGAGAGGCTTGGCGAT
Source organism: Erythrobacter sp. (assembly GCA_029937545.1). Classification (GTDB taxonomy): domain Bacteria; phylum Pseudomonadota; class Alphaproteobacteria; order Sphingomonadales; family Sphingomonadaceae; genus Qipengyuania. The sequence continues at coordinate 11,813 of JAPYPR010000001.1, read as the reverse complement.
AGCGTCAGCGATGTCCCGGATCGGCACCCTCGGAAATGTCCATCAGCTTGGACTGGTCCACTCCGTCTGCCGGCCCGCCTTCGAGCACGAAGCGCCGGTCGCAATAGCCGCAATCGACATAGCCGTGCTCGTCGATCTCCAGCCAGACCTTCGGATGGCCGAGCGCGATCGGCTTGTAGCGCTCGCCGCTGCGAATGTCGGTTGCACCGTCGCACCACACGCGGCGCGTGGTGACCTTGGACACTTCGGGAGGAGGCAGGCTCATGGGTCTGAGCCGATAATGGGTTTTTATGTGGGCCTCAAGCGCCTAGGTGATCCCCATGAGCACACCGCCCGCAATCCGCATCGACAATCTCGTCAAGGAATATGCCTCGCCGGGGCCGGGCGAGCCGCCGAAGCTGGCCTTGAAGGGCGTGAGCTTCGATGTGCCGCAGGGCGGCATCTTCGGACTGCTCGGGCCGAACGGGGCGGGCAAGTCAACGTTGATCAATATCCTGGCGGGGCTTGTCACCAAGACCGAGGGCAGCGCGGAAATCTGGGGCTTCGACATCGGAGAGAACCCCCGGAATGCGAAGCGCAGCATCGGCATCGTGCCGCAGGAGATCGTTTTCGATCCCTTCTTCACGCCCTACGAAGTGCTCGAGAACCAGGGCGGCTTTTACGGCATTCGGAAAAACGAACGCCGCAGCGAGGAACTATTGCGCGCGGTGCACCTGTGGGACAAGCGCGACGCCTATGCGCGCACGCTGTCGGGCGGGATGAAGCGCCGCCTGCTGATCGCCAAGGCTATGGTTCACTCTCCGCCGATCCTCGTGCTCGACGAGCCGACGGCAGGCGTGGACGTCGAGCTGCGCCGCCAGCTGTGGGAGCTGGTGAACGAGCTGAATGCGCAAGGCGTCACGGTGGTGCTGACTACCCACTATCTCGAGGAAGCCGAGCAGCTCTGCGACCGCATCGCGATAATCAATCACGGCGAATTGATCGCAGAGAAGCCGACCCGCGAACTGGTCGGCATGGCGCGCGAGAAGGTGGTCACCGTCACGGTCGACAAGGACCTTGGCGGACCGATCATGGAAGAGGCGTTCGTGCGCGCCGAAGTCGTCCAGCCGCGCAAGCTCGAGATCACGTACGACCGTGACAAGGCGAGCGCGGGGCAGGTGCTATCGATCGTGCAGTCGCACGGCTATGCGATCGAGGATGTGACGACGCGCGAAGCCGATCTGGAGGACGTGTTCGTCCAGCTGACCGGCTCCGGCTGACTGTGCGGCGATGAACGCTCAGTAGATCGCCTGGCGACCCAGGCCTGCATCCTTGACGCGCATGGCGGCCCAGCGATGCGGTTCGACCTCCTCCAACGGCGTCTTGCAGCAGCGGCAACGGCTGAATTGCTGGCCGCCAGCGCGCTTGATGCCTTCGCGATCGACAGAGTGCTTTCCGAACGCGCAGGCGATTTGACCCAGTTTCATATGTGCGTGACCCTCCAGTCCACTTTTTTGTCTTTCCCCTGCCGAGTCGGGCCTTAACCATAGCCCTTGCGCGGTTCAGGCCTCCTGCGCCGAGGCGTTCCTTGCTTGCCGCGTGGCGAAGCCTTGGGCATGACGCGCGCATGACAGAACCCCACGACATCCTCATCATCGGATCGGGTGCCGCTGGCCTGACGGCCGCGCTGGCGCTGGCGGAGCACAAGAAAGTGCTGGTCCTCGCCAAGGGCACGCTCGAGAGTGGATCGACCGCCTGGGCGCAGGGCGGGATCGCGGCGGTGCTCGATGCAGGCGACACGTTCGAGGACCACATCCGCGATACCATGGTTGCGGGCGCGGGGTTGAACGATCTCGAGACGGTCGAATTTGTCATCGAACGCGCTCCGGCTGCCATCGACCGGCTGTGCGAGCTGGGCGTGCCGTTCAACCGCGAGGCTATGGACGAGGGCGGCGATCTTCACCTCACCCGCGAGGGCGGCCATTCGCACCGCCGGATCGTCCATGTCGACGATGCCACCGGCTGGGCGGTGCAGGCCGCCTTGCTGAAAGCGGCGGAGGAAAATCCGAACATCACCCTGTTGCCGGGGCAGAGCTGCATCGACCTGATTACAGGGCGCAACCAGGTGGAATATTCGGGATCCGGCCGCGTCTGGGGTGCGTACGCGCTGGACCAGGAAAGCGGCGAGGTTGTCGCGCATGTCGCGCGCGCCACCGTGCTGGCGGCGGGCGGGGCGGGCCGCGTTTATCTGTTCAGCACGGCGCCGCGCGGAGCAACGGGCGACGGCATCGCCATGGCGTGGCGAGCGGGGGCGCGCGTTTCCAACATGGAGATGATGCAGTTCCATCCGACCTGCCTCTACAATCTGGAGGTCAAGAACTTCCTCATTACAGAGGCGGTGCGCGGCGAGGGCGGGCGCCTGTTCAATCCGGAAACGGGCGAGCGCTACATGGAGAAATACGATACCGAGCGCATGGAGCTTGCCCCGCGCGACATCGTCGCGCGCGCCAACGACGACCAGATCAAGCGCCACGGTCTCGACTATGTCCACCTCGACATCAGCCACCAGCCGCCGGAGTTCGTGAAAGAGCATTTCCCGACGATTCACGAGAAGCTGCTCGGCCTCGGCATCGACATGACCGAAGGGCCGATCCCGGTGGTCCCGGCCCAGCACTATACCTGTGGCGGGGTGAAGATCGGCCTCGACGCCAAGACCGACCTGCCCGGCCTGTGGGCAGCGGGCGAATGCACCGAGAGCGGACTGCACGGTGCGAACCGGCTCGCCTCCAATTCGCTGCTCGAATGCTTCGTGTTCGGCGAGGCGGCGGCCAAGGATATCCTCGCATGCTGGGACCAGCTCGACGATCCGCCCGAAATCCTCCCGTGGGACGAGAGCCGTGTGACCGATTCCGACGAGGAAGTGGTCATCAAGCAGAACTGGACCGAAATCCGCCGCTTTATGTGGAATTACGTCGGCATCGTCCGGACAACCAAGCGGTTGGAGCGCGCTGCCAACCGGATCGAAATGCTGCGTCAGGAGGTGGAAGACTACTACGGCAGCTTCCGCGTGACGACCGATCTGATCGAGTTGCGCAATCTGCTCGAATGCGCAGCCCTGATCGTGAAAAGCGCACTGCGGCGGCACGAGAGCCGGGGCCTGCATTTCATCCTCGACTACCCCGAAACGTCGTCCGTCGCCCGCGATACGGTGCTGGTGCCGTGACGAGCGCAGCTTGTCGACCACGCGTGTAGTTGACAGACCGGAGTTGCCCTTTTGACGATGCTCGGTGGCATTCCTTTGTCTGAAGTGCTGTCTGTCTGACCGAGGCAATCGCATTTGGCGGCTGCCCCGATCGACCATCAAAGCCCATGCACGAGCGTTACGGGACTGTGCTCGGCTTCTGGTCCCACATGGCCGGTCATCCTGGTTCCCTCAAGGAGGATGATCCGATGAAGACTTTTTTACACCTGACTTTCGCCGCAGCCGCTTCGGCTGCCATGCTCGCCGCCCCGGTCACTGCCGGGCAGGACGACGGCATCGTCGTAACCTCGCCCGTTGCCATGACCGAATGGAAAGCGGACATGAACGCCCAGCTCGACCGCCAGCTGATCCGATCTGACGGACACCGCAATCAGGGCTTGATGAGCGCCATCGTGCAGATCCGCTTCACGCTCGATGAAGCGGGCAAGCCGACAAACCTTCAGACCCTCCATCATTCAGGGTCACGCCGTGCTGCCCGCGTGGCGAAAATGGCCGTCCGCAATCTGCGCGGGTTCGACCGGGCTCCGGTGACCGGCGCGTCGTACGCGACCTATCAGGCCAACCTAGTTTTCGCCCGCGATCCGGGCGAAGGCGAGACGCTCAAGGCCGAATTGGCCGATCTTGAAAGAGCGCGACTGGCCGCAGGTGACGGCGCGGATGTCATCATGCTCGGTGGCTGATCGCAGTCTGGCCCGTC
>JAPYPR010000001.1:0-7775 GCA_029937545.1 Erythrobacter sp. | reverse complement strand
CAGGTGACGGCGCGGATGTCATCATGCTCGGTGGCTGATCGCAGTCTGGCCCGTCGTTAGAACTCCGAAGAGTCGCCGCCGTTGAGGAAGTCGAGCCAGGAGTCGTGATCGCTCGGTGCCATGCCGTCGGTGGCAATATCGATGTCGCCCATGCCCAGAAGGATCGGCGTGCCGGTCGCGGTCGAGACAGGTTCCGTTCCGCCTGCAACCGCATCGAGTGTTGCGGCATCCAGCTGGACGATGCGCGCTTTCGCGAGATCGCCGGCCTGGCCGAGGGCTGCCGTCAGATCGGCGCTGTCGAGGCGCCCTGCTTTCTTCGTCATCTTCGGTTCCTTTCTACGACCCGGACTTCAAGCGTGGACCCGTTCACTGCGGTCCGGGGGGCGACAGGAGAGGGTGTTGCGTGGACATGCGGCGAGACCGCGTCGCTCTTCTTGCGGCGCGTCACGATCTTGGGTGCAGCGCAGGCAGCTCGCGGTGCCGTTTTCGGCAAACCAGCGGCAGGTTGCGCGCAGGGTGCAGGCGGGCGCGACATCGGCGACGGGTTGCAGGCGCTTGATGATCTCCAGCCCGCAGCCGCCCTCTTTCCATTGCCCGCAGCCCTTGTTGGCGCAGGGCGCGGCGAAGCGGATCGCATGGCCGCGATCGACGCCGAGCTGTTCGGCATCGAAGTCTTCCGGTAGATCGACGCCCTTCTCGACATAGGAGACGCGCGGTGCGCCCTCTTCCTCGAGCACGACGCCCAGCAGGCGCGCTTCGGGATGCTGGTGCGGCGCGCTGGGGCAATCCAGCTGCTTTTCTTCAGCCATGGCCATTCTCCCCGATGTCAGTTCCAGGGAGCGAAGCTGACGAGACAGGAGCCGGCGAAAATGCGCCAGCGGGGCTAGTCGATCCGTCCTAGTTCGATTGGGGGAGGGGCTATTGCGAAGTTGACGGGCTCGGCACATTCCAGTCCGAACGCAGCGGCCAATCGTCGAGCGCGAAGCTGCGCACGACCGAGAGCGGGATGGGCTGGAAGAAGAAAATCCCCATGCTTTCGCCCAGTTGCCATGCCACTTCGCCGGAGACGGCAAGGTCGGTCATCAGCTGGATAGTCACTGCCGCGCCGATGTCGCCGGGCAGCGCGTCGCCCTCGATCATGCAGCCGGACTGCGAGAGATTGCGCATCGTGCAAAGGGTGTCGGCACCGGCAATCGTAGCGCGAATGGTCTCGCGCGTCTGACTCCGGTTTTCTTTCCTGCGGTCCATTGATCGTAAGGTCCTGGATCGAGGCTCACCATGGTCGTCTGACGCAATCGCCCGGAAAAGGCTTGTATATGTACGACATTCGCAATGGACTTGGCGGGATGTTTCGGCTGAAACGGGACGGAATACACATTGATTCAGGGAACGAGGCATGCCCAAGGCACAGGCGAACGGTATCGAAATCCATTATGAGGAGCATGGGGATCCGGCAGCCGATCCGATGCTGCTGATCATGGGTTTCGGCGCGCAGCTCACCCTGTGGCCCGACGAGCTGATCGACGCGCTGGCCGGGCATGGTTTCCGCGTGATCCGCTACGACAATCGCGACATCGGGCTGAGCGAAAAATTCGACGGGGTTAAGGCACCCGGCATCCTCAAGATGACGCTGCTGACCAAGTTCGGCCTGACGCCAAAGGTGCCCTATACGCTGGCGGACATGGCGGACGACGGGGTCGGCCTGCTCGATGCGCTGGAGATCGACCGCGCGCATATCGTCGGCGCCAGCATGGGCGGCATGATCGCGCAGCATGTCGCCGCCCGCTATTCGCAACGGTGCAAGTCGCTGACCTCGATCTTCTCGACCACCGGCAATCCCAAACTGCCAACGGCGAAGCCCGAAGCGTTGAAAGCGCTGGTGACGCGGCCCAAGAGCATGGAGGAGGAGGCGCTGGTCGATCATGGGGTGATGCTCGCCCGGACCATCGGCTCGCCCGGATACCCGTCAGACGAGGATCGCCTGCGCGACCGCACGCGGGCGAGCGTGCAGCGCAGTTTCTATCCCGAGGGGCCGACCCGCCATCTCTCGGCGATCGTCGCAGATGGCGACCGCCGCGAGATGCTCAAGGACGTCTCCGTACCCACCCTCGTCCTGCACGGCGAGGACGATCCACTCGTCCCGGTCGAGGGCGGGCGCGATACCGCCGCGGCCATTCCCCGCGCGAAGCTGAAAACAATCCCGGGCTGGGGTCACGACCTGCCGCTAGAGCTGGTCGGCGAGGTGGCGGAGGCCATTGCGTCCCACGCCCGGAGCAGCGCCGCCTGACGCAGTCTCGATTCAAAAATTGCGCGGCCAGATTCGAATGAATCGCAAGGGCGAAGCATCCTTTTTGCCCGCAAAATTTTTTTCGCAGATTCATTTTCCGGCTTGCGGGCCTCGCCAGTCCAGCTTTCTCCACGCGTCGCGGCGTTGCAGCAAGGTAGGACACCCGGCCTGGAGCCGGGTCCGGGCCATTAAATCTTCGTTCACCCTCTTGCGTGCGAGTCCCGGCTGATTCAGTATCTAGTAGTCGGGCTACCGGGGGTACCCACAAGACCTAGCATCGAGGGCGTTCGTCCCCATATGGGATGCGCGCCGCGCACGCGCCGGTCTGTGGGTAAAAAAGGATAAGTTTCCGCCCTGCGACCGGCGAAAATTGGTAGGCGTGTCTCTGGCTCGCCGACTCGAACACAAGCGGAACATACGCCCGGATATGCGACGATCCAGCAACCGGGCCCAAACGGCGGGGCTGACCACGATGGATTTCAAGAGCGGGGACGATATTGCGATGGAGATGGACCTGGATGTGCGCGACTCCACCGACGATGCGACCACGGCCGAAGCCGGAAAGGCAGTGAGCATGGGCAAGAGCGATACGGGCAGCGATGCGCTGGTCAGCGACGCCGCAGGCGAAGCGCTCGCCGGCGCAATGAAGGCTGCCACGCAGAAGGAGGATTCCAAGAAGGTCCTCGACCGCCGCTTCGACGTGCAGATCGACGAGAGCCGCGACGAATTGCTGACCGAATTCGGCAAGGAAACGCTGACCGATCGCTATCTGCTGCCCGGTGAGAAATACCAGGACCTGTTCGCCCGCGTCGCCGACTATTTCGCCGACGATGCCGAGCACGCCCAGCGTCTCTACGACTATATCAGCCGCCTGTGGTTCATGCCGGCGACGCCGGTACTGTCGAACGGCGGCACCACGCGCGGCCTGCCGATTTCCTGCTATCTCAATTCGGTGTCCGACAGCCTCGACGGCATCGTCAACACCTGGAACGAGAACGTCTGGCTCGCCTCCAAGGGCGGCGGCATCGGCACCTATTGGGGCAATGTCCGCGGTATCGGGGAGCCGGTCGGCCTCAACGGCAAGACCAGTGGCATCATCCCCTTCGTGCGCGTCATGGATAGCCTGACGCTGGCCATCAGCCAGGGTTCGCTGCGCCGCGGTTCGGCCGCCTGCTATATCGACGTCACCCACCCGGAGATCGAGGAGTTCCTCGAAATTCGCAAACCTTCGGGCGACTTCAACCGCAAGGCGCTGAACCTGCACCACGGCGTGCTGGTCACCGATGCCTTCATGGAAGCCGTGCGCGCGGGCGAGGAATTCGATCTCGTTTCCCCGCGTGACGGATCGGTCCGCAAGACCGTGGATGCGCGCAGCCTGTTCCAGAAGCTGGTCGAAACCCGGCTGGCCACGGGCGAGCCCTACATCGTCTTCTCCGACACCGTGAACCGCATGATGCCTAAGCATCACCGCGAGCTCGGCCTCAAGGTCTCGACCTCGAACCTGTGCGCCGAAATCACCCTGCCGACCGGCATCGACCACCTCGGCAACGATCGCACGGCGGTGTGCTGCCTCTCTTCGCTCAACCTCGAGAAGTGGGACGAGTGGAACGAGGACAAGACCTTCATCGAAGACATCATGCGCTTCCTCGACAACGTGCTGCAGGACTACATCGACCGCGCACCGGACGAGATGGCTCGCGCGAAGTACTCGGCGATGCGCGAACGCAGCGTCGGCATGGGCGTGATGGGCTTCCACTCCTTCCTCCAGGCCAAGGGCATCGGCTTCGAAAGCCCGATGGCGAAGGTCTGGAACCTCAAGATGTTCAAGCATATCAGCGGCAAGGCCGAAGAGGCTTCGCTGGTGCTTGCGCAGGAACGCGGCGCCTGCCCCGATGCGGAAGAAATGGGCGCGATGGAGCGTTTCAGCTGCAAGATGGCGATCGCGCCGACCGCGTCGATCAGCATCATTTGCGGCGGCACGAGCGCCTGTATCGAGCCGATCCCGGCGAATATCTACACTCACAAGACGCTGTCCGGCAGCTTCGTGGTGAAGAACCCGTATCTGGAAAAGATCCTCGACAAGAAGTCGAAAAATTCGACTGCGGTGTGGAATTCGATCCTCGAGAGGGGTGGCAGCGTCCAGCACCTCGATTTCCTCAGCGCCGAGGAAAAGGCCGCGTTCAAAACCAGCTTCGAGATCGACCAGCGCTGGCTGCTCGAATTCGCCGCCGACCGCGCGCCCTATATCGACCAGGCGCAGTCGCTGAACCTGTTCATCCCCGCCGATGTCGACAAATGGGACCTGATGATGCTGCACTTCCAGGCATGGGAGAAGGGCATCAAATCGCTCTACTACCTGCGCTCCAAGAGCGTGCAGCGCGCCGGTTTCGCCGGCGGAGTCGAAGCGGACAACACCGCCGCTGCCGCGAAATACGAACTGGCTGTCGGCGGCGAGCAGACCGATTACGAGGAATGCCTCGCCTGCCAGTAGGCGGGTCCGGCCATCTGGCTGCAAGATCGATAAATGGGCCTGGCGGTTTCGACCGTTGGGCCCTTGTGGCAACAACGGCCCGCTAGACCGGAGACCCTGTTATCCGACCAGCTCGTCCATCGCGGCATAGGCCACTTCGACCCGGTTCCGGCCGTTCTGCTTGGCGCGATAGAGCGCCTCGTCCGCTCGCGCGATCAACTGGCCCATCGATTGGCCGCCGCGCGTGCGCGCCAGGCCGATGCTGGCATTGACCGCGCAGGGTTTTTTCTGGCCGGTCTGGATGGCGAGGCTGCCGACGGCCTCCCGCATCTCTTCCGCAATGGCCAGCGCGTCGCGCCCGCCCTGTTCGTGGAGGATAGCGATGAATTCCTCACCGCCGAAACGTGCGACATGCCCGCCATACATTGCGACGCAGCGCTCCAGCTCGCGGGCTACCTCGACGAGACACTGGTCACCCACCTGGTGGCCGAAGCGATCGTTGAAACGCTTGAAGTGATCGACGTCCACCATCAGCAGGGCCGTCGCCCCGGCAGCGCGGTCGACATATTCGTCCTCGAACACGCGCTCCAGGCTGCGGCGGTTGGGCAGGCCGGTCAGCGGGTCGCTTTCGGATAGCTCGCGCAGCAGGGCGTTGCTCTGTTCCAGATCCTCGCGGTCGAAGCGCAATTGCAGGCTGAGCAGGAAGCTGCGCGATTCGAGGTGCCAGTTGCGGATCGCCAGCAACAGGCCGGCGATCAAAGCAATGATCCCCGCGATGAAATGGTGGATCAGCAGCTCCGATGGAATCGGCTTGGGGTAGAATGCGGCCAGGCTGCTCGCCAAGAAAAAGACCAGAGCAACGCGAAGCTTTTGCGCAACCGACATTGGCAGCACGAACATCGCGGCCAGCATGATGACGACTACGAACATGCTGTACCGGGCGATATCGGCCGCCGTGCCGTGGGCGGCGATCCACATGGCGACGGCGCCAAAAATCGACAGGCCGACGGCCGCTGACGTGTTGGCGATCTTCACCCGCCCCTTGCGTGCAGCCCACAATCCGATCGCGGTGACCGGGCCGATCGTGGCCACCCTGATACCGAGTGACGTCCAAGCCAGATCGCGCACGATCAGCCAGTCGGTAAGGAAGGCGACGAGCGCCAAGGCAAAGCCCAGCTTGAGGACGAAGCTGAGTTCCGACACCACCCGTGCCCGCCGTTCTGCATACCATTGCTTGCGCAAGGGCTCCGGCCATTGGCCGAGCAAAACCGGCTGCGCCAGCGCAGTGGTGACCATCGGACGCAGGGCCGGATCGAGGACGGATTTCTCACCCATTGCGCCAGATGATGCCACCACCGTATTAATTCGGTTCTCCGAAAGCTGGTAATGAATTTCCTAACGTCGCATTCAGCACAATAGAAAGCCCCGCCGTCTCAAGGGACCGGCGGGGCTTTGGCGATCTTTTGTCAGATCGCGGTAAGACTTTGGGTCAGACGTCCATTGTTGCCTTGTTATCAAGACCTTCCGGAATGCGGGCCCCTTCCTTCAGATAGATGCGGTTGTCATCGATCTTCTCGACGTCGTCGAACGAGACGAAGTGGTGCATGCTATCCGAACTGTCGGACTTGGTCAGCTTGATCGAATCGTCCTGCACTGCATCGACGGTGCCGACATGCTGGCCTTCCGAACTGGCCACTTCCATATGTTCCTTGATGCGTAGCTTCTCAAACATGATATTCCTTTGTTTCGAACGGGTTATGCCTTATTAACGGCCGGCTGCCCGGCCCGTTCCTCGGCTCGTCAGCGCTCCGGCACGGATCGTGGGAGCACCTATCGGAACACCAAAGAAGTAGCGCCCCGCCTCTGGTGGAGGCAGAGCGCCGGGGGTGCGGAACATATCCCGCCAAAGGGGAAACCGAGCCATGCCCGCACTTCCCGAAATCGATTGCGATCAGCTGCCGCCTAGCGGTCTACCTGCATCGGCGCGGGCGCGCTCTGCTTCGTTGTCGGAAGTCTCGCCCGGCTGGGCCGCATCGTAGACATCGGAATTCAGCGAATTCTCGAGATCGCCCTCGGCTTCGGCCTGCTCGCTCTTGCCGTTTTGGTTGCGCGCATTGCCATAGCCCATCTGAGCCTCGCCATCGTTCGTCGGCGACTTGTTCTTGCGCGAGGCGTCCTTAGCCTCCTTGTCCTGCCATTCGCCATCGGCGTTGTTGTGGACGGTGCGTTGATCGTCGGGGGCGTATTCACCCATGGGACATCTCCTTCACCAACCCAACGGGCGCGGTGCCCGCGGCGTTCCGCCATTCGTCGCATTGCCGCGCGGTTCATCGCATTTGGCGCGGCTGAGGACTCATCCCGGCACCCTCCATCTTATCCCCGCCGAATCGTCCCCTCTTGCCTTCGAATCCGGCCTGTGATTCCCTATATGAGTCGTTCACGCGGAACCCGGAGATCACAAGATGTCGTTGCTCGAAGCCAGAAAGACCTACAAGCCCTTCGAATATCCGTGGGCCTACGACTTCTGGAAACGCCAGCAGCAGATCCACTGGATGCCCGAGGAAGTGCCCCTGGGCGAGGATTGCCGCGACTGGGCGCAGAAGATCACCGAGCACGAGCGTAACCTGCTCACCCAGATCTTCCGCTTCTTCACCCAGGCCGATGTCGAGGTGCAGGATTGCTACCACGACAAATACGGCCGCGTGTTCAAGCCGACCGAAGTGAAGATGATGCTCACCGCCTTCTCCAACATGGAGACGGTGCATATCGCGGCCTACAGCCACCTCCTCGACACGATCGGCATGCCCGAGAGCGAATATTCCGCCTTCCTCGAATATGAGGAAATGAAGGACAAGCACGATTACTTGCAGGTCTTCGGCGTCGACACGGACGAGGATATCGCCCGCACGCTGGCGGCCTTCGGCGGCTTTACCGAAGGCATGCAGCTGTTCGCCAGCTTCGCCATGCTGATGAACTTCCCGCGCTTCAACAAGATGAAGGGCATGGGCCAGATCGTCA
>JAPYPR010000080.1 GCA_029937545.1 Erythrobacter sp. | reverse complement strand
TGTTGATTTCCACTGAGAAGTGACCCGGGTAGGGCGTAAATTTCCACTGAGAATTGACCCATGTTGAACTCGTCCCTGGCTTTGACAAGCGAGGGTATATGGAGTGTTGGACATGGCGTTATTGAGCGTTATCCGGCGCTGGCATTTTCGCGATCATCTACCGATCCGGGAGATAACGCGGCGCACCGGACTATCACGCAACACGATCCGCAAATATTTGCGGTCCGAGACGATCGATCCGCGGTTCAAGGTGCCTGATCGACCAAGCAAACTGGACCCATTTGCTGAGCATCTGGCGGCCTGGCTGCGGCGCGATATGGGCCGATCGCGCAAGCAGAAGCGCACGATCAAGCAGTTTCACGCCGATTTGGTGAGCCTGGGTTATGAAGGATCCTACAACCGGGTTGCCGCTTTTGCTCGGGACTGGCGCGAAGATTATCGGCGCCAGCAACAGATTGGCGGGCGTGGGACATTCGTGCCCCTGTCGTTCGCGCCGGGGGAAGCTTTCCAGTTTGATTGGAGTGAGGACTGGGCAATCATCGCCGGGGTTCGGACCAAGCTGCAGGTCGCGCATTTCAAGCTCAGTTACAGCCGGGCATTCATCGTGCGCGCCTACCTGCTGCAAACCCATGAGATGCTGTTCGACGCCCATAATCACGCCTTCCGCGTGCTGGGCGGCGTGCCGCGCCGGGGTATCTATGACAATATGCGCACGGCCGTCGACAAGGTCGGGCGTGGCAAGGAACGCACCGTCAACGCACGCTTCCTGACGATGGTCAGCCACTATCTGTTCGAAGCTGAGTTCTGTAACCCGGCTGCGGGATGGGAAAAGGGGCAGGTCGAGAAGAATGTCCAGGATGCGCGGCACCGTCTGTGGCAACCCACGCCGCAGGTCGAAAGCCTTGATGCGCTGAACCTGTGGCTGGAGGAGCGCTGCAAGGCGTTATGGGAGGACATCCCTCACGGGATCGAACCCGGATCGGTTGCCAATGCCTGGGCCGATGAATCTGAGTGTCTGATGGTTGCGGGCAGGCCCTTCGATGGTTTTGTGGAATATCGCAAACGGGTATCGCCGACGTGCCTCATCCACTTTGAGCGCAATCGCTACAGCGTACCGGCCTCTTTCGCCAATCGCACTGTCAGCCTGCGCGTCTATCCTGATCGCTTCCAGGTCGTCGCCGAGGGGCAGCCAATCTGCGCACATCAGCGCATCATCAACCGCTCTCACGACGGTCCAGGTCATACGGTTTATGACTGGCGCCATTATCTGGCGGTCGTGCAGCGCAAGCCCGGCGCCCTGCGCAACGGTGCGCCCTTCCTTGAGCTACCCGATGCGTTCCAGCGTCTGCAGCGACATCTGTTGCGCAATCCCGGCGGCGACAGGGAAATGGTCGAAATACTGGCGCTGGTTCTTCATCATGATGAGCAACTGGTGCTGACGGCGGTCACCATGGCGCTGGAGGCTGGCGTTCCGACCAAGACCCATATCCTCAATCTGCTCTATAGGCTGGTCGACGGAAAACCGATCTCCACGCCGCCGGTGACGGCGCCCCAGGCGCTCAAGCTGGTCAGCGAACCGATGGCCAATGTCGAACGCTATGATGATCTGCGCAAGGAGAAGCGTCATGCGTCATGACCCTGCCAGCGGCGCCATCGTCGTCATGCTCCGCAGCCTCAAGATGCATGGCATGGCGCAGGCCGTCACCGATCTCATGGAACAGGGATCTCCAGCGTTCGAAGCCGCCATCCCGATCCTCTCCCAGTTACTCAAAGCCGAGACAGCAGAACGGGAGGTTCGGTCTGTGGCCTATCAGCTCAAGATCGCGCGCTTCCCTGTCTATCGCGATCTGGCCGGCTTCGACTTTACCAGTAGCGAGGTCAATGAAGCTCTGGTGCGTCAGTTGCATCGCTGCGACTTCATCGACATCGCCGACAATATCGTGCTGGTCGGCGGTCCTGGCACCGGCAAGAGCCATGTGGCAACGGCGCTGGGCATCCAGGCCATCGAACATCATCGAAAGCGCGTCCGCTTCTTCTCGACGGTCGAACTGGTCAATGCGCTCGAGCAGGAAAAAGCACAGGGCAAGGCCGGTCAGATCGCCAATCGCCTCCTGCACTCCGATCTCGTTATCCTGGATGAGCTTGGATATCTGCCGTTCAGTGCTTCAGGTGGCGCGCTGCTCTTCCACCTGCTGAGCAAACTCTACGAGCGCACCAGCGTCATCATCACCACAAACCTGAGCTTCAGCGAATGGGCCACCGTGTTCGGCGACGCCAAAATGACCACGGCGCTCCTCGATCGGCTTACCCATCACTGCCACATCCTGGAGACCGGCAACGATAGCTTCCGCTTCAAAAACAGCTCTGCCAAGCAGGCCAGAACCCAAAAGAGAAAACCACGGGTTGACCCACCCGTGACACCCGAAACATAATCCGCAGACGGGTCACTTCTCGATGGAAAACCCGGGTCACTTCTCAGTGGAAATCAACAC
>JAPYPR010000078.1 GCA_029937545.1 Erythrobacter sp. | reverse complement strand
CGAAACGGCTCTCAACTGCCGAGCCGTAGAGCTCTCCCAACACGCCGCACCAGTACCATTGCGCCAGCTTCTGACGCACCGCGTCGTTCTCCCACGTGTTTCCAAGCTCCGCCAGGATCGCAGCAAGCGGGACAAGCTGGGTCTGATAGGGAAGGTCGCGTGCCTTGTAGATCTTCAGCGAATGCAGAAACTTGGCAGCTGCGATGTAGCCAGCTTCGACCTTGGGCGCGAACTTCTGGTATGCTGACAAAGGAACTTGAAGCAGGCTGTTGCGCGTAGCGCTGATGGCAGGTAGCTCTTTGCCGTCCGCGATGGCTGCCTCTCGCACCTCCTTAGTATGGAGCAATGAGATCGCCTGGAGAAACTCAACGGGCTCAATCTTGTCCAGCACCGGTTGGGTCGAAACCAATCGCTTGCGGCGTTCTTTCCAGTCATCGCGAAGATGGAATTCTTCTGCCGCATACATGGCGGTCACAAGCTCGAATGCATCGAGCGGCTTGCCTCCCGTATTCACCTTCTCGAACACGAGACAGACGGCCGCCCTGCTTGTGTCCTTGCCCAACTTGATCACCGGCACCTGATACTGGTCGAAGTTTCTAACCACGCCTTGCATGAAGGCATTGATCAGCTTCAGGTGTTCGCTCCGCTGGTCTAGCTCTTTGTAAATCCAGTCGATCGCATTTGTCTGCCAATCCTGAGCGCTAAACATCCGGTCGATTGGAAAATGCAGATGTTCGAACTCGTTCTCCTCGGCGGAGAGGTCGAGCTTGATATCCCGGCCAAAGTTTTCCCGAATGATCCGATCTTCGGGAACGGGCACGATGGCTTCACTACGCGGGACATCCAGATCAAGCGCCGCGCGAATGTCGAAGTAGAAGTGCAGCTTGATAGGCCGCTTTTTCACAGTTTGCGTTGAGACTGGGACAGTTGTGTACGTAGATTGATAAAGCGAGGTCATACGCTGCTGGCCATCAAGAAGATAGGCTTCAATGTCCTTGGCCGGTGATGGCGCGCCCTCAACTGGGCGAACCGCAAACGATACTTCGCCCGATGCATCCAAAGTCATGAGCGCTCCGACTGGGAAGCCCTCCGAAATTGAAGCTAAGAGATCGGTGATGCGGTCTTGGTCCCAGACCCATCCACGCTGAAAATCCGGCAGCTGAAGCTTTCCATCATGGCACTCGCGCATGAGGTCGCTGAGCTTGTAAGGATTAGTCTGAAATGAAGTTGTCATGATTGCCCTACGATCTGATTTTGTGCTCGTTTGACTTGATTACGAAGTATTTAGCAAGAATGCAATTGACGAAATCTGCCATCGATCTTGCCCATTGTGATGATCAACGGTTGGTTCGGCTCCATCAATTCTACTCACGCTTCAAGAAGCTTCAGTGCGGCAACGCTGGCGCGAAGCGATAATGCTTCGGCAACTGGCGCGACAGTATCTTCAGGCGGATTGCCGGGCACCTGAACGCCTTTCTCAATTTCCTCCTTCACTGCGTCAGCAAGGTCACTCACCCTGCGGCGAATGTACGGGGCACCCAGCCCTGCTTCTTCCGCGAACCGCGCCAAACTTTCCCTATCAAATTCTTCGAGTGTCGCCGCGCGGCCAAAGCGCATTGCGAGCTTTGGTGACAGCTCCTTCCACATATGCGTGGCGACAAGGTCGTAAAGCGGGGCGAGCACCACCTCGCCGTTCTCCCGGCGCAGCAGACTGTAATTCTTCGCGTGAGCATCTGCATTGCCAATGATGAGATTGAAGATCGCGGCGTCGGCCAGCTTCAGCACTTCGCGCGCTGGCCGCGTAGCAGCGCTGCGCAACAGCGCGAAGCTATCACGGAAAGTCGGACCGCCCTCCGCCGCGTATTTGCGGTTTGAGGGGACGCTAAGTGCCTGAGCAAAGTCTTCCTGATGCAGGCGCTTCGTTTTTCCCTCGACCGACATCCGGTCATAGCGTTCGACTAGCAACAACGGTTTGCCCGCGACCTCGCGCCATTCTGCTTTGGCAGCATCGATGCCCACCGCTCGGGCCAAGGCGAGGCAGAAGGCCTCGTTTGCAGCCAATCCGGTAAAGCGCTCCGGCTCGGGCTTGATCAGATACGTGGATGGCTCGCCCGGGCGAGGGATCGCAATGCCTTTGTCGGAAGTGAGCACCACGGGCAATTTGCTCTGTGCTCCTGCAAGGCTGAGCCTCGCGCCGCCCTCGCCTGCCAGCATGGGCACAGCAGGCAACCGATCGAGCAGTGCCGCCAGCTCGTTCTCTTGGAGTGGTTCTGGAGTGGTCTCGGAGTGTTCTTGGAGCGGTTCTTCGTTTTTGGGCAGGAATGCAAGAGCACCGGCGACATCTCCGCCCAAGGCTTCAAGCAGCCGAAACGGATTGTCGGGCGAAACCCCAAGTGCGCGCGCGATGGCCGTACGCTGGCTTTCCTCGGGTAGCAGTCCGCCAAAAACAGCCTTGCAGGCATGATCGCCAAATGGACCTTCCTGCTTTGGCATTGCGTGGGAAAGTGCCGGGGCAGTTTCAACAGCCAGCCAGTCAGGCGCGTATACGAAATGCATCGCGCCGCCCTTGTCGATTGAGAGTTCGCCTGCCTGGCGC
>JAPYPR010000033.1 GCA_029937545.1 Erythrobacter sp. | reverse complement strand
GCGCTGCGTTTGATCGTCTTCACGGAGAGGTGGTAGCTGGCCATGCGCCCTACCCCGCCACAAACGACAATCGCCGCCGGAATGCCCACGCGCACCGCAGCGCCGCACCAGGCACGCCCGTGCCGCCCGGCTCTTGGCCCGTGACAAGAGCCGGGGTGCTGGCGCATGGTGAGGGGGAACCATCCGTTTCCTCCCACGGAAAGCAGTGGTTCATCCTCCCCGTTGGGCGAAAGCCGGGGGCTCCGGGACACGATGTTCCGGAGCCGTCGGGGCTGCGCGCAACCGTCTTTTCCCCGGAGACCCGCCCCCCATAAGGCTGGGGTCGGAGGGGAAAAGACAGCCCGAACGATGCCGCCCAAGGGGCGGTTGAGGCGCGGGCTTGCCTGTGATCTGGCATCCCCTCCCCAGCCTCATGGGGGGCGGGATGAGACACCGGACCACGGGCGGTTTGCCACCGGCAAACCCGGCAAGGACGGACAAGCGCGCGACTATCGCAGTGCGCGCTCGCACCATTCCGCGCAGCCCGCAGGCGCGGCACCTCCGGCAATCCAGCCCCGGCCACGGGGCGCGGAATGCCGTCAGGGTGCCGTGATGCGGGACGCCATCCAACCGCGCAGGTTGGTTCTGGAGGGGTGAGACAGCTTCCCGGAAACGGGGAGGAGGACAAGCATTCGGTCCAGTGGATCGAATGCCCGACGAGCGGGGAGCGTTTCGCTGTCGAACGGGCGGAGCCCAGGCATGGGAGGGCGAAGGCACCTCCCATTCCGGCGCGTGTCGCGTCGGACGGAGTTCGCCATCGGCTGAGGCTTTGCCTCAAGGAGATCGCACGCAAATCTCGGAACCAAAAGTGGAGAGTTTGCATAAGTGCGCCCTTGTCCTTTACAGGCCTACGGGTACGCGCTACCGGTTGATCTGGCAAGCCTTACATTGCCACAGGGTTGTTTTGAAGCGGGAGGGTCCGATTTGACCGAGACAGAGCTGGAACGCGCCGAGAAACGATACGCCCAGGCCAGGGCCCGCCTTCAGGCCCTGCGCAACCGGGAAGCCACGCGCCAGCGCAAGCTCGACACCAGGCGCAAGGTCATCCTGGGCGGGGCACTGCTCGATCTGGCCGAGCGGGATTCCGGGGCGGCGGCGATGGTGGACCGGCTGGTGCGGAACCTCTCCCGTGACCAGGACCGCAAGGCCTTCGCGGAATGGGATGGCGCGGGTTCCGGCCGGGATGCGCCGTCCAGTTCGGGCGGGGACGACGCCCCTGCCCCGGCGTCCGGTCCTGACGGGTCCGGGTGATGCGCTCCTTCATGCGCGTCATGGGTGGGCTGGCCCGTTTCTTCGGGCGGCTGATCTTCACGCCGATCCTGTTCGGATGGCTGATCGGCGCGATGGCCTTCGGGGCGATGCTGGGGGCGCTTGTGGCCACCCCGTTCATCTTCGCCTTCTTCGATCAAGAGCCGGGGCAAAGCGCCTGGCAATGGATCATCTTCGGTCCCCTCATGATCGTGGGCGCTGTCCTCGGGTTCCAGTACTGGCGCATGGCCTCCGGGGCCGATGCCTACTTCGGGCTGACCGGCGACAGCCACGGCTCGGCCCGGTTTGCGGGGCGCAAGGAGCTGAGGAAGCACCAGGGCGGCGATGGGCTCCTGATCGGGCGCAATCCCGGCACCGGGCGGCTCCTGCGCTATGACGGTCCCGCCCATCTGATCACCCTCGCCCCAACCCGCGCGGGCAAGGGCGTCGGGACGGTGATCCCGAACCTGCTGGCCGTCGAGCGCTCGGTGCTGGTCATCGACCCCAAGGGCGAGAACGCACGGATCGCGGGCGAGGCCCGGCGGCGCTTCGGTCCCGTCCACATCCTCGATCCCTTCGGTGTTAGCAACACTGGCATGGTCTCGGGGATGCCCTCGGCCGCCTACAACCCGCTCGACCGGCTGACCCCTGACAGTCTCGATCTGGGCGAGGATGCCGCCTCCCTGACAGAGGCGCTGGTCATGGACCCGCCGGGCCAGGTGACGGAGGCGCACTGGAACGAGGAGGCCAAGGCCATCCTCGGCGGGTTGATCATGTTCTGCGTCTGCCACGAGGACCGGGGCCGCCGGTCGCTGGCCACCGTCCGGGAATATCTCACCCTGCCCCCGGATCGGCTGAAGGCGCTGCTGGAGCTGATGCAGGACAGCGACGCGGCGGGCGGGCTGATCGCCCGCGCCGCCAACCGCTTCCTCGGCAAGGCGGATCGGGAAGCCGCCTCGGTCCTGTCGAATGCGCAGCGGCACACCCATTTCCTGGACTCGCCCCGGATCGCGAAGTGCCTGGCGCGGTCGGACTTCGCCTTCTCCGATCTGCGCCACCGGATCACCGCCGTCTTCCTGGTGCTGCCACCCAACCGGATGGACGCCTACAGCCGCTGGCTGCGTCTCCTCGTCTCCCAGGCCCTCCAGGACATCGCACGGGACGCTGAGCAGGTCGCACCTGTGGCAGTGTCAGCGACACCGGCGGGCCCTACAGGCGCGTCAGCGGCCCTGTCAGGGCCCGGAGAGGCCCCTGAGGGCCCTGAGGGCGTCCCTGCCCGCTCCGGGGCTCCTGTGGCCCCTCTGAGCGCCACAGGGCGGCTCAAGGCCTCGAACCCCACGTTGGGGCCTGCCTTGTTCCTGCTGGACGAGTTCGCCGCCCTGGGCCGTCTGGAGGCCGTGGAGCGCGCCATGGGGCTGATGGCCGGGTATGGATTGCAGCTCTGGCCGATTTTGCAGGACATGAGCCAGCTCCGCGATCTCTACGGCGACCGGGCCAACACCTTCATCGCCAATGCCGGGGTGCAGCAGGTCTTCGGGGTGAACGACTACGAGACGGCGAAATGGCTGAGCCAGATGATCGGCCAGGAAACCTCTCGGTTCCAGACCGACAGCTTCAAGCCCGGCGACGGCCCCAGCTTCTCGGGCCACCTCACCGGCCGCGATCTGTTGACCCCCGACGAAATCATGCAGATGCCGCCCGACCTCCAGCTCCTGCGCGTCCAGGGCCAGCCCTCGGCGCTGGCGCAGAAGCTGCGCTACTACGCCGATCCTGAATTTGCCGGGCTGTTCACGCCTGAAACCAGATAACCCGAAAGCGCTTTGCCCCATGTCCGATCAACCCACCGCCCCTGCCCCGCTCTCTGACGACGAGTTGCGCGAAACCCTCGATCTTCTCAGCACCGTGCTGGCGTCGGTCTCGGATCGTGTCGATGCCCAGACCGACGCCATGGACCGGCTGACCAAAACCGCGACGGAAGCACGACAAGCCGCCTTCGCGGCGCGATCCCAGACCAGCCCGGAGAATTACGGCACACTCGTCGGCGACACCATCGACGGCAGGATCAGCAACAGCCTGACCCGGATCACCCAGACCGCCAGCGACCTGATCCGCGCCGCCAACCACATCCAGGAAGTTCTGAAGAAGGCCGGTGAGGACAGATCGGACGCCCTGCGCCAGCTCCGGGACCGGGAACAGAAGCTGGAGCGCTTCAAAAGCCGTCTGCCCTGGTTCGGTCTGGGCGCTGTCGTTCTGGCCCTTGTGCTGACCGTCACGCTTCCCCGCTTCATGGCCAGCAACCCTTCCACCTGCGCTGTCCTCGGAGCGTCCTGGACCACCACAACCACCGGCGTCGATGCCTGTGTGTTCTACCAGCGGTGAATGGTAAAGCGCAGCCTTCGATCTGCCGCTCTGACCTCCTCTCAGCATGTCGGCCGCCGCAGGCGGCCAGGAGGCTCTGCCTCCTCTGCCCCGAAGGGGCATTCACCACCGGGATATTTGTGGAACAGAGATGCCGGGATAGGATCGCCCCACGGTACAGGCGGGGACGCCGATGGCCGTGAACGGAGATACCTCCGAGCGCCCTTCCGCCGAAATGTGGAGGGGCGTTTTGCGGAGGCGGTGTGTGGGCTGAAGTGGCCAGCGGGTCAGTCCAGGCCGCGATGCTGGGTGTTATATATGTGTTAAATATAGTGTTACGCTCCAAATAGATGCGGTTACCTCACTGAAATAATAGTTATTTTTTGGGTGCTCGGTGTGTAAAAGCACGAAAGATGGTGGGTGATAACACGAAAATCGGTGTGTAAAAGCACGAATCTCTTGACCCCGGTGGGTGAAAGCACGAATGTTGGTAGATGGTGGGTGATAACACGAATTCACGGTCTCCGCTTTTGCCGGATCGGATGCAGCAGGCAGACTTCTTTGTCTGCGACATCTTTGATGCTGCGCCCAAGGGCGACATGGCATCCATGGAGCATCCGATTTTCTCGATTTCAACAAAGCCTGACAGGCATATTCGCCGTTACGAAAGCGGACCAAATTTCATTGAGATCACTCCTTCGATGAAGGGCCTGGCTACGGTCCATGATCGGGACGTGCTGATCTATTGCATCAGTCAGTGCATTGCAGCGTTGAATGAGGAACGGGAGGTCAGCCCGACCATTCGCTTTCGAGCTTACGACCTGCTGAAGGCCACAAACCGTGGAACGGACGGACGGGGCTATGAACAGCTCAGGGCCGCCCTGGAGCGCCTGCAAGGCACGATGATTACCACCAATCTGATTACCGGGGGCAAAGAAGAGTTTGATGGATTCGGGCTGATCGACCGGTTCAGGATCGTCCGGGAGACACGCGACGGGCGGATGCAGGAAGTGGAGATCAGGCTTTCGGACTGGGTATTCAATGCCATCAGGCATCGTGAAGTTCTGACCCTGCACCGCGACTACTTCCGCCTGCGCAAGCCGTTAGAGCGGCGCATCTACGAGCTTGCTCGCAAGCACTGTGGCGCGAAGAAGGAATGGAAAATCGGGCTGGCGAAACTGCAAGCCAAGTGCGGCTCCAGCTCCACCGAAAAAGAATTTCGCCGCCTTGTCACGAATATCGTGCGGCAGGACCGGCAACATACCCATATGCCCGACTATGCCGTGCGGCTGGAAGACGACATGGTGGTATTCACCAACCGGCGCAGCGATCAAACTGTGACCGCCGCCCCTGCCCTGTCGCATGTCCGGCTCGACCCGGAAGCATACCACGATGCCCGGCAGGTAGCGCCTGGATGGGACGTGTATGTTCTCGAACAGGAATGGCGGGAATGGATGACGGAACCGCCTCGCAACCCCAACGCTGCCTTCATCGGGTTCTGCAAGAAGGTTTTCGAGAGACGCGGCAGGCCCTAATCGGAACCGCCTCGCTTCTCTGACAGCAGCAACTCAAGGCCTTGCCAAAGCGTGATGTTGCGCTCCTGGCAGAAAGCCCGAAACTCATCGACGACACGCTTAGGGCCAGGGATCGAAACCTTGTCCTGAGTTTCCTTGCGCTTTGGACCCGGCTTTAGCCTCGTGGAACCTTCCCGGCTGACAAATCCCAGAGATTTCCCGGCCTCAACGGCTCTCTCGACCGAATCCGGCTCAACTTTGGGCCGCGCGTTGGAAGCCTTCGAAGGCTGAGGAAGCTCGATGCCTCCTCCAAAGCCATACTTGCTCATGCCGCCCTCTCTTTCGTGAGAGTGTGAATTACGGCCTGGGCATAGTCTCGGGCGTTCTCGATAGCCCCCGCGACCTGTTTCATGGCCTTTTCGGCGGCAGATGCTGCCTTCCCTTCGTGTTCTTTCGCAACGATGCCCGGCAATTCTGCCAGCAACACTCCGTCACGGAAGATGCGGGTGTAGGGCGCGCGTTTTGCAATGCGGATCGGCAATGTCGGGATGTTGTTTATCTCCATCTCTTGCCGCACGTCGCGCTCGTCCGTCGTCTGAAATGCTGCGTTTGTTCGCGTAAAGAGCAGCGAATACCCTATCGGTGAGCGGATCATGTTGGATGTGGTCTGCACTAACCGAACGGCCGCTGCTGCCTGTCGGGCCTCCATGGGTGAGCCATCGAGCGGAATGACGCAAAGGTCCGTCCGGGAAAGTGCGAAGGTGACAACCTGATCTTTCGACCCTTCGAGGTCGATGATCAGGTAATCCGCTTTGTCGGCAAGCTGATCAATCAGCTCCACCGTGTCCTCGGCCTGCGGACGTGCATGAACTGAGAAAGGCACATCGCGACCTTCCGCCCGCCTGCCTTCAGACCACGCAAGAATGTTGGCGTTCGGATCAAGATCGAGAATGGATACCCGGCCACCCGAAAGGGCGATCTGTTCAGCCAGAAGGATGGCGGATGTCGTTTTCCCCGACCCGCCTTTCGGGTTTGCAAAGGTGATTACATACATGGACGCATCAAAGCCAACATTAACGATAAAGTCAACATTAACAACAACAGCAACGTTAGAATTGTTTATAACTCTAACGTTAGAGATATTTCCGGCATCCGCTGGCGGCGGACCGATGCTTGCAAAATATGCAAGCATATGCTACATAGCCTGATGAACAGCAAGCACCGCAAGACTCTGGCAATTGTCTTCACCGACCCCGTGTCTGGCACTGTCGAATGGCTGGCAATCGAACGCCTGCTTGTCGCTTCCGGTGCGCAGGTGATCGAGGGGCGCGGTTCGCGGGTCAGGTTCGAGAAGGATGGTGAGGTCGAGACGTTCCACCGTCCGCACCCAGCCAAAGAGGCCAAGCGCTACCAGGTGCGCGCCGCTCGCGCGTTTCTGGAACGGATCGGAGTAAGACCATGACGAATACTATGACCTATAAGGGCTACTCGGCCCGCATCGAGTATGACGACGAAGATGGCATCTTCACCGGACGCCTTGCCGGTATCCGTGATGGTGTCGGCTTCCATGCAGATACGGTCGAAGCCCTTCGGGATGCCTTCAATGAAGCCGTGGAAGACTACATCGAAACCTGCGCGAAGATCGGCAAGGAACCTCAGAAGGCTTTCTCCGGTCAAGTGATGTTCCGCGTCGATCCTGAAGTGCATCGCAAGGCAGCGCTGGCGGCCGAGCTGTCGGGCAAAAGTCTCAATCAATGGGCCGAAGAAGTTCTGGAGCGCGCAGCGGGGTAGGGGGTGCCAAGCTTTTCGGCCCTGGTTCACCTTGCGAGCTGATACCCACGCTTCTGTTTCGCCCGATAGAGCGCGATCATCGCGTCGGTCGCACGGCCCGCATCTTCGAACAGCTCGATCCGGTGCCGTCCCTGGGTGCCGATGCGGCCCCATTCCCGCAGGAGAGAGACGCCGCCGAACAAGTCGGGCATGAGCCGCAACCGGTAGAACCGATACATATTGGACTCCGGGTCCACGCGCTCGATGCGGATATCCTCGGGAAACAGCTCAAGCTGCTGCATCGGAGGCCTCCCGCATGATACGGCTGACCGTCGAACGGTGAACCCCAAAGAGGCGCGCGGCCTCTGCCTCCGTCCGCTTGCCGGATCGCACCATGTCGCGGATTTCCCGGCGCTGGTCGTCGGAAAGCTTCGGCTTGCGCCCTGGGTGCCGTCCTTTCTTGCGCGCGCGCTCCAGACCGGCGCGGGTGCGCTCCCGGATCATTTCGCGCTCGAACTCGGCAAAGACGCCCACCATCTGCATCATCATCCGCCCGGCGGGTGTCGTCGTGTCGATGGCCTCGGTCAGGGACCGGAATCCGGCAC
The DNA here is from genome assembly GCA_029937545.1 of Erythrobacter sp. Lineage (GTDB taxonomy): Bacteria > Pseudomonadota > Alphaproteobacteria > Sphingomonadales > Sphingomonadaceae > Qipengyuania. The sequence continues at coordinate 8,582 of JAPYPR010000033.1, read as the reverse complement.
CTGCCGCGTCGATCTTCTCCATGATGGACAGGAGGTCTTTCAGCGACCGGGACAGCCGGTCCAGCTTCCAGACAACGACCACATCGCCCTGGCGGAGCTGGTCGAGCATCCGGTGCAGTTCCGGCCGATCCCATCGGCCGCCGGACGCGCGTTCCTCAAACACACGCCCGCAACCAGCCGCGCGCAGCGCATCGAGCTGCGCGGCCGTCGCCTGGTCGTCTGTCGAAACTCTCGCATAGCCCAACTGCATGCCAATAGTGTTGCGCTTTTCTGTTGCTCAATCAAGTTAATTCGCAACATATATTTGCAACAACCACGATAGGGTAGGGCGCTTGCGGCTCCGAACGCTCATACGCCTGATTTTCATAGCTCCGAGCGCTGCTGGCGGATCGTTCTGTGTCGGAAGGGTAGGGGCGTGTCGCGTAATGGAGCGATTTTACGCCATTTAGCCCTAAAGAAAATGCGCGAAGTATCGCGAAAGGTCACAATATATTAAGATTTCTACGCCATTAGCAAAATCTAGATGGAGTATATGGATCCGGACTAATATGTCGCGGAAGGTCTGATACAAGTTCAGAAAGCAGGCGCCCAGTGGTAGGTGCAGTTGTAACTCCGATATGTCCGTGACCAAAAGCATACCAAGCGTTCTCTGCCCGAGCAGAACGACCAATGACAGGAATACTGTCTGGAATTGATGGCCGACGGCCCATCCAAAATTCTGCGTTCGCCGTATCTAATTCAGGGAGCATCTCACAACCATGTTTAAGAAGCATCTCCGCCCGCTCATAGCGAGGAGCGGCATTGAGCCCCGCAATCTCAACTGTTCCTGCGATGCGAAGCCCGGTCGACATGCTGGTTGCAAAATAGCGTCGCTCAATGTCCGAAGTTGGTCTGTTAAGCTCGACGCCTGGTCGAGGGATCGTGACATTGTAGCCACGTTCAGTATCAAGAGGGATGCGATCACCAATTAAAGCCGCAAAGCGTCCGCTGTATGCGCCAGCCGCGAACACAACCTGTCCCACCTCCAATTCTGTATCGTTCGTCGTAATTGCCACAACCGAGCCGTTATTGTCCCGGATCAGTCCTGAAACTTCAATTTTCTGAAATTCTCCACCTTCTGCCAAGAAGTAGTTGAACAGGGCCTCAATGGCTGCTTTGGGATTCGTTAGATGCCCTGAATCCGGAACGTACAACCCCCACTGATAATCCTTGGACAAACCCGGTTCGAGCCTTCGAATATCCTCAGCCCCAATCTCTTGAACGTTAACGCCATTCTTTCTGCGTAGGTCGAGAGAAAATCGATCCCCCTTGCCCATTTCCACAGAGCGCGATACAAGAAGTTGACCATTGACGCGCAAATATTTGTGTTGGTCCGCAGGTGAAAGCAAGGCACTCCACGCGTCGAGTGCACCAAGTGTGAGCGGTGCGATCACACTAGCGCTACGATGGGCAGCTTTTTCGTTTCCTGCAAGCAAAAGCCTAAGAAGCCAAGGAACAGCGCGCGGCAGATAGGCCCAGCGTACGGAAAGCGGACTTTTGGGATCAATTAGCCAGCCCGGAACCTGAAGAGCCAAACCAGGCACTGCAACCGGCACGACGGACCCAGTGCTGATTGACCCCGCGTTCCCCGAGGATGCCCCACTGGCAGGGGCATCCTTGTCAAGAAGCAAAACATTCCAGCCGGCTCGTCTTAGGTATAGTGCACAGGCAACGCCAATCGCGCCAGCTCCGACTACGGTAACATGGCGTGATCGTGATATAAGTAAAGACATCCTGTGGTCCTTCTTTCTTGCCTCACAGCCTACCAAAATGAATGTTTGTATATTCGCCGGTCAGCGTTATTTCCACACTCGCGCGGCTACTCGCTGGAAGTTGCCCCCGAGTATCTTCAGGATTACATCGTCGCCATAGTTGCGTTGAACCATGGCTTCGACCACTTCGGGCACGTCTTGAGGCATGATGAATGTCCAAGGCGGATTTGGATAACCACGATAGCGACCTGCGTTCTCAGCGAATCTGCGGTAGGTAATCTCAGGAGTGTACACAGCGTCGAAACCGAGGCCGACGTGATCAGGGCCGACAAGTTCGAGAATATGGTCGATGTGCTGCACAAGCGTCTCCACCGATACATCGTCTCCGACGATCGGTCCAAGGCCAACCACGCCAACGAGCCCCCCCGTCTCGGCGCATGCCTTTATCTGATCGTCAGCTATGTTGCGATCATGATCGAAGATAGCTTTGGCGTTGGAATGGCTGAAGATTACAGGGTCTTTTGAGACTTCCATCATCTCCATTGTCGTGCGGTAGCCCGTGTGTGTACAGTCGACAATCATGCCAACGCGGTTCATTTCACGTACAAGATCGATGCCGAACTGGCTCAATCCGCAGTCTGTGATTTCGTGGCAACCGTCGCCGGCCAAATTCCTTACATTGTAGCAGGGTAACATCTGCAGCACGCCGAGCCGATAGAATGTTTCGACCATCGACAAGTCACCATTAAGAGCGTCACACCCTTGCAGGTTGAAGGCAACCGCCAGCTTGCCGTCGCGCTTGGCTCGTTCGATGTCGTCGACGCTTTGCACCAACACGAATTGGTCGGTGTTCTTGCTGAACTTCGAGCGTTCACGGGCCAAATGCTTTACCGTTCCTTCGAAATCAGTAAAATTTCCGAAGGTCACTGTAAGTGAGCTGAAGGTGCCACCTGCCTCAGCATATCTTTCCAGAAATCCGTCCCGGGCGTTTGCGTTTTCTGATGTCCATGGCAGACAAAGATCGCAGACTACAGAACGGCTAAGAAGTTCTACGGCTCTTGCCGAAAGCGAAGAAGAATTAATGTTCATGTCAGTCCCTTGTGATTGATGGTGAGGCTCTGCCTTTGGCAGTGTCGGAAGTTCGTCGCTCATTCATCCAAGCCACCGCTGCGACGGATAGCACCATCGCTGCGCCTGCTAGGTCAGTCAGAGCCTGATGCTGGATGAGCAGTAGTGCCCCGGCGAAAAGTAACGCGCGCATCACAAGCCTGATTGGGCCAAAAAACCAACCGATCAAGGCACCTGCGAGTGCCACGGCGCCCAAAGCAGCGGCTAGGGTCCCGTAGATGAGGTCAGCCGACGAGCCAAGCCCAAGTAACCCAGGTCCATAGACGAACATGTATGGAATGATGAAACTGCAAAGTCCCAACCGAAAGGCGGTGACGCTTGTACGCCAAGGGTCGGTGTTCGCTACGGCTGCAGCGGCGTATGAAGCCATGGCAACAGGAGGCGTTATAGCCGAGATGCCAGCGCAATACAGAACGAACAGGTGGGCAGCGATCGGCGGAACCCCGAACTCGACCATGCCGGGCGCGAGCAGGACGGCCAGAATAACGTATGCCGCCGGCGTTGGCATGCCCATACCAAGGATGATTCCTGAGACCATCGTTAATATGAGCAAAAGCCAAAGGTGGTCTTGGGCAATTGACAGAACGATTGAACTCATCCTCAGTCCGAGCCCGGTCTGGGTTACCACACCGACGATGATCCCGCCGATGGCGCTGGCCACCGTCACCTGGCCAATGAGCCGCGGCGCTTGGTCCATGGCCTCGACGACGTATGGCACAAACCGCCGCCTCAGAGCGGGATCAAAAGCCACCTGCATAACGACCAGCGCCACGAGAGAATAGAAGGCCGCACGAGCAGGGGTATAACCCGCCATCAAGACCCCCACCAGGACGACGACCGGCAACAGGAGATAGCCGCGCGAGAGTAAGACGGGAAGCAGCGTCTCGCTGGTTCGCTGCGGCTTGAGCCCGAGGCGCCGCGCCTCGAAATCAACCATCGCGATAACAGACAGGAAGTACAGAAGTGCCGGCGCGATCGCAGCGGCGGCGATCTGTAGATAAGGCACCCCGATAAACTCGGCCATTATGAAAGCTGCAGAACCCATGATCGGTGGCATGAACTGCCCGCCAGAGGAAGCAACAGCCTCGACGCCAGCAGCAAAACGTGGTCGGTAACCGGCTCTTTGCATGGCAGGAATCGTGAATGAACCGGTGACCACTACGTTGGCGGCCGAGCTCCCGGAGAGTGTTCCCATCAAGGCACTGGAAAGTACAGCTGTCTTGGCGGCCCCCCCGGTGAAGCGGCCCGCCAACGCACGGGCAAGATCGGTGAAGAAAGTACCAGCTCCCGACGCTACAAGAAACGAACCAAAAAGGATGAACAGAAAAACGTAGGTTGCTGTCACTCGAAGGGGCGTCGTCCACAATCCGTCATGAGTCAAGTAGGTAGCCTCGATCACGGACTGTACTGAAAAGCCGCGATGCCAGAATGGGTACGGCAACAGATTTCCGAAAACAGCGTATACAAGGAATCCGGCTCCAAGTGCAAAAAGCGGCCAACCGACTACGCGTCGCGCCGCCTCAAGCACCGCCACAATCAACATCCCGCCAAACGCCATTTGGCCCGTCGTCAGCGGATCGAAATACAACATTCGTTGTTGGATTTCTGCGGCGTTAAGTGCCAAGTAGCCGCTGCCGGCTAGGGCCATCGCCGTCAAAGCCAAATCACGCATGGCGAAGATAATGCGCCGTGCCCCTTGTGCCTCCTGGCGGTGGACCCAGAACAGAATCGTCAGTGCAAGGCCAAGATGAACGGAAAGGTGTATCTCCGCGATAGGGGTTCCAAAGTAAGCTGTCACAAGATGATAGGCCGACAAGCCAACTGCCAAGACGGAAACGATGCGGGCTCCGGAGAAGTCCTGCAAAAACTTCGATATCTGTTTCATTCTCTGTTTCCCCGAAGCCTTCTTTTAAAGTGTCAGTCGGCGAAGCTCACGCCCGCCTCTTCAAATGCTCGGCGGGCGCCAGGATGAAGCTCGATTCCTGCTACACCTGCCATGTATTCTGGGGTGATTGGGCGCATCACAGCGTGGATTGTGCGCACATCTTCGATTCGGTCGAGTAGCGTTTTAACGACCCAGTAAGCGTCTTCGTCCGAAAGGTCTTCATTGGCGATCAGCATTAAGTCAGACCGCATCGTCGGTACGTCCGTTTCGACTCCTTTGTAGGTACCGGCGGGGATCACCGAGTAGCTGTAGCCGGGATTTTTGGCCTGCATGACCTCTGCCACCTTGGCGGGAACAGGCAGGAGCTTCATGTCAACCGAGTGGAAGAGTTCGGTAAAGACCCCATTGGGAAAGGCAGACAGAGTGGTGAAGCCCACCAGATTGCCGTCCTTGATACCGTCAGCACCAAAGCTGACGCTTCCACGTACGCAATCAACATCGCCTTCGCTTGTGCCCACCGCCTCCAGTACGTCGACCAACGCAGCTTGGGTTGAGTTTCCAACAGACTCACAATTGAAAGGCTGATTGGCCAGTTCGGCGATCTCATCGATGCCAGATGCCTGAGTTACCGCGATTTGCTGGTGGCTTGGAAACAGTACGGCGATCGCCTTCACATTATGAATTTCGGCTTTAAATGGAACACTGCCCGCCGTTGCCAGGGGCGGTACGGTAGTGGTCGTCATGCCCAGCTCCGCGTGTCCCGCTGAGATTCGAGCCATATTGGCTACGCCAGCTCCGGTTTCGGCATTGGCCACTACACCCTCTGAACCGAAGACTTCCGAGATTCCGGCGGCGATAGGATACCACGAGCCACCCGGGGATCCGCTAAGGATAGTCAACTGACTCGGTTGTTCAGCGTAAGATGGCATTGCAAGCGAAAGTGTCCCAATCAGAACAATACTGGTCCCACCCCGTCGAACAACCTCGAGAACTGAAGATTTAAGCATTGTGGAGTCTCCCCTGTTTGTAGCTGCAGCGCTCAACGGCACCAATAAAGTGCTTACGGGAAAGCTTAATAATGTGTCAAACGTATTTAATATATTCAATATTGACATAATTTAAGTTTGATGAGATCATCTTCAAAAAGATTGCCCAGAAAGAGTCCGGGGAACATCACCGGATAGAAAAAGAGGGGATGAAGAGTTGGAACTATCAGCACTGCGTAGCTTCAAGGAAGTTGAAGCACGAAATAGCTTCTCTGCGGCGGCCCAAGCACTTGGAGTTTCTCAGCCCACATTATCTAGACAAATCAGTGTATTAGAGAAGGATTTGCGGATCAAACTGTTTGATCGGATTGGCCGCAACGGGGTATTTATTACGCCCGCAGGCCAAGAGCTGATGTCGCTGGCGGTGCTCATGATGGAGGATGAGGCATTACTACGACACCGGGCTCAAGAACTGTCGAATGGAGTGCGCGGCACGCTACGGATCGGCGCCACGCCTCAGACCATCGAAAGTTTTCTTTCGCCACTTCTGGCAGACTTTAAGGAAACTAGTGGCCAGTTAGAGTACTATCTAGTGGAAGAGAGTTCGGATGCTCTCCATGACTTAGTACACCGCGGTCGCATTGACTTGGCGATTACTACAACACCTCGCCCGCCGTTGAGCGGTTCTCCGCTTTACCCTCTCGCGGCTTTGGCTGTGGTCCCGCTCAATCACCCGTTGGGCACCAAGTCTTCTATTGAAGTATCCGATCTTGCAGATGAAGGAATTGCTTTATTTCATAAAGGTTACATGACGCGGGCATTGCTGGACGGGGCGGCAGCACTCGAGGGCTTTGTGCCCAAGATCGTTTTGGAGAGCCGTAACTCTCACATTCTATTGCAGCTAGCAGAAGATGGCCTTGCTATCTCATTGGTCCCATCCACATTGAGCCTTTCTGAAGCGCGCCAAGCCGTGAAACCCGTTTTCCACCGCGGAACCCCGCTGAGCTTATGGATGTGCATCGTGCGGGACACTCGTCGTACATTACCGTCGATAACGGACGCTTTCATCACTCATGCACGTAACTTTGCGTCAACCTGCTATCCAGGGCGTGATATTGGCGTGGTGCGCGATCTATTTGAAACGCGTTGACCTGCTCCCCTGAACTGTCCTCGATTTGAGGTTAGCCTGATCGAACTGGATCATCCTCCCGTCGCCATCGTCAGGATCGTTGACCAGGACAAACGACACGTCGGCTCCCTCCACCTCATAGAGACAGCGATATTTCATCTGACCGTCGGGAGGGTCGCACACCTGGTCATAGCGATGGCTGTGCTTCACGCCCGTCTTGATCCAATCCTCTACGCCAACGAGCGTGACCAAGCACAATGATCTCCCGTCCAGCAGGGTCGTCTCTCCCGTATTGTAAACTTCCTGCACCTTTCCGATCTCCTTTGCTTTCTCTGTCGGGCTACATCACAGGCTGTAACCCTCGCCACGATCCCTGTCCCGCGTATTTTCGTTCTCGTTTTCATCGCGCTCCTGTCCGCGCTCGTCCTTGATCTCGAGCCGCTCTCGCTTGTTCATGACATCCTTCAGGCGCTCGTTGACAGACGGCTTACGACCCTCTCGGCCGATATCCTCGGAGCGGTCCTGCCCTTGACGATGAGTTGGCGCGCGCGCTGCATGCGCAGCCTCCTTCCCCATGTCATACTCGCTGTGACCATCAAGCTTGTGAACCGCCGCCTGGCCGTCCCGCCCGGCGTCCTTCTCCATGATCTCTTTCAGCCGCTCCCGCGCATAATTGCGGCCTTCCGGTTTCGGCGTGTCGTCCTGGTCTTCTGACCGCCCCACGACCCGCGCCAGTCGCTCCTGCATGTCCTCCGACTCCGCCCGTGCGCCACGTTCCTTCGCGGCCGCAGCCCTGAGCGCCGCCAGACCGGCCGAGACACGCCCCTGCCCCGCGTCCCGCTCGGCCCCATAGGTCTCCCGCGCGATGTCCAGCCGTTCGCGCAGCTCGCGGAACGCGGCGCGGGCCTGGCGGGCGGCATGGACCACCGCCCCGCGCTCTGTGACAGGGACGTATTCCCGGCCCTGGCGCTCGGCCATCACCTTCGCCCGACGCTCCATGGAATTGGCCGCCGGTCCCAGCTTCAGCTCAGGGTCACGGTCCAGCTCCTCGGCCGACAGCGCGTCACCGCGCTCCAGCGCCGCCTCGCGCTGCGCTTCGAGCGACCGGTGATCGACGCGCTCCACCTCCCCTGCCCGCTCCAGAGCGCGGTTCTGCAACTCGGCCCAGAGGCCACGCATCTGCTCGATCTCGACGCCGCCGGTCTTGGCGGAATCGAGCACGCGCGTCTTGGCGGTGAAGCCTTGCGCCTCCAGCCTGCGGGTGGAGGTTAGCACATGGGCATGGTGGTTGCGCTGATCGCCCTCCCGGTGCGGGGCGTGGATCGCCACATCGACAGCCACGCCGTAGCGGCTGACCAGCGCTCTCGCGAAGTCGCGGGTGATCTGCGAGCGGTCCTCGGCGCTGATCTCGGACGGCAGGGCCAGCTCCCATTCGCGGGCGGTGACGGAGTTGCGGCGGGTCTCGCTAGCCTCGACCTCGTTCCAGAGGCGAGAGCGGTCCGTGGCCCAGTCCGGGGCATCCTTCGGTGCCAGGATGAAGGTCTCCTCGATGCCCTGCTTGCGGGTGTAATCGTGGATGCGACCTTCGCGCTGGCACTCGATGCGCTCGCCAACGCGATAGGCGGCTGCCGCCGTGGCAGAGCGTCCAGCGCTGCGTTTGATCGTCTTCACGGAGAGGTGGTAGCTGGCCATGCGCCCTACCC
>JAPYPR010000076.1:1093-2218 GCA_029937545.1 Erythrobacter sp. | reverse complement strand
CCTACTGATGATTGATGTCGCAACGGTAATTCAACTTAGTACGAGAGGAACCGTTGATTCAGATAATTGGTTTTTGCGGCTGTCTGACAAGGCATTGCCGCGAAGCTACCATCTGCCGGATTATGGCTGAACGCCTCTAAGTCAGAATCCGTGCCGGAAGGCGACATTCTTTGCCTCGCACGTCGTAGTCGGATACGAATAGGCCTTTGGCCACGCACCTCAACGGGTCGACAACGCCCACGTCGCGGAAGAGCGGCGTGGGTCGTCGACGAATTGTCATTTCACCACGGGCGGGGACTGGAACCTCTGCAGACGACCGAGATGTATCACCGGGTCATGTACGTAGTCGAGTAGGCTAGTTCTTACGAGCTACTGAGTGTAAGCCCGACAGTGATCTGTTCTTCCCATTAGGGGGGAACTTTTAGGGGCTTGCCGCCTAGAAGGGCCTTTCTTGAGGGAAGAACAAGAGGGGACATGGGGGAAATGGAAGGGAGAGGGCAGGTAAAGGGAGAATCGTGTGGTTCCCCTGAGACAGGGGACGGGCTAGTTGACCCTTTTCCTATTATTTTTTTTAGAAAAGCGGGCGGGCTAGTAGACCCCTCCCACCGGACTTGGGGCAAATTTTCACGAAGACTAAGAGCAGTAATTTTTTTTTCTTCGACCTCGTTTTCGATTCGACGTCGGCTAGTAGACCCTCCTCGAGACATGGTCGAGACCGTCAAGATCAAGAATATGGGCTAGTAGATAGACCCTGAGCGATGGTCAAAAGCCGTTGGGCTAGTAGACCTGACCGACACGTGAGCAAGTTTGATGGGCTAGTAGACCCCCGGGACCCTTCGAAAAGTGTGGGCTAGTTGACCCAACGGTGAACTTGGAGAGATTCCTAAGGACCCCCCAGAATTCTGGGCTCCCTCGTAAAGTGCGGGCTAGTAGACCCCCGGCTAGTAGACCCTCGCTCTGGCTAGTTGACCGAGAAATCTGGGCTAGTTGACCCTCGAGAAATCTGGGCTAGTTGACCCTCGAAAATTCTGGGCTAGTTGACCCTCGAAAATTCTGGGCTAGTTGACCCTCGAGAAATCTGGGCTAGTTGACCCTCGAGAAATCTGGGCTAGTTGACCCTCGAAA
>JAPYPR010000076.1:0-993 GCA_029937545.1 Erythrobacter sp. | reverse complement strand
ATTCTGGGCTATTAGACCCCCGGCTAGTAGACCCTCGCTCTGGCTAGTAGACCCTTTTTTGGTTTGGAGGGCATTTCCCCGGTAAAGACGCTACCGACCGAGCAGGGCTTACGCATGGACATTATTGCCAATATAGGGTTGTAGGGGACCCTGAGTACGAAGCCGCCCAATCACCCTCGGAGGAGTTATTCGAGTTCGAGTATTTTGTCCTCGGTTTGACTGGGGTCCCCGAATAAAAACCATCGAAACGGTCGACGTAAATACGATCCGCGAGATCGATTTTTTTTCGGACCAAGTAAACCCCGTTAGACGAATCCCTATAGAAGCCTCGACCCCCGACCGACACCCTCGCCCCTCCGCCGTGGCTACCCCACCGTGGAGGAATCCATCCTGTCGCGGCCGCCGTTGGCCCAGGGGGCCACCTCCCACGATCCGTCGGCTAGTTGACCCCGGTGCCCCTCCTAGTTATGGCCCCAGGTACAGCGCCCTCGGGCGTGGTTTAGGGTATAGGTAGGCTAGGGTTCAGGCCCAGACTCGGGCCCAGGGGCCCCCGGACCGTTATACCCGGCTAGTCGACCCCCGGCTAGTTGACCCCTCGAAAATTCTGGGCTAGTTGACCCAGCGATCCCGCGCGATTCCTGGCCCGCAGACCTGCCAGGAGGGTAGGGGAGCCCCTTCACAGACCGTCCGCGAGGTACCCCCAGCCTGTAATATAAATATAGGCCTCATACAACGCGGGCCCGCGATCGACGTTTTTTTCGGATTTCACATCCAAAAAAATCCCCCTTTTGGACCTTTTTTGAGCATCGAACATATTTTCACGGAAAAAACGTCGATTCGAGCGTGGTGTATCTATGAGGAAGGGGCGACTGGCCTGGGTCAGATCAAACCTTCTAGGGCACTTTGGGGATGGGTTCCGGGGGTTACGGGCGGTGCTTAAACCTCGCTTGGGGCGGCTGGGGGCCTTTAATTAGGACTAAAAATCCCACGTCT
>JAPYPR010000032.1 GCA_029937545.1 Erythrobacter sp. | reverse complement strand
ACATCGCCGGGCCGAGCGGGTTCTGGAACAGCGCATGCTTGATGTCGGTCAGCAGCAGCTCCTGATGTTGCTGCTCGTGCGAGAAGCCGAGCTCGATCAGCGGCGCGAGCTCTTCGCGCTCGAACAGCGGCTCCATCGCCGCATCGACATGAGCGCGCCAGTTTAGGATGTCCGCAACGGTGGGGCGCGACAGCATGCCGCGAGAAAATCGTGCGATCCGCTCGCCCTCGGCTTCGTAATAGGAATTGAATACGAAGGGCCAGCGCTCGTCGTAGAGCCTGTAGCCGTCGAGGTGATCGCGCAGCAGGAAAGTCTCCCAGAACCACGTTACATGGGCGAGATGCCATTTCGCGGGCGAGGCATCCTCCATCGACTGCAGCGTGGCATCTGCTTCGGACAGAGGTGCGGCAAGCGCCTCTGTGAGTGCGCGCACGGCGGCGAAGCGCGCGGCGAGCGGCGCGTCTGCATGGGCGGGTACTGGATTTGGGCGTGACATGAATGCCCCCCCTGCTTGCGGCGGACGTCAGAATGCGACGACCAGCGCCATACATGGCGCAATCCGTTGGCGGTTTAAAGACTTAGCTTCTGCCCGCTGCCTCGCATCCGACGTCATGCCGCCAATCGCACCTGGTTTCGGCCTCCTCGCTTCGCCGCGTAGAGTGCCTCGTCCGCGCGGGCGAAGAGGGTCAGGCTGGTATCGCCCGGCCCCAGCGCCGCGTGCCCGACGCTAACGGTAACGCGGGGCGCATCCGAGCTTTGCGTGCCATGATCGATTGCCAGCCGCAGCCGCTCGGCCGCAGCGGACGCAGCGCGCCCATCGGCGCCCGGCAGGATCATGAGGAACTCCTCGCCCCCGACGCGCGCGGCGAATTGCCCATCCCGCTTCTGTCGCTGGATGATCCTGCCGATCTCCGACAGCACCAGATCGCCTTGGGTGTGCCCGTGGGTATCGTTTACGGCCTTGAAGTGATCGATATCGAAAACGAGCAGCGCCAGCGGCTCGCCGCTTTGCCGCGCGCGCATGATCGCGCGGTCGAGCGCCTGCATCGCGCTGCGGCGATTGGCGAGCCCTGTCAGCGCATCGGTGTTGGCCTCTCGCCTCGCTTCTTCCGCTTCTCGCACGGCCGCCGCGCGCGCTTCCTCGATAAGGGCGACCTGGGAATATTCCTCGGTCACGTCGCGCACGACCATCAGCACCTGTTCGCAAATCCCCTCGGGCGAGAAGATGTTGCGCGCACGAGCGCGGAGCAGCCGGGTACCGAACTGCGGATTCTCGATCTCGAACTCGACGGCATAAGTCTCGCGATCCTGCGCATGAGCGGCGAGCGTTACCTGCATTTGCTGCAAGCCCTGCGGCATCAGTTCCTGCAGGCACTTGGCTTCGGGCGCGGTCATCGGCGGCAGTCCGGCAATGCGACAAAATTCGCGCGACCAGCGATGGCGGCCGGTGGCAGGATCGAAACTCCATCGCCCGATCCCGGCGAGCTCGTCCGCCAGGCTGGTGTTCAGCGGTTGCTGGGGGCGTGGTGGGCAGACCGCCGGGGCGGGTTTCCGCTTGGCGTGCCGCTGGATGAATGCGCCAAGCACCACGAGCGCTGTCAACATCAACCACAGCGGCGCACCAGCAAGACGCGCAGCCGCCAACGTAACAGAGGCAGCGCAGACCAACAGCCACGCTGTCGCCAGCAGTGCAGTATCGACCCGGCTCGTCGGCATTGGCGCACGATCTCCTTTCGCAGCGCCACGAATAGGCGAGCGTCGGGAAATGCAGCGCAAACCGCAACTAGGGGAAAACGCCTAGCGCTGCGATTCAGGCGGCGTCGGCGCGGCGCACCGCGTGCTCCTCGTTAAGCATCTCGGCGATGAGGAAGGCGAGCTCCAGCGACTGCGCGGCATTGAGGCGGGGATCGCAATGCGTGTGATAGCGATCCTTCAGCGCCTCGTCGGTGATGGCGACCGCGCCGCCGACGCATTCGGTCACATCCTGCCCGGTCATCTCGACATGGATGCCGCCGGGGTGCGTCCCCTCGTCGCGATGGACGGCGAAGAAGCCCTTCACCTCGGTCAGGATGCGGTCGAAGGGCCGCGTCTTGTAGCCGCTTTCCGATTTCACGACATTGCCGTGCATCGGATCGCAGCTCCACACCACCGGGTGGCCTTCCGCCTTCACTGCGCGCACGAGGCGCGGCAGGCCGTCTTCGACCTTGTCGTGGCCGAAGCGGCTGATCAGCGTGATGCGCCCCGGCTCGCGCGCCGGATTGAGCGTGTCTAGCAGATGCAGGAGGTCGTCCGTTTCGAGGCTCGGCCCGCATTTCATGCCCAGCGGATTGCCGATGCCGCGGGCGAATTCGATATGCGCGCTGTCGCGGAAGCGGGTACGGTCGCCGATCCAGACCATATGCGCGCTGGTATCGTACCAGTCGCCGGTCAGACTGTCGCGGCGGGTCAGCGCTTGCTCGTAAGGCAGCAACAGCGCCTCGTGGCTGGTATAGAAGCTGGTGCCGCGCAGTTGCGGCAGCGTTTCGGGCGTGATCCCGCAGGCTTCCATGAAATCGAGCGCTTCGCCGATGCGGTCGGCGACGTCCTTGAACTTGTCCGCCCAGGGGCTGCGGCCCATGAATTCGAGCGTCCACTGGTGAACCTGCCGCAGGTTCGCATAGCCGCCGCCGGCGAAGGCGCGTAGCAGGTTGAGTGTGGCGGCGGCCTGCGAATAGGCGCGCACCATGCGCTGCGGATCGTTGGTCCGGCTGGCTTCGTCGAAGTCGATGCCGTTGATATTGTCGCCGAAATAACTCGGCAGGGTGATGCCGTCCTGCGTTTCGGTGTTCGAGCTGCGCGGTTTGGCGAATTGGCCCGCCATGCGCCCGACCTTCACCACCGGCTTCTTGCTGGCGAAGGTCATGACGACCGCCATCTGCAACAGCACGCGGAATGTGTCGCGGATATTGTTCGGGTGGAATTCGGCAAAACTTTCGGCGCAGTCGCCGCCTTGCAGCAGGAAGGCCTTACCCTCGGCCACCTCGGCGAGGTCGGCCTTGAGCGCCCGCGCCTCGCCCGCGAAGACCAGTGGGGGGTGCGTTTCGAGCGCAGAAGTCGCGGTATCGAGCGCCGCGGTATCGAGATATTCGGGCAGATGCCGTGCCTCGAAACCCTTCCAGCTATCCGGTGCCCAGTTCGTCGCCATTACCAATTCCAGTTGCGGCGCGGAATTGCGCCAATTCTATCCGCTTATCGCAGACGAACGGGCCTCTTGCCGCAAGCAGCTTTTGCTTGGCCAGCCCAAAAACCCGATTGCTGTGACCGGAGAGCTCCGGATCTAGCGGCCTGCTTCGGCCGGGGCAGTCGTCACGCGCGTGGCCAGTTCCTGCCCTTCGGGAATCACCGCCATGCGCCAGCCGCGCGTTCGGCCGAAATACTTCTGTGCCAAGGCCTGCATCCGCTCCGGAGTGGTCTGCGTCAGGTCGTTCAGCAGCGAACGCAGCAGGCCGATGCGGGCCGGGTCTTGCGTCGATCCCTCCAGATGGAACAGCCAGAAAAGGTTCCCGGTCGACACGCGGTTTACATATTGCAGCAACGGCTCGGTCACGCGCTGGAGTTCGTCCGCGCTCGGCGGCGTGGTGGCGAGATCCTGACCGATCTTGTCCGCGGCGACGAAAAAGGCCGGCACGTCCTCGGGCCGCAGCTGGGCAAAGGCGGTGATCCGCCCGCCACTCGCGACATCGGTCGGCCACTGGCTGTTGATCACCGGCGCATAGCTTGCCCCGGCCCGCTCGCGCATCGCGTCCATCAGGCGATTGTTGAAGACCTGCGTCAGGATCTCGAGCTGGCGCGATTCAGGCAGGCCGTCGACGCCCGCGCCGCTCGGCCAGGCGATAACGGCAGCGGCCTGGTTGGCATCGCCATTGTGATAGCGCACCACGGTTTCGCCAGGCTCGGGGAAGCCGAAACCTTCGTTCGCCACATCGGAGGCAAGCTCCTCGCGCTGGTCGAGCGCACCGAAAGTCCGCGTAAGCGCTGCGATCCCTTCGGCCTTGTCGAAATCGCCGAACACCAGCACCTCGATCGGGCCCTGCTCGAGCAGCGGCTCCCACACTTCGCGAAAGCCCTCCGGCGTCGTTTCCGCGATTGCGGCGGGATCGGCCATTTCGAAGCGCCCATCCTTGTCGCGCAACAAATATTCGAGATCGCGATTGATCACGCCCACCGGATTGGCAGCATAGCTTTCATAGGCCAGCCGCGCCGCAGCCTTGGCGCGCTCGACCGGCGCCGCATCCCAGCGCGGCATCGCGAACTTGGCGGCGAAGATGTAAAGCTGGTCGGCCAGATCCTGTTTGCGGGTCTGCGCGAACAGGGTGAACGCCCCGTCGGTGATGTCGAAGTCGAAGCCCATGCGCCGCCCGGTCGAAATCCGGTCGAGCTCTTCCTGCCCCAGCTCGCCCACGCCCGAGCCGACCAACGCCATGCGGCCGAGCATCGCGTAAGCTGCCTCGTCTTCGGCAATCGCGCGCCAGCCGCCGCCGAAGCGCACCTTCACCGCGACGCGGCCCGGTTCTGCATCGTTTGCCCACAGGATCGCCTTCACGCCATTGGCGAAGTCGACCCGCTCGATATCGAGCACGCCGAGTGGACCCTGCTGGGCGATGGTGCCCGGCTCGCCGATGGGGGGCAGGTCCTCGAAGGAAATATCCTGCGCGGCAATACGCGCGTCCGAAGCCGCCTCGGCCGGGGCGAGCATCGCGGTGCGGATCTCCGCGTCGCTAGCCTCGTCCGTTTCCGGAGTGACGTAAGCCGCGCGAATGACCGGCCCGGCAAACAGCTTACGGGTCTGTTCGAGCATTTGCTCCGGCGTGACTTTCTCGCGCATCGAGTTGAACACCGTCAGCACCGTTTCCGGCGCGGCCACGGTTTCGCGGATATCGACGGCGTTGACGATATCGTCTGCCAGGCGCGCGCCAGCCATGACGCGGCGCTGCTCGACCGAGCTTGCGAAGATGGACTCGAATTCGGCAAGTTCGCGGTCGATCTCCTCCTGCGTCGGCGGATTGGCGAGCGCGTCGGCGATCACGCCGCGCACGTCGGCGAGCGCAGCTTCCCAATCCTCGGATAGCGGTGCGAAGGACACGAAAGTCGCATCGGTAGAGCGGCTGACATCGTCCTGCTGCACTTGCGCATAAAGATAGCTGCCGCCCGCACGCGCCCGCGCCTCGAGCCGCCGGTTGATCAGTGCTTGTGCCAGGCTGTCGCGAAGCAGGCCCTCGTTATAGACGATCGTGTCGTTGACCGGACGCCACGGACGCATCACGGCATAAGTGAAGCTGCGCTGCAGGCCGGGCGCGACGATGCCTGCGACTTCGCCCACCGGATTGGCGGGATCGGCACCGGGAGGTGCGACGGGATCGCCGAAATCGGGTGCGGGCACCAGCGGTCCCTTGCCCTGCCAATCGCCGAACCATTTCTCGACTTCGGCGGCGAGCTGCATCGGATCGAGATCGCCGACCGCGACGATGACCGTGTTCTCGGGGCGATACCAGCGCTCGTAGAACGCGCTGACCGAAGCGCCGGTCGCGCCGTTGAGTGTCGATTCGGTGCCGATCGGCAGGCGATTGGCGAGCTTTTGGCCGGCGAATAACGTTTCACGAGTCCGCTCGGCAGCGCGCTGCTGCGGCCCGCCGCGCTCCCGCTTTTCGGCGAGCACGATGGGCACTTCGGCCTGCACATTGGCATCGCTCAGCACCGGCGCGCGGACCATGCCGGAGAGGATTTTCATGCTCTCGGCAAGCTTGACCTCGTCCACATTCGGCAGGTCGAGCTTGTAGACCGTATGCGTCGGACTGGTTTCGGCATTGGTATCGCTGCCGAAAGTCGCGCCAAGGCGCTGCCAGGTGGGTATCGCCATGGCGGGGCCGAGATACCGGCTTTCGCGGAACAACAGGTGTTCGAGCAGGTGGGCATAACCTTGCTCGCTATCTTTCTCGTGCAGCGACCCGGCATCGATGCGCACGCGGATGGAAACCTGGTCGGGCGGGACGCCGTTCTTGCGCACCGCATAGCGCAGGCCGTTGGGCAGCTCGCCGAACGTCCACTCCTCGTCGCGCGGGACGTCGCTGCCTTCATAAATCCAAGGGGTTTCGCCTGCTTCCGTCAGATACTGCGGCGGCGTCGGGGCCGGGTCCTGCGCAACCGCAAGCTGCGGTGCCAGCAGGACAAAGGGGAGGACAAGCGCGAGACGCCGGACGGCGCGCGGAAGAATAGCCATGGCGGGGATATAGGGAGCCTTGGTGTGAAGGGACAGTGAACATCGGCAAAAAGCATTGTTGCTTGTGGCCGGTTCCCGCGATCCCTAAATAGCTGCCATGTTCATCGAAACCGAAACCACGCCCAATCCTTCCAGCCTCAAGTTCCTCCCCGGCAAGACGGTGATGGGATCAGGCACCCGCGAATTCGCTACGCCCGAAGCGGCGGAGGCAAGCCCGCTGGCCCAGGCGATCTTCGATCTCGGCGATGTGACCAACGTGTTCTTCGGCGGCGACTTCATCACCGTCACCGCCGCGCCCGGCGTCAGCTGGACCGACTTGAAACCGCAGGTCGTCGCCATCCTCCTCGACCATTTCGTGTCCGAAGCGCCGCTATTCATGCCCGGAAGCGCGGGCGGAATCAGCGTGCCGGCGGAAGACGAAAGCATGCTGGTCGAAGAGCGTGACGAGGATTCCGACATCATCGCGCAGATCAACGAATTGCTCGAGACGCGTGTGCGCCCGGCTGTCGCAGGCGATGGCGGCGATATCCAGTATCGCGGGTATCGCGACGGGATCGTTCACCTGCAGATGCAGGGTGCCTGCTCGGGCTGCCCTTCTTCCACCGCCACGCTGAAACACGGCATCGAAGGCCTGCTGAAACATTATGTCCCGGAGGTCGTTGAAGTCCGCGCAGCCTGAACGGCCCAGACAAGAGGACTTGATGACTCAGCAATTCCACGACAACACGCTTTCCGCCGACGCGCTCGACCAGATTTTCCGCGAGGCGCGCAGCTACAACGGCTGGCTCGACAAGCCGGTGAGCGAAGAGCAGATCCAGGCGATCTACGAATTGCTGAAATTGGGCCCGACTTCGGCCAACATGCAGCCGGGCCGGTTTGTCTGGTGCGTGTCGCAAGAATCGCGCGACAAGCTCGCCGAATGCGCGAGCGAAGTTAACAAGGAAAAGATCAAGACCGCGCCTGTCGTCGTCGTCATCGGCTACGACATCGACTTTCACGAAGAACTGCCTTGGCTGTTTCCGCATACCGACGCCAAGAGCTGGTTCGAAGGCGATGAGGACGGGCGGATCGATGGGGCCAAGCGCAACTCGGCGTTGCAGGGTGCGTATCTGATGATCGCCGCGCGCGCGCAGGGGCTCGATTGCGGGCCGATGTCGGGCGTCGACCTCGACAAGGTCACCGAGGCTTTCTTCGCCGACAACCCGCGCCACAAGGCGGATTGGGTCTGCGCCATCGGCTATGGCGACGAGACGTCGATCTTCGGTCGCAGCCCACGCCCCGATTTCGAGAAATTCAACCGCATCGCCTGACTTGAAGCACGGCCGCGCCTGAGGCAGGGCGCTGAAGATGCGTATTCTCGCGATAGAAACGGCGACCGAGGCCTGTTCGGTAGCGCTCTTCGATGATCGCGTGCTCGTCGACGCGCGGCACGAAGTGCTGGGCCGCGGCCATGCAGAACGGCTGGTGCCGATGATTGCCGAGCTTCCCGATAAGGGCCGCGCGGATCGGATTCTTGTGTCGCTTGGCCCGGGTAGCTTTACCGGCGTGCGGATCGGGCTTGCGGTGGCACGAGCGCTCGGCATCGCTTGGGGTGCCGAGGTGCTCGGCTATCCGACGCTGGATCTGGTCCGCGTGCGCAGCTGGCAACCCGATCCGCGCGCAGTTACCGTCTGCATGAACGGGGGCCATGGCGAATGGTTCGTCCAGAATTTCGCCGCCGATGCGCAGACCGAGGATGAGGTTCGATCACTTGTGCCTGACGCGGCAGCGGAGGCCGCTCGCCACCGCGTCCTGGTCGGCAATCGTGCCAAGGAGCTGGCAATGCTGTTGGACGAAGACGCTCTCGTGCTGGAACTGACACCAGATGCCCGCGCGGCATACCTGCTCCACGATAGCCGCCTCACCACCGATCTCGCGCCCCTCTACGGGCGGGGGCCAGACGCGAAGCTTCCAGACAGATGAGCGAGATCGACAAGTTGATGGCAATCATGGATGCCGCCTTCGACCCGCATTGGCGCGAAGCGTGGACGCGGGCGCAAGTCGAGGGGTCACTCGCCCTGCCCCATACTTACGCTCTGTTGTGCAACGCCCGGGGCGATACCGTCGGCGCAGATGAGGAAGCCGCCGGTTTCGTTCTCGCCCGCCGCGCACCGGGCGAGGAAGAATTGCTACTGGTAGCGGTCCACCCCGACCATCGCGGCAAGAGTCTCGGCCGCAATTTACTCGAACAATTCTTCGAAAGTGCCCGCAACGGCGGCGCGGAACAGGTATTCCTGGAAATGCGCGCCAATAACCCGGCCGAGCAACTCTACCGCGCAGTCGGCTTCGAGCCGATCGGTCGGCGGCCTGCTTATTACCGCACTCTCGACGGCAAGGCACTCGACGCCATCACCTTCGGACGGAAGTTGTAGATATGCGCCAATTCACTTGTATATTTGCGCCAAAATAATTCTGTGAACTGTAAGCTTTACTTCTCTTGTCGATTTTATACAATGTCGCCCACCAAAGGGTAGCATCAATAAAAACAGGCTGAAGGGAACCTTGCCGAATGGACACTATCGAAACCGACATGACCGAAACGCTGATCACGCTGACATCGGATATTGTCGCTGCACATGTGAGCAACAATAGCGTGGCCGTCGACGACGTGCCGACGCTTATTTCCAATGTCTATTCAGCCCTTTCCGGCCTCGACGGCGCGGGCTCACCCGCCGAACCCACCCCCGATCCGGCTGTTTCGATCCGTTCTTCGGTAAAGAAGGACCATCTCGTCTGCCTCGACTGCGGCAAGAAGATGAAGATGCTGAAGCGTCACCTGTCGACCGAGCATGACATGACGCCGGTAGATTATCGCGCGCGTTGGGGACTGTCGGCAGATTATCCGATGGTCGCGCCGGACTATGCCGCGACACGCCGCGACCTCGCAGTAAAGATCGGCCTCGGCCGCAAACCCGGCCAGAAGCGGGGCCGCAAGAAGAAGAGCGCGTAAAGCCCTTCGGTTCGCCTTGAGGAAGACGCCCCGGCCCGATAAGGGTACGGGGCGTTTTTCAATCGGGAAGCAAATGCACCAGAAAATCGATCTCGAGCAATTGTGTGCCGACAAGGGCCTGCGCATCACCGAGCAGCGCCGCGTTATCGCCCGTGTGTTGTCGGAAAGCGACGACCATCCCGATGTCGAACTGCTCCACGAGCGCGCGAACAAGATCGATTCCGGCATTTCGATCGCAACGGTCTATCGCACCGTCCGCCTCTTCGAAGAGGCCGGCATCCTCGACCGCCACGATTTCGGCGACGGCCGCGCGCGCTACGAGGCTGCGCCCGAGGCCCACCACGATCACCTGATCGACGTGGAAACCGGCAAGGTCATCGAATTCGTCGATCCCGAGATCGAGGCGCTGCAGAAACAGATTGCCGAGAAGCTCGGCTACCGCCTCGTCGACCACCGCCTGGAACTCTATGGCGTCCGGCTCGACCGCGAAAGCTGAGCGACACCTCGCGCGCTATACCGAGCGCAGGCTGGCCGCCGCGCGTGGAGAGAAGGTGCCGCTGACCGCCATCGGCTGGGTGCGGTTCATTTTGCGGGCGCTCCGCATTCTGGCGCTGCTGATCGTGTTCGTGCCGCTGCACTATCTCTATCGCATCTTCGCCTATGGTTCGCCCTTCCCGATGCTGTTCCTGCGCTACACGGCGCGGGTGGTCGGGGCGCGCGTCACCATCGTCGGCACGCCGCTGCGGCGCGACGTGTTCTTCATCTCCAATCACCTGTCGTGGGTGGACATCCTCGCCTCTGCGGGAGCCAGCGGGACGGCCTTCGTCGCCAAGCAGGAGCTGGCCGAGGTGCCAGTGATCGGCTGGCTGTGCCGCCTCAATCGCACGGTCTTCGTCAAGCGCGAGAACCGCTTGGGCGTGGCCGAGCAGATCAACGCGCTGAAGGAAGCATTGCAGGACAACTGGTCGGTCACGGTCTTTCCCGAGGGCACGGTGACGGACGGACAGTCGCTGCTGCCGTTCAAATCCTCGATGCTGTCGGTGCTGGAGCCCCCGCCGCCCGGCGTGCTTGTCCAGCCGGTGATGCTCGATTACGGCGAGAACGCCGAAGAGATCGGCTGGGTCGGCGACGAGAGCGGATTGCACAATGCGATGCGGGTGATGGCGCGCAAGGGCACCTTCCCGCTTCGCATCAATTACCTCGAGCCGTTCAGCCCGGAGAATTACCGCGGCCGCAAGGCGATCGCCGCCAAGGCGCGGGAGGAGATCGAGGAAGCGCTGGTTACGGCGCTCGACCGGCCGTTGCGTGATTTCCAACATGTCGTCGATGCGGTGCGCTATCGCCCGAAGGACGGCGCCGCCGACGCGCCCTAGAGCTCGGCACCAATCAGCCAGTCGTGGAACAGGCGCACCGGACGCTCTTCCAGCGCGGTAGGCTTGCACACGAACCAGTAGCTGTAGGGGCTTTCCACATCGACCTCGAACAGGCGGGCGAGCCGGTTGTCGTGCGCGCGGCGCAAGTGGTCGTCATGCATGATTGCAATGCCGAGGCCCTGTGCCGCCGCTTCCAGCATGATCTGGCCCGAGTCGAAGTGGTCGATCGCAGCAGGCTCCAGATCGGGCATGCCGATTTCCTGCCGCCAGGCCACGAAGCTTTCGGACAGTTCGTTGTGAATCAGGAAGGTCTGCTTGGCAAGCGCGTCCTGATCGGGATTGTCGCCCAGCTTTTCCTGCAATCCGCGGCTGCAGATGGCGTGGACCTTGTTGTAGTCCAGCCGCACGGCATGCAAGCCCCGCTCCGGCCCGCGCGAGAGAATGATCGCCGCATCGAGCAGATCGCCGACGCGATCCTCGAGATGCGCACCCGTGTCGATATCGATGTGGAGCAGGGGGTGCCGCGCTCGCAATTCGCCGAGCTTGGGGAAGAGGCGCTGCGTGCCGAATAGCGGCAGCACGCCGAGGCGCAACCGGAGCAGCGAGAGATTGGCGGACTGGCTCTCCACCGCGCGCGCAAGTGCCTCGAGTTGCGGATTGACCGCTTCGTAGAACGCGTGGCCATCGTCGGTCAGCTGCATCGACTGCCGCGCGCGGGTGAACAGCTTCTTGCCGACGAATTCCTCGAGATTGCCGATCCGCCGCGACAGGGCCGACGGGCTGAGGCCCAGTTCCTCCGCCGCCGCCCGGGCGGAACCCAGCCGGACGGTGCGCACGAAAGCTTCGAGCGCACGCAGGGGGGGAAGTCGCCGGGTTGCCATGATGATTGCTTGCTATGAAGGTCGCGCGCGCCTGTCGAGCGTGAATGTGCGGATTCGTGCAACAATGCGATCAGTCGTTCCCGGCCTCGTCCTCGCCGGCGGGCTCGTGCAGGCGCAGGCGTTTGACGTGGGTCTCGTCGCCATCCGTGACCTCGATCCGCCAGCCGCTCGGATGCTCGACCACGGTGCCGACCTGCGGCACCTGCTCGGCCAGCACGAAGGCGAGGCCGCCCAGCGTATCGACCGATTCCTCTACTTCGGCGAGCGCGGGATCGACCTGTTCGGCCACATCGTCCAGCTCGGCGCGCGCGTCGCAATCCCACATCCCTGCGCCGATCGGCACGATCCATTCCTCGGGCGCGTCGTCGTGCTCGTCCTCGATCTCGCCAACGATCTCCTCGACCAGATCCTCGATCGTGATGATCCCGTCGGTGCCGGAGAACTCGTCCACCACCACCGCCAGGTGCATGCGCTGGGCGCGCATGTCGGCCAGCACGTCGAGCGCATTGCGCGTCTGCGGCACATAGAGCGGCTGGCGCATCAGCACGGTCCAGTCCGCGGGCGGCTCGTCTCCGCGCGCGAGATAGGGGAAGACGTCTTTCAGGTGGACCATGCCGATGACATGGTCGAGCTGGTCGCGATAGACGGGCATGCGCGAATGGCCATGCTCGGCGAAGGTCTCGACCAGCTCGTCCCAGCTGGCGGTGGCGTTCATGGCGACGATCTCGCCGCGCGGCACGGCAACGTCGTCGGCATCATGTTCGGAGAAGTGCAGCAAGTTGCGCAGCATCTGGCGCTCGACCTGCGAGAGGTCGCCCGTGCCGCTATGCTCGGGCTCGTCCTCGCCGTTCTCGTCCTCGTGCTCGTCGATAGCTTCTTCGAGCTGCGCGCGCAGGGACCGCTCGCCGCCGTCGGGATCGAACATTTTACGGATTGCGAGCCACAGCCCGCTTCTACTCTCCGCGTCTCCGGCGGGTGATGACGAATCGGGCATGGCCCTAACAATGCGCTCCCATCAGTTGCGATCCCCATATGGGTCGGCGATGCCCATTTTTGCAAGAGCGGCAATCTCGAGCGCTTCCATGGCCTCGGCCTGCGCATCGCTGTCGACATGATCGTGCCCGGCGAGGTGGAGCAGGCCGTGGACGATCAGATGGGCGGTGTGTTGCTTTAGGCTGACGCCCTTCTCTGCGGCCTCGCTCGCACAGGTTTCGTGGGCAAGCGCGATATCGCCGAGCATTTCGGGCGGGCCGTCTGCTGCGAGCGCGAGCAGCTCGTCGCGTTCCAGCATGGGGAAGGAGAGTACGTTGGTCGGCTTGTCCTTGCCGCGCCACTCACGGTTGAGGTCGTGCACCTGCTCGTCGGTGGTCAAAAGCAGCGAGGTGGTGAGGCGCTGATTGGCGAGCGCAGGTTCGACCTGTGCCGCTGCTTTCTCTGCTCGCTCCGCTAAGGCGATCCAGTCGCCATCCGGCCAGCCATCGATGTCGATATCCAGCTGCAACTACTCGGCCTTGATTGTTTCAACCAACGTGAGAGTGGCCAGATGCTCGCCGGAGCTGCACCATGCTTTAGACAAATCTTCCAACCCCACAGGCTCAGGGTCAATTGATCGCACGATCCGTCCAAAATTCGGATTGTGCGAACTCGCGGCCTGCCATCTCTGGACTGCCTGTGCAGGGTTTTTCGCTTCGAATGGAGACACATAAGTGCCACCAGCGTAATCAAGAATTAGCGTGAAAAACCGCAATGGATTAGGCCGCCGGCCCCTCATAGGCCTCGACGATTCGCCCCACGATCGGGTGGCGCACCACATCCGCCGCCGTGAAGCGGATCGTGCCGAAGCCTTCCACGCCCTCCAGCTTGCCGACCGCATCGGCAAGGCCGCTCATGCCGCCGCCGCCGGGGATATCGACCTGATTGGGGTCGCCACAGATGACCATGCGGCTGTTCTGGCCGAAGCGGGTGAGGAACATCTTCATCTGCTCGCGCGTGGTGTTCTGCGCCTCGTCGAGGATGACGAAGGCATCGGCCAGCGTGCGCCCGCGCATGAAGGCGATGGGCGCGATCTCGATCTCGCCGGACGCCAGCCGCCGCTCGACCTGTTCGGGCGGCATGCAATCGTAGAGCGCATCGTAGAGCGGCCGCAAATAAGGATCGACCTTCTCCTTCATGTCGCCGGGCAGGAAGCCGAGCTTCTCGCCCGCCTCCACCGCCGGACGGCTAAGGATCAGCCGCTGAACGCTGCCGGTAATCAGCTGCGCCACAGCCTGCGCCACGGCGAGATAGGTCTTGCCGGTGCCCGCCGGGCCGAGCGCGAAGATGATGTCGTCGCGGACCAGCGAGCGCATATAGGTTGCCTGCATCGCGCTGCGTGGGACGATAGTCTTGCGCCGGGTGCGGATCATGATCGGCGGGGCGTTCTTGCCCTTGCCCGGTTCGGCATCGACGATCCCGTCGAGCGTGGGCTCGTCCGACATGGCGATCAGCGCCTCGATCGCGCCGCCGTCGAGCTCCTGCCCGATGGCCAGCCGGTCGTACATCGCCTTCAGCACGTCGCGCGCGCGGGCAACCGAATCCTCGGGGCCTTCGATATGGAGCTGGTTGCCGCGGGCAGAGATGAACACGCCGAGCCGGTTTTCCACCTGCACCAGGTTCGCATCGAACTGGCCGAACAGAGCGCCGAGCAGGCTCTGGTTGTCGAAGCTGATATCGACCTGCGCGCGGCGCACCTCGCGCTGCGGACTGGGCGGCGGGGTGAAGGACCTAGCGTCCTTCGGTGCGGGTTTACGGGCCATGCGCTCCTTTCGTGTGCGAGTCGGAAATGTAGGCCCAATTATGGCGCGCGCAAGCTGGACGCCCCTTCCGAATGGTGGATAGTAATACCGATGTTATCCGGTTGTGCGTTGATCGGTTGCGCAAGTCGTTGGTCGAACGCCTTGGGCCCCTGCCGAAAACGGTTTGGCTTCTGGTGCTGGAAATACTGGAACAGGCGCATGAAAAAGCTCACGATCTGCTCCGCCATCGCGCTTGGCCTGTCGGCCGCTGCGCCTCTGCTGGCGCAGGACACCGATCCCGCCGAAGAAGTCATCATCGTGACGGGCGAGCGTGAGCAGGAGGCTATGGAGCGGGTCGAGGGCATGACCCGGGCGATCACCCGCCGCCCCCGTGTCGACAAGCCGCTGGCCCGCCAGTACGGCCAGATCTGCGTCGGCGTGATGGGGATGGATCCGGCCTATGCCGGGGTCCTGATCGACCGGATCGAGGCCAATGCCCGGCGGCTCGACATCGCGATTGCCGGCGAGGGATGCCAGGTCAACACTCTGGTGGCCTTCGTCGACGACGGCCCCGAGGAAGTGAAGCAGCTCCGCAAGGACGCGCCGTGGCTGTTCGCCACGCTGCTCGATTACGAATACGACCGGATCCTGCGCGGCAGCGGCGGGGCGCATGCATGGCACTCGACCGAAGAGAGAGAGGTGGACGGCAAGCAACTGGCGGTCATCGAAGTCGGCGACCCGCCCCGCCAAGTGAAAGCCGGCGATCCCTTTAATGCCACGCGCATGACGCAGCAGATCCGCATGGACATGATCGGTTCGGTCGTGCTGATGGAACGCGCGCTGGTGCCGGGCAAGACTCTGCAGCAGCTGGCGGATTATGCTTCCATGCGCAGCTTTGCCTCCATCGACGACATGGCGTCGGATGGTCCGGACACCACGCCGACGATCCTGTCGCTATTCCTCGACGCCGATGCCGCGCCGCAGGAAATGACCGAATTCGACTGGTCCTATCTCGAGGCGCTCTACCGGTTGCCCCGCACGGCGCGCGGCGAGCAGATCCACGATGCCGCCTGGTCCGAATATCGCAAGAAGGTGATCCGCGCGAAGGATTGACGCGCGGGCAGAAGCTCAGGCCGCGACGGTTTCGCGCAGCTTGGCGCTGAGCGAGTTCGGCCCTGCCTCCAGCAGTTCGACCTGCACGAGGTCACCGATGGCTATGTCGCCTTCAAACCACGCGCTTTGCAGCCAGGGGGTCTTGCCGAGCCACTGGCCCTCGTGCTTGCCCTTGCGCTCGACGAGGACTTCGCAGGTTTCGCCGACGCTCGCCTCGTTGAAGGCCAGCTGGTCGCGGTTGAGCGCGGCCTGAAGGCGCTGGAGGCGGTCGTCCATGACCTCTTTCGCGACCTGCCCGTCCATCGTGGCGGCGGGGGTGCCGGGGCGTGGGCTGTATTTGAAGCTGAAGGCCTGCGCGTACTGGACCTCGTCCACCAGCGCGAGGGTTTCCTCGAACTCGGCATCGGTTTCGCCGGGGAAGCCGACGATGAAGTCGCCCGACAGCGCGAGGTCGGGCCGCGCAGCACGAAAACGCTCGAGCAGCTTGAGGTAGCTTTCCGCCGTATGGCTGCGGTTCATGGCCTTCAGAACCCGGTCGCTGCCCGCCTGCACCGGCAGGTGGAGGAAGGGCATGAGCTTGTCGATCTCGCCATGCGCGGCGATCAAATCGTCGTCCATGTCGGCGGGATGGCTGGTGGTGTAGCGGATGCGTGCGAGGCCATCGACCTTGGCGAGATCGCGGATCAGGCCTGCAAGACCGACCGTGTGGCCCTTCTCATCCTCGCCCGACCAAGCGCTGACGTTCTGGCCCAGCAGCGTGATTTCCTTCGCGCCCGCGTCGACCAGTTTCTTCGTTTCGATCACCAAGTCGCTGTAAGGACGGCTGATTTCCGCGCCGCGCGTGTAAGGCACCACGCAATAGGTGCAGAACTTGTCGCAGCCTTCCTGCACGGTGAGGAAGCTCGCCGGATTGGTACGGCGGCGTTCGGGCAGCGCGGCGAATTTGGCGATGGCCGGCATGTCGGTATCGGTCGCCCGCTCGCCCTGCACCGCCTTCTCAAGCATTTCGGGCAGACGGTGATAGGCCTGCGGGCCAACGACCATGCTGACCGCCGGAGAGCGCTTCATGATCTCCTCGCCCTCGGCCTGCGCGACGCAGCCCGCGACCGCGATTAGCGGTTCCTTCCCCGCCTCGCGACCCGCCTTGGTCAGGCGGCCGATGTCCGAATAGACTTTCTCCGCCGCCTTCTCGCGGATGTGGCAGGTGTTGAGCACGACGAGGTCCGCCTCTTCTCCCTCGGGCGCAGGCACGATCCCGCGCTCGCCCAGCATCTCGGCCATGCGCTCGCCGTCATAGACGTTCATCTGGCAGCCGAAGCTCTTGACCCTGTAGGTC
>JAPYPR010000075.1 GCA_029937545.1 Erythrobacter sp. | reverse complement strand
TCAACCTCGCCGCCGCGCGTCTATGGCTGAAATCTTATGTCAACACGGCCTAGGCAATGTGACACCCGCCGACGCCTACTTCGGCAGAGCCGAAACCATCATCAAACAGCGAGAAAGGATCAAACGAAAGACCATCGAACATCGGCGCTTGCAACACCGCAGGATCGCTGCCTAAACATCAAACCCCAGACGAGGCCCACGCTCCGCTATCTTACGCAGCCAGTTGTGCCAAATGTTCTGACGACGGACACTGGGATCCTGGGGCTCCAACACACTTCGTGGCGGCGCAGGCAACGATACGCTGCGCTGACTTGCCGGCAACGACTTCCTCTACGGAGAGAACGGAGCCGATCGCCTCTACGGCGGCGAGGGCGACGATTACATGCGCGGCGGCTATAGCGGCGATACGCTGGAAGGCGGGGCGGGCGCAGACGAAATCTTCGGCGACGGCGGCGACGACACAATCGACGACGGCGCCGGTGACGACACGCTGTTCGGAGGAGACGGGGCCGACACCATTTCCGGCGGGCGCAACAACGATGTCATCGACGGCGGTGCCGACGACGACCGGCAGTACGGCGGCGTGGGCATGGACACGCTCACCGGCGGACAGGGCAACGACCTTCTGAACGGCGGTAGCGGCAACGACCTGCTCTACGGCCGCACTGGCAACGACCGCCTCTTCGGCGGCACGGGTGACGACTGGCTCGAAGGCAATGGCGGGGCCGACACGCTCAACGGCGAGGCTGGCGCCGACACCCTGATCGGCGGTGACGGCAACGATACGCTGAGTGGCGGCGGCGGAAACGACAGTCTTTCCGGCGATGCCGGACGCGACCTTCTGGTCGGCGGGTTCGGATCGGACCTCCTTTCCGACGGCGATGACGCCGACGTCCTTCGCGGCGGTGGCCAGGACGACGTGCTGCAGGGCGATGGCGGCGACGATCAGCTGTTCGGCGACGATGGTGCCGACCAGCTCGATGGCGGGGTCGGGTCCGACTATCTCAGCGGCGGGACCGGAAGCGACCTGCTCTATGGCGGTATCGGCAACGACAGGCTTATCGGCGGTCTTGGCGACGACGGCCTGGACGGCGGTGACGGGGACGACATCCTCGATGGCGGGGCAGGCAACGATATACTTCTGGGCGAAGGTGGCAACGATCGCCTGACGGGCGGCGCAGGCTTCGATCTGCTCTTCGGCGGTTTCGGCGGCGACACGTTGGTCGGCGGGGCCGATCACGACGAGCTCTACGGAGAAGCTGGCGCCGACCGTCTGTTCGGCGACGATGGGGACGACATCCTGTTCGGCGGCGATGGGGCCGATGTGCTGACCGGCGGAGGCGGGACCGACGTTTTCATTTTCGATAGCGACCTCGGCGCAGGCAATGTCGATACCATCACCGATTTCGCGGTCGGCACCGACGGCATCATCCTCGATCTCGGCGTTTTCGCGGGTATCGCTTCCGAAGGCGTTCTGGACACTGCCGCTTTCCGCGCCGGGACCAGTGCCACCACGGCCAGCCAGCGGATCATCTACGACAGCGCTACCGGCAACATCTGGTACGATGCCGACGGCAGCGGCTCGCAGGCCAAGGTGCTGTTCGCCAAGATCGATGCCGGCACGCAGCTGACCGCATCGAGCTTCGAAGCCTACGATCTCCAGGAGTTTCTCGCTTCGAACCCCTATGCCGACAAGGTTGCGGCAGATGGCGCGGAGGACGCGCTGATAGGCTCCGGACTGGCAATGCTCTTCTGATAAAATAACGACACGACTGGCGCTTTGCCTCGTCCGTCTTTGCGGGCGGCGCGCTTTTGCTTGTATCCGCGGCGGAGTGGCGATTAGCTGAATTGCGCTTTTACTGGTCACGTAGCACCACGGTGGCGATGGGCAAGCTCGCACCCGGCCGGACAGCCATTCTCGTTTCGTTGGCAATTGCCGCCATCGCGATCGTCATCCTTCTCGCGATGGGCCGCCCGCCCATCTGCGAATGTGGGTAGGTCAAGCTGTGGCACGGCCAGATCAACGATGCAGGCAACAGCCAGCATATCGCGGACTGGTATACGCCGAGCCACATCATCCACGGAATGATCTTCTAGGCGCTCGGCTGGTGGCGGTTCGTCAGGCGCGGGATCGGCGGGGCGAGCGCATCGACGCGATGGGGCCTGCCGCTGGCGGTCTTCCTCGAAAGCGCATGGGAGGTCGCCGAGAACACGCCGATGGTGATCGACCGCCTCAGCGGGGTGACCGCCAATTTCGGTTTCTCGGGCGACAGCGTGCTCAACTCCGCCGCCGACATCGGCTGGATGAGTTTCGGCTTCTGGCTCGCGCTGCGACTACCGGCAAAACTTACCGTGGCGCTTGCCCTGCTCGGCGAAATTGTCGCAGGATACGTGGTGAGCGACAATCTGACACTCAACATCATCATGCTGCTGTTCCCGATCGGCGTGATTGCAGAGTGGCAGGCGGCGGGTGTGGTGGCGTAGTGCTTCAGCAGTCGATGGGCGGCTCCGCATCATCGACCGCGCCGATTTGTAAGAGATCGCGCTGGAACGTCGAGCCTTCACGCGCTTGATCTGTGTAGACGGTGAAGTCGTGCGCTTTCCGGTTTGCCTCCCATGCGCTTCGGTCGAAATCATACAGTAGTACCTTTACCTCGCGGTTTGCCAGGCGCGACGATGAGCGAAGGAGGCAGGCATCTGACTTTTTCACTCCAAGGCACGAATATCCAATGCGGCTGCACGCGCCGATGACCTTCTGCGGCCCTCTGTCAGTCGGCAGGACCGAGACGAGCAGTTGGGAATTCTGCGTCAACCATCCTGCTTCGAGGAACATGTCGTGACCGGTGAAGGTTTGTGGCGGCGTCGCCGCCGCAAGCATGCCGACTCGCAAGTTGCTGGGCTGTGGAAGCCGCCTCGATCCTGTCCGGTCGCGTCGGTGCTCGGCAAAACGTGCGTAGCGCAAATTGCGTGCCGG
>JAPYPR010000074.1 GCA_029937545.1 Erythrobacter sp. | reverse complement strand
GTCTGTAATCGCAGGAAAGTACTTTGGTCTCCGGGCTGCGGTACGTTGACCGAAATCAATAGGGCGGAAGAATTGGGCTGTGAACTCATCAAGCTTTTCCCCGGGTCCACCTACGGTCCAGGTTTTGTAAAAGCAATTAAAGGACCCCAACCATGGACAAGTGTGATGCCCACGGGAGGGGTCAGTACGGAAGAGGCAAACCTAAGGGCTTGGTTCGAGGCAGGGGTAAGCTGTGTGGGCATGGGTTCAAAATTGATTTCCAAAGATATCTTGGTCAACGGGGATTATGCTGCATTGGAAAACAAGGTAAAAACCACTTTGGAGACTATAGGAACTATCAGAAGGGGTTTGTGTGGATAGGGCGGTCAATGTATACCACCTGCGGCGGATGAAAGTGAGCAGTGCAAATCAAGTGCACGAGATCGACTCATTTTGGTGCTGAAGTTAACGTTTATTTTTAATTTTTTTTCTCATTGATTCCCCTTTTATGTCCACCCTGTGAGCCGAGTGCACCAGCCGGTCAAGGATGGCGTCGGCGATCGTTTTTTCACCGATGACATCGTGCCATGCCTCCACGGGCAGTTGTGAGGCTATAATGGTGGACCTTTTGCCGTGCCTGTCCTCTATGATCTCCATCAAAGAGTGCCTGTTGATGTTGTCCAATGGTTTTAGGCCAAAGTCATCCAGTATGAGCAGGTCCTGTTTTTCAAGTTTTCCAATGAATTTTAGATAGGACCCGTCCGCCTTTGAGGTTTTGAGCAAGGTAAAGAGTTTGGCCGTGTTGAAGTACATGGTCCTGTGCCCCATTGAGCAGGCCTGGTGCCCGATGGCGGAGGCCAGATAGCTCTTGCCGACCCCGGTGCTCCCGGTAATGAGCATATTTTCACCCTTGCGTATAAATCCACAGGAGGCGTAGCGCTGTATCCTGTTCCTGTCGATGTTCCTTCCAGGGCCGTAATCGATGGCCTCCATAACGGCACCGTACCTGAACCTTGCGGCCTTTGTCAGGCGCTCGATCTTGCGGTTGTGCCTATCGTCCCATTCGGACTGTACCAGATAGGCCACCAGTTCATCGTTGGTATAGTCCATGCTCTCGGGCGAGAGGCTGGTGTCAAAGGCCCTGAGCATCCCGTGGAGCCTGAGCTGTTTCATCTGTTCCAATGTCTTTGTGTTCATGTTGTCTGTTTTAATGTTTGTCATTTATAATAGTTTCCTCCCCTGATGTTATCGTGGTCCGGGACCTCGGAGGTATCCTCCGGGTCGTCCTCCAGGGTGTCCCACCCTTTTTTCAGTATCCGTTCCACCATACTGTAATTATAGGCCCCATAGTCAGATGCCCGCCTGCAGGCATTGTCCAGCCGTTGGTTGCCGACCTTCTTGGCCAGGTGCAGTATGCCCATGCAGGACTTATAGGATTGTTCCGGATGTTGTTTCTTGTCGAGTATCCCGATAATGTACCCCTTGCAGTTCTCGCCGATGTGGGCGGCCCAGGAGATGAACTTCTCACTGCTCCATTCGCTGACGAACCTGTGGTGGGAGGGCATATGTTCCGCTGCGGTGGTATAGCCGTAGCGTTGCCTCTTTCTTTCATGGACGGCCAAACGTTCGTGCCTGTGGTATATCTCCACGAAGCTGTCCGTGTAGACGATCTTCACCTGTTTGCCGATGTGCCTGTAGGGAACACTGTAGTAGTGCTTGTCCCTGCCAAGGTAGATATGGCTGTTCTTGTGGACCGTTCCCTTTGCATAAGATCTTATCTCGTATCGTTTCAATGGAAGGGGGCCGAGCTCCGGCACCTCCACTTCCCGGAAGAGGGAACACCGTGAGTATTCCCTTCCCCTGAAGGAAACATTGTTATGGGCCCTTAGCAGTTCCAGGATGGCCCTGTTGATCTCGCCCACACTGTGGAAGGTGCTGTTGCGCAAAGGGGCGAACACCCTGGTATAGACAATGCGCACCGCGTTCTCCACGATGGCCTTGTCCCTTGGCCTGTAGGCCCTTGTCGGCAGCACGGCGGTATCGTAATGCTCCGCAAAATCGGCAAAGGCCTCGTTGACCTTCGGCTCGTAACTGCTGCTCTTGGTGACTGCCGACTTCAGGTTGTCGGTCACCAGGGCACGGGGGACCCCGCCATAGAACCACAGTGCGTTCTCGGTACATCGCATGAAGTCCTCCAGTTTCTGGCTCCGACAGGCCTCCACGTAGGTGTAATGGCTGCTGCCCAGTACGCACAGGTATACCTCGAGTTCCTGGATCTCTCCCGTATATTTGTCCGTTATATGGAGCTTTTTGCCCGTAAAATCGATGAAGAGCTTGTCGCCCGCCTTATGGGTGAAGTGCATCACTGGCGATGTCTCCTTTGTCCATTCACGGTACCAGTACCTGAACTGGGAGAGCTTGAACCCGTCTGGGTGCTTCGCATAATACTCTTCCCAGAGCAACTGGCGCGTGACCCCCGTTTTGCGGAGTTCCTTGTCAAAATAAGGGAAGTACCGCTCTAAGGTCCTCAGCTGTTCGCTCTTGGGCTTTTGGTCCGCCTTGAAGAGCCTGTGGATCTCCTCCAGGGTCATCTCCGAGACCTCGTAGGGCGTCAGCCTGTAGCACTTGAAGAACTCGATGTACTTGGCCACCGTGTTGCGGGAGATGCCAAGTTCCTTGCTGATCCGTCGCTTGCTGGCCCCCTCGCCGTACAATTTGTAAATCCTTTTTGCCTTTCGCATATCTATCTGTTTGTTCGCCATGGTCTTTTTTACAAAAGAAACCATCGCAACACTCAAATAGAATCGATCTTTTTAGTGGCTCACGTTCATCCGCCCCACTATGCTCACTTTGGTCCGCCGCGGGTGGCTCACTTTGACCCGCCGAAGGTGGTATACTATGCCCGTTTTTTGCAGTCAGAATCACTTATGATTTCCATGGCTTTTAGTTCCCTTAGATTTTCTGGCAACAAATAATATTTATCGAGTTTGGATCTGTCAATCAGTTCGTTTTCTTCTGCAACATCGGCTAGTGCACCATGACAATAAGCAAACCCTTCCAC
>JAPYPR010000073.1 GCA_029937545.1 Erythrobacter sp. | reverse complement strand
TTTCGACAAGTAAACGCTGGAATAAAGAGCCAAAACCTCCCTGATGACTCAGAGAAAAGAACTGGCCCCACGAGGCAGCTGGCCAGGCACAAAGACGGAGCGAAGCTCAACGATCTCTGCACCCAACTGCTACCTACGCCAACACTGATAACTCCCTTGAGTGTACAGTGAGGACTGTGAGACTCTCCGTCATTGTAGTACCTTCCAAGGAGGAAATTACTGGTCATTCCGTTAAGGAAAGGTGGTCAGGGCCTGATCTGCACGTCTCATGACGAACGCAGTGGCTTTAAGCAACATACTCTGGAAGTGAGCAGTGAAAGGTCCCTCCCCTACACGCCAAGTTCGCTGCAAAAGCAGGTCCCGTTTAAGCGCCGCTTTCCCGGAATGAGCAGTCAAATCCCCTAGCAATGGAACCCCCTCAGGAGCGACATCCAACGTTTAAAATGTTTGTTCCCCCAGAACTACTTTGCCGCCAATACCTACAGCACCCCTTACAGCAATGCTTGACCCGGTAAATAAAGATCTCCGATCTATGGTAGGGAGCAGAGTGATAGAGGGAATCTGCAGGCGGAAAACGACAGAGTAGGCGGCTCCACCAGTCCCATGGAACCGACTTCCCCTCAAGAGTCAACGACAAAACCAGGGCGCTTTTATATTGCCTCAGACCCAGGACTGCCTTTATGTTCGCCTTCTCAATGGTTGCCCACCAAGTAAGACTTTCACTGTAGCTTCCAAGGAGACCAACACTGGTTGGCTCAGGTCTCATCATAAGCAGAAGTTCCCCAGTTCTGTCCCCCACTGAAGCAAGACGTGCTCATGCTTCTGTCGGAGGTCTGAACATGCCATCGGCCGACGACCTCCAACTGAACCTCTTCAGGGAAGGAGTTTTATGTCCATTCTGAAAAGGCCGCGCTATTCTCCCCGACCACGCCTGCTAGGTCTGGGCCCAACCTACATCACCATCGACCCTCCAAGCGTGGAGGCGAGCGGGTGGAAAGAGCACAAACATGCCGCAACCTGAGTGCTAGCAGGAGATATAGCCAAAGAGCAAAGGTATGGTACAACGGCGTCTAAGTCCGCGAGCCTGCGTACCGGCCCAAGGCCAAAGCCAGCACCGAACAACTGAAGTTGAACGGCTCCAGGAGGTCCTCAAGATAATGGAGTCGGTGATGGGCTTATACGTCTTTCAGAGCCATCGGACATTCCCAAAACCATCACTAGACCAAGATCAAACCCCACACGATAGGCCTTAGCATGTTAAATGCTCTGAAGACAGGAGAGTCAGACCTGCTTCTATATCGGACCGAAGTTGGGCTAAGCAACTTGGAGGTTGCGCAACGAGTAGCTTAACTCAAGAAGAACCCCCATCCCTCTTGAGCGTACCGCTGGTCCTGAACCTCAAGTATAGTTTGCAAATTCCGTCAACTTCAATGGGTCTTACGGCCCAGTAACAACGACAAGGTTAAAGAAAACTACGTGCTAGCAAACAAGAGCTTTAGCAACCCCCATTGCCAAAGACCAGTCTGTTAACTTTCGCCTTCTCCAAAACTATTACGAAGTTACCGGCTGCCCAACACCCTCAAACCCCACTCCACCGCTGCCAACCCTGTATGAGTGTATGTTCGTGCATGCGCATGTGTTTGTCGAGGCAAGAGACCGTTGCAGGGTAAAGAAGAAGGGAGGAGTGTCGAGGAAGTTCGCGGAATATTCGTGGTTAGGGTAGGAAAGGAGCCTGCCTACTGTCAGCGCAGGAGAAGATCGATCTGGACTCTGCCGGGGCCATGGATACTAGGGCGTAGAACGTTGAACTCCCATCTACGCTTGCTCAAGGCCTGAACGACCTTATGTCTCACAAGGCTCCATTCTCAAGGGAGGATCAGTACCGTGCGCAACAGCACGTTCCAAACCCAAGAGGTGGAGGTTGCATGGAGCATCGTAGAAGGTTGCGCGTTGCTCAAAGCCTCTTCCCAAATACCAGAGCAGAGTACCAACTTCCCTGAAAAGCAAGAGGTAGACGAACCTGATATGATGTCAGTAGAACTCTGCAATGGAAGGAAAAAGAAGTGAAGAGAGAAGGGCAAAAGAAAGATGACCAGCCTAGAGAGGGAGACGGCTCAACCTCAGAAGTTGTGGAGCGACGAAGTGGCGACGATGGGAATCTGTAAAGGAGCGAAAGCGTGGTCAAGGCGCGTCAAGATGATTAAGGAACTTCATCTTGAGGAAGGCCAGAATTACGGTGCTGTAAATCGATTTGAAGATGGAGAGGCGGCTCAATCTCATCTTGCTGTCGCGCAGAGTTCAGTTCTGGATAATAATGTCAGAGAGTCGCAATGGAGGAAGGAAGGGAGACTTAGCAAAAGGTTAGCTCATGGCGGAGAAATCTTGATCTGCAGAAAAGGTTGCTGTCTTGAGTCAATCGCTGCGGAAATTCTTCACGGTTGTGAGAGGAGCGCAAGGAGAGGAAAAGAACTTAGCCAGATGGAAGCTCCGAAGTTGGGGGGGGAGCTGAGTGGATTGCAAGCCTTGCGACCGAAGGAGCTGGCGACGACGGCGAAGCAGTTGAAGGAGGAGAAGATGGAGTGGTGAAGCTCTGGAGGAGTTGTTAATAGGAAGGGAGGCCTCAACCTTGTGTTTACTGGTCTTGGTCAGCTCAGATCAAGGCGGGGTAAATGGTCAGCCTTACCTTGCCCCGCAGGAGGCTGGAATCGCAAGATCGGCGGTGCGAAGCCTCAAACGACGCGTCGCTGCAGGAGGAAATCTTCAAGATTGATGGAGGAAGCGTTAGAGAGTGCAAAAGAGTTGCGCTGTTGGAGGTTGAAGAGGAGAAAGAAAGGAGGTGTAGTTGGAGAGTTGGAGTTGCAAGTTGCGGGGGGAGAGGCTGTCTATATATATGGTTGCTGGTGGCGGGGACGCTAAGCGAGTGAATGTTTGCTTTCAAAAGTGAGGTTATTCTGACTTGTCGGCTGTCACCTGACATGGCTGCATCCTCCACAACTGCGCTGTAACTTAGCTGTTTGATTCTATCGTTACAATCTGCGATTCTGTAACTC
>JAPYPR010000031.1 GCA_029937545.1 Erythrobacter sp. | reverse complement strand
GCGCTCGCCGTCATAGACGTTCATCTGGCAGCCGAAGCTCTTGACCCTGTAGGTCTTGGGGGAAGTGGTCGGTTTCATGGGAGGTGGCGCTTTAGGGCACCCATCGACCGACTTCAATATGGAGATGGGACTAAGGCAATACGCGCGGGACGCACGGTCAAGAAGATTTTTTCCGATTTATTGCAGTTATCCCCCTTGTGACTCATCACGAATCACTGGCAGATAGAAGGCAGTTCCGCAACAAGTGGGGTTAGAAGAGGGAAGTCGGAGCGGCCTGCCAGCAAGTTGGGTCCCCTTCCATAAGGGATCCAGGCACCACTTCCCTCTTCGCCATTATTCTTAGAGAATAATCCCGCCGCCTGCTATTGCTAATTACGCAATTCGCGTCATCCAACAGTCGCCTTCACGATCTTGCCCGGCTCGCGCGGCGGCTCGCCCTTGGGCAGCGCGTCGACGTGTTCCATGCCGCTCTCGACCTGGCCCCAGACGGTGTACTGGCCGTCGAGGAATTCGGCATCGTCGAAGCAGATGAAGAACTGCGAATTGGCGCTGTCGGGCACCTGGGTGCGGGCCATCGAGCAGGTGCCGCGGGTGTGCGGTTCGCTGTTGAATTCGGCCTTGAGGTCGGGCTTGTCGCTGCCGCTCATGCCGGTGCCGGTCGGATCGCCGCCCTGCGCCATGAAGCCGGGGATCACGCGATGGAAGACCACGCCGTCGTAGAAGCCTTCGTTGGCGAGCGTCGTGATGCGCTCGACATGATTTGGCGCGAGGTCGGGGCGCAGCTTGATCACCACGTCCTTGTTTGTCCCGTCGCCGGTGTCGAGGGTGAAGGTCAGCTTGTCGGCCATTGTTCGTCTCCTGTATTTCGGTTGGCGCCTCCCTAGCAAACGCAGCGGCAGTGTCACGGCTTGCTTTTCGGTAGCCTGTGCCTAGAGCGAGCGCATGAGCGAGAGCGACCGCCCCCTCGACGAAGACGGTTTCCTGCTGGCGCGCGAGCCGGAGGAGGAGGCGCGCCCGGACGACCGCATCGACGACGAGCGGATGGACGAGGAAAACACGCTCAAGAAGGAATATGTCGAAAGCGTCGAGGAAGCGCTGGACGAAGGCGACACCGCGCGCGTCTACGACCTCGTCGAACCGCTCCACCCCGCCGACATCGCCGACCTTCTCGAACTGTTCGAGCGCGAGGAACGCTACCAGCTCGCCGAGGCGATCACCGATCTGATGACGTCGGACGTGGTCGCCGAGCTCAACGATTACGTCCGCGAGGACATGATGGAAGGCCTGCCGCCCGAAGCGGTGGCGCAGATCGTCGACCAGCTGGAAACCGACGATGCCGTCCAGCTGATCGAGGATCTCGACGAAGCCGACCAGCGCGCTATCCTGGCCGAGGTCGAGCTGGAAGACCGGATCGCGATCCAGTCCGCCCTCTCCTATCCGGAGGAAACCGCCGGCCGCCTGATGAGCCGCGATCTCGTCGCCGTGCCGGAACACCTCACCGTGGGCGATCTGATCGATTTCCTGCGCGACGGGCGCGAGCTGCCGGACGAATTCTACGAAATCTTCGTCGTGGACGAAAAGCACCACCCGGTCGGCACCTGCGCCTTGAGCTGGGTGCTGCGCGCGCCGCGGGCCATCGCGCTGGCCGATGTGATGAAGCGCGACCAGACGCTGATCCCCGTCATGCTCGACCAGGAAGAGGTCGGCCTGATGTTCCAGAAGTACAACCTCATCAGCGCCGCCGTAGTGGACGACGACGGGCGGCTGGTCGGCCAGATGACGGTGGACGACGTGGTCCACATCATCTCCGAGGAAGCGGGCGAGGATGCCCTGCTGATGAGCGGCGCGGGCGAAGGCGACATCAACGAGCCGATCCGCGAGGCATACTCGGCCCGCGTGCGCTGGCTGGTCGCCAATCTCGGCACGGCGCTGGTCGCATCGCTGATCATCGCGCTGTTCGGCGCGGCGATCGAGCAACTGGTCGCGCTGGCCGTGCTGATGCCGATCGTCGCCAGCATCGGCGGCAATGCGGGCACGCAGACGATGGCGGTGACCGTGCGCGCGATCGCTACCAACCAGCTCACCCGCAGCAACACGCGGCGCATATTGGGGCGCGAGATGCGCGTGGCGATGCTCAACGGCGCGACCATCGCCGTGCTGATCGGCGCGGCGACGGCCGCGATCTTCACGCCGCTGCTGGGCGTGGTCATCGCGCTCGCCATGGTGATAAATGTCGCGGTGGCGGGACTTGCGGGTGTGCTGGTCCCGGTGGCCTTCGAACGACTCGACCAGGACCCGGCCGTGGCGAGCAGCGTGTTCGTGACCATGATCACGGACTCGATGGGCTTCTTCGCCTTCCTAGGCCTTGCGGTGGCGCTGGGCGTGGTTTGACTTGGCGGGCGCGCGCCCTACATCCTCCCCATGCCGCTTCACCTGACCAAGATCGCTTTCGGCGCGCAGTCTTACAACGATATCGAAAGCTGGTACGCGCAGCGGCGCAGCCCGAACCTGACCACCCGCTATCGCCCTACCAAATGGGAACAGTGCATCGGCGGATCGCTCTACTGGATCCACCAGCACAGCATCGTCGCCCGCAGCGAAATCCTCGGTTTCAGCGAGACGAAGACCGGACGCTGGTCGATCGACTTGAAGCCCGAACTCGTCCGCGTCTACCCGCGCCCCAAGCGCGCCCACCAGGGCTGGCGCTATCTCAAGGGCGAACCCCCGCGCGATCTGGAAGAGGGTGAGGACATTGGCGATGCCCTGCCCGGCAAGCTCGCCGGAAAGCTGGAACGGCTCGGCTTGATCTGAAGACGCTGCGTACCAAGCCGTTGGAACGGCTTAGGCGATAAGGTGTTGATTACCAGACGCCCGGACAATTTCGCCCGGCGCCAGGGGAGTATGACAATGAAAAAACGTGTCTTGACCATTTTCGCATTCGGCGCGGCCGCGCTGCTGTCGGCCTGCAACACCGTCGACGGCGTCGGCGAAGATGTTGAATCCGTGGGCGATTGCGTCGACGGTGTGGAAGGCAACTGCTGACCACTGGCGACAAGCCGATGCAATTCGATGGCGCTACCCCCGCGGATGGCGCCATCGTCGTTTCGGGTTCCATGCCGCGCGCTCCTCTACGGAACTAGCCGCCCTTCCCGACCATTGGTTCTGTGAAGGAGATACACATGCCCGAACGTCAATCCATGCACCCCGACAACGACTATATCGACGAACTGACCGAAAACCCCACGCCGAGCCACCAGGGTTCCGCAGGCGGCGAAGTCAATCGCCGCGTCGGCAAGCGGGGCGAGGAAAACAGCGCCAAGGATCCCGCCAATCGCGAGCCGGAAGTCGGCTCGGACAATCCGCAGCAGGACGCGAAGAAGGGCGACAAGACCCTTGCCGCCATGCAGGACTCGCGCGGCTGATAAGCCAGACAATTCGAAGAAAAGCGCCCCGCCGGACTGGTGGGGCGTTTTCATTTAGCCAGGCACTTTTTCCGCGACCCGCCGCAGGGCGTTTACATAGGCTTCGGGCGGCTGCGCGCCGGGAATCATGAACTTGTTCTCCACGATCATTGCGGGCACGCCGGAAATGTTAAGATCCCACGCCGCGCGCTCTTCGGCGCGGGTCTTGTGGGCGATTTCCTCACTGGCTAGCGCCGCTTCAGCCGCCGCGCGGTCGAGGCCGACGCTCTCCGAAACGTCGAGCAGCACCGGCTCCTCGCCGATATTGTGGCGCTCGTTGAAATGCGCCTTGAACAGCGCGAGTTTGAGCTCGGTCTGCTTGTCGGGGTCATGCTCCTCGCCGGCCCAGGTCAGCAGCTTGTGCGCAGCGAAGGTGTTCCACATCATCGCCTCGGGCGGCGGATCGGAGCCCTCGTAATCGAGCGACACGCCCGCCGTTTTGGCAGCTTCGCGCATGCGGCCCTGCACGGCACGCGACTGATCCGGCGTCGAACCGTATTTGCGCGCAATATGCGCGGCACGCTCTTCGCCTTCGGCAGGCATGTCCGGATTGAGCTCGAAAGCATGCCAGCGGATGTCCGCTTCGATCTCGCCGGCCAACTGCTCGAGACCCCTTTGCAAATTACCCCAGCCGACCAGGCACCAGGGGCACATCACGTCGGACCAGATATCGATCCGCAAGGTTCTCGGCTCGCTCATTGCTTTACCCACCATTCCATCAGGTGATGGGCGATAGCATGGCGCGGCGGGCAGCGGAACGGGCCATTGCCGGCAAGCGCCGCCTCGACATCGGCGCGGGTGAAGAATTCGATCTCCGCCATCTCGGTCTCGTCGATGGTGAGGTCGTCGCTATCGGTATGGCTGTGGCAGCCGATCATCAGCTGGCTGGGGAAGGGCCATGGCTGGCTTGCGATATAGCTGACGTCGCGCACCTCAATGCCCGCTTCCTCGAGCACTTCGCGCGCGACCGCCTCCTCGATACTCTCGCCCGGTTCGACGAAGCCGGCGAGCGCGGAGAAGCTGCCTTCGGGCCAGCCGAGCCCGCGCCCGAGCATCAAGTGCCCCTCGCACTCGACCAGCATGATGGTGACCGGATCGGTGCGCGGGAAATGGCTCGCGCCACAATTCGTGCAATCGCGCTGCCAACCGCCCTTGGCGAGCTTGGTATCGCCGCCGCATTGCGCGCAATAGCGATGGCGGGCGTGCCAGTCGGTCAGGCTGCGCGCGCCGCCGTAGAGCGCAAGGTCGTCCGGCGAGAGCGTCGCCATCAGCGACCAGAGCTGCGGGTTCGCCATGCGCGGCCGGGAGTCGCCGCGCGGCGGAACGGCAGCGAAGCAGGCCTTACCCTCATCGAGGCCAAGGAAACACAGCTCGGCATCCTCCGGCGCGTCGGCCAGCGTGCCCCAGCCAAGCCGCCCATCGTCGTCGAGCGCGGGCATCAGCTCATCCAGCGCGAGCAGCCGCGCCTTCCAGTTCATGTGCCCTGCCAGCCGCTCTGGATCGGCGCGGACATGATCGGCGCGGTCGAGGCGCGACCCGGTGAAGGCGATCAAAGCGCTTCTCCCGCTCCCTGCCGTGCTGCCTGCATGGCGGCGAGATCGGCCATCACGGCCTTGGGGAATTCCGCATGGATCGGATAGGCTTCGGACGGCATGTACTGCGTCATCAGCGTGCCGCGCAGACCGGCGGCGAAGTTGACGAAGCCGACCGTGCCGGCGGCCCCGCCCCAGCCATAGCTACCGTTGGACACGCGTCCGCCTGCTCCGAAGCCCTGCCCTTCAACCCAGGTGTTCTCGGTCGTCGCGGTTTCCGGGAGCAGGTTCGATGTGCCGAGCTTGACCGCAGCCTCGCTCATCACGCGCTTGCCGTCGATCGCGCCGTAGCCCAGCAGCATCCGCAGGAAGCGGTCGTAATCGCGGCTGGAGGAGACGAGCCCCGCCCCGCCGAAGGGGAAGGCCGGCTTGTCGAGATAGATCGACGCCCTGGCCGGATCGATCGGCAGCGGCGTGTTGTTGAGAATGCCGTAATTCGTGGTGAAGCGGTCCACCTCGCTTTCCGGCACGGTGAAGAAGGTGCTGTCCATGCCGGTCGGCTCGAAAATCCGCTCTTTCAGGAACGCGTCGAACGCCATCCCGCTGGCGACCTCGATCACGCGGCCCATCAGGTCCAGGCCGACCGAATAGCTCCATTTGGTGCCGGGCTGGAGGACCAACGGCAGTTCGGCAAGCCGGTCGGCGAACACATCGAGACCTTCGACCGCCTGCGCACGCCCGATCCCGGGGATCGGCATGCGGCTGACCTGTCCTGGCACGAGGCCGCGCTGCTCATAGGCCTTGGTGATCGGGCCCTTCTGGACGATGCCGTAGCCGAGACCTGCCGTGTGAGTGAGCAGGTGGCGCACCGTGATCGGCCGTTCTGCCGGGACGACATCCTCGATCGAGCCGTCGTAGGTTTTTTGCACCTGGATATTGGCATAGGCGGGCAGCAGTTCCGCGATCGGCTGGTCGAGGCCGAGGCGGCCTTCGTCCACCAGCATCATCGCAGCCATGCCGGTCACCGGCTTGGTCATCGAATAGATGCGATAGAGGCTGTCGGGATCGACCTTGGTCGGGCCGCCCAATGCCAGCGTACCGCGCGCGATCGTTAGCGGGTCCCGCTGGCCCCAGCCGAGCGTCGCGACCATGTTCGCGACCTTTCGCGAACCCACATATTTGTCGACCATCGCCTCGACAATCGTCCACGCGGCAGCCGGAGTGCGCGCGAAGGCCTGACGCCCCATCGGCACGCTCGCCAGCGCGGCGCTCGCAGTCAGCCATGCACCGCCGCGCAGCAGCGAGCGGCGGGAAATCTGCGGGGTGTCGAATTCGCGATATGCCATGAAAATCCTCTCCGGTGGGGTCGCCGGGCTTATGTGCGGGAGCATAGCTGAACGGTCAATTGCGAATTGAAATGCTTGATTGTGCCCG
The DNA here is from genome assembly GCA_029937545.1 of Erythrobacter sp. Taxonomy (GTDB): domain Bacteria; phylum Pseudomonadota; class Alphaproteobacteria; order Sphingomonadales; family Sphingomonadaceae; genus Qipengyuania. The sequence continues at coordinate 11,823 of JAPYPR010000031.1, read as the reverse complement.
CTGTCCTAACCATATAAGACACATGCTGAACATCCTCTCGTTCCTCTTCGGACTCGTCTCGCTCGTCATCGTCATTCCGGCGACTATCCCCTTGCTCGGCTGGGCCAACTGGCTTGCCTTGCCGCTGATCGTGATCGGCATCATCGTGGGGCAGCTCTCGTCGAGCAATTCGGGACGCAACTTCAACCTGATCGTGCTAATGATAGCTGTCATCCGGCTGAGCCTGGGTGGCGGGATACTCTAGGCCAGCGCCAGCCGCGCCGCCTTGGCGAACAGTGTCGGCAAGCCTGCTTCGTCAAGCTTGGCGAGCGGCCACCATTCGCCGTCGCCGATTGGCGCCTCGTGCCGATGAACCGAGAGTTCGAGGTCGAAATGCGTAAAGCCGTGACGCACCAGGCCGAGCGGCTCGCCGTCCGGTCCGCCCTGCCCATCTCCGCGCGCGCTCCAGCGATCGTCGGGCAGCGCGCGCATCCCGCCGAGCATCCCGGTGCGTTCCCGCCGTACTAGCCAGACCGCGCCGTCGCGCTCGGTCCACCATGCGCGGCCCTTGCGTAGCGGCTTGGCTTTCTTCGGCCCCTTCACCGGCAAGCGGGAAGGATCGCCGTTCTTCCTGCCCTCGCAATCGGCAGCCAGCGGGCACAGCAGACACTTCGGGTCGCGTGCCGTGCAGATCGACGAACCCAGATCCATCATCGCCTGCGCGAAATCGCCCGCGCGCTCGTCCGGCGTGATCGTATCCGCCTTAGCCCGGATCGCCTTGCGCGCGCGCGGCAGCGGCTCGTCGATGGCAAATAGCCGCGCGACCACGCGTTCGACATTGGCATCGACGACTACCGCACGCTGGCCGAAGGCAATCGCGGCAACCGCGGCGGTGGTGTATTCACCCAAACCGGGCAATTGGCGCAGGTCCTTCTCGCTCGAAGGAAAGCTGCCGAGCTCGACTACGGCGCGGGCACATTTCACCAGATTGCGGGCGCGCGAGTAATAGCCCAGCCCCGCCCATGCCGCCATGACGTCTTCTTCCGGCGCAGCGGCCAGCGCTTCGACCGTCGGCCACCGCTCGGTGAAGGCGGCGAAATAGAGCTTCACGGCAGCCACTGTAGTCTGCTGCAGCATCACCTCGGACAGCCACACGCGATAAGGCTCGGGAGCAGGCGTCCCGGGCGGCGCGCGCCACGGCAGATCGCGCGCATGGCGATCGTACCAGTCGAGCAAAATTTCGGAGACAGTGGCGGCCACGCCGCGCCTATGGCATGGCGGCAGGTGCAATGGAACGGGACGACAGCAAAACGGGCGCTAAAAAGCCGCACGCCTCAAGCAGTGCAGCGGTAGGCGGAAAGAAACCGAAGACTTACTCGCGCCCGCGTGGCGGCGTGGCGAAGCCGATCAGTGATCTCATGCCGCAGATCGGGCGCAGCGCCTTTCGCCGCTTCGGCTTCGTCCAGAGCTCGGTCGTCAGCCGTTGGCCGGAAATCGTCGGGGACACGCATTCCCGCGTCTGCACGCCGGAAATGATCCGCTTTCCTCCGGGCGAAAAGTCCGAAGGGATCATGCACCTCGTCGTCCTGCCCGCCCATGCGCCGCTGATCCAACAGATCCTGCCCGACATTATCGAACGGGTGAACCGCTTCTTCGGCTACCGCGCGGTCGCCCGGATCAAGCTGCGGCAAGGTGCGGTTCAGGCGCCTCCTGCGAAGGACAAACCGAAAGCGCCGCCGTCGCTCAAGCCGATTCCGATGGAACTTGGCGACAGTCTGCGCGATATTGGCGATCCCGAACTGCGCACGGTGCTTGAATCGCTCGCGCGGGGCCTCGGGTCGCACAACGAGGGACAGGACGAAACGTGAGCAGGAAAACATTGCTTTTCGCAGGCCTCATGGTGGCAGCGGGGAGTACTTTCGCGCTGGGTGCCAGTGCGCAGGGCGGCTTGCCGGTCAAGGGCGGCAACTGGGCCGGCATGGTCGCGGAAACCTCGGGCGGCCATTTGCTCGGCAATCCGAAGGCCGAGACCAAGCTGGTCGAGTACATGAGCTACACCTGCTCGCACTGTGCCAGTTTCGCGCGCACCGGCGATGCGGCGCTCAAGCTGCTCTATGTGCCCAGCGGGCGCATGAGTTTCGAAATCCGCCATCTGGTCCGCGATCCGGTGGATCTGACAGCCGTGCTGCTGACGCATTGCGGCGAGGCGAAGAAGTTTCCCGGCAACCACGAAGCCTTCATGGCGCGTCACGACGCGTGGATGGCCAAAGCGCGCAAGACCACCCAGGCGCAGCGCGCCCGCTGGCAGTTCGGCTCGCTAGGCGCGCGCTTCCAGGCCATCGCCAGCGATCTAGACTTCTACCACATCATGGAAGGCCGCGGCTATTCCCGCGTCGCGGCGGACAAATGCCTCGCGGACGAAGCCAGGGCAAACGCGCTGGCCGAAGGATCGCGGGCCGATATCGAAGCGCACGGGATCAGCGGCACGCCCAGCTTCATGCTCAATGGCGAGCTGCTGGACGGCACACATGCCTGGGAAGACCTCCAGCCGCAGCTCGACAAGGCGCTTTGAGCGCACTTCGGCCCGGTTTTCGGGGGAAAGCCCTGTGGATACCCCCTGACCCGCCTTTCCCTGGCGGTTTCGCCTGATCTAGCCTCCGCTCTACCGACAAAGAGGATATTCATGACCAAGACGCTTCGTTTCGCCCTTGCCGCCCCTCTCGCCTTGGCGCTGGCCGCCTGCGGTTCGGACGCTGCCGATACCGGCGGCGAGATCGAGGGCGAGGCCGTCGCTGCGGTCCCGGCGCCCGAAGGCACCGAATGGCGCGACACGGTTACGGTTACCGACATGGACGGCTACATGATCGGTAATCCGGATGCGCCGATCAAGCTGGTCGAATACGCCTCGCTCACCTGCCCGACCTGCGCGCGCTTCGCCGCCGAGGGGATGGAGCCGTTGATCAGCGAATATGTGAACTCGGGCCGCATCAGCTTCGAGTTGCGGAACCAGATTCACGGACCCCACGACCTTGCCCTTGCTACCCTGGTGCGCTGCGCGGCGGACGAAGCCTTTATCCCGCTGTCGGATCAGGTCTTCGCCAACCAGCAGCAGGTTCTGACGCCCATCTTCGAAAACCAGGCGGCGGTGGAGCAGTCGCTCAACCTGCCGCCCGAGCAGCGCCTCGTGCGGCTGGCCGAAGTCGGCGGTTTCTACGATTTCTTCGCAGCCCGCGGGTTGAGCGAGGATCAGGCGCGCGAATGCCTTGCCGACGAGCAGGCCTATACGACCATCGCCGATAATTCGACCCGCCAGTCCGAAGAGTTGAACATCACCGGCACGCCGACCTTCCTTATCAACGGCACGGCGGCGGACGTCAACACCTGGGCCGCGTTGGAGCCGATCCTCCAGCGCGCCGGCGCCAGGTAAGGCGCGGTAGCGCGGGGGCGGGGATGGAGATTACGAAGCTCAGGCTCAGCGGCTTCAAGAGCTTCGTCGAACCCGCCACCCTGCATATCGAACCCGGCCTGACCGGGGTCGTCGGCCCCAACGGCTGCGGCAAGTCCAACCTGCTCGAGGCGATCCGCTGGGTGATGGGCGAAAACTCGCCCAAGTCCATGCGTTCGGGCGGGATGGAAGACGTGATCTTCGCCGGCACGCAGAGCCGCCCGCCGCGCGACTTCGCCGAAGTCGTTTTGCAAGGCGCGGACGATGACGGCGATGAAATGGAAGTCGTCCGCCGGATCGAGCGCGGAGCGGGATCCGCCTATCGCCTGAATGGCGGCGACGTTCGCGCCAAGGACATCGCGCTGATCTTCGCCGATGCCGCGACCGGGGCGCATAGCCCGGCGCTCGTCAGCCAGGGCAAGATCGCACAGGTCATCGCCGCCAAGCCGACCGAACGCCGCCAGATGCTGGAAGAGGCGGCGGGTATCGCAGGCTTGCACGTTCGCCGCCGCGATGCCGAAAGCAAGCTTCGCCAGACCGAGACCAATCTCGAACGGCTCGAGGACATCATGGCCAGCCTCGACAGCCAGATCGCCTCGCTGCGGCGGCAGGCAAAGCAGGCGGAGCGCTATAAGACGCTTTGCGACCAAATCAAGACTGCCGAGGCCCGCCTGGTCTTCGCCCGCTGGCGCGATGCGGCAGCCGCTGCGGAAGAAGCCAAGACAGCGGCAAGCGAGGCTGATGCGCAGGTCGCCACAGCCCAGAATGCGGCCGACGACGCGCAAAAGGCGCAGCGCGCGGCGGCGGAGGCTTTGGCGCAAGCGCGCGAGGAGCAGGCCGACAGGCGCGACGATGCCAGCGCCCACGGGCATCGCATGGCGGCGCTCACCACCCAGCTCGAAGCCGCCGAACAGCGCCTCGCCGACCTCGACCGGCAGACCGCGCGGCTGGAGGCGGATCGCGGCGAGGCCGACCGGCTGACCAAGGATGCCGCCGAAGCGCTCTCGCGGCTGGAGCGCGATCTGGCAGCTGTAGAAAAGACTCTCGCTGAAGATGAAGGCAAGCGGCCCGCCCTCGAACGCGCGGCGGAGCAGGCCGAGCGCGACAGCCGCACTGCCGAACTGGCGCTGGCCAAGGCGACGGCGGATAATGCCGGTGTGGAAGCCGAATGGCGCGTCGCCGAGGCCGCAATCGCGCAGGCGCGCACCCGTCTTGACAGGGTCGAGGGCGAAGCGCGGCGCATGGCGCAGCAGCGCGAGGCCTTGGCGGGCGAGAACCCCGACGCCGATGTCGATGCGGCGAAGGCGACGCTGGCGCAGGCGGAGTCCGAACTGGCACAGCGGCGTGAGGCGCTGCAGACGATGCAGGCGCGCAAGAGCGAGTTGCAGGCCGAGCGCGACGAAGCATCTTCCGCGCTTGCCGAAGCCAGGGCCGAACTCTCCGGTGTCCAGTGGGAATACGATGCCTTGCTCCGCGACCGCGACGCACGCCAACGCGCAGCCGAAAAGCGCAGCGGTCGCCAGCAGGCAATCGACGGCGTGCGGGCGGCAAAGGGCTATGAACGCGCGGTTGCGGCGGCTCTAGGGCGTGACGGGAAGGCTCTGCTCGGTTCGCCAGATGGCGACGCCGAGGGGCGTTACTGGACCGGCGCCGATGCTCCTGCGGCGGTGGAGGACAGTCTCTCCGATCACGTCGAGCGTTGCCCCGACGAATTGCGCGCGCGGCTGGCGCTCGTCCACGTTGCCGGAAGCGACGACGGACGAATGCTCGCCCCCGGCCACGCGCTGGTGACGCTGGGCGGCAGCTTGCGGCGGTGGGACGGGCTGGTCGTGCGCGGCGAAGGCTCTGCCGAGGCGGCGCGGCTGGAGGCCGAGAACCGCTTCGCCGAACTGGAGGCGCGCCTCCCCGAATTGGTCGAAACGGCAGAAACGGCGCAATCCTCGCTCGATGCGGCGAGCGACGAGTTGAGCCAGTTGCAACGCGATCTGGTGGCTGCCGAACGTGAGCTGGCCGCGACTGCCGATGCGGAGCGACAGGCGCTCCGGGTTCTCGACCAGGCCGAAGCGGCGCGCGAGCGGCTGGCGGCGCGACTGGAAGAACTCGAACGCAACGAGGTCGAGCAAGGCGAGCAGATAGCATCGGCGAAGGAGGACCTATCCGCAGCCGAAGCCAAGCGCGACGCCCTACCCGATCCGCAGGCAGGGCGCGCCTCGCTCGAAGCTTCGCGCGCGCAGAACGAAGCGGCCCGCTCGACCCTGCAGGCGCGTGCCGCCGAACTCGCCGCGCACGACCAGTCGCTCGCCGTAGCGCGGGAACGTGCCTCCGCGCAGCGCAGCGACATGGCGAACTGGCAGGCCCGGAGCGGCGATGCGGCCCGCCGCCTTTCCGACATGGAGATCCGTGCCGAGGAAATCGCGCAGGAACGCGCCGTCACCGCCGCAAAGCCGGAGGGGCTGATGCGCGAGATCGAACAGGGCGATCAGGTCCGTGAGCGGCTCGGCGCAGAACTGGCCGAGGCGGAGAAGGCAGTCACCGCTGCCAATGAGGTCGCGCAGGAAGCCGACAGAACCTTTGCGCAGGCCAACGAGGCGCTCGCCGAAGCGCGGGAGAACCGGGCCGGACTCGCCGCGCGGGCGGAAAACCAGGATGGGCGCCGCATCGAAATGGCGCGCATCTCCGGCGAGCGGTTCCAGTGCCCGCCCCCGCTGCTGCCCGAACGCTTCGACTTCGACGAAACCGCCATCGCCAGTGCCGAGGCCCAGAGCGAAGAGATGGATCGCCTCACCGCCAGCCGCGAGCGGATCGGACCGGTCAACCTCGTCGCCGCCGAAGAACTCGAACGGATCGAGAGCGAGCATGGCGCCAATTCCGCCGAGCAGGAAGAATTGCGCGAAGCCGTCAGCCGGCTGCGCGGCTCGATCGGCAGCCTCAACCGCGAGGGTCGCGACCGGCTGCGCGCTGCTTTCGAACAGGTCAACGACCACTTCCAGCGCCTCTTCACCCGCCTGTTCGAAGGCGGCGAAGCGCATCTGGCGCTGATCGACAGCGACGATCCACTGGAGGCCGGGCTCGAGATCTTCGCCCAACCGCCGGGCAAGCGACTGCAATCGCTCACCCTGCTGTCGGGCGGCGAACAGGCGCTGACCGCGACTGCCTTGATCTTCGCACTGTTCCTCACCAATCCCGCGCCGATCTGCGTGCTGGACGAGGTCGACGCGCCGCTGGACGATGCCAATATCGACCGCTTCTGCGACCTGCTCGACGCGATGACGCGCGAGACCGACACGCGCTATCTTATCGTCACGCACAACGCCGTGACCATGAGCCGCATGCATCGCCTGTTCGGCGTGACCATGATCGAAAAGGGCGTCAGCCGCCTCGTCAGCGTCGATCTTGGCGCGGCGGAGGAATTGCTGGCGGCGGAGTGATGCCGCCGAGGGGGAGTTGCCGATGATTATTCGTCTTGCCGCTGCAGTTGCCGCGCTGCTTTGCGCGCCCGCCCTCGCCGCGCCGCCGGTTCTGCCGATAAGCGAGATCGAGCAGGCCGCGCCGGAGTTGCCGCCCCTCCTGCCGATGCGTGAACGGGCCAAGGTCATCGACCGCATCCTTGCCGAGCGGCTCGATACCATCGTCCCGGCAATCATGCGCGAGCAAGGCATCGACATGTGGGTGCTGATGGCGCGCGAGTATTTCGAAGAGCCGGTGGTCGCCAGCATGCTCGATGCGACCAGCATGAGCGCGCGGCGGCGCACGATCCTGGTCTTCCACGATCCGGGCGACAGCCAGCCGGTCGAGCGGTTGACGGTCAGCCGCTATGGCCTCGCCGACCTGTTCGAGGCGAGCTGGGACCCGGTGCAGCAACCCGACCAGTGGCAGGCGGTGGCCGACCTGATCGCTGAGCGCGATCCGGCAAGGATCGCAATCAACTTTTCCGACCTCACCGCCTTCGGCGACGGCATGACGCTGAGCCAGTATCGTCTGTTGCACGCCGCCCTGCCCGAGCCCTATCGCGACCGCATCGTCTCGGGCGAGACGCTGGCCTTGCGCTGGCTCGAAAGCCGCGTGCCCAGCGAGCTGGAGATCTATCCCGGCATCGTTCGCATTGCGCACGCGCTGATCGCTCAGGCCTTTTCGCGCGAGGTCATCACACCGGGCGAGACCACGGCGGCAGACGTGCGGTGGTGGTATCGCGAGACGCTCGCGTCGCTGGGGCTGACGCCGTGGTTCCACCCGTCGATCGGCATCCAGCGACAGGGCGTGGAAGGCATGCTGTCGGGCGACACGGTGATCCAGCCGGGCGATTTGCTGTGGACCGATTTCGGTATCACCTATCTGCGGCTCAACACCGATACGCAGCATCTCGCCTATGTTCTGAAACCCGGCGAAACCGAAGCACCCGCGGGCCTGCGTGCGGGTCTTGCCGCAAGCAATCGCGTGCAGGATCACCTCATCGCGGCCTTCGAGCCCGGCCTCTCCGGAAACGAAATCCTAGCCCGCGCCCGCGCATCAGCCATTGCGGACGGCCTCGACCCATCGATTTATTCGCACCCCATCGGCCTCCACGGCCACGGCGCAGGAACCGCGATAGGCTTCTGGGACAACCAGAACGGCGACCCGCGCAGTGAATACCGCCTGCGCGCCGACACAGCCTGGTCGATCGAGCTGACGAGCTACAATGCCGTGCCCGAATGGGGCGGCCAAAGGGTCGATTTCCGCAGCGAGGAGGACGCGTGGTTCGACGGGGAAACGGTGCGGTTTCTCGACGGTCGGCAGACGAAACTGACGTTGATCTCGTCGGATTGAAATATTTGGGGAACTTCGCTCCGGATCCCTAGGGAACAGCGCCCATCCTCATCAGATTACGACAGTCTTTCGGTAATTGCTTTCACGCCGCCACCGATCCCACCGGCATAATCGGCCTTGCGAAAGCTTGGCAACATGCTGGAATCCAAGACGCTCTGGCAGGACGTATCCGGCGATTCTTCTTCGAGACCGGGGCCGACCGCTATCCTAACTCTACGCTCGTTCGGGGCGACAAGGATTACGACTCCATCATCGTGATCGGCGCGGCCGACCCCCCAAGCCTCGGCGAGGTAGCAGGGAGGGGCTATGCCGCCAGCGCAGCCCTGAGATCATCCCGAATAGCTTTCAGTCGCGAGGCAATATCCCTCGTCTCACCGCCTCCACCCACAGCCACTGCTTCCTGCGCCGCAGCCTGCTGGTCAGGCACGCCTTTCAGCGCCGCCTTGGCTCCCTTCAGCGTATAGCCTTCGTGGTTTACCAGCCGGTCGATCCGCTCGACCAGTGCGACATCTTCGGGGCGATAGTACCGCCGCCCGCCGCTGCGGGTCAGCGGCTTGAGCATGGGGAACTGCTGTTCCCAGTAACGCAGGACATGCGCCTTGATACCGGTCGCCTTGGCGACTTCGCCGATGGTGCGCAGCGCGCCCGCTTCCTTGCCGTCGTCGAATTGCGCCATGCGTGATCCTATCCGTTCGCGATCCGCTCTTTGAGCAGCTGGCTGGCGCGGAAGGTCATCACCCGGCGCGGCGTGATCGGAACTTCCACCCCGGTCTTGGGATTGCGGCCGATCCGTTCCTTTTTGTCACGCAACACGAAGCTGCCGAAGCCGGAAATCTTTACATTCTCGCCGTCGGACAGCGCATCGCACATCTTTTCGAGGATCGCCTCGACCATATCGAGCGACTCCGCACGGCTGAGGCCCATCTTGCGGTTGATCGTCTCGGCCAGATCGGCGCGTGTGAGTGTGCCCACGGAGCGCATCATATCCATCATTCCTTCCCCTCAGATGCGACCCTGAGTGGCGGTGCGTCCCTTGTCGTATTCCACTGTCAGCATAAGCATTTGGCAGGAAAACTCAAACACTTCGGTGGGAAATCCTGAGTAATCTACATTCGTGCGAGGGAAGCGCCCCAGGTAAAGCCGCCGCCCATGGCCTCGAACATCACGAGGTCGCCTGTCTTGATGCGCCCGTCCCGCACCGCCGTATCGAGGGCGAGCGGCACGGACGCTGCAGAGGTATTGGCGTGGCGATCGACCGTCACAACGACCTTCTCCGCCGGCAGGTCGAGCTTGCGCGCGGTCGCATCCAGAATGCGGGCATTGGCCTGGTGCGGCACGACCCAGTCGATGTCCCCCGCGCCGAGATCGGTATCCGCAAGCACTTCCTTGAGCACGTCGGCCAGGTTCACGACCGCGTGGCGAAATACCTCGCGGCCTTTCATGCGCAAATGGCCGACCGTGCCGGTGGTCGAGGGGCCGCCGTCGACATAGAGCATATCTTTGTGCGTACCTTCGGCATGCAGCCGCGTGGCGAGGATGCCGGGGCCGTCCTCGGCCACGTCCTGCGCCTCCAGCACGACAGCGCCTGCGCCGTCACCGAACAGCACGCAGGTGGTGCGATCCTCCCAGTCGAGGATGCGGCTGAAAGTTTCCGCGCCGATCACCAGTGCCTTTCGCGCCATGCCGGTGCGCAGCATCGAGTCCGCCGTTGCGAGCGCATAGAGAAAGCCGGAGCATACCGCCTGCACATCGAAAGCGATACCGCCGCCGCTGCCGAGCGCAGCCTGAACCTGCGTGGCGGTGGCGGGGAAGGTGTGGTCGGGTGTGGCGGTCGCGAGTACGATCAGACCGATCTCGCTCGCGTCGATTCCCGCTGACTCGAGCGCGGCCCGCGCCGCCCTGGTCGCAAGGGTGGACGTAAATTCGTTTTCATCGGCAATATAGCGCTGGCGGATGCCGGTGCGCTCCACGATCCAGTCGTCGGACGTATCGACGCGCTCGGCAAGCTGGGCATTGGTGACGCAATTCGCAGGCAGAGCCGATCCCGTACCGGTAATGACCGAGCGGATCACTTGGCCACCAGCGCGTCGGTCCCGACTTCGCCGAGGTCGTGCTTGATGCGGTTGAGGATGTCGTCCTCCAGCAACCGTGCAGCCACTTCTACCGCATTTGCGACGCCCTTGGCATCGGCACTGCCGTGGCTCTTCACCACCACGCCATTGAGGCCTAGGAACACCGCGCCATTGTGGTTGTTCGGATCGAGATGGTGCTTGAGCAGCTCGGTCGCAGGGCGCGAGACGAGGAAGCCGACCTTGGAGCGGATGGAGCTGGTGAAAGCCCGGCGCAACAGGTCGGTGACGAAACGCGCGGTGCCCTCGATCGCCTTCAACGCGATATTGCCGGAAAAGCCGTCGCACACCACGACATCGCACTCGCCGCGGTTGATCTTGTCCGCTTCGACATAACCTTCGAACTGCATTTCGAGGCCGGTTGCGGCGCGCAAGGTTTCGGCGGCGTTCTGGATATCCTCGGTGCCCTTGGTCTCTTCCGTGCCGATGTTCAGCAGCCGGGTGCGCGGGCGCGAAATGCCGGTCACGATGCGCGAATAGGCCGCGCCCATGATGGCGAATTGCACGAGGTTGCGCGCATCGCATTCGCGATTGGCGCCGAGGTCGAGCATGATGACGTCGTTGTCGCCCAGCGTCGGCAGCAGCGCGGCGAGCGCAGGCCGGTCGAGGCCGGGCATGGTGCGCAGCGCCAGCTTGCTGATCGCCATCAGCGCGCCGGTGTTTCCGGCGGACACGGCAGCGCCGGCTTCCCCGCGCTTCACCGCATCGACGGCCAAGCCCATGCTGGTGGTCTTGGCGCGGCGCAGGGCTTTCGACGGCTTTTCGTCGCCCGCGATTACGTCCTCGCAATGGAGGATTTCGGAGGCTTCCGCCATGCCGGGATGGGTTTCGAGCGCCGCCTTGATGCGCGGCTCGTCGCCCACCAGCAGGAACTTGAATCTGTCGTGACGGCGACGGGCCAGCGCCGCGCCCTCGATCATGACGCGCACGCCTTCATCGCCGCCCATCGCATCGACAGCGATACGCGGCAGGCTCATGAGCGTCTCCGGTTTATCAGCGTGGTCTTAAAGACCGACGGCGATGATTTCGCGACCGTTATAATGGCCGCAGTGCGGGCACAGATTGTGCGGACGCTTCAATTCGCCGCAGTTCGAGCACTCGTGATGAGCTTCGACCTTGAGCGAATCATGCGCACGGCGGTTGCCGCGGCGGTGGGGCGATACTTTCCTCTTGGGGACGGCCATGGCGGCACCTTTTCCTCAAACAAATTCAATCAATTTCGGTGGCCGCCCTAGGGGAAGGTCCGGCGTCGCACAAGTGCGCGTGAACCCGAAACATCCCGACAGGTGCGGTGAAGGCGCGCGCTATAGCGAATTTCGTGAGGGATGCAAGCGGTGTGCGGGGGTCAGGTTTGTGTTGGGTACGTCCACGAACATTTTATGCGTGCGGACAGCCCATCCGCGCTTTCCTTAGCGGCACCGGCCCGCTCCCCCACCCGGCCACCCATAGAATACCGTGCCGTGGGTG
>JAPYPR010000030.1 GCA_029937545.1 Erythrobacter sp. | reverse complement strand
CGCCATCCCGGTGTTCGAGACCGAAGACTATTCGCACATCCTGCCGAGTATGACGCTAAACTTCGAGATCGCGCCGGACATGAAGCTGCGCTTCGGCGCGGCGCGCACCCTGTCGCGAGCCCGGATGGACTACCTGAGCGCGTCGTCAAACGCCGGCGTGAGCGATGTCGCCGATATCGAGACCGGATCGATCTTCAGCGGCGAAGGCGGCAACCCGCGCTTGCGGCCCTATATCGCCAACGGCTTCGACCTGTCTTACGAATGGTATTGGTGGCGCCGGATATTTCGCAATCGCCGGTTACTACGAATCGCTGGACGATTTCGTGAACCCGAATGCATCGGTGGTCCGCGACTTCAGCTACCTGCGACCGATCCTGTCGCCGCAGCAGCGCGCTTTTGCCGATGCGACTACTTATCTCGGACTGGTGAGCGCGCCGGACAACCGGGCCGACGGCTTCATCCGCGGGATCGCCCCTTCTCACGGCTACGGAGCAGGATTTCGGTCGAGCCCAGCGCGCCGGCCCCGAGGATAACGTGATCCGCCGTGACGCTGCCCGCCTCGCCCGGCGCGTCCTTGCCATTGGGCGCGTAATACACGCGCCAGCGCTCGCCATCGCGTTCGACATGCGAGACCTCTGCATGCGTGAAAATTTGTGCGCCGTGGTTCGCCGCGTCGGGCAGGTAATTCATCAGCGTCGTGTTCTTCGCGCCGAAATTGCAGCCGCTGCAGCAGTTGCCGCAGCCGACACAGGCCGGTTGCGGCACGCCGAAAGGATTGGTGCGACCCTCGAAATTGACCGCGATCGGCGGGCATCCGCGCGGTCAACAGGCGACACTCGTATTGCGGCGCTTAGGTCATCGACGAAATATGGGCGATATCGTCCGGCACATGCACGCCGGGATGCTGCTCGCTCGACTGGACTTGCGAGACGAACATGTAATCCTGCACCATACGCCAGATGTGGTGGTCGTGATTACCCGGCACATAGACGATCTGCGGATCGAGCACCGGCTCCTCGCCGTGCGGGAACATGCACTTGAGGAACTGCGCGAAGCTGCGGCTGACATCGCCGAAAGGCGACAAGCCGAGGTCGAGCGCATCGCCCATCAGCACCAGCTGCACCGGTGTGTCGCCGCCCAGCTCGCGCGTCGTCGCCCGCAGCGTCACTCCGAAGCGCGCCAGCACTGCGCCCGGCGACCGCAGCCAGCCAAAGGCTAACCGGGCATAAACATGTTAATTCCCGATTAGTGGCCTGCGCTGGAGCTAGAAGCCGAGGCGGACTCCGGCCCAGACGGTGCGCGGCACGCCGAGGTCGATCGAGCCGCCTTGGTCGCGCGTGACGATAGTCTCGTCGGTCAGGTTCTCACCGCGCAATACCAGCGAGATGCCATCGGTTAGCGACACTTGCGCGAAAGCACCCAGAGTGGTCGCTGCGGGTAGCAGGTTCGTCTCCAGGTCGTCTTCGAATTGCGCGCCGACATGGCGCAGTGTGGCCGACAGCAGCCAGTCCTGCGCCGGACGCCAGGAGAGCGTTGCGCCTGCTACCCAGCGCGGCGTCTGCGCGGGGCGATTGCCATTGAGCGCCGCAGCAGGGCCAGATCCTCGCGCCTCGGCATCGGTGTAAGCAAGGCCGCCATCGAAGCTCACCTCCCCAAGCGAAAGCTTTGCGTTCGCCTCGATCCCGCGCGCGCGGACCGCGTCGATATTGCGGCGCTGGCGCAGGTTCTCGGCAATCGTCACATTGGCGACGGCATCCTTCACGCGGTTGTCGAACGCCGTCAGGCCGAGCGCGATGCGATCGGAGGGCGCGAAATCGATACCCACCTCGAAACCTTCGAGCCGCTCGTTCTCGAGCGCGGCGTTCGCTTGGGTGACGACGGGAAAGACCACGAACGGCCGGTAGAGTTCGTTGAGCGTCGGCAGGCGAAGACCGCTATAGGCCGCAGCGCGCAGGCTTGTGCCGGTGCCGAGACGATAGAGCGCCCCGGCGCGGAAAGAGGCTTCCCAGCCCGCGCGATCCGCGAACCGGTCGTCGATCTGGATCGCGCCCGAGGGATCGCGCTCGGTAAAGAAGCCGTTGCGGATCGTGTAGCGATCGAGGCGCGCTCCGCCGGTCAGTGTCAGCCCGCCCCGCGTCAGATCGTTCTCCACGAACAAGCCGAGATCGGTGTTCGTGCCGCCCGCATTGCGCCGCGCGCTGACTTGTCCGCTAAAGGCGCTGATCGCCGTCTCGAACAGTTCGCCGTTGCTCCGGCGATAGTCGAGGCCGAGGCGCAGGACATTGCGCTCGCCTGTCGGCGGGCGCACCTCGATCTTGCCGCCGATGCCGGTCGATGGCGTATTGCGCTGGTCGAGGACGGGCACGAAGCGGGTCGAGCTGATCACCCTGTTGGCGAAGTTTCGTGCCTGGACATAGCCGAGCACGTCGAATTCCCATGTCCCGCGCCCGATCAGGCGCAGGCTCCCATCCTGCCCCTCGATCCGGCTGTCTGCCCCTTCGAAGCGCAAGGTCCGCTCGTCCTCGAAGATGAGACCGCGCGCTTGCAGCTCGATCGTGTCAGTCAGCGGAGCAACGCCGCGAACTTGCAGCGAATAGCCATCGAAAGCTGCGCGGGCCGTTGCGGGCACGCGGTCGCCGACTGGCGTGGTGAAGAAGCCGTTCCCCCGGTCCCAGCGGCCGGAGATTACGCCGAAACCTGCGCCGAGGCGCGAGGCCACACTGGCGCTCGCTTCGGTTTCGCCGCGGTCGTTGGCGAGCAGTTGGGCTTCAAGCGTGCCGAGCTTGTCGATGCCTGCGCTCTGCAATTCGATCGTGCCGGCCAGCGCGCCCGCGCCGAACGGGCCGGAGCCGCCGCCGCGCGTCACGCGGATCGCCGCTAACCTCTCGGGGGCAAGCGCACTGAAGGGAATGAAGCCGAAGAAGGGGTCGGCCATCGGCACGCCGTCGAGCAGCACCAGCGCGCGGCTGGTCGCATTGCCGCCCAGCGCGCGCAAGGTCGCTCCTTGCGCCGAGGGGTTCGCGGAACGACTGTCCGACCGGCGGAATTGCTGGAAGCCCGGCACGGCTGCCAGCGCATCCTCGATCCGGCCCGAAGAGGTCGAGACAAGCGTCTCGCGCTCGATCACCTGAACGTCGTAGGCTGGCGCGGCAGGCGTTTCAGCAAGGCCTTCACCGGTCACGACGATAATTGGCTCATCGTCGGTCTCCTGCGCTGCGGCAGGGGCTGCAAGCAAAGCGGCAAGGGAGACTGTCGAAGCAAATATCGGCGATCGGATCACGGTGCGGCCTCTCGTTTCAGAGCGGCGCGATTGAGACATCGACCGCGCGGGGTCAACCGCCCAAGCCGTCACGCAATCAGAAAGCGAGCGCGGAGACGATCGCGCCAGCTTGCTCGGCACCCGAGCCGGGAGGACGGCGGATTAGCCAGCGGGCGTGCAGCAGGGGCGCTTGTGCGCCGCTCTGCTGGTTGCCGAGCGGTAGCAGGCCGTCGGCCCCGGAGGCAGCCCTGACGAAGGTTTCCCGCGAGCCCGTTTCCCCGAGTTCGGCACCCAGCACCATCGGCATGAACGCCAGCTCCGACGCGGTCGAGCCGCCTTGCAGGCAGGCCATCAGGGGCCGCAGGAACAAGCGCGCGGTGACCATGGCCGATGTCGGATTGCCCGGCAGGCCGAGCACCGGCTTGCCCTGCGCCATGCCGAACCACACCGGGCGCCCCGGTCGGATTGGCAGGCGCTCGAAGACTTCTTGCAGACCATGCTCTGCAAAGATCGGCCGCGCGAGATCGTAATCCCCGACCGATGCGCCGCCTGTGACGACGACGCAATCCGCCGCGCCTAGAGCCTTGCCTGCCAATTTCGACAGCTGGTCCAGATCGTCGCCGCCGCGCGCAGTGAAGACCAAATCACCGCCTCCCGCCGTAGTCATGGCTGCAACGCCATAGCTCGCACTGTCGGCCAGCGTCGCCTCATCCGCTTGGGCCTCGCCGGGCGCGACGAGTTCGTCACCCGTTGCAATGATCGCCACCCGTGGGCGGCGCCGGACCTCGATCTCTGCCCGATCGGCCGCAGCCGCGGCCACCATCGCCTGCGGAATTAGCCGAGACCCTTCGGGAACGAGCACATCGCCGCGCCGGAAGTCGCTCCCGGCCTCGCGCACGTGGCGAGCCGGCCCGAAACCCTCGCGAAACCGTACCCGGTCGCGATCGCGCTCGGCATATTCCTGCATGATCACGCAGTCCGCACTCTCCGGCAGGAAGGCTCCGGTGAAGATGCGCATGGCCTGACCGGGATCGATTGCGCGCTCGGGCAATTGGCCCGCCCGCACTTCGCCGATGCAGTCGAGCCAGTCGCCGGCCTGCGTGCTCACTTCCACCACGGCATAGCCATCCATGACCGAACAGGCACGACGCGGCGCATCGCTGCGCGCGGTCAGCCTCTCGGCAGGGTAACGTCCCGCCACGTGCTCCAGCGGTAAAGTTTCCGTTCCGAGCGGCGATACGGCAGCCTCCAGCAGCGCTATGGCTTCGTCGAAATCCGGCACCGGACCCTCGCCTATCCGCCGATCGACGCGAGATGCGGGGTCGTGCCGCTATCGCCCTCGCGCAGCCGGTGGCCCGCGGACTTGTCCGGCATGGCGCGACGAATGGCTGCAATCAGCTCTTCCAGTTGCTCGTCGTGCTGAAGCAGCGGACGCAGGTCTAATCCGCCTTCCCCGAACAGGCAGAGATGCAGCTTGCCTCGGCTCGAAAGGCGCAGGCGGTTGCAGCTGTCGCAAAACCCATGCGCATAGGGCGCGATCAAGCCGATCGTCCCGGCAAAATCGGCATGCGCATAATCGACGGCCGGACCGGCGCCCGCCTTGCGCGGCCTCGCAACCCACCCCTCGCAAGCCAGACGCGCGCGGACCAGATCGCCCGACTGCGCCTCGCCTGCCTGCCACTCGGCATTGTCGTTGGTCCGCATGAGTTCGATGAAACGCCACGCGACCGGGCGATCGGCCACGAAGGCGCGAATGCGGTCCCATTCGGCCTCGTCCAGGCTGCTCATGAGCACCGTATTGACCTTGACCGCGTCGAACCCGACTTCGAGCGCCCGGTCGACGCCGCACACAACGTCGGCCAGCCGGTCGTGGCCCGTAACGCTCGCGAAACTTGCCGGATCGAGCGTATCGATACTGACGTTGATCGCGTGCAGCCCCGCATCTCGCCAGTCCTGCGCCCTTTCGGCGAGGCGATAGCCATTGGTGGTCATCGCGAGGCGCCGGACGCCCGGCACATCGGCCATGGTGCGCGCGATCGCGGTGAAGTCTTGGCGCACCGTCGGTTCGCCCCCGGTCAGACGCAGCTTCCACAAGCCGAGAGCGGCGAAGGCGCGCACTGCACGGACCATCTCTTCCACCGAAAGCTCCGGAGCGAGACCTGCCTGCTTCTTGAAGCCGTTCGGCAGACAATAGGTGCAGCGGAAATTGCAGCGATCGGTGACGGACATTCGCAGATAGGAAAAACGCCGACCATGGCCGTCCGCCAACCCGGCGTTCTGCGCGGGGGCTGAAAAGGCGTCGGGAGGGGACTCTAGCGGCGGCATGCCATGGGGATACGCCCCACAGCCCATAAAGGCTACAGCCAGTCTTCCGCGAGCCTACCGTTCGACGACATCTTTCGACATGGGCGCGAGCTTGGCGAGGAAGCGGTTCTGGGCTGCAAACGGCACGTCTTCCTCGCGCATGGCCTGTTGCAGGTTCTCCACCAGCGCATTCAGGTCGCGCCGGGTCACGCCCAAGCCGGCATGTGCCGCCGCCATGTCGCGCCCGGTGTAATCGCATCCGGCATTCAGGATGAAGCAGAACTGTTCGAACAGCGTACGCTCCAGCCGCACCATGTCGTGAGCGACGAAAATCTCGGCGATGCGCGGGTCTGCGCGCGACATTTCGACGGTGCGAACAGCGATGCGGCGGATACCGTCCTGCCCGCCGAACTGGCACGGCTCGTCGAATTGGCGGCCATCGATCTCGACGCGACGGTGATGCGGCAGGCCCGATTGTCCGATGGGATCGCCGAAGCCCCCAGGGGCGAAGTGTTCGAACGTTCCGAGGGGGAGCGCTTTCTCTATCGTGTGTCCGAGCTTCCGTCGCTCGAAGAGGGCCTCAATCCGCAGCTCGTGCTGAAACACTCGCTTACCAAGTCGTTGGCCGAATACTCCGGAATCCGCTGGCTGCTGGCGGCACTGGCGTTCGCTGGCCTGCTGCTCGTGGTCGCGCTCAGTTGGCGCGTCGCGAAGACGATTACCTTGCCGCTCCGCAAGCTCGACGAGGCTACCCGGCTCGTCAGCGCCGGGGAGCGTGTCGAGGTCCCGGTGGAGACCGATGACGAGATCGGCCGCTTGGCCGGCAGCTTCAACACGATGATCGAGGCGATCGACGAGCGCGAGAAGAAAATCGTCCATGTCGGCCTGCACGACGGCCTCACCAACCTGCCCAATCGCAAGCTTTTTACCGAACAACTGACCCTGGCGCTGACCCGGCGGCGCGACGACCGACAGGTCATGGTCGCTTACGCCGATCTGGACGATTTCAAGGTCGTCAACGACACGCTCGGCCATCCTGCGGGCGACGTCCTGCTGCGGGAGGTGGCCGGTTTCCTGCGCGAAGATTTGCCGGAAGCCACGATTGCGCGGCTCGGCGGGGACGAATTCGCGATCCTTATCGACGACATTGCGCCGCTGGCCGATCTCAACACTCTCGCGCGACGGATCCAATCCTGCTTCATGCGCCTGATCGACATCGATGGCCAGAAGGCCGACTGCTCGGCCAGCCTCGGCATTGCTATTGCCCCCGCGGATGGCGACGACGGCATCACTTTGATGAAGCACGCCGATCTGGCGCTCTATCGCGCCAAGCGCGAGGGCAAGTCCTGCTATCACTTTTTCGAGCCCGCACTCGACGAACAGGCTCGCCAGCGGCGGCTAATGGAATTGGACCTGCGCACGGCCATCAACGATGGCGAATTCGAGCTCTATTTCCAGCCGCTCTACAGCCTCACGGAAGACCGGCTGAAAGGCTTCGAGGCACTCATCCGCTGGAACCACCCCACAAAGGGCCTGGTGCCGCCAAACGACTTTATCCCCCTCGCCGAGGAAACCGGCCTCATCCTGCCGATCGGGGAATGGGTCGTGCGCGAGGCCTGCCATCATGCCAGCCTGTGGGACGACGACCTTGCCGTTGCCGTCAATATTTCGCCCAAGCAATTCGGATCACCGGAGCTGGTCGGCAAGATCCTCAATGCCATCGCGGCTTCTGGGATCGCACCTCAGCGGCTCGAACTCGAAGTCACCGAGAGCATCTTCATCGCCCATGTCGAAAAGACCATGGCCATCCTTCACAGCCTGCGCGACCTCGGCGTCAGGATCGCGCTCGACGATTTCGGGACTGGCTATTCCTCGCTCAGCTATCTGCGATCCTTCCCCTTCGACAAGGTCAAGATCGACCGCAGCTTCGTGACCGACCTGGCGAGCGGCGAGAACGGCCACGCCATTATCCGGGCGATCACCACGCTGGCCGAGGCGCTCGGCATGGAAACGCTGGCCGAAGGGGTCGAGGACGAAGAGCAGCTGGCAATCCTGCGCCGCGAAGGATGCCGCAGCATCCAGGGCTATCTCTTCAGCCGTCCGATGACCGCCGAGCAGGTCAAAGCCTGGACCGGCGCAGACAGTGCCGCTGCCCTGGCAAGATAGCATCTGCAGAAATGGCCGGTGGCGGACCGTGCGGGATAGCGATGAGAACTATGTCTACGCTATAGCCCTCTATGACCCTCCCAAATAAAGCTACGGGCGAATGGCAATACGTGGCGAAAAGGAGACCTGCAGCTCTTGGCACAAGAAAGGTCAAACCAGCCGAGGCACCTGCGGTAGCGATCGAGGCTAGCTGCAATGCGCTTCAGAGATCAGCTGCGCGGCTAATCTTCTCGCGAAGAGGTCATGGCCGCGAGGAACTCCGGCGAGGCGACCCGCCTCGCTAAGGCACGAAGCTCCTGCGCAGTGTCCGCACCTAGCGCCGCATCCATCCGGGTGTTTGCCTGGCGCGATGTAATGCCACTCGACATTGCACTCCTTAGACCAGCGCAGGATCGCCATGCTGGTCAGTTCGGTGCCGTTATCGCTGACGATCGTATGGGGCCGAGCCATCCGCTCGAACACCGCTGCATCAAGCTCTCGGCCCAATCGCGTGCCGGAGATCGACGTATCGGCGATCAGGCGCACGCACTCCCGGCTGTAATCATCGACCACGGCGAAGATGCGGAACCTGCGCCCACAGACGAAGGCATCCGATACGAAGTCCAGGCTCCAGCGCTGGTTCGGTCCCTGCGGTAACACCATCGGCGCCCGGGTACCCAATGCCCGCTTGCGACCGCCGCGACGGCGCACCTGGAGCCGTTCCTCGCGATCGAGCCGCCGGAACTTCTTGTGGTTCATTGTCCATCCTTCCCGGCATAACAGCCAGTGCAGCCGCCGATAGCCGAAGCGGCGACGCTGGCTGGCCAGTTCGCGCATGCGTTCGCGCGCCTTCGCATCGTCGGGGCGACGACTGACGTAGCGCACCATGGTCCGATCTACGCCCAGCACCGCGCAGGCACGACGCTGGCTCACCTCGAAGACTTCCTGGAGATGAGCCACCGCCTGCCGCCTGGCACCGGGCGCTAGTACTTTCTTGCGCTGATCTCCTTGAGCATGGCGTTGTCGAGCATCGAATCCGCCAGCAGCTTCTTCAGCCGCGCGTTCTCCTGCTCCAGCTGGCGCAGACGTCGGGCGTCCGACACCTCCAGCCCGCCATACTTCAACTTCCACTTGTAGAAGGTCGCCGAGCTGATCCCGTGACGGCGGCACACGTCCGCTGTTGGCATCCCCGCTTCCTGTTCCTTCAACACAGCGATGATCTGTTCCTCGCTGAACCTGCTTCGCTTCATATCGTCCGTCTCCTTCGTAAGGGCCGGACTCTACTTATCGCTGGAGGAAATCTAGGGGCTCAGACCAGTGGAGGTAATACATCGAAAGAAGCTCAGGCCATTGTCGTGATCGTCTGCCGGAACCGTCTGAGGGCGACAATAAAGAACGCAGCGCCTATCGCAGCGATGGCCAGAAACTGCGGCCATACGACGTCGAACCCGGCACCGCGGTAGAGAATCGCCTGGGCCATCGTCACAAAATGCGTGGTGGGCGCCGCAAGCATTACGGTCTGGACGAACTCGGGCATGCTCTCGCGCGGGGTCGCCCCGCCTGACAGCATTTGCAGCGGCAGAAGGACCAGCATCAGGAGCAGGCCGAACTGGGGCATGGAACGCGCGATCGTACCCATGAATATACCCATGGAGGTTGTGGCGAACAGATGCAGCCCGGCCCCCGCCAGAAAAAGCAGGGCAGAGCCTTCGACAGGAACTGCAAGAACGCCTTCGACCACTATTTTCATGGCGAAGGCACAGGCCATCAGCACGACAAGGCTCATCGCCCACACCTTACCCGCCATGATTTCAAATGGCGTGATCGGCATTACCAGCAGGTGCTCGATAGTGCCATGTTCGCGCTCGCGGATCAGGGCCGCGCCGGTCAGGATGATGGAAAGCATGGTGACATTGTTGATGATTGCCATCAGCGAGCCGAACCAACTCTGGGCCAGGGTGGGATTGAACCGCTGGCGCACGGCGAGCTCGATCGGCGGCGGCGGCCCGGCGCGCGTACCGCGGGTGAATTCAGCCACCTCGGCCTGAACGATCTGCTGGATATAACCGCCCCCACTAAATGCCTGACTCATGCGCGTTGCATCAACGTTGAGCTGTATCGTCGGGCGGTGCCCGGCCAGCACGTCGCGCTGGAAGCCGGGCGGGATATCAAGCGCGAACGTAAAGTGGCCTGCATCCATGCCCCGGTCCACCTCGTCCAGGCCGACCATTGCCGGGCTGACGAAATGCGGCGGGTAGAAGGCGCTTACAATGCGGCGGGAAAGCTGTGACTGATCTTCATCGGTGATGGCGATGGGGGCTTTATGCAGCGTTTCGGGCATGGCCGTGCCCGAAACATAGATGCTGAACGAGAAGGCGTAGATGATCAGGATCATCATCATCGGATCGCGCCACAGGCTGCGTAATTCCTTGATTCCAAGGCTATAGATATTGGCAGTTTTCGCGGCTCGGTCCATGGTTCACCGCTCCTGCTTGCGTAGAAATGCCACGGATATGCCGAGAATGACGGGATAGGTAACGAACAGGATCAGCAAAGGGCCCCATAGGTCAAACAACCCCAGCCCCTTGGAGAAAACGCCCCGGCAGATCGTGACAAACCATGTTGCCGGAAACACGGTGCCAATTACCGCCCCTGCCCCTTCCAGCGAGGAAATCGGATCAATCAGTCCGGAAAATTCCACCGTGGGAAGGATGGTGCCGATGGCGGTTGCGAACATCGCCGCAATCTGACTGCGCAGGAATACCGAGAATAGCAGACCCAGCGCGGTCGACGTCAAGACATATAACAGCGCACCAAGTGTCATAACCGCGAAACTGCCGGTAATCGGTACGCCGAAGGCGGCCACGGCCAGAAAGACCAGCAGCAAATAATTGATCATGGCCAGCGCCACATAGGGCAGCTGCTTGCCTAGCAGAAATTCTACGCGGCTGATCGGAGTGACGTAGAAATTGACGATCGAGCCCAGCTCTTTTTCCCGCACCACGCTGAGCGCTGTCAGCATGGCCGGAAACAGCATGAGAAGGATGGGAATCACCGCTGGCGCGATGGCCACCAGGCTTTCGACATCGGGATTATAGCGATAGCGAAGGGCAATATCGACCGGTCCGGCCTGAGGTCTTACACCCAGTTCGCGTACCGCCATATCGCCCAGCCATTGGGCGTGCAGAGCCTGTACATAGCCTTGGGTCGTTTCCGCCCGCATCGGCATTGCACCATCCACCCACACGGCAATCTCGGTTGAACTGCCACGCCGCAGATTGCGCGCGAAATTCGGTGGTATCTCGATAGCCACACTCAACTCGCCAGAACGCATCCTGCGGTCTAGCTGGCCATAATCGGCGATCGGCGGGCGTTCGATGAAATAGCGCGAACCGGTCAGATTCAACACATAATTCTGGCTGGTTGTCGTTCCATCCCGGTCAAGCACTGCGAAGGTCAGATCCTCCACATCCATGCTGATGCCATAGCCCATGATGAACAGGAGGATTACGCTGCCGACCATTGCCAGCGTGGCGCGGATCGGGTCTCGCCGCAATTCCAGCCCCTCGCGCCAGGCATAGCTCATCATTCGCCGGTAGGTCAGCCAGCCGCCTGCTGGTTTTGCTCGACTCGTACTGGCGGTTAGCGATTCAGGCACCGCCTGCGAAGGATCAGAATCAAGCTGAGCCGCGCCGTCCTCGCTGGCCTCTTCCAGATAAACAATAAAGGCTTCTTCCAGATTATCGCCATTGCCGCGGCTTGCGGCGATGGCCTGCGGTGTGTCGCTGACCAGCACCTGCCCCGCATGCATCAGCGAAATGCGGTCGCAGCGTTCCGCCTCGTTCATGAAGTGGGTAGAGATAAAGATCGTCACCTTGTCGCGCCGCGACAGGTCGATCATCATCCGCCAGAACTGGTCCCGCGCGATCGGGTCCACGCCGGAGGTCGGCTCGTCTAGGATCAGGATTTCCGGCTTGTGGATCATCGCCACGGCCAGACTGAGCCGCTGGCGTTGCCCCAGAGGTAGCGCGGCGGGCAGCTTTTCAATGATATCGGTGAGATCGAAACGCTGCGCCATCTCCATCACCCGATCAGGGATGTCGTCGGGGGGAAGGTGGAATAGCCGGGCGTGCAACTCCAGATTCTGGCGCACGGTCAGCTCGGAATAGAGCGAGAAGGCCTGGCTCATATAGCCGACCCGGCGACGGATCTCCATGTCGTTGTGACCGATTGGTTTTCCGAACAGCCAGGCCTCTCCCTCGCTGGCCTGCAGAAGGCCAGTCAACATCTTCATGGTCGTTGATTTTCCGCACCCGTTGGAGCCGAGAAATCCGAAAATCTCCCCCCGTTCGATCTCGAAATCGACGTGATCGACTGCAGTGAAATCGCCAAACCGCATGGTCAGGCCTTTCGCCTCGATCGCGATCTGCGCGTCGCTGCCATCACTGCGCGGGGGAATCGTAACGGGCTTGTGACCTTCGCGGCGATCCTGCGGTAACAGGGCAATAAAGGCTTTCTCCAGCGCAGTCTCGCCGGTCCGCTCATAGAAATCCTGTGGTGTCCCATCGGCCAGAATCCGGCCCGCATCCATCGCGATCAGCCAGTCGAAGCGCGCAGCCTCTTCCATATAGGCCGTGGCGACGAGCACGCTCATATCAGGGCGGCGCGTTCGGATACGTTCGATCAGTTCCCAGAACTGCGCCCTTGAAAGCGGGTCCAGGCCGGTGGTGGGTTCGTCCAGCAGAAGAAAGTCGGGGTCATGGATGAGCGCGCAGCATAGCCCGAGCTTCTGCTTCATCCCGCCTGAAAGCTTGCCCGCGGGACGGTTGCGGAACGGGTCCAGCCCTGTACTTTCGGTCAAGTCGGCAATGCGGCGTTCGCGCTCCGCCGACGGCTGGCCGAACAACCGTCCGAAAAAGTCCAGATTTTCCTCTACCGACAGCGTGGGATAAAGGTTTTTGCCAAGACCCTGCGGCATATAGGCAATGCGGGGGCAGGCCGCCGCGCGGTGCTGGCGGTCCGCCATATCGCCGCCCAGCACCTCGACCTCTCCCTGCTGAATGGCGCGGGCCCCTGCAAGGAGGGAAAACAGGCTGGATTTGCCCACCCCGTCCGGCCCGATCATCGCCACCATCCGCCTGGCGGGTATAGTGAGATCCACCTCCTCTAGCGCGGCGACCTCGCCATAATGCAGGCTTACCCCTGCAAGACGGGCAAGCGGTTCAGTGTCAGGACTTGTCATTGCGGGACATTGACCGCCAGCTCGTCAGGCCATGGGGTAGCCTTGTCCACGCGCACATAGGCAACCCCCGGAAGACCGGTCTTGACCTGGGCCAGATTGCGTTGGAGCAGTTCAGGATCGATCTGCGCCCGCACCCTGAACATCAGCTTCTGCCTTTCATCCGCGGTTTCCACTGTCTTTGGCGTGAACTGGGCGACATCGGCGACGAAGCTGACCCTGGCGGGCACAACCATTTCGGGCGCGGCATCCAGCACGATGCGGACCTCCGTGCCTAGAGCGACACGGCCAGCGACCGTTTCGGGCAGGAACAGAGTCATGTAGACATCACCCAGATTGACGAGATTGAGTACCCGCCCGCCCCCGCCAATCACCTCGCCGGACTGCGCAACGAGGTATTGCACCCGCCCATCAGTGGGAGTGCGCAGGGTGCTGTCTCCGATTTCAGCATCGATTCGCGCCACCGTTGCACGTGCGGCATCGACTTGCGCACGGGCTGCGCCGATCTGGCTTCGGGCTGTTTGAATGGCGGCGTCTACCGCGGAAACCTGCGCCTGTGCAGCTTCGACCGCCGCTGCCGCGCTTTCGGCTTGCGCGGCATTGTCGTCGCGTTCCTGCATGGAGGTAGCGCCTTCATCAGCCAGTGTCGTCGATCGGACCAGCCGCCCTCGTGCGGCAACCAGCTCTGCCTCGCGCTGGCGAACCATCGCTGTGACTGCAGCGCGATTGCTCAACTGCTGAGCGACCTGGCTTTGGGCAATCTGGATACCATTGACGGCCTGCGCAAGTCGGGCTTCGGCCTCGGCCTTTTGTGCCAGCAGCGTTTCGGTATCCATGCGGGCAACGATCTGGCCCGCTTCGACAAATTCACCCTCATCCACCAGGATCGCGTCGACCCGGCCAGGTATCTTGGCCGATACGTCTATTTCGACCGCTTCGATGCGCCCGTTGCCACTGATGATCCCGTCAGGCAATTCGTCTCCATCAAGCATCTGCCAGCCGAGGTAGAGAGCGAACAGCACGGCAGCCGCAATCGCGCCCCTGATCAGCCAGGTCTTGCGGGATGATGTCATTGCGATTGCTCTCCAGTCTGTTGCGAAGGTGTGCGCTTATCCGGGTTGTCTGCCGGGAAGCCGCCACCAAGCGCGGTGTAAAGCCCGACCCCTGCCGCCTGATAGGCACGCTGCAATCGCACCAGCACCTGTTCGGTTTCAAAAAGATCGCGCTGGGCATCGAGCACTTCGAGATAGGCCGAACGGCCATTGTCGAACCGTAGCTGGGCCAGTCGCGCACGTTCGCGCAAAGCATTCAGCGCACCGCTTGTTGTTTCAATCTGTTTCGCTAATTGCTCGCGCTGGACCAGGGCATTGGACACATCGCGGAAGGCAAGCTGGACCGTTTGCTCGTAATTTGCCACCGCCTCCACCTGCCGGGCACTCGCAAGATCAAGATTGGCCGCCAGCTGCCCGCCATGGAACAAAGGCAGAGTAATGCTGGGGGTAAAGCTCCATGCCTCACTGCCTGAACCAAACAGGCCGTCCAGTTCGGTACTGGTGGTGCCAAAGGCGCCGGTCAGGCGGATATTGGGAAAGAACGCCGCGCGGGCCGCGCCAATATCTGCGTTTGCCGCGCGCAATCTGTATTCCGCCGCCATGATGTCCGGCCTTTGCACAAGCAGCTCGGATGGCAGACCCGCAGGTAGGGTGATGGCAGGCTGTGCCTCTACCAGATCCAGAGGGGGCAGTGCTGCCTCCACCGGTCGTCCGACAAGCACGGTAAGTGCGTTGTGATTGATGTGCCGCTCTTGCTCCAGCGCTTCATAGGTGCCCTGCGCCTGCGCCAACAGGGTCTGGGCCTGGGTTACCTCCAACTTCGAACCGGACCCCACTTCATAGCGGCGGCGCATTATCCGCAGCGCCTCCTCGCGCGTCGCGATAGTATGCGATGCCAGCGCCAGCCGCCCCGTATATTCGCGTTCCAGCAGATATAAACTGGCGACCTGCGCGATCAGGCCAGTGGCCACTGCTCGCTTTCCTTCCTCGCTTGCCAAATATCGGTTGCGGGCGGCATCGTTGAGATTGTGCAGGCGGCCCCAAAAGTCGATTTCCCAGCCCGCGCTTACCTGAGCGGTAACCTGCTCCACATCGTAACGCAGCGGTCCTGTTCCGGGCAATTCGATCAGCGACCTGCCCCTGGTCCCGGTGCCGACTGCATTCAGGCTGGGATAAAGGCCTGCCCCCTGAATGCGCCAAGCCGCCCGCGCCTGTGCCACGCGAGCTGCGGCAATGTGGATGTCGCGATTTTCTTCCAGCGCGACCGAAATGAGCGCGCGCAAGTACTCATCTTGTATGAAATCGTGCCAACCGATCTGCGCAATTGATTGCCCTGCCGGGGTCGAATGAAAGTAGCGTTCTGGAACAGGTGCAACCGATGGGGTGGATGGCGGAGCCAATGAGCAGCTCGACAACAGAAGCGATGGAGCTGCAACAGCAATTGCGACGAACGACCGGCTCCACTTCGGCGGAGGTGGGGCCAGCCGTTCTGAGCAATAGCTCTCCGGGCTGCCACCCTTATTGGCTCGGAAACTCGCCATCCGTATATCGCAAATCCTTTGCTAAGAAAGTCCTTCA
This sequence comes from Erythrobacter sp., assembly GCA_029937545.1. Lineage (GTDB taxonomy): Bacteria > Pseudomonadota > Alphaproteobacteria > Sphingomonadales > Sphingomonadaceae > Qipengyuania. Next base: position 2,987 of record JAPYPR010000030.1, on the reverse strand, counting down.
ATTCGAGGTATCGCTCCCATCATTCGACAGTGATATCCGTAGACTTCCTGATTGCTGTCAGAACGCGCAGATATTTCTAGACCGATCGAACCAAGGTCCTGTCTTCATCCATCCTGCTCCGCAGAATCTCCAACAGACTCTGCGTTCCCGCGACGATCAGTGGACCGAGCACGAAGCCATGCGCTCCGAAAACGACAATACCACCGACGATAGCTATGAAAGACAGCATGGAATGAAGCGCCAGCCTACGACCCACGAGAATTGGATAGACGATGTTATCGATCAGTCCGACGATGAAGGTTCCCCAGACTGCCAGGATTATCGCCGAGCCCCACTGTCCGTTAAGCGCCAGAGCAATCGATGCTGGCACCCAGACGATGAACGCACCGAGAAACGGAACAATACCAAGCAAGCCCATGATAACGCCCCAAAAGACCGGGGACGGAAGGCCGAGCCACCAGAAAACCAGCCCGCCCAGAAGCCCCTGCAGGGCAGAAACAGCGGCAGTCCCGTATACCGAAGCGAAGATGGTTTTCTCCATCCGATCGGTCAGCGCCCGGCATTCCGGCTTTGAAAGTGGTGACATTCGCCCGCTGACTTCAATTATCCATTTTCGGTCGCGGAGAAGATAGAAGAGGAAATAGAAAGTCATCAGCAGGGTGATGATGCTGGCGATTGAACCCATGACAAGATTGGCAGCCCAGTTTTCCAGGCGGGCAATGACAGTCTGCAGGAATTGCGGTGCGTTCACATGATCGATCAGCCAGAACAGAGCCGACGCGAGGTTTGGATAATCCCGTGCCAGACCACGCCAATCTTCGTCGGATACGAATTCATTCATTGCATTGGCGCCTTCAACGATACTTTCGATCAGCGCTGCCGAGACGAAGATAACCGGTGCGACGACCAAAATGGCAGCAATCGACATGGTCAAGGTCACGGACACTCCCGGATGGCGCAGGTGCGCCCGAAGCGCGCTCTCAAGGGGAGCGAACAAGACAGCCAGCGTGAATGACCAGATCAGAGCCGGGATGAAGGGAGCGGTAATCAGGTAGCAAAAGACAATACCAAGCAGGACCAGAAGGCCCACCGCTATGCGCGAATAGAGCGGCGGCAGTGGATCATGTTCCATCTGAATCCCTTCCCGCATCAACTTTGCTTTCGCATGGCTGGCGATCCAGTGCGCGGTCAGGGCGTTATTGCGACTTTGAGCACGCCATCGCGTTGATTGGAAAACAGCTCATAGGCGTCTTCGATGGCATCGAGTGGATAGTGATGCGTAACCAACTGGGCAGTGTCCACACGGCCCGCTTCCACGGTTTCCAAGAGCCGCCGCATGCGTTCCTTGCCACCGGGGCACAGGCTAGTGCGGATGGTATTATCGCCCAACCCTGCCGAGAAAGCATCGAGCGGGATGGTGAGGTCAGCAGAATAGACCCCGAGCGAAGATAGCGTACCCCCCGGCCGGAGCACACGCAGGGCCCCTTCAAAGGTCTGTTGCGTCCCCAGGGCTTCTATTGCGACATCGACCCCGCGCCCCCCGGTAATTTTCAATATCTCGTCGACCGGGTCGACTTTGGAAAAATCAACCACATGGGTCGCGCCCATCTTCCGGGCCATGTCCATGCGCGCGGGCACAGCCTCGATCCCGATAATAGTGGTAGCCCCCATCATATGTGCGCCCGCCGTCGCACACAGACCGATGGGACCCTGCGCGAAAACTGCTACTGTATCACCAATGCTGATCCCACCGGATTCGGCCCCGCTAAAGCCGGTCGACATGATGTCGGGACACATCAGCACCTGCTCGTCACTCAGCCCATCAGGAATGGGCGCAAGATTGGCCATCGCATCAGGGACAAGGAGGAATTCGGCCTGTGCGCCGTCGATTGTATTGCCGAATCGCCAGCCACCTGCGGCTTTCCAGCCGTGCCCGTGCTGCCCGCCGCATTGGGCGTGAAATCCGCATAGCGAAGCATAGGAGGTTCCAGACGGGGTTATCGCCCCCGCAATTACCCGCTGCCCCTCTTCATAGCCGGTCACCGCCGAGCCCAGCTTCTCGATAACTCCAACCGGTTCGTGACCAACAATCAGACCCTTCTCGACCGGATATTCGCCCTTGAGGATATGTACGTCAGTGCCGCAGATGGTGGTCGTGGTAATGCGGATCAAAGCATCCAGCGGTCCGACGTCGGGAACCGGTTTTTCACCGAGAATGATCCGCCCCGGCTCGATAAATATTGCCGCTTTCATAAGCCTGTCCATCTCTTCGACTCCTTCCATTGCCTTGGCAGGCGACAATGGCTGTCGGGATGGACACGGTAACTACGCAAACCCTCTTAACCGAATGGGCCTGGAATTGACCTTGGATCACACCGTCAAAGCGGAATACAAACGCCGGACATCTTCGGGATGACACAAATCGGTGCCCGGGGTGAGGACCGCGGCGGCGCCTGCGGCCAACCCGAACCGGAAAGCGTCCTCAGGCTTCTTGCCTAGGCCAAGCGCGTGAACCATTGCGGCCAGGAAGCTGTCGCCCGAGCCGACCGCGCTGCGAGTTTCCACTTTGATTGATGGCAGGCGCAAACAGCCCGATCTGGTGGCGAGTAATGCGCCATCCCGCCCCATCGTTACCGCGAGATGCTGCACTCTGCCCTGCTCCACGATATTCATCGCTGCATCGGCTATCTCACTTTCTTCGGTCAGTTCCCGGCCAACCAATGCGCGAAATTCTCCAAGGCTCGGCTTCGCCAGAAACACGCCCCCGCCCGCTATTCCCGCGGCGAGTGCCGGCCCCGATGTGTCGAGCACGAAGCGATACCCACCGACTGCCGCGATTGCGGCGACCCGGGCGTAAAAATCATTCGGTACGTTTCCTGGCAAGGAGCCGCTGGCGACCAGATAATCGCATCTCAAGCTGCCTAACTGGTCAAGGCAGGACTGCCATTCGCTCTTGGCGATTTCGGGTCCGCGCGCCGAGATGCGAT
>JAPYPR010000011.1:82562-84086 GCA_029937545.1 Erythrobacter sp. | reverse complement strand
GCCTATCGCGACCGCAAGGTTAAGAAGCGCAACTTCCGCGCCCTGTGGATCCAGCGTATCAACGCCGCGGTCCGCGCCGAAGGCCTGACCTATTCGCAGTTCATGCACGGCACCAAGCTGGCCGGCATCGAACTCGACCGCAAAGTCATGGCGGATCTCGCCATGAACGAAGGCGCGGCCTTCAAGGCGATCATCGAACAGGCCAAGAAAGCGCTGCCGGCGTAAACTTAGCCTCAAGCGATTGTATATATGACAAAGGGCGTCCAGTAGGGCGCCCTTTTTCATTCGTAACTTGTCGAATGTTCTCGCGGCGCTACAATGATCCAGGGAGGGAAGTGTCGAGTGGCCAGCGATTGCCCGATCGACGTGCAATTCTTTGCCGCACCGGCGGATCTCGCTCCCTGCTTCACTACTACTTATCACATGACTGTCGATCTGCCGCCCGGCGAGCGAGTGGTCGACATGCTACTGCCCGAGTGGGCGAACATGCGCTTTTTCAGCGAGACTGTCGCGGGACCGGACATGGCTGCGCTGCGGTCCGCCGGGGCGCAACGCTTCCAGGCGACCGGGCCGAGCGCACAGCCGACCCGCTTCGAAATCGGGCGCAGCCATATGTGGGGTATGGGCCTTAGCCCGCTCGGCTGGGCGCGCTTTGTAGGCGCGGAGGCGGCGGACTATGTGAACGTGCTTTTCGACGGAGAGACGGAGGAGGCATTTGCCGGTCTCACCCAGCTTTGCGAAACGTTATGCTGCGCGGATAGCGACCTCGATGGGCAGTTCGAGGCCGCAATCGCGCAGCTGCGCGAAGGCGCGCCTTTGCCGAAAAACGCCGACCGGATTATCGCTGTACAGGAGGCGATGGCCGATCCTTACCTTACCCATATCGAGGATTTCGCTGACAGGCTGGCCCTGTCGAAACGAACGCTGGAGCGGCTGTGCAAGCGCCATTTCGGCTTCAGCCCCCGCGTCCTACTGCGTCGGCAGCGGTTGGTGCGCACACTGGGCGCCTTCCTGACCGAATCCGGAAGCTGGACCTCGGTGATCGATCGGCATTATCACGACCAGGCGCATTTCGTGCATGAATTCAAATCGTTCATGGGCATGAGCCCGAGCGAGTATGTGGCGTTGCGGCATCCCGTGCTTGGCGCTTTCGCCGCCGAACGGCGCAGGGTCTGGGGATCACCCGTCCAGTCCTTGGACAGGCGAGGATAGTTTTTCGCAAACGGGGTTCCTTTTGCTACCCCTCCCGGCGATGCAGATCCAATCGCCATCGATCCAGCGTCCGGGCGGACCCCGCGCACGAGCGGCGCTGCGCTGGGCAGCGCGGTCAAAGTGCGCTTTTGTCTGCCTCCTGAAGACCTGTGGCCTTTCGTAACCACCATCTACCGGCTCGATGTAAGCCCGGATCCGGCCGGTCCGATCGAGGATGCCCTGCATCCCGAATGGGCCAACATTCGGTTGATTACGCAAGGCGGGATCGAAGCTCGGTCGGTGACGCGCGGCCGGAGGTCGTGCCGCGAGCGG
>JAPYPR010000011.1:35202-82462 GCA_029937545.1 Erythrobacter sp. | reverse complement strand
AGGCGGGATCGAAGCTCGGTCGGTGACGCGCGGCCGGAGGTCGTGCCGCGAGCGGCCGGAGGTCGTGCCGCGAGCGGTTCTGGTCGGACCGACGAGCCGCGCAACTCGCTTCCGCGCGGAGGCAGCGCAGAGCTGGAGCATCGGGTTGCTACCCCTAGGGTTGGAGCGTGCCCTGGTGGACTCGCAAGTCCTGGCTAAGCTTGAAAATATTTGGCAGCCAGCCGGCCTTCGAGGTGCCCATGCATGACCGTCCCACGAGAATTATCGAGACAGCAACCGATCAGGTCGCAATGCTCGTGGCCGGACCTCCACCTGATCTGGCACCATTCCTTTCGGGCTATTACTGCACGCGCATCGAGGCCGACGGCATTCTGGAAGAATGGATGCCGCCGGAGGAGGCGAACCTGCGCACTGGCGTTGCGGAACATTATTGCGCGGTTATTGGACCAGGCGACCCCAAACCGGTCCCTCCGATCATCCTGAGCGGCTCGACCGACCGCGGCACTTTCGTACAAGTGTCGTCGGGAGAATATTGGGGGGTCGGCCTCACGCCTGCGGGTTGGGCGCGCTTCATCGGCATGCCGGCCAGCGATTTCGCAAATCGCTTCGACGATCTTGGCTGCTACCCTCAACTGGACGCACTGCATTCCATGTTCCAGACTATCGTGTCCGGGGCGCTGGACGATAACGGCGTGATCGCCTTGTTCGACACGACGTTTCGCGCGCTTCTGGGAGAGAGGATAGACGGCGAGGGCACGATCCACGTAATCCACCTCGCGATCGCTTCCGGAAGACCGATTCCGACCGAACAGCTGGCCAGCATGGCGGGAATGAATGTGCGGGCGATCGAACGGTTCTGCAAACGCCATTTCGGTTTCCCGCCAGGGGTGCTCCAGCGGCGCCAGCGTTTCTTGCGCAGCCTGGGTCGCTACATGATGGAGCCGTCGATGCGCTGGATCGAAAGTCTCGACAGCCACTACACCGATCAGGCGCATTTCATTCGCGACTTCCGCAACATCATGGGCATGACGCCGGGGCAATACGCCAAGCGTCCTCATCCGGTCGTGTCGGCCGCGGTGCGGGTGACGAGCAAGGCCGCCGGGGTTGCGATGCAGGCGCTCCACACCCCTCGCACTGGCTAGCTTGGTGTGGCAATCGGGACTTGGGAACGGTGCCCGAAGCCGCTAGAGGGCGCCTTCACCTTTATTGTCGGGGCCTTTTCGCACTACCCATGACCGATCTCGAAACTCTCAAGACCGAAGCGCTCGGCAGGATTGCGAACGCTCAGGATCCCGCTGCGCTGGAGGTTTTGCGCGTGGAATTCCTTGGCAAGCAGGGCTCGATCTCGGGCCTGATGAAAACGCTGGGCAAGATGACGCCCGAAGAGCGCCAAACCGAAGCGCCCAAGATCCAGGGCCTGCGCGGCGATGTGGCCGATGCGATCGCTGCGAAGAAGGAGCAGCTCGACGAGGCGGAGTTGCAAGCGCGGCTGGCAAGCGAAGTGCTCGACCTGACGCTGCCTGCACCCGCAGCGCCGAAGGGTTCGGTCCACCCGGTAAGCCAGGTGATGGACGAACTGGCGGAGATTTTCGCCGACCTCGGCTTTACCGTCGCCACCGGGCCGGAAATCGAGGACGACTGGCACAATTTCACCGCGCTCAACATGGCGGAAACGCATCCCGCGCGCGCGATGCACGACACGTTCTATTTCCCGGATGTGGGTGCGGAAGGACATCCGGCCTCAAGTAGCGAAGCGGTAGGCCGAAAAGAACGCATGCTGCTGAGGACGCATACCTCGCCGGTCCAGATCCGCTCCATGGCCGAACAGGGCGCCCCGATCCGCATCATCGCTCCGGGCCGCGTCTATCGCAGCGACAGCGATGCGACGCACACGCCGATGTTCCATCAGGTGGAGGGCCTGGTGATCGACAAGGGCATCCACCTCGGCCATTTGAAATGGACGCTGGAGACCTTCCTCAAGGCCTTCTTCGAACGCGACGATATCGTGCTCCGCCTGCGCCCGAGCTATTTCCCCTTCACCGAGCCATCTGTCGAAGTCGATGTCGGCTGGCAGGACGTCAACGGTCGCCGCGTGCTGGGCGGGGACGGCGATGCACCGGGTCACGGCTGGATGGAGTTGCTCGGCAGCGGCATGGTCAACCGCCGCGTGCTCGAATTCGCGGGCGTCGATCCGGACGTCTATTCGGGCTTCGCCTGGGGCCTCGGTGTCGACCGGCTCGCGATGCTCAAATACGGCATGGACGATCTGCGCGCCTTTTTCGACGGCGACTATCGCTGGGCGGAGCACTACGGCTTCTCGCCCTTCGACCAGCCCACCCTGTCTGCCGGCGTAGGAGCGCGCGCATGAAGTTCTCGCTCGAATGGCTGAAGCACTTCCTCGACACCGACGCTTCGGTGGCGGAGATCGCGGCTGCGCTGAACCGGATCGGCCATGAGGTCGAGGGGATCGAAGACCCGGCGGACAAGCTCGCCGGCTTCCGCGTCGCGAAGGTGCTGACGGCCGAGAAGCACCCCGATGCCGACAAGCTGCAGGTGCTCAGCGTCGACACCGGCGAAGGCGACCCGCTACAGGTCGTCTGCGGCGCGCCCAATGCGCGCAGCGGCATGAAGGGCGTGCTCGGTTTGCCCGGCGCGGTCGTCCCGGCCAACGGCATGGAGCTGCGCAAGAGCGCGATCCGCGGCGTCGAGAGCAACGGCATGATGTGTTCGGTCCGCGAACTCGAACTCGGCGACGAGCACGACGGCATTATCGAACTACCAGAGGACGCGCCGGTCGGTACGAGCTTTGCCGACTATAGCGACGCCTCTCCGGTGTTCGACGTGGCGATCACGCCCAACCGCCCCGACTGCATGGGCGTGATGGGCATCGCGCGCGATCTCGCGGCGGCGGGGCTCGGCACGTTCAAGCCGGTCGAGGTGCCGACTATTGCTGGCGAAGGCGCCTGCCCGGTCGAAATCCGCACAGACGATCCCGAGGGCTGTCCGGCGTTCTATGGCCGAGTCATTCGCGGCGTCGACAACACCAAACCTTCGCCCGAGTGGATGCAGCGCCGCCTGAAGGCCGCGGGCCAGCGCCCAATCAGCGCGCTGGTCGACTGCACCAATTACCTGATGCTCGCCTGCGGCCGTCCGGCGCACGTCTACGATTTGGCCAAACTCTCCGGTCCCGTCGTCGCGCGCCGCGCGCAGGATGGCGAGACGATGGAGGCGCTGAACGAGAAGACTTACGCGCTCGACGCCAGCATGACCGTGATCGCAGACGATGCGGGGGTGCACGACATTGGCGGGATCATGGGCGGCGAGCATTCCGGTGCGACCGAGGGCACGACCGACGTGCTGCTCGAGATCGCCTATTTCGATCCCGAGCGCATCGGTGTGACGGGCCGCAAGCTGGGCCTCGCCAGCGACGCGCGCACGCGGTTCGAGCGCGGCGTCGATCCGGCCTTCCTCGACGATGGCCTTGCGCTGCTGACCGACCTGATCGTGCAGACCTGCGGTGGTACGCCGACCGGACTGGCGCGCGCAGGCGAGCCGCCGGTCGAGCCGATGGTGGTTCCGTTCGATCCGGCACTGACGAGCCGTTTGGGCGGTGTCGACGTGTCCGAGGACGAGCAGCGCCGCATTCTCGAGGCGCTCGACTTCACGGTAGGCCCCGACTGGCAGGTCACCTGCCCGCCGCGCCGCCACGACATCGAAGGCTCGGCCGATCTGGTCGAAGAAGTGGTCAGAATTCACGGGCTCGAAAATGTCGAAAGTGTCGCCTTGCCGCGTGCAGACGGAGTCGCGCAGCCGACCGCTTCGCCACAGCAGAAGCTGGAGCGCAAGCTGCGCCGCGCGGCGGCCGCACGCGGGCTGAACGAGGCGGTGACCTGGTCCTTCCTTCCCACCGCCGATGCCGAGCATTTCGCGGATGGCGCGCAGTTGTGGGTGCTCGACAACCCTATCAGCGAGGACATGAAGGCCATGCGCCCTTCGCTCATCCCCGGCCTGCTCGCTGCGGCCAAGCGTAATGCCGATCGCGGCGCGCCGGGCACGCGCTTGTTCGAAATCGGGCGGCGGTATTTCCGCCGGCCGGACGGCTCGAGCGACGAAAAGCCGACGCTCGGCGTCGTGCTCGCAGGCGAGAAGACACCGCGCGGCTGGTCGCAAGGCAAGGCTACCGGCTTCGACGCCTATGACGCCAAGGCCGAAGCGCTCGCGCTACTCGAAGCAGCCGGTGCGCCGGTCGATAATCTTATGGTCATGGGTGAAGCGGGCGACCAGTTCCATCCCGGCCAGTCCGCGACGCTGCGGCTCGGCCCGAAGAACGTACTGGCTCGCTTCGGCGCGCTGCATCCGAAAACCCTCAAAGCTTTCGATGTGGACGGCCCGGTGGTCGCGGTCGAGATCTTCCTCGACGCAATCCCGGCGAAGAAGGGCGGCAGCGGTTTCGCGCGCCCGACCTACACGCCGCCCGCACTGCAGGCGATCACACGCGACTTCGCTTTCCTCGTCCCCGCCGAACTCGCCGCCGCCGACTTGGTGCGTGCAGTGAGAGGTGCAGACAAGCAGGTCATCGTCTCGGCCCGGGTGTTCGACGTCTTTGCCGGGCAAGGCGTGCCCGAAGGCAAGAAATCGGTCGCGGTCGAGACCGTGCTCCAGCCAGGCGAGAAAAGCTTTACCGACGAGGAAATCAAGGCGGTCTCGGACAGGGTGGTCGCCGCCGCCGGCAAGCAGGGCGCGGAGTTGCGCGGATGACAAAGACTGCTTTCGTAACCGGAGCCACCGCGGGCATCGGCGAGGCAACCGTCCGTGCGCTGGTCGAAAAGGGCTGGCGCTGCGTGGCGACGGGACGCCGCAAGGAACGGCTCGATGCGCTGGTCGCGGAGCTGGGAGCAAACAAGATCCACGCCTGCGTCTTCGATGTGCGCGACGAGGCGGCGATGGATGCCGCCATTGCCGACCTGCCCGAGGACTTCGCCGGGATCGACCTGCTGGTGAACAATGCCGGTCTCGCGCAAGGCCTCTCGCCCGCGCAGGAGGCGAGTCTCGACGACTGGCAGACCATGATCGACACCAATGTGACGGCCATGGTCAAGCTGACGCGCAAGCTGTTGCCAGCGCTGATCGAGCGCAAGGGTGCGATCATCGCGATCGGCTCGGTCGCCGGGAGCTATGTCTATCCAGGCGGGAATGTCTACGCGGGCTCTAAGGCCTTTGCGAACCACTTCACCCTGGCCCTGCGCGCCGACCTCCACGGCACCGGCGTGCGCGTGACCAGCATCGAGCCAGGAATGGTCGAGACCGAATTCACGCTGGTCCGCACCGGCAGCCAGCAGGCCAGCGACGATCTCTATCGTGGCTCCGATCCGATGACCAGCGAGGATATCGCCGACACCATACTTTGGGTCGCCGAACTGCCACCGCACCTCAATATCAACCGTATCGAGCTGATGCCGGTGAGCCAGGATTTCGCCGGCTTCCGGGTTGCTCGCCACTGAGTAGTCCATGACTTCCAATCGCCGTACCTTCGCGATCATTTCGCACCCCGACGCGGGCAAGACGACGCTGACCGAAAAGCTGCTGCTGCAGGGCGGCGCGATCCATTTGGCGGGCGAGGTCAAGGCGCGCGGTGCGGCGCGGCGGGCGCGGTCGGATTGGATGAAGATCGAGCAGCAGCGCGGCATCTCGGTCACCTCCAGCGTGATGACCTTCGAGAAGGAGATCGACGGCGAAGTCATCACCTTCAACCTGCTCGATACGCCGGGCCACGAGGATTTCTCCGAAGACACCTACCGCACGCTGACTGCAGTCGATTCTGCCATCATGGTGATCGACGTCGCCAAGGGGATCGAGAGCCAGACGCGCAAGCTGTTCGAGGTCTGCCGTCTGCGCAACGTCCCGATCATCACCTTCGTCAACAAGGTCGATCGGGAAGGGAGGCCGCTGTTCGAAATTCTCGACGAGGTGGCCGACGCGCTGGCGCTCGACGTCAGCCCGCAGAACGCGCCGCTAGGTATGGGTGGCCTCTTTACCGGTATCCTCGATTTCGAGACCGACACGGTCACGCGGCCCGAAGGCGGGAGCAAGGAGTTCCTCGGCAAGCGCGAGCCGCTGGGCGATCTGCCGGAGGAACTCGAAGAAGAAATCGAGCTGACGAAGATCGGCTATCCCGAGTTCGACCTCGAAGCCTATCGCAATGGCGATCTTACGCCGGTGTTCTTCGGCTCCGCGCTCAAGAATTTCGGCGTCGAGGAGCTTATCGAGGCGATCGCCAGATGGGCTCCGCCGCCGCGTCCGCAGCCCGCCGGGGAGGAGCAGATCAGCCCCGAGCGCGACGAGGTCACCGGCTTCATCTTCAAGGTACAAGCCAATATGGATCCCAACCACCGCGACCGGATCGCCTTCATGCGGCAGGTCTCGGGCACGTTCAAACGCGGGATGAAGCTGACGCCGAGCGGGCTCGGCAAACCGATCGCGGTCCACTCGCCGATCCTGTTCTTCGCGCAGGACAGGGAGATTGCGGACACGGCCTTCGCGGGCGACATCATCGGCATCCCCAACCACGGCACGCTGCGCGTCGGCGATACGCTGTCCGAGAAGAACGACGTGCGCTTCACCGGCCTGCCGAACTTCGCGCCGGAAATCCTGCGCCGTGTCGTGCTGGCCGATCCGACCAAGACCAAGCAGCTGCGGAAAGCGCTAGACGATCTATCCGAGGAAGGCGTGATCCAGGTCTTCTATCCCGAGCTCGGAGCGCAACATATCGTCGGTGTGGTAGGCCAGCTCCAGCTGGAAGTGCTGATCTCGCGCATGGAGGCTGAGTACAAGGTGAAGGCCAATCTCGAGCCCTCGCCCTTCGCCACGGCACGCTGGGTCAAAGGCGACGAGAAGGCGCTGGACGAATTCGAGAAATTCAACCGCGCCAATCTTGCCCGCGACCGGGATGGCGATCTCGTGTTCATGGCGAAGAGCCCGTGGGACGTGAACTATCAGGAAGAGAAGAACCTGGACCTGACCTTCTCCGCCACGAAGGAGCGTTGAGGTTGAAACTGCGCGGGGCTTGTCGCAAAGCCCGCACATGACCATTCCCGGCCCGACCTCCCAGACCTTCATCTCGCAGCGCCTGCGCCTCAATTATCTCGACTGGGGCAATCGGGGGAAGCCGCCGCTGGTGCTGGTCCATGGCGGGCGCGATCATGCGCGCAGCTGGGACTGGGTGGCGGAAGAACTGTGCCAGGACTGGCACGTTGTCGCGATGGACCATCGCGGCCATGGCGATTCCGACTGGGTTTCCGACGGCAACTACTCCGCCAGCGACATGGTCTACGATCTCGCACAACTGGTCCACCAGCTCGGCGTCGGCCCGGTGACTATCGTCAGCCACTCGATGGGCGGCAATGTCTCGCTGCGCTATGCGGGGACTTTTCCCGACATGGTCACCAAGATCGTCGCCATCGAAGGCCTCGGCCCTAGCCCCAAGCGGCAGGAGGAGCTGCGCGCGAAGCCCTATCCCGAGCGGCTGAACGAATGGATCGGCAAGAAGCGCGCCGCCTCCGGTCGGTCCCCGCGCAAATACGAAAGCATCGAAGCCGCCTTCGCGCGCATGATCGAGGAGAACAGCTACCTCACCGAGAGCCAAGCGCGGCACCTCACCATCCACGGCGTCAATCGCAACGAGGACGGCACCTACAGCTGGAAGTTCGACCCGCATCTTAACGTCTGGCCGGTCGAGGACATTGCCGACGAGTTCCTCCACCAGACCTGGGCCGCAATTACCGCGCCCACCCTGTTGCTTTACGGCGCCGACAGCTGGGCATCGAACCCCGAAGGCGACGGCAGGCTCGACCACTTCGCCAATGCAGAGGTGATCGAGTTCGAAAATGCCGGGCACTGGCTGCATCACGACCAGTTCGACCGATTCATGGCGACGCTCAAGGATTTTCTGTGACGATGGCACCATCGCAGCACCGCTTGCGTTGATCGATGGTGCATCTCACTTTCGCCAGCTACAATATTCACAAGGCGGTCGGCCTCGATCGCAGGCGCGATCCCGAGCGTATCCTGTCTGTCCTGCACGAGATCGACGCCGATATTATCGCCTTGCAGGAAGCGGACCGGCGCATCGGCGACCGGGCGACGGTGCTGCCGCGCGCAGCGCTCGACGATACCAGATGGCGGGTGGTCGAGGTCGCGCGGCGGCCGCGCAGCATCGGCTGGCACGGCAATGCGCTGCTGGTGAGGCGAGGTGTGGAGATCGTCGCCGGCCACGCGCTCGATATTCCGACACTGGAGCCGCGCGGCGCGGCGTGCGGCGAGATTGCGGTGGAGGGCAAGCTGGTGCGCGTGATCGGCACGCATCTCGATCTTTCCGGATTGCGCCGCCGCGACCAGATCCGCTCGCTGCTGACCTATGTCGAGGCATGCAAGCGCGATTTGCCGTCGGTCATCCTCGGCGATTTCAATCAGTGGGGCCGCCATACCGGTGCCATGCGGGAATTCGGCAAGGACTGGCAACTGGTCACGCCGGGCCGCAGCTATCCGAGCCGCCAGCCGATCGCGACGCTCGACCGAATCGCCGCCACGCGCCACTGGGAATGTGTCGACATGAAGGTGCACCACACACCCCTCGCCGCAATCGCATCGGATCACCTCCCGATCGTCGCGCGACTTAGACTGCACACAAAATAACCAGCCGATTACAATTTAGGCAGCCTGGCCGATGTCTGGCCTTGCAGCGCCCAACTGCAGCCCCGTGAGTCATTTTGGCACGCTTCATGCTGCACCTGCGAGAGCCGGCATCGGGGCCGGTGGATAGCCAGCAGGGGGTGAACGCGTGAAATTCATCATCGCCGTCATCAAGCCATACAAGCTCGACGAAGTGCGTGAAGCGCTCGGCGCAGTGGGGGTGGCCGGAATGACCGTGTCCGAAGTCAAGGGCTTCGGGCGCCAGAAGGGGCAGACCGAGATTTATCGCGGCGCCGAGTACTCAACCAACATGCTGCCCAAGGTGAAGCTGGAGATCGCGACCAGCGACGACCTCGCGCCGCAAGTGGTCGAAACCATCCAGCAAACCGCCAGCAGCGAGGCGATCGGCGACGGGAAGATCTTCGTCTTCGACCTCGCCAGCGCCACCCGCATCCGCACCGGCGAAACCGGCGATACCGCGCTTTGAGGGGAACCCAGCCGATGAAACGCATTCTTTTCCGTTCCGCACCTCTCGCGCTCGCGGCACTCGCACTTGCCGAACCCGCGCTAGCGCAAGAGGCCTCCACTCCGAATGCCGCGCAGGCCGTTTCCGGCGGCACCGGTTATATTTTCAACACGTTGCTGTTCCTGATCGGCGGCTTCCTGGTCATGTGGATGGCGGCAGGCTTCGCCATGCTCGAGGCCGGGCTGGTTCGTTCCAAGAACGTGTCCGTCCAGTGCCTGAAGAACATCGGCCTCTACTCGATCGCCGGTCTCATGTTTTGGGTAATCGGCTATTCGATCGCCTACCCGGGTTTCGAGGGCGGCTATTTCGGCATCGCCGATTTCCCCTATGCCATGCAGGGTGTTGGTGAGGCTGACACCGGGACCGGCTATTCGGTCGCTTCCGACTGGTTCTTCCAGATGGTCTTCTGTGCCACGACCGCCTCGATCGTCTCGGGCACCGTGGCAGAGCGAATTAAGATCGTGCCATTCTTTATCTTCGTCACACTGCTAACCGGCTTCATCTATCCGGTGATCGTGAGCTGGGAATGGGGCGCAGGCTGGCTCGACGCTATGGGTTTCTCGGACTTCGCCGGCTCCACGCTGGTCCACTCGACCGGTGGCTGGGCAGCATTGATGGGCGCTCTCATTATAGGCCCGCGCCTCGGCCGCTACGGAGCCGACGGCAAAATGGCGGTGTTCCCGGGTTCAAGCATCCCGCTGGCGACGCTCGGCACCTTTATCCTGTGGCTCGGCTGGTTTGGCTTCAACGGCGCATCGCAGCTTGCGATGGGTACGGTGGGCGACGTGTCAGATGTGTCGAAGATCTTCGTAAACACCAACATGGCTGCCTGCGGCGGCGTGGTAGTAGCGATCATCTTCACCCAGTTGCGTTACGGCAAGGCTGATATCACCATGGCGCTCAACGGTGCTCTCGCGGGCCTCGTCGCCATCACGGCAGAGCCGCTGACCCCGAATGTCGGCATGGCCATCCTGATCGGCGGTATCGGCGGCGCGCTTCCGGTCATCTTCGTACCGATCCTCGACAAGCTTAAGATCGACGACGTGGTCGGCGCGATCCCGGTCCACCTCGTGGCCGGAATCTGGGGCACGCTGGCCGTGCCGCTGACCAATACCGAAGTTCCGATCCTCGCCCAGATCACCGGCGTGGTCGCGACAGGTGTCTTCGTCTGCATCACGTCCGGCATCGTCTGGTTCGCTCTCAAGGCCACCATCGGCGTGCGCCCGAGCGAAGAGGAAGAGATGGCGGGCCTCGATCTCGGCGAGACTGGTATCGAAGCCTACCCGGAGTTTGCCCGGGGTACGTAGTACCAAGTTCGGCGGGGCCGCCTCTTCTCTCTCTCCTCTCCTCTCGGAGGTGGCCCTGCCAAACGATGTTCCTCCTGCGAACATGAGCCTACAAGGGCCGGGGATCATTCTCCGGCCCCTTTTTCATGGGCAGGGCATATGTGACTCGATCGCTACGCAGTTACTGCCAAATGCGCGCTCGCACATTATAGCTATTGGTAAGGCTGCGCTCGGGATCCATCCCATTTGTTGTTGCAGGACTGAAAACGGCCCGCACGCAGGAGGAGACAGACCAGGCAAGCTGTCTTCGCGCACAGGTTCAGCCGCGCCGCGCCGCGTCGCTGCTCGCAGGCTGCGGCCTCGTCGCCATTGCGGCCCCGGCAGCTGCGCAGGTCGCGGAGCAGGTCGAAGGCGACCGGGACGTTATCTTCGTCACCGCCACGAAGCGCGACTCCACGATCCAGGATGTGCCCTTCTCGATCAACGCGCAGACGCAGGAAGACATCCAGAAATCGGGTGCAGGCAATCTTGAGGACCTGTCGCGCAACGTTTCCGCTGGGCAGGTCGTGCGCGACCAGGCGGGTGTGAAGGAGCAGGTCGGCGTCTATCTCGACGAGAGCGTGATTTCGCTCTCGCTGTTCACGCCCGATCTCGACCTGTTCGACCTCAATCGCGTCGAAACGCTTCGCGGACCGCAAGGCACGCTGTTCGGTTCGGGCAGCGTCGGCGGCACGATCCGCTACACCACCAACTAGCCGCTGGTCGGCGTGACCGAAGGCCTCGTCGAGGGTAATGTGAACCTCGTCGACGGGAACGATCTCGGCTGGCACGCCAAGGGCATGGTCAATCTGCCGCTTGGCGAACGCGCGGCGATCCGCGCTGTCGGATACTACACGCAGTACGGCGGCTTCATCGACGCGATCGGTCCGGCAGGCGGCGAGGGCATCAATGGCGGCGAACGCTATGGCGGTCGCCTCGCGCTGACCATCGACACGGGCGAAGGCTTCAGCATCACCCCGCGCTTCATCTACCAGAAGATCGCCGCCAACGGTTTCAACCGCAAGGAAATCTGGAACCTCTACGCCAATCCCGACCAGGCAGACCCGACCGTATTCGACGAACGCGAGCAGAACCTCCGGCTGCGCGAGGCGTTCGAGGACGAAACGCCGATCGCCGACCTCGTCGCCGAGGTCGAGCTCGGCGCGGTCACGCTGACCTCGGTCAGTTTTTTTACCAATCGCGACATCCTGGTGAGCCGCGATGCCAGCGCGCTGAGCGGATCGGTGTCGGTCGATCTCGGCTATCCCACCGCTGCGCTCAACCTGCCGTCGAACCTGCGCGATACGACCGACGTCAACGCGATCACGCAGGAGCTGCGGCTATCGTCAAATCGCAGCGGGCCTTTCCAGTGGGTCGTCGGCGGGTTTTGTTCCAGCGCCGATCGCCTCTACCGCCAATGCCTGCCGACACCCGGCTACGCGGCGCGACCGATGCTACGCTGGGCGCGGGAACCTCTGCGGCGGTCGCCAATGGCTTTCCGAACCTCGATTCGCCCTACAATGCCGATATCCCCCACGAACTGGAGCAGATCGCCATTCTCGGCGAAGCGACATACGCCTTCACCGACGCTTTCGATGTGACCGTCGGCGCGCGTTATTACAATCTCGAAGAAAGCCGCCGCTTCATCTCGCGCGGCCTGTTCGCCAATGGCGACAATGCGGCGAACACTACGAAGTCCGACGGCGTGAGCCTGCGCGTGCTGCTTAGTTACGACGTCAACGACACGCTCACGCTGAACGCGCAGGCATCGAAAGGCTTCCGCCTCGGCGGAGTGAACGATCCGCTCAACGTGACGTTGTGCTCTCCGGACGGAGAGGCGCTGTTCGGCTCCTTCCAGAGCTATGACGACGAAAGTCTGTTGAACTACGAAGCCGGTGTGGAGGCGGAGGTCGGCTTCTCGCCCACGCCAGGGCTGGACTTCGTCTTCTCCGGAAGCCTGATCGAAGCGGAATTCGATTCCACCCTGCCCGAGCCGTTGGCCATCGCCACCGGCATTCGCGAGGGCAATCGCCTGCCGTCGGTCCCGGAATTCCAGCTTTCCGTTTCGGGCAGCTACGAATTCCCGGTTTCGGCCGCGACGGATGCCTATATGGCGGCATCCTATAGTCATGTCGGCAACCGCTATACGCAGCCGGCGGACCAGGAAAACAATCCGCGCCCTTTCGTGCATGGCTTGCCGTTCCGCGGTGCACTGGCTGACGCGTCGACCACGGTCGATCTGCTACTGCCGTCCTACGATCTGGTGAACTTGAATGCGGGCGTCGATTTCGACTCCGGCCTCTCGCTGGTTGTACGTGAACAATCTGCTCGAGGAGGGCGGCCAGAGGATAGAGTATTATGCAAGATCGTGCTTAACGAAGTCGGCGCAACGTTCGCCGATCATGATGCTCGGCGCATTGGTGTTGCCGCTGACGAGGCGGGGCATGATGCTGGCATCGGCAATATAGAGCCCGTCGATCCCGCGCGCTTTCAGCGTCGGATCGACCACTGCGTCCGCATCTGCGCCCATGCGGCACGTGCCGACCGGGTGGTAGACGGTGTCGGCGCGGCTGCGGATCAGTTCGTCGAGTTGCGCATCGTCGTCGAGGTCGATGGCGTAGCGGTCCTTCGGCTCGTAGCGCGCAAGGCTCGGCGAGGAAGCGATCCGGTGCGACAGCCGCACGCCTTCGCGCAAGGTCGCAATGTCGCGGTCGTCATCGAGGAAATTCGGGTCGATGCGCGGGGCATGGCTCGCTTCGCGGCTGTCGAGGCGCACGGTACCCCGGCTCTCGGGCCGCAAAACACAGGCGTGGAGCGAAAAGCCGTGGCCCTTCACCTTCTCGCGCCCGTGATCCTCCAGCATTGCCGGGATGAAATGCCACTGGATATCGGGCGCAGGTGCATCGGGCATGACCTTCCAGAACCCGCCGGCTTCGGCATAGGGCGTGGTCATGATGCCGGTACGCTTGCGCCGGTGCTCGACGATGGCCTGGGCCATGCGCACGGTGCCCGCCAGGCTGTCGCCGATGAAGTCCTTGCTCTGCGTTTCCCAGCTGGAGACGTAGTCGATGTGGTCCTGCAAGTCCGATCCGACGGCGGGCTTGTCCAGCTTCACCTCGATCCCGTGCTCGCGCAGATGGGTTGCCGGGCCGATGCCGGACAGCATCAGGATCTGCGGCGAGTTGAACGCACCGGCGGAGAGCACCACGGCTCCTCGCGCCGAGACGGTGCGCTCTCTTCCACCCACCGAGTAGGTGACGCCGGTGACCCGCCCTCCCGCGATCTCCAGACGCTGGACGGTGACGCCGATGCGGATGTCGAGATTTTTCGATTTACGCTTCGGCTCGACATAGGCGCGCGCGGCGGACCAGCGTTCGCCATCCTTCTGCGTCACTTGGTAAAGACCGAACCCGGCCTGCGTGGCTCCGTTGAAGTCATTGTTGCGCGGGAATTGCAGCTGCGCCGCGGCCTCCACGAATGCGAGGCTGCCCGGGTTCGGCCATTTCTGATCGCTGACCCACAGCGGGCCGTCGTCGCCGTGATATTCGTCCTCGCCCCGCACATTGTGCTCGGCGCGTTTGAAATAGGGGAGCACGTCGTCATAGCTCCACCCCGTGCAGCCGAGCGCGGCCCAATTGTCATAATCCCAGCTATTGCCGCGGATATAGATCATGGCGTTGATCGCCGAGGATCCGCCGAGCCCGCGCCCGCGCGGCTGGTAGCCGGTGCGCCCGTTCAACCCCTTTTGCGGGACCGTCTCGTAGCGGTAGTTCGCCTTGGCGGTGAGGAAGGGCATGAGGCCCGGCGTCTTGACCACGGCAGTGTTGTTGCGCCCCCCGGCCTCCAGCAGGCATACGCGCTTGCCCGCCTCTGCCAGCCGACCCGCGACCGCGCTGCCTCCGCTACCGCCGCCGACGACGACCACGTCGAATTCATTCATGATATCTCCTCTCGATTCGAGAGGTTAGGCAGCCTTGGCCTCGCCTGCAATCGGGTTTTCGGATGAAACGGATTTTGCGTCCGACGCCTGTCGTACCTGCCAGGAAGCGCGGATCTGGTCGCTGGTTTCGCGGCTGCCATCTTGGGTCCAGCCGGGCTCGCGCAGCAGATAGCCGAGCTTGCTGCCCCACGGAGCGTGCCACAAGTCCTGCGCAATGCCGATCCATTCGTGAAACACTGCCCACAATATGTTGAAGCTACCGAGCTGTTTGACGATTCCGTAGCGGATTTTCTCGTCTTTCACTTCGGGCTCGAAAGTGCCGAACAGCTTGTCCCAGACGATAAAGACGCCTGCGTAATTGCGATCGAGATAGCGCGGGTTGGTGGCGTGATGCACCCGGTGATGGCTCGGCGTGTTCATCACCGCCTCGAACCAGCGCGGCATCTTGTCGATCGCCTCGGTGTGGATCCAGAACTGGTAGATCAAATTAAACCCGCCTGCGAGCGCGATCATGCCCGGATGGAAGCCCAGCAGCACCAGCGGCAGGGCGAAGGCGAAGCCCAGCGTCATGAAGCCGGTCCAGGTTTGGCGGAGCGCGGTGCTGAGATTGTAATGCTGGCTGGAATGGTGATTCACATGGCTCGCCCAGAACCAGCGCACACGATGGCCGAAGCGGTGGACCCAGTAATATCTGAGATCGTCGAGCACGAAGCACAGCGCGAATGCCCACCAGCTCCAGCCGATATCGAACAGGCGGAACTGCCAGACCCACAGGAATAGCGCGAAGAACAGCCCGCCGAAGATCAGTCCGCTGACCGTGCTGCCGAGGCCGAATGCCAGGCTGGTCAGCGTGTCTCGCGGTTCGTAGGCCTCGCGCCGCTTGCGCCTCGCCCAGATCATTTCGATCAGGACCAACGCGACGAAGCCGGGCACGGCAATTTCAGTGGGCGAGAAATCTGGCATGACTAGCCTCTCTTTATCGCCACGATCGCCTGCATCCAAGCTGAAGCGTCGGCAAGCTCGAGTCGGGCGGAGCCATAACGCTTCTCCGCCGTATCGACGATAAGCGCGTCCTCCTCGATCCACGCTACAGCCTGATCGCTCAGCAGGCGACCGGCGAAGCGGGAGCCATGCGGTCGCAACAGGAGAATGCGACCCCCGGCATCGCTCAACAGGGCGCCGCGCCCCTCTCGATCAAGTCCGATCTCGACCGGTTTGAAGCCGCTGACGGCTTCATCTGCGGCCTGCCGCGCTGCGTTCTCATCATCCAACCTTGGCTCGGGCCCGAGCCTCAGTCGCCAGGCGATGGCTGCCAGCATGAGGATGGCGGCAAGCGATCCGAGAAACTGCAGGAGGGCGGGTGGCAGGGTCATGCAAAAGGCGATTTGGCATGACGTGTATTTTCCGGCAAGCATGCGCCGACCAGGGAGATATTCTGCATGAAATTCGCCGTCCTACTAGCCGCCACCGCCATGACGCTCGCGCTGCCCGCAACCGCGCAAGAGGCCGATCCCATCGCCGCAGTCGAAGCAGAAAGCGAACGCACCAGCCGCGTTGCGCGTGAAATCTGGGAGTTGGCCGAACTCGGTTATCTTGAAACGCAGTCGAGCGGACTGCTGGTGGACGAATTGCAGCGGGAAGGGTTCTCCATCCAGCCGGGCGTTGCCGGTATCCCGACGGCCTTCGTAGCCGAATGGGGCAGCGGCGGTCCTGTCATCGGACTGCTGGCGGAATTCGACGCACTGCCGGGCATCAGCCAGTCGACCTCGCCCAATCGCGATCCGATCGAGGGCAAGCATGCCGGACACGCCTGCGGGCATAACCTCTTCGGCGCAGGCTCGCTCACTGCGGCGATTGCGATAAGGAACTGGCTCGAAGCGACCGGTACGCCGGGCCGCGTCAGGCTCTATGGTACACCGGCCGAGGAAGGCGGATCGGGCAAGGTCTACATGACCCGCGCCGGCCTGTTCGACGATGCCGATTTCGTGATCGACTGGCACCCGGCGGACCGCAATTCCGCTGCATCGCGGATGAGCCTCGCCAACCGCTCGGGCAAGTTCCGCTTCCGCGGCGAGTCGGCCCATGCGGCGGGAGCGCCCGAGCGCGGGCGCAGCGCGCTCGACGGGGTGGAAGCGATGAACATGATGGTCAACATGATGCGCGAACACACCAGCATGGATACGCGCATCCATTACGTCATCACCGAAGGCGGCGCGGCGCCGAATGTCGTGCCCGACTTCGCCGAAGTCTTCTATTACGTCCGCCATTCCGATGCCGACGAAGTCCGCGCGCTGTGGCCGCGGCTGGAGGCTGCGGCCAAGGGCGCGGCGATGGGCACGGGCACGGATGTCGACTGGGAAATCATCCACGGCAACAATCCGACACTGCCGCTCGAATCGCTCCAACGCATGATGACCGAGAAGCTCAATCAGCTCGAACCGATCGAATACACCGCCGAAGAACTCGCCTGGGCGCGCGAGATCCGCGAATCCTTCGGCGAGGATGCCCCCGAGCTGTCGCAGGCGCGCGAGGTGGAGCAATTCGAGGTGAAGACCGGCTATGGCTCGACCGACGTGGGCGACGTGTCGCAAGCGGTGCCGACCGTCAGCGTCCGCACTGCCACATGGGTCCCAGGAACCGCTGCGCATAGCTGGCAGGCGGTTGCCGCCAGCGGCCATAGCTATGGTGCGAAAGGTACGCAGCATGCGGCCAAGGCCATGATACTCGCGGCGGTCGAACTCTATACCAATCCACAGCTGCGCGAGCAGGCGAAAGCGGAATTCATCACGGCCCGCGGCGAGGGTTATGAATACGAGTCGCTTCTCGGCGACCGCGACCCGCCGCTCGATTATCGCCGCTGATCAGTCGCTCGATTTGCCGGCCAGCATATCCACCGTCGGGCGGATGGGATCGATCGAATAGCCACCGGCTTCCGCCGCTGCGGCGATCTCGTCCGGATCGCGGCCGTGCTGTGCCTGGGCGAGCGACCAGAGCAGGGTCGAACGCGTGCCCGAGCGGCAGAAGCCGAGCACGGGACGGTCGGCCTTGGCCAGAACTTCCGACATCGCGTCGACCTGCGGCATGCTGAAACCCGAATGGCCGATCGGGATCGCGACATAGTTCAAGCCGGCTGCTTTCGTGGCCGCTTCGATGTCGCTCCCTGCAGGCTGGTCGTCCGCCTCGCCTTCCGGACGGTTGTTCACGATGGTGCCGATCCCCATGGCCGCCGCCTGCGATACATCGGCTACGGAAATCTGGGGGCTGGCGTAGAAGCCATCGTCGATCTTGCGGAAATCGGTCATGCGGCTTCTCCCTTGGCTGCGGCACGCTGCCCCGCGCGGCGGCGGCGCTGGACGATGTTGAGGATCTCGACGCCGACCGAGAATCCCATGGCGGCATAGATATAGCCCTTCGGCACATGGAAGCCGAAGCCGTCGGCGATCAGCACCAGGCCGATCATCACGAGGAAGGCCAGCGCCAGCATGACCAGCGTCGGGTTGCTCTCGATGAACTTCGCCAGCGGATCGGCGGCAACCATCATGATGCCGACCGTGATGACCACCGCAGCAACCATGATAGGGATGTCGTCGGTCATGCCGACCGCGGTCAGGATCGAATCGACCGAGAAGACCATGTCGATCGCGATGATCTGGACGATCACAGAGCCGAAAGTAGCCGTGGCGGCTGCCGCGACTCCCGGTGTCTTGTCCAGCAAATCGCCCGAATCGTCTTCCGGCTCCATGGAATGATGGATTTCCTTGGTCGCTTTCCACAGCAGGAAGAGGCCGCCTGCGAGGAGAATGAGATCGCGCCCGGAGAAGGCCGTTTCGAAACTGGCTTTGTTCGTGCCCTCGACCGGCGGCCCGACGATGCCGAGATCGAATATCGGGGTTTGCAGCGTCACGAGCCAGCCGATCAGCATCAGCATGCCGATCCGCAGGATCAGCGCGAGCGCGAGGCCGATGCGGCGCGCCTTCTGCTGCTGGTGCTCGGGCAGCTTGTTCGAGAGAATCGCGATGAAAATGAGATTGTCGATGCCCAGCACGACCTCCAGCGCGATAAGCGTCAGGAGCGCAAGCCATGCAGCAGGGTCGGACAGGAGGGCCATGATTTCCATGGCGTCGCAATGCCAAGGCCGTTCACGCGGCGCAAGCGAAACGAGATGACGGCAGGCCATGCGAAAATGTCACATTTTTGCGCGAGAGGGCGTCGGTACGCTAAATCATTCGCAACACGCGCTGATTCGCGCTATGCGTGTCGAAATGTGCGGTGGGCTGCCCTGCGGGCGCACCCTCCGCGGTCCGGCGTGGCAAGGCAGCCGACGCGCCGGGGATTGAGGAACACTGGCTGTACGAAGGTACTGTTCGGATTATGGGTTACGATAAAGGGCGCCGTCGCGGACGGGATAAGCGCGATGGTTTTGGGGAGGATAGCTTCGATCCGTTCGGCGGCCCGCCGGCGGACTTTGCTCCACACGATTCTTTCCGCGACAATCGCGGCGGCGGCGATCGCTTTGGCGGAGGCGGCGGTGGCGGCAATCGCGGCGGCGGTGGCGGCGGCTTCGGCGGCGGCAACCGTGGCGGCGGTGGTGGCGGTGGCGGTGGCAGTGGCGGTTTCAACCGCATGCCCGCCCAGGTCGTCGGTACCGGCAAGGGCACGGTGAAGTTCTTCAACAGCGAAAAGGGTTTCGGCTTCATCCAGCAGGAAACTGGCGGCGAAGATGTCTTTGTCCATATCAGCGCTGTCGAGCGTGCTGGCCTCGAAGGCCTTGCCGAAGGGCAGGAGCTCGAGTTCAACCTCGTCGATCGCGGCGGAAAGGTTTCGGCGCAGGACCTTCAGGTCGTCGGCGATGTCATCGCGGTCGAACAGAAGAGCGCCGCCCCGCGGCGCGAGCTGACGGGCGAAAAGGCGACGGGTACGGTCAAGTTCTTCAACTCGATGAAGGGCTTCGGCTTCCTGACGCGCGACGATGGCCAGCCGGATGCCTTCGTGCACATCAGCGCGGTCGAGCGGTCGGGCCTGTCGGGTATCGACGAAGGGCAGCGCTATGAGTTCGACCTCGAAGTCGACCGACGCGGCAAATATTCGGCGGTCAACCTCGTTCCAGTAGAGGAGTGAGGAATGCCTGCCGCGATCCGGTTTGACCCGGGGCGCGCAAGGCAATAGATCGCTGGCAAACACGCAGATGGCGGTTCCGCAAGGGCCGCCATTTGTCTTTCGATTTCCGCCATGCCCGCTGGAGGCCCCATGTCGATTACCCCGCTGATGCCCGTCTATCCCCGTTGCGGCGTTCGCCCAGTACGCGGCGAGCATTGCCACCTGATCGACGAAGACGGAACGCGCTATCTCGACTTCGCGAGCGGCATCGCGGTCAACCTGCTCGGCCACAGCCACGAGGGGCTGATCGGTGCGATCCAGCAGCAGGCAGCCACGCTGATGCATGTCTCCAACCTCTACGGCAGCCCGCAAGGCGAAGCGCTGGCGCAGCGTCTGGTCGAAAAGACGTTTGCGGATACGGTTTTCTTCACCAACTCGGGTGCCGAGGCCGTCGAGGCCGCGATCAAGACGGCACGTGCCTATCACCAGAACGATGATGGCGATGCTCAGCGCACCGAGTTGATTACCTTCACCAATGCCTTCCACGGGCGCACGATGGCGACGATCAGCGCCTCCAACCAGGCGAAGATGCACAAGGGCTTCATGCCTCTCCTCGCCGGTTTCCAGTACGCGGAATTCGACGATCTGGACAGCGCGAAGGCGCTGGTGAACGACAAAACCGCTGGCTTCCTCGTCGAACCGATCCAGGGCGAAGGCGGTATCCGTCCCGCCTCGCAGGAATTTATGAGCGGCCTGCGCGGGCTGTGTGACGAGCACGATCTCATGCTCGTGTTCGACGAAGTTCAGTGCGGCGTCGCGCGTACCGGCAAGCTCTATGCGTATGAGCATTACGGCATCGAGCCGGACATCATGGCCACTGCCAAGGGCATCGGCGGCGGCTTCCCGCTCGGCGCCTGCCTGGCGACGGAGAAAGCTGCGCGCGGCATGGGCTTCGGTACCCACGGTTCGACCTATGGCGGCAACCCTCTCGCCATGGCGGCGGGCACGGCGGTGATGGACGCCGTCGCGAATGACGAATTCCTCGCCGAGGTGACCGAGAAGGGCAAGCGCCTGCGCGCCCGTCTGGAGCAGTTCATCGGCAATTATCCCGACCTGTTCGAACTGGTGCGCGGCAAGGGCCTGATGCTCGGCATCAAGATGAAGGTCGAAAGCCGGCCGTTCTTCGTCCACCTGCGCGATCATCACCAGCTGCTGACGGTTGCCGCGGGCGACAACACCCTGCGCGTCCTGCCGCCGCTGGTGGCAGGCGAGGCGGAATTCGACGAATTCCTCGACAAGCTGTCGGCGGGTGCAGCGAGCTATCAAGTGCCCGAGGCCGCCTGATGGCCGAACCGACCGCAGCCCCGCGCAGCTTCCTCGACCTCTCCGATGCGGGCGGCGATGCGATCGCCGCCATGCTGGCCGACGCCCAGGATCGCAAGGCTGCCCGTCGCGAATGGCCCAAGGGCAAGACCGACGCGGACGCGCCGCTCGCAGGCCATGTGCTCGGCATGATCTTCGAGAAGAATTCGACGCGGACGCGGGTGAGTTTCGATATCGGGATGGGCCAGCTCGGCGGCACGTCGCTGATACTCGACTCGGGCACCAGCCAGCTCGGGCGCGGTGAGAGCATCGCCGACACGGCACGGGTGCTCAGCCGCATGGTCGACGCGATCATGATCCGCACCGACGATCATGCGAAGGCCGAGGAGCTCGCTCACCATGCCAGTGTGCCGGTCATAAATGGTCTCACCGATCGCTCGCATCCCTGCCAGATCGTCGCCGACCTGCTCACGATGGTGGAACAGGGCAAGGCGCTGCCCGGCCTCGAACTTGCGTGGCTGGGCGATGGCAACAACGTGCTCCACTCGATCCTCGAGGCAGCGGCGCTGTTCAAGTTCAACGTCCGCGTGGGCACGCCGCAGGGCTATGAGCCCGCTGCCGAATTCGTCGGAATGGCGCGCGCTGCGGGGTCGCAGGTAACCTTGACGCAGGATGCGGCGGAAGCGGCGCGCGGTGCCGATATCGTGGTCACCGATACCTGGGTCTCGATGGGTCAGGAGCACGTCCACAACAAACTCGCGGCAATGGCGCCTTTCCAGGTCGATGCGGCCCTGATGGCGCAAGCCAAGCCGGATGCCCGTTTTCTCCATTGCCTGCCCGCCCATGTCGGCGACGAGGTGAGCGAGGAGGTGTTCGAGGGCGATCAGTCCGTGGTCTTCGACGAGGCGGAAAACCGCATCCACGCGCAGAAATCGATCCTGCTATGGTGTTTCGGACGGCTGTGAAACGCCCCTGTTAATCCCTGTCGCGCCACCCATATGAGCGCGATGCACCAGACTTCCCCCCAACCCGATGAAACCTACGCCGGGCAACTGCTCGGATTCACGATCCCGTCGCGCAACGCGCGGGGACGCGTCGTCCGACTCGACTCGGTGCTCGACGAGATCCTGTCGGCGCACGACTACCCTGCGCCGATTACTCATCTTCTTGCAGAAGCGCTGGTGCTCGCCAGCTTGATGGGCGGCCTGTTGAAAGATGATGGATCGCAGGTGACCATGCAGGCCCAGACCGAGGCGGGCGCGGTCAATCTCCTGGTGTGCGACTTCAAGGATGGAAACTTGCGCGGCTACGTCGATTACGACGAAGCGCGACTGGCCGAGCTCGGCGCGAACCCCTCCCTATTCGCGCTCTTCGGCAAGGGTTATCTGGCGATTACCTTCGATATGGCCGACGGGCGCGGGCGCTATCAGGGGATCGTTCCGCTCGAAGGCGACAGTCTTTCCGAAGCCTGCGAAAATTACTTCTTCCAGTCCGAACAGGTGCCGACGATGATCCGCTGCGCGGTAAGAGGTGATGGTGGTTCTTGCTCGGCAGCCGGACTGCTCGTCCAGCATCTGCCCGATGGCGAGGAGGGGCGAGAACGGTTGCACGCGCGCCTCGACCACCCCGAGTGGGAACATGTCGCGGTCATGGCCGGGTCGATCCGGCACGATGAACTCCTCGACCGGGCGCTCTCGCTGGAAGCGATCGTGTGGCGCTTGTTTCACGAGGAAGAGGAAGTGCGCATCCAGCGCGGTTCACAAATCGAGCGGGGCTGCCGTTGCTCGATCGAGCATTACGAGGAAGTGATTGCGCGTTTTCCCGAAGCAGACCGGGCGGACATGCGCGACGACCAAGGCATGATCCTTGTCGATTGCGCCTTTTGCTCGAAGCAGTTCGCCATCGCGGCATGACGTTTGTCGATACTATACAACGCTTCGGCGCAGTTTCGATGTATGCTACGCGAATCACGGGCGCGTTGGTCTCTTCCGACACGCGAAAGGAATGTCATGGCTAAGGTGAATGGATTGATGCTGGCGCTTGGCGCGTCGCTCGCGGTTGTCGCGGCACCGGCACTCGCACAGGCTTCGCTCGCCATGCTCGATTCGCTCGACAAGGGCGGTTGGGAACTGCGCTATCGCGACGGCAGCACCTCGCGCAAGGTCTGCCTACGTAGCGGCCACGAATTCATCCAGTTGCGTCATCGCGGATCGGGCTGCAATCGCTTCGTCGTCGAAGACGGAGCAAGGGAGGTGACGATCCAGTACACCTGTCGCGGCAATGGCTACGGGCGCACGAGCATCCGCAAGGAGACAGCGAGCCTGGTCCAGATCGACAGTCAGGGCATCGCCGATGGCAAACCCTTCGAGTTTTCTGCCGAGGCGCGGCGTACCGGAGCATGCAGCTGACGGTTGCTGGCGCCACGTAACCGTCCTAGCGGCTTGGCGCATGACGACATTTGCAAGCGATCGCGGGAACGGCCCCGCCGTGGTTCTGCTTTCGGGCGGGCTGGACTCCATGGTGACTGCGGCACTGGCCGCCGAAAGCGGCCATGAAGTCCATGCGCTGACGATCGACTACGGGCAGCGGCATGTGCGCGAATTGCAGTCTGCAAAGGCGATCGCCGCCAAACTAGGCGTGGCCCGCCATGTCGAATTGCCCCTGGATTTGCGTAAATTCGGCGGGTCTGCGCTGACAGCCGACATTGCGGTTCCGAAGTCGGGCGTGGGGAACGACATTCCGGTGACCTATGTCCCCGCGCGCAATCTCGTCTTTTTGGCGCTGACCACGGCCTTCGCGGAGACATCGGCATCGCGAGACATTTTTATCGGCGTGAATGCGTTGGACTATTCGGGCTATCCAGATTGTCGTCCCGAATTCATCACAAGTTTCGCCGAAACGGCGCGGCTGGGCACGAAGCAGGGGGTCGAAGGCGCGCCGTTCACCATCCATGCGCCGCTCCAGCAGATGTCGAAAGCCGACATCGCGCGCGAGTGCGACAGGCTCGGCCTCGACCCGGCGTGGAGCTGGTCCTGCTACGATCCGACGCCGACCGGCGAGGCTTGTGGCGCATGCGACTCGTGCCGTTTGCGCCGAAAGGGCTTTGCCGAAGCGGGGCTAGTCGATACCACCGTCTATGCAGAGGATGCCCCTCGTGTGACGGAGTAGGATTTGACCGAGAATACCGCAGTTTCCGGCGACCAGGCCCATACCGTAAGCGAAACGACCGACAAGGTCCCGGCGTATAGCTGGTACGCCCTTGGTATATTGGTTATCGTCTACGTCCTGAATTTCGTCGACCGGAACATCATCTCGATCCTTGCGGAAGATATCAAGGCCGACCTCGGCTTGCGGGACGACCAGATCGGCTTTCTCTACGGCACGGCGTTCGGCGTGTTCTACTCGCTCTTCGGCATCCCCTTGGGCAAGCTGGCCGATAGCTGGCATCGCGTGAGGCTCATGACGGCCGGTCTCGCGATCTGGTCCGCATTCACCGCTCTTTCGGGTCTCGCCAAAAACTTCACGACGCTCAGCATCGCACGGATTGGCGTTGGTGTCGGTGAAGCGACTGCCAGCCCGAGCGCCTACTCGCTCATCTCCGACTGGTTTCCGAAAAAGATGCGCGCCACTGCGCTCGCGATCTATTCCTCCGGTCTTTACATCGGCGGCGGCATATCCCTGCTGATCGGTGGCGCAATCGTCGAGAACTGGAACCAGGCTTATCCGGTCGATGCACCGCTTGGCCTCGCCGGTTGGCAGGCCGCCTTTATCATTGTCGGTCTGCCCGGACTGTTGCTCGCCCTTCTCGTCTTTACGTTGCGGGAACCCGTGCGCGGGCAGAGTGAAGGGATCGTCACCCCGCCGCCGAAGGACCCTTTCCGCGGTTTCTTCAGGGAACTAGTTGCGGTCATTCCGCCTTTCACGCTCATCGGAGCGGCACAGGGCGGGGCCCGGGGCATAGTGATCAATCTGCTGGGCGCGACAGTCATCGGCGGCATCGCTTTCGCAATGGCGGCTTACACCGGCAACGCGCAGCAATGGGGTGCCGTCGGGATTGGCTATTATGCAATCTTCTCGTGGGCTTCCACGTTGAAACGCCGCGACGATCCGACCTTTTCCCTGATCTGGGGGACGCCGGCTTTCCTCACCACCGTCCTCGGTTATGGCATGGTTTCCTTCATGTCATACGCGGCAAGCTTCTGGGCCGCTCCCTATGCGATCCGGGTTCTTGGCGAAGCACCCTCGACTGCCGGTTGGTGGATCGGGGGGCCGGGCGCGGTTGCGGGCTTCCTCGGCATCATTTTAGGCGGCCGGATCGCGGACTCTCTCAGAGTACGCCTGCCCGCAGGCCGATTGATCGTAGTCGCCTTCGGTCTCGCAGCGGCCTCGCCGTTCCTCTACCTCATGTTCACTACCCAGAACCCGACCCTGTTCTATGTCGCGGCCTTCCTACAGTCGCTGTTCGGGAGTTCGGCACTGGGCGGTGCGGCGGCGACCACGCAGGATCTCGTTCTTCCACGCATGCGCGGGACGGCCACGGCGACATTCTTCCTCGGGACCACACTCGTCGGTCTCGCCCTCGGGCCATACATGGCCGGGCAGGTATCCAGCACGACGGGAAGCCTTTCGACCGGGGGGCTCAGTTTACTTGTTGCGCTGCCTGTCGGCTTGATCGTGCTTGCGATAGCGTACCGGACGGTGCCGAAGGCAGAGCGAACCGTGCTCGAACGAGCACGCGCGGCCGGTGAGCCGGTTTGAGGCGCAACAACCTTGGCCGCAATTTCTGTACGAGCAGGCCGGAGCCTGCTCGCACCGCTAGGATGTCTTAATACGCCGAGAGCGGAAGGCTCTTAGTAAATGGCTCAAGCCTGTTCGATCACGCCGCAGGCGACCCGCGAACCCGCATCGCCGGCCGGATTGCTGACGTAGTCGTCGGGACCGGCATGGATTACGACGGCCGTCCCATCGGCATCGAAGATGTCGGCGAGGACCTGCGTCGCATTGCCCTCCAGATCGACCTGGGCGCTGGCCGTGCGATTGGTCCCAACGACGAGATTGGGAAGGTCGCCGAGATGCTTGCCGCCGTCGGATAGCGAACCGTGCGTGTTGTTGCCCGGATTGAGGTGGCCACCTGCGCTGGTAAAATCGGGAGCGGTACAGCTACCGGTGGTGTGCAGGTGAAAACCATGTTCGCCTGGTGCAAGGCCGACTGCGGCGATGGCGACTGAGACCGTGTTTCCGTTCCTGAGCAATTGCACCGTACCTGCCGGGAGGCCCTGTGCGGTCTGCAAGGTTGCCGTACCCACGCGTTCGTCGGGAATGGAATCGACCGTGCTGCATGCGCCGAGAAGCGCTGCGGTACCGATAGCGATAATTGTGTTACGTGCGATCATCGTTGTCCTCCAAAAATCAAGACTTCGATGACGCAACGAAAAAGGGGCCGGATTGCTCCGGCCCCTCGTTCATTTTCGCTTGGAAAGCGAACCTTACATGCCCGAACCCGGACCGTAGGTGATTTCCACGCGACGGTTCTGCAGTTCGCGAACACCGTCGGCGGTCGGGACGCGAAGCTGGTTTTCACCGAATGCTTCGCTTGTGATCCGGCCACCCGGTACGCCGCGGCTGGTCAGGTAGTCACGGACCGACGAGTTACGACGCTCGGCGAGGCCCATGTTGTAGGCTGCCGTACCCGAAGTGTCGGTGTGACCAGCCAGCATGACCGCTGCCGTACCGCAGTTGGCGTAAGCCGAAACTGCGTTGTCCAGGATCGTCGCTGCTTCCGGAGTGATGTCCGATTCGTCCCAGTTGAAGAAGACGATGTACGGACCCTGCTCGCAAACCGGAGCCGGCGGCGGTGGTGGAGGCGGCGGGGGAGGCGGCGGCGGCGGCGGCGGCGGCGGTGGTGGGGGCGGCGGCGGAGCCACACCGAAGTTGTAGGTCAGCGTGCCCATGATCGAGTGGGTGCGAACCGTTTCGTCGAGGCTGTTGCCGGCGAGGTCGACGATGTCGACGCCCGTAGCGTTGAAGAAACGATAGCGCAGGCCGACGTCCCAATTGTCGCTCAGCGGAGCATTCACGCCAGCCAGAGCCTGCCAGGCGAGGCCGCTGTCCGAATCGTCGAGAGCCGAGATGCCCGAGCCGCCAACGTCGACGCTCGTGCGGGCAACGCCCACACCGCCACCGACGTAGCCCTGCAGACCGTCGTCGGGACCGAAATCGAGCAGGCCGTTCAGCATGAACGAAAGGATGCTGGTCGAACCGGGAGCTTCGTACTGGCCAGCCGGGGCGGTGAAGCCGTTGCTGAGCAGTCCGCCGAGTGCGCCGACGGTGATGGTGTCGAGATCGGCTTCGCGATAGCTGACTTCGGCTTCGGCACGGAATGCACCGAAATCGTAGCCAACGAAACCGCCGAAGTCGTAGCCGGGTTCGTGATCGAGCGTGACGACATCGTCGTTTGCCACGCCGTCGCGATCGAAATCGACATCCTGGACGATCATTGCGCCCCCTTCGAGGCCGACGTACCAAGCGTCGTCCTTGGCGAGGGCAGGCGATGCAAGGGCCGTAGAGGCCATCGCCATGCCTATGACGAATTTCCGCATTATAGTTTCCCCTTTTTGCGAATAAGAGCCACCGAGTGCGATATCTCTAACTTTTCACCCGAAAGGTGGCAAGCGGGCAATGCCCGCAAACTGTTGCATTTATGCCGCTCTTACGAACTGCATGTCGCTAATTTACAGAAGATCATCCCTCCATGCGCCCGGAACGCCGAAAGCCGCATCGGGTTCCCGGCGTAAATCAGACGATTAGGCCGGCCTGCCGGACGGCTGTAAGCAATGAGTCGATAGCGTCACGGGCTTCACTGTCGATCACCGATCCGCCGGTCGGGGAAGCGATCGTCGGCGCGCTCGTCCAGCCCCCGCAAAAGTGGCGCTTCGCACCGGTCGAAAGATCATGGACCGCGAGCCCGTTCGCAGGGCTCGCGAAGGTCCATTGCGAGCCGTCCCAGCCGGCGATCGCGTTGTCCTGTCCGGCCCAGGCATCGACGGCCCCGGCCTCGACGATCCAGCACTCTCCTGCTGCCAGCGAAGTAGGCGGAGTTGCCGCGGCGCCCATCACTACCGGGTGCATCAGCATGTCGATAAGCGCGAGACTTTCGTTCACGAACAGCTCTTTTTGTGCTTGCCCCGCAACGAGGAAAGGCAGGGCATGCCTGGGCGTTGTGGCATCGAAGACGATCGGTTGAATCATGGGTCGCTCCTGTCAGGAAAAGGGTGGTAGGGTGCCGAGCCGGAGGGCGGCGGACTTTGAGAAACTGCCCTGCTGCCGGACCCAGACCGCAGCGCCGCCGAACCGGGTCTGCAAGTCCATCGTGACGGTCGCGTCCAGATCGAACTCGGGCTGTGCCGAAGTGTAGAGGCGATGCGGCGCGTCGACCGGGCCGATGCCGATCTCGTAGCTTTCCTGCTGTTCGACCAGCGGAACTTCGGCATCATCGCGCCAAGTCCACCCGCCCCGCGCGCGGCGTGTCCAGCCGCAGGAAAGCGCGCCCTCTGCAAAGCGCAGCCAGCCGTGGCAAGGGAACGGCGGGCGCCTGCTTATACCCGCGCTCTCAAGCTCTGCGAAAACTGGCGCTGCGTCGGCGAGGCCGATGGCCGCAAAGCTGCCGGTGTCGGCCTTGACCAGAGCACTCTCTTCCAGCGGTAGCAGCCGTTCGTCGAGTAGTGTAATGGGCGTTTCGGCAGGATGGCTCAGGCGTGCGTGGTGCTCGGTTGCGCCACGACCTCGCAGCAAGCCGGAGATGCGCCACAATCCCTCGTCAAGCGGTTCGGCCCTTGCGAATTGAAGAATTTCCGAACCTGCCAGCAACCGATTGGCGCCACGTGCAATCGTCTCGGGTGTCGCCGATACGAGACGCGCGTCGAAATCGTCTAGCTGCACGAGGGCACTGGCCCCCAAATCCAGGCGAAAGAGCGATCCGGGCGGGAGAGCTTGGGCCAGCTTGCCGCCGATTGCGCGACGCTGCGGTGCTTCGCCGACGGGCTCGAGGGCGGTTCCCTGTTGCGCGTAAAGCGCCGCGCCCGACCATGGCCCGCTCGGTGCGCCGACGGCAGCAAACGCGCGCACGCGATCGGGCGATCCGAACCCGTCCCATGGCACTTCGAACACACGCAAACGGCTCGGCTGCGGCGGCAGGTCGCGCGGATGCCATCCCGAACCGGGATCGGAAGGCAGCGCTTCGTTCGGCAGGTCGACCGAGCGGATGAGCTGCAACTCGATCCCTGCCTCGCGCCATTCCCACGAAGCGATGCGCCATTCGCCCGTCACGCCGGGTGCGCGAACCAGCGAACCGGGCTCGAGCGTCGGATCGAGTTCGGCCACCCGCCACGAGAGCGTTTCCTGCGCGATAGACTCCCGCACCGCTGCATCGCGCAGCAGGCCGCGAGCGTTCTCGGCAGAAAGCACGCCGGGAAACTCGACTTGCTCTCGCCGCCCGGTGGGCGAGGCGCTTTCCGAGCGTTGGAGGCCCGGCTGGTAATCGCGCGCCGGGTCGTAATAGCGCAATGCGGAAAGCGCCGCGCCGCCAGCCGACTTTCGCGCCTGCGCGACACCGTCCTCGCGCCCGAAATCCCCGTCGCTCCAGCGTGCGGCGGCAGGCAAAGTGGGGGTAGGGTCGCCAGCACGGGATGAGGGCCCCACCGCCACCCCCGCGTTCGACAGCTTCGGCGCGAGAGGATTGAAGCGATCGATCAGCGAGAGGACCTGCGCTACCGATCCGCCGTCGTGAACGAACCCTTCGAGCGTTGGCATGGGAGCCGCGCTACCGGTTTCGGAAACGTCCTCCATCAGCGCCTCGACCAGCGAACTGCCCGAACCTGCCAGAACCTCGAAGCTCAGCGCGGGAATGCGGTTGCCGAAATCGGCAAGCTGCAGGTCTTCGAAGACGACATAAGCGCAGCCGCGATGGGCCGGACATTCGTCCCCGAGAGCGGCTGCCAGCAGCGGGTCGCGGTCTTGGTCTGCATGCCCTTCGTGTATCCGCAGCGTGCCGCCGGATTTCATGTCGCCAGCCCCGCCCCGCAGAAGATTACCGTCCGCCCAGATGCGACCGATGCCATCGATCGGTCGGCTGGAAAGAACCACTGCGAACGAAACGCTGTAGCTGTACTCGGTCGTCTTGGGCCTGCCTTTGCCGCCGCCCTGCGTCTCCGAGCTCTCGACCAGGTCGGTCGCCCAGATGATCGTGCCCGGCGCGCGCACGCGGCCGTAGTGGCGGGCGATCGGCTGGCCGTAGCTCGAGGTCGAGACTGCGAGCTCTTTGAGGCGCGGGCCTTCCAGCTTGGGGCTGCCGGCGATCGCGCCGTCGATCTGCCGACCGAGCAGCGCGCCGACCGCGCCGCCCAACGGGCCGCCGATAAGCGTGCCTATACCGCCGATGATAAGCGTTGCCATGATGTCAGTCCTGTCAGGAGGCGCGCAGGCGCCAGTGGTGCTCGATCGGCCAGCCGAGCGGGCCGCAATGGGCCGCGACGCGTCGCAACCCGGCATTGGCGTGCACGAAACGATCTCGAGCGAGCGCTATGAGGAGGTGGCTTTGGCCCGGACCGGGTGCGACGAGAAGCAGGTCGCCTCGCCTGATTTGGTCGGTTCCGGTCTGGCTTGCAGCTTCAAATCCATTGCCGCGAGCCAGCATAAGAAAGCGCGAGATGTTCGTATTGCGAAGACCGTAGCCCTCGGGAATACGCGGCGCACTGCCGAGGGCCTCTAGCGCGCACGCGACGAGGCCCACGCAATCGAGGCCATGCTGCGGGCTGCGCCCATGCAGCGCGAAGGGGGTTCCGATCAGCGCTTCTGCTGCACTGGCGAAAGCGTCGGTACGGGCATTCATCGCGGCTGCGGGTATTGGGTAAGCAGGTCGTTGCCCGGGAGGAACGGTTCGCCGCGAAAGTTGGCGGCATTGTCGAAGCGCGAGGCGCAGGTCGCGATCGTTCGGTCACAACCTTCGCGAATGCGGACGCGCAGGCCTGTGGCTGTATCGGGATG
The DNA here is from genome assembly GCA_029937545.1 of Erythrobacter sp. Taxonomy (GTDB): domain Bacteria; phylum Pseudomonadota; class Alphaproteobacteria; order Sphingomonadales; family Sphingomonadaceae; genus Qipengyuania. Next base: position 51,522 of record JAPYPR010000011.1, on the reverse strand, counting down.
GAGCGGGCGGTCGAGCGTCATGCCATCGGTCGAAGCGGCTATGATCCGCATCGTCACGCCGGTCTGCGGCCCTTCCGTCGTGCGGAGTTCGCCGAGCGCATATGGCCGATGATCCGCGATATCGAGCGTCAGACGATTACGGCTTTGATCGACGGCCTGGACATGAGCCTCCCGTTCGAATGCGATGGACGACAGCGCGCAGCCCGGCCCACAGAATCGCGCGCGACAGGTGGGGCTGGAAACCGGCACCGGATCGACATCGAGGTCGGCCTTGGCTGAGCGCAGCTGCGCGCTGAATCCGCCTGCTTCCTGCGCGATCGAGCCGATCGAACCGCCGTAAAGCTGCGCGCGCTCCAGCGTTTCCCAATCCACGATTCCACTGAGGACGCGCGCCTCGTCGAACAGGCCTGCGGCGAGATCCTCGGCCCGGATGCTGTCGTGGGTGAGCGCGCCCTCGACCTCGCTCTCGTCGTCCTCGAAGCCGATGCTGCGGCGCACGGCGCTGGGCAGCATGCCGGGTGCCGCGCGGTGGAGCAGGCCGTCGAACCACAGGTCGCGGTCATGCGTGGTAAAGCCGAGCGCGACCCCGTCCTTGCGATAGACCCGCCACCAGGCGGCCGCCGCATCGAGATCGCCTGCGAAGAAGACCCTGCTCATGCGTCCTCGCGGATTTCGATGAGCGGCACGGACGGAGCTTCGCCCGCCGCAAAAGCCGCACCGCTCACGTCGAGGCGATCTTCGGCGAAGCGTACGGGCACGTCGAATTCGAACCCTGCGCGCAGCTCCGCGCCCTCGGGCGGGGCCGTGTCGAAGCGGATCCAGCCCTTGCCTTCGTGCGTCCATGCGCTCGTCTCGGCACCGTCCACGCTGATACGGATCGTCGCCTCGCGTGGGCGGGTGATAGTGCGCCGCTGTTCGTCGTAGAGCTTGGCGAGCTGGAATCGCGTGGTCGCGCCATCCCCCGTGCCGAGCGGCTGGTCCGCGGCGCCCGGCGTATCGGTCATGCCACTCGAGCTGAAGTCGTAGGGGTCGCGGAAGCGGAAGCCCCGCGCAGGGCCGTGCCGCGCCCGGAAGAAAGCGAGCAGCGAAGCCAGCTCCTTCTCCGAGCGCACGCCCGGCCCGACATCGTAGCGCAGCCGCGCGTCGGACCACAGCGCATTGCGACGCTCGTGGCCCGAAGCCGTCACCGCGACCGTGGTCGAGAACTCGGGGCTGACCGCAGCGTCGCGCCCTAGCGCAAGCGGGTAGGCGACATCGTCGAAAGATTGCATATCGTCCTCCATGGTGGGCAGTCTGGTGTATCCGTCGCGCGCGACCTGCGGCAGCGCCCAGACGAAGCGTTGCGAAATGCCGCGCTCCCGCGCTTCGTCGAGCGCGCTGTCGATGATCGGCCAGTAGCTTTCCGCATTCTCGGGCAGCAGGACGAAGCCGGACATGTAGTCGGTCGCCTCCACCGGATAGCCGAGATGGGCTTCGACGAAGGCATAGGCATCGCGCCTCGCGCCCTCGTGGCCGTCGGTTAGCCAGTCGTAGTCCTCCAGCTGCAGCCGGTCGAAGGCGGGCCAAGCCCAGCCAACCGGCATGTTCGCCCGCCACGCTTCCGGGCTACGTGGGTCGAGCACGGTCGGGGTGAAGGTGAGAAGCAGGATTTCCGCTTGCCCGCTCGCGACCGACCGCACGTGGTCGCCCAGCGCTTGGGTCGAATCCGACAGGAGGCGCCCGGCATGGTCGAGCAGCGCCTTCTGGTCGTCGTCCAGCGGGTCCCAGAGGCTCTGGATCACTGGCGGCTTGCCCCCGAAGGTCGCGACTGCGTCAGCATCGTATATGCAGGGCGCGCCAGTGTCGGGGATCGTCCACCACCAAGGCTCGCCGATCTGGAAAAGAACCGCGCATCCTGCGGACTCCAGCAGGGCGACGAAGTTTCCGGCGACCGCCTTGAGGTAGTCCATGGCATGGGAACTGGCCGGAGACAGCAATGCGGAAGGCGGTTCCCAACCCGTCCGCCCCGGCGTCCCGTCATATGCGTATTGCTGCCAGCCGTTGAAACAATGTTCGGCGAACAGCTCGTAGGATAGCGAGACGATCGGCGCGAGCCCGGCATAGTTGGCCTGTTCGAAGTAATCGGCGTGCCAGGATGAAGCGGGCCGGCAGAGATTGCCATTGATCGCGACCCGCAGATTGCCGCCCCCGTAGAGCCGCAACTGATAGAAATGGCTCATCCCGACATAATGGACGACGCGGCCCCTGTAACCGAGCCCGACGATCGAGCGCACCAGCCGCGCCGGGGTCTGGTTGAAGCTGTCGTCATAGGCGGTCGCCATCTTCTCGCCGTGCGGGGGCAGCAGCACGTCGCCGATCGCCAGCATCGCACGCTCTCCCTGGCAGTCGATCTCGGTAATCTCCGCCCAGCCATCGACGCGCGCGGGCAGGAGTGCGGTGCTGCCCTCGACATAGCCTTGCGGAACGAGGCTGATGAACATCCGATCGATATCGCCGGCATGGATACGTTCGCCGGGTAGTCCATAGCCGGATTCGAGCTCCGAGAACCGCAGCTCGATCCGGGCGTCTGTCGGCGTGCCGCTCGCGTAATTCCACAATCGCACATACCAGCTGCATGGATTGCCCGCGGCATCGCGGCCTTCGATGGTAAGCGTCGGCCCGTGCGGCACGTCGAGTGGTAGAATTCCGGAACTGCGCCAGCGGAACCGTAGCACGCAATGTGAATAGTCGCGCCGGGTCTCGTAAGCGAGCAGCGGATGGTCGAGCGTATCCTCGCTGTCCCAGATCAGTCCGGCGAGTTCGCCCTTGTGATGAAACTCGCAGTCGATGCGCATCGCGTCATGCGAGGTGCTGACCACGCTGGCCATCATCGGGCGCGGGAAATTGACGGTCCAGAAGCGCGGATCGAAACGCGTGATCCAGTCGCCATGCTGTCCGTGGCCTTCGCGAGCGAGCCAGAAGGGCATAAGATTTCCTTTTTGTTGGCCTCAAGCGTCGGCGGCTGCATCCGCAGCCTTGGCTATCCTCGCTAATGCGACCTGCGGTCGCGTCGCTGCGGGCGCGCAGTCGCGCTTGCCTCGCCTACGGCTCGGTGCTCTGGGAGGGGTTTAGGTAAGCGCTGGCTCCGGGCCGGTGGAGTCCCGGCAAGGGTGACCGCCCGTCCGCAGCGGGTGCAGCTTGCTGCACGTCTAGCGAGGACGCGCCGACGGATGTCGGTGCGAAAAACAAAGACTTTGATTGAGCCTAAGACAAAAACGCCCGCCGCACCGCCGCTGCCACCTGCCTTGAACTGCGCTGCATGGCGACTGGCGCGCTGGTGCCGCGCGGGGTGGAGAGGTTGATGGCGACGCGCACATCCGTGCTTCTCCCGCCGCCGCCGATGTTCGGCTCCACGCGGCCAGCGCTGGTGGGGACGAACAGTTCCGGCCCGCGCTCGCCGACGAGATAGGGCTTGTCCGGGCCGACGAGGCCGCCGGTCGCGCGGCCGGGAAGGCCGAACAGCGCGCCGAGCGCACCCTGGAACAGGCCGCCGAAGCCGCCTGCCTGCCCGCCCTTGCCGCCGAACAGCGAATCCAGCCCCAGCTGCAGCGCCTGCGCGGCGATCTGGTCGAGCACTGCGGTGGCGGTCCGCTTCAGATCGTCGAAGCCGAGGCTGCCCTTGCGGATCGCGCTGACCAGTCCGCGTTCGAGCACATCGCCTGCCTTTTCGAAGCCGTCCACCAGCGTGCCGTCGAAACTCCCGCGCATCTGTTGCATGTCGGCGGCAAAGGCCTGCGTATCGGCCCGCACCGAGACGATCAGCTCGTCGATATCGTCATCCATTGTCATCCCTTTCGATCATCCGCACGATCTGGTCGCGGGTGGGCGGTGTATCGGAAGCTGTAGGCGGCGAGAGGCTGGCGAGCAGCTCCGCCGGGGTGGCGTTCCAGAAGGTGTCGGGCGTCCAACCGAACACGCTCGCGGACACCCCTGCGCAGCGCAGCGCCATGTCCGCGAAACGCTCGCTCATCCCGAACCCTTCAGGATTTCGCCGAGCAGCACGCGCAGCGGTTTGGCACTGGCGGCCAGCCCCTGCGCCATCACTGCCTCGCCCACCTCCTCGCGCCCGATGCGCTCGCGATCGGCCAGGCAATGCCAGAACAGCGCCACGATTTCGGCGAGGCGCAGTTTGCCCTCGCCCGCCCGCTCGACCAGCGCGAACAGCGGGCCGAGTTCCTCCTCCGCCCGTACCAGCGCATCGAAGCTGGGGCGGAGGAGGTGATCCCTGCCGCCAATGCAGAGCGTCGCCTCTCCGCGAACCCTGTTTGCGCTACCGCCTTCGGCTACTTGAGCGCGGCTCATACCGGCACCACCTGGCCGGAGCTTTCCAACTGCACCGAGTAGGTTCGTTCGCCGTTGAAATCTCCGGCATAGTCGAGCCGCTGGACGAGGAACTGGCCGCGCATCTTCGCGCCGTCCTCGAACGATAGCTCGTAGGCATCGAGCGTGCCGGCAAGCGCATTTGCGCGCACCCGGTCTTCGGCGTCCGAGCCGAGGAAGATGCCGCTCGCCGAGACCGAGACCGAGCGCGTGCCCGCGCCCGACAGCAGCTCGCGCCAGCCGCCCGATTCCTTGGTGGTCACCACGACGGTGTCGCCGTTGATCGACATCTGCGTGGTGCGCAGGCCGGCGACGGTTTCATAGGTCTGCGGCGATCCGCCGTCCCCGATCTTGAGGAGGAAGGCGGCGCCTTTCTGGGCTGTCATGGCGAATTACTCCGTTGCAAAAATGAGGAAGCGGTATTCGAGCAGCACCGCGCGAGCGCTACGGGCGCGGCGTTCGACGCGGCTGCGCAGGAATTGCGTGGTCGCGATGCGAAAGCCGGTCTGGCCGGGGGCGAGCGTAGCAATGCGATGCTCGATCCGCCCTGCGATGGCGGCGGTTGCGGCGGGATCGTCGGTCCGGTCGATCAGTTCGAAGGCGATCCGGACCTCGCGGCCCGTGCCGGTCTTGTGGCTGCGGTCCGCCGCCGCGGAGGCGACGATGGCGAGCGAGGGCGGGCTGGCGGCGACCGGCCCTTCCTCCTCAACTGCATTCAGCAGGCCGGCGAGCGTGCTGTCGGCGCGCAGCCACTCGACCAGCGCGCGGCGCAGGGCGCTTTCCATCATGAGGATACTCATTCGGGCCTCCGGGTGAAGTCGGGCCACAGCAGGCGCGGCTGGCGCCAGCGGGCGGGATCGCTGCGGCGGCGCAATTCGGCGCGCGCCTGCGCGATGCGCGCTGCGCGGCGGGTGAGGGCGCGGGTTACGGCGGCGAAGCTCACAGCTTCATCCTGCGCCAGGGTCGCCAGAGCGCCGCGACAGCGCTCGGCACCGCATTATCGCCGCCTTGGTCGCGCTCGCGAAAGGCATGAGCAGCGAAGCGCACGATGCCGTGGCGAAGGCCGGACTCGAGTGTTTCCCAATTGTCCGCCAACCCCACGGTATAGGTCACGGCGAGCCGGTTTTCGGCGATGGGTCGGGTCAAGCGAAAGCGAGCTCCGTCACCAAGCTCGACTGCATATTCGCTCGTCGAGAGTAGCCGCCTGGTACCGTCCTGGGCGATGGCTTCGATTAACTGGATGGCCAGGAACGGACGCGATGGCAGCACCTGCCATGTTTGCGAAGCCTCGATGTGCTCGCGCACCGTCATCTTGAGCGGGGCGAGTCCGGTGAAGTGTTCGCACATCGTCCCCGCAGCATCGAGGAGGGTTGCAAGAACGGCATCGTCCCGCGTCCCCCCGATCGCCAGCCAGGTCTTGAGTTCGGCAAGCGGGAGCTGGGTGAACTCGGCCTGCGTCACGATTTGGCGCATGGAATTGGTGTTCCTTTGTTTGAGGTCCTCAAGCGCCGGCGGCTGCATCCGCAGCCTTGGCTATCCTCGCTCATGCGGACTGCGTCCGCGTCGCTGCGGGCGCGCAGTCGCGCTTGCCTCGCTTCGCTCGGTGCTCTGGAAGGGGATAGTTTCGCGCTGGATCCGGGTCGGCGGAGGCCCGGCAAGGCCAAGTGGCCGCCCCGCAGCGGGTGCAGCTTGCTGCACGTCTAGCGAGGACGGACCCGCGGATGCGGGTTCGAAATACAAAAAACACGGGCGGAGAAGGGGTAACTCCGCCCGTGTTTCGCGACCTAAAGCTCGATCTTCAGGAGCTTGATCGCATTGCTGTCCAGCACTTGCCCGCCAACGCGTTTGGTCGCGTAGAAGTGGACGAAGGGCTTGTTGGTGAAGGGATCGCGCAGCACCTGCGTGGCGCTGCGTTCGGCGATCAGATAGCCGTGGCGGAAATTGCCGAAGGCGATCGGGAAGGTGCCCGCCGCGATGTCGGGCATGTCTTCGGCTTCGACCACCGGATAGCCGAGCAGGCGGTCGGGCTGGCCCTCGACCAGGCCCGGCTGCCACAGGAACGCGCCGTCGGCGGTCTTGAGCTTGCGGACCTCGGCCAACGTTGCCGAATTCATCACGAAGCTCGCGCCCTGGCGATGGCCGGCCTTGAGCGTGTGGACGAGGTCGATCAGCTTGGCATCGGGATTGGTGTCGAAGCCATCCGCATCGCCGCTGCCGACATATTGCAGCGCGCCGAAATTGCGGCTGCCGTCGGCCTGGGTGGAAACCGGCGCGTTGAGGAAGCCCTCGGGCTGGTTGAAACCGGTGCCATTGACGAAGGCAGCGCCCTCGGCGCGGGCGAATTCCATCGCGATCTCGCTCGCCAGCCAGCTTTCGAGGTCGAAGCCCGCATCGTCGAGCATGGCCTGCGATGCCGCCGGATTGGCGTAGAGCTCGCCCGTCGGCGGGGCAATCTCGCTGAAGCTCGGCGTGTCGGTTTCGGGACGACCGGCGGTTTCGCTGACCCAGCCCGAAGCCGTACCGCCGGTGGAAACGAGCTTGCGATAGCCCGCACTGCCGGTCTGCACGACCTGCGCGATGGCGCGGATCGGGCTGATCTCGGTCAGCTCGCGAGCGATCATCGCGTCGATCTGGCGGGGCACGGCATAGCCGCCGTCGGACGGCACGGCCCCGCTGATCGACTTGTACTCGGCGGTGGCACCACGGCGCAGGTAGCTGTCGACGAAGCCCTTGACTTCGGGCGCGGCCTGCTCGGTGCCGCCGATGACGGGGCGGGCGGGGCGCGTTGCGGCCTGCGCGATCTTGTCGACACGGGCCTTCACCTCGTCGACATCGGAGCGCAGGCTTGCGACGTCGGCTTCGGTCTTGTCCTGGCGCGCGACGATGTCGAAGCTCGCCTCGGCCTGGCTTGCGGCCGGATCGGTCGCCACGGTCGTCGCGGCGGGGGTCACGGTAATATCCATAGGTAGTCCTCTTTCTTCAGGGGGCGTGGTTTGTGTTTGCGAGTCCGCATCCGCGGACTCGTCCTCGCTTGACGTGCAGCAAGCTGCACCCGCTGCGGGCGCACGTGCAGGTGGCCTTTGGCCAGCGCACTACAGGTGCACTTCCGTGCTTGCCGGGCCTCCATCGGCCCGGTACTCTGGGAGTGAGTAGGGATGAGCTGTCGCTTAGCTCGCGTCTCCCAGAGAACCGAGCGTAGCGGGGCAAGGCCGACTGGCCGCCGCGGCTTATGCCGCGAAGCCAAGCGAGCCGGATGGCTCGCGCCCGGCGTCTGAGAGCGTCGAGAAAAAATGGATGCGGGCGTCGTTCTGCAGCGGGTGCGTCACCACGCTCACTTCGAACAGTTCGATGTCCGCCAGTTCACGCCCTGCGATGGTATGGCGATAGGCGCGTGCGCGGTAGCCGAAGCTGAGGCCGTTCACCGCGCGCTCGCGGAGCAGTTTCGCGGCGCGGCCATCGGGGTTGTCTATCTGTGCGACGATCCGCAGCCCGCGTTCGTCCTCGCCCGCGGTTTCGACCCAGCCGATGCGCTGGTCGGGGCGGTGCTGCCAATAGAGCGGGAAGGGCGCGCGCCGCTCGGCGAGTGTCCTGCGGAAAGCACCGGGACGGATCGTGTCGCGCACACCATCGGCGCGGTCGAACAGCGCGGCATAGCCGGCAATGCGCAGGGTAGAGCTGGGAGCCGTCACGAGAGCATTTCCCCGACGCCCAGCCGCACCGCGATGCCGACCAGCAGCAGTGCCAGCACGCCGCGCACCAGCCACTCGACCGCCGCCTTCCACGCGGACGCCTTGGCATCGCGCCAGGCCGAGAGCAGCTCGCGCAGCTCGTCGATATCGTCCTGCGCTCGTGCATCCGACAGGCCGAGCCGGTCGAGCGCGCGGTTCGCGCCGAGCTCGCTCGCCTCCTCCACGATGGCGCGCAGCGTGATGAGTTCGACGCCCCCATGCGGATCGGGGTTCGCCGCCTGCGCAATCAGGCGGGCGAGCATGTCTTCTCTGGTCATCGGATAGTCTCCTGCGGCGCAATGCCCAGCATCGCGCGCTTTTCTTCGGCGCTGAGGAAATCGGCGGCGCTGACCTGGCTCCACAGCTTCTCGCGGTCCTCGGCCAGTGCCGGCACCCGATCGAGATCGACGCTCGGCGCGCTCGCGAACCAGTCGCTCATTCCGGCGTGCAGGCCGTTCAGGATCTTGCCCGCCAGCGGCAGCAGGGTGAGCCGCCACAGCGCGCGGCTCGCCTCGCGGTAATTGGCGTAGGTATTGTCGCCCGGCAGGCCGAGCAGCATGGGCGGCACGCCGAATGCCAGCGCGATGTCGCGCGCCGCCGCGGCCTTGAGCGTGGCGAAATCCATGTCCGCGGGCGACAGGCTCATGGCCTTCCAGTCGAGCCCGCCTTCGAGCAGCATCGGCCGCCCGGCATTGGTATGGCCCTGGAAGGCGCTCTGCAACTCGGCCTTGAGCCGGTCGAACTGTTCGGCGGTCAGCCCCGCCGCATCGCCGCCGTCATAGACCAGCGCACCGCTCGGCCGCGCCGCATTGGCGAGCAGCGCGCGGTTCCACTCGCTCGCCGCATTGTGGATCGCGACGGCAGGCGCTGCGGCAGCGAGGCACCCTGCGCCATAGTGGTCATCCACCGGATGGAAGCCCTTGAGGTGGACGACGTTCGGCCACCCGTCCTCGTCTTCCAGCGGGATAGTCAGCGTGCGATCGGCGAGGACATAGCGATAGGCGGTCGGCCAGCCATCCTCGCCCGCCACCACCTGCACCCGCTCCGGCCGCAGCGGATAGAGTTCGACCGGCACGCCTGCGCCGTCCTTGACGATCTGGACCCAGGCATTGCCGTGCAGCGTCAATTGCGCCGCCAGCACCTCGAGCAGCGGCTGGGACCCGCAGGAACAGGCGAGCAGCTTGGCAAGCCGCTCGTCCTCGCAGGCGACCGGCGCCCCGCCGACCCCCTCGGCCACGATCCTGACGGAACGCTGCGCGATCGGATTGGCGAGATACCCCTCGCGCACCGCGCTGGCATAGTCGAACGGCGCCGGCCCCGCATCGAGCGCGGTCGCCCAGGGTGAGATGAAGCCACGCGAAACAGGCACGCGCGACTGGCCCCCGCCCTTGAAGGCGGAGGCGATACTGGTGAGGAAGGACATGGGAATTCCTTAAGTCAGAAGTTTCGTATCCGGGGGCGACCGCGCCGCCCCAACATCAGTTCGCTGAGCGCCCAGACCAGCGCATCCGCGCGGTCGGGCGAGCGGCCCGGCCCTTCGTAGCCGCCGCCCACCATCAGGCCGCAGAGCTGGTCCTCCAGCTTCGCGAACAGGCCGGCGTGCCGCACCCGTCCGCTCTCGTAGAGCGCGGCGATCGGTTCGGCGCGCGCGACCTTGCCGCGGCTCGCGTGGACCAGCGTCAGCGGCAGGGCGAGGTCGGCCGCGCGCAGGACGCTGCCGACCATCTGGCCGCCCTGGTTCGCCTCGGCCACCACGCGGTCGGCCTGCCACGCGCCTGCCGCTTCAGCCACTGCGCGCGCCCAGCCTTCGGGCGAGGGCTTCGCGACCGAGCAATCGGCCAGCACTTGTGCCACACCGTTCTCGCCCACGCCGCACACCACGATGCCGCACTCGTCGCCGCGCTCGCTGGCAGGCGGATCGACGCCGACCACGACGCGCGCCATCGGCATGGTATTGTCCGCATCGCGGCACCGCTCGATCAGCGACCGCGACCACAGCGCGCCCTCGATATCCTCCAGCATCACCCCGTCGAGTTCCTGCCGCCCCAGCGCGGTCTTGCCGTATTGCCGCTGCATCCGGCCGATGAAGCGGGCGGGCAGGTGGGCGGCATTCTCGTAACTCGAACCTGTGGTGACCACGGTGCTGCCATCGGGCGTATCCAGAAGGCGGCGCATCAGCGGTACCGGGCGCGGAGTCGTGGTCGCTACCACCTGCGGCTGTTCGCCCAGGCGCAGGCCCATCAGCATATTGTCCCAAGCCTTCATCGCGCGGTCGGAGGCATTGTCCCACTTCGCGATCTCGTCGCACCAGGCTGCGTCGTGCTGCGGCCCGCGCAGGCTCTCCGGCTCGCCTGCCGAGTAGAGAAACGCCTGCGCGCCATTGCCGAATTGCACGCGGCGGAGCGATGGTTCGAACACCGGGCAATTGTCCGGCGGTGCGATGGCCAGCAGGCCACTTTCGCCCTCGAGCATGACGGCCCGCGCTTCCGCCAGGCTAGCCCCGACCAGCGCGATCCGCGCATCGGGATGGCGCTTGGCATATTCGCGCACCCATTCGGCCCCGGCGCGTGTCTTGCCGAAGCCGCGGCCTGCGCTGATGAGCCAGCACTGCCAGTCGCCCTTGGGCGCGCGCTGCTCGCACCGCGACCACAGTTCCCAGACGTGCTTGAACGCCCTGCGTTCGGCAGGGCGAAGCATCTCCATCGCCTTGAAGCGTGTCTGGTCGTCCTTGATCCGCAACAGCTCTTCGAGCAGGTCCTCCTGCTCCGGCGTCCTATTCGCCATCCGGTTCCACCCGGTAGACGTCAGCCTTTTCGGTTTCGGCTTCCATTGCCAGGCGCCGCTCGCGCATCTTGGACAGTTTTTCGTTGATGGAGGCGATAATCGCGTCCTCGTCTTCATTGGCGCGCAGGGCCTTCTGGCGGCCAACGGCTTCGCGATGCGCGGCCAACAGGCGAAAAGCGATGGCATTGTCGAACTTGCGGCGGCTCTTGGTTGGGCCGCCGCCGGTCAGTTCGCCGATGCGCAGGCGGCGCAGCAGGTCCATTTCGAGATTGTCGTATCCTTCGGCGAGCGCTTCCTGCCAATTGCGGTAGAATTCGGCATCGCTGCGGCGCGCCTTGTAGACTGCGCCCGGATCGACATCCGCCTTTCGCGCGGCGGCAGCGACGTTCGATGTCCGGGCCAGTTCGGCGAGGAATTTGTCCTTCCACTGGCGAGGCGGCCGTTTGGCCTTTTTCGCTTTTGCCACGCATCCCTCCGTCTGTCGTGCGCAGCGCAACAGGCGGGCCGCGACCTGATGGTCGCCGCCGCCTTTCGAAACGCTGCTGGCTGGTGAATCACACTATCGCGATGTTCTTTGTATGTACCCAAACAGCGTCACGATGTCAATAAAAAAGTGCCAAATAGGTTCGCGCCGAGATCATTGCCAACAGCGTTGCGCTCGCCTAGTCGGGCGCATGTCGGAAACGCCTGGGGTCCTGCCAACATCATGCTCATGAAACCGCTGCGCGGTCTGTACGAATGGACCATGGAAAAGGCCTCGCACCCCCATGCGGAATGGTGGCTGGCGTTCTTCTGCTTCGTCGAATCGAGCTTCTTTCCGATCCCGCCGCACCCGCTGCTCGGGCTGATGTGCCTGGCGGAGCCGAACAAGGCGATCCGCTTTGCGGTGATCGCCACGCTGTCCTCGGTCGCGGGTGCGTTGCTCGGCTATGCGATCGGCTGGGGGCTCTACGATACGGTCGGGGTATGGCTGATCGGCACGCTCGGCCTGACCGAGGCGTTCCCGGTCGCCGCCTGCCATCTGCGCGAGTACGATTTCGAAGCGATCCTGATCGCCGGCGCGACGCCGGTGCCGTTCAAGCTGCTGACGATCACCGCCGGCTTCGTCGGCATGAACCTCGTCACCTTCGTGCTCTCCAGCCTCTTCGCCCGCGCGCTGATCTTCATGACCGTGGGCATATTGTTCCGCGTCTTCGGCGCACCGATCAAGCGGGTGATCGACAAATACCTCGGCACAGTGACGACGGTGTTCGTGCTGCTGGTGGTCGGCGGCATCCTGGTGCTGACCCAGCTCGGCGGCAGCGAGGACGAGGACGGCGGACCGTGCGCGAATGTGAGCGAAGTCAATCCGAGGGCTTGAGGAGTGAGCCGGAGCGCGGGTTGACCGCTAACGACCCGATTGCCGACAACTAGCGCAGTTCCCAACTCCTGTGTCTATGCTAGAACGCCCGGATGAAACCCAGCCTTCACCCTAAGGAAGAGGAGCGCCTAACGGAGCTTCGCCGTTACGGTATTCTCGACACCGAGAGGGAAAAGGATTTCGATGAGCTAGTCGAGATCGCCTCCGATATATGCGAGACACCTGTTTCGGTCGTGAACTTCATCGACGAGGGACGTCAGTGGTTCAAAGCCGAGGTCGGCCTCGGCGTAAGGTCCACGCCCATCGAAACGAGCTTATGTGGCCACGTCATCCTTCAGGGCGATTTCGTAGAGATACCCGATACGCTTCGAGATGAACGTATGGCGGACAACCCCCTGTGCACATCAGAACCAGGATTTCGTTTTTATGCGGGAGCAGTTCTCAAGGGGGCGAACGGTCTACCATTGGGAACCCTGTGTGTACTCGACCACAAACCGCGAACCCTCACCGATCGCCAGCGTAAGATTTTGACGGTCCTATCGAAACACGTAATGCGTGAACTCAATCTCCGGGTTGCTCTCGAAGATGAGCGTGTGCTGCGAAGGGAGGTGGATCATCGTGTAAAGAACTCGTTGGCCTCGATCGGCGCAATGTTCTCAATGAAAGCCCGTAGAACATCTCTTGACGTGCTTAGGCTGGAACTGGAGGACGCAAGCACTCGCATTCGATCTCTAGCTTCGCTTCACGCTGAATTGCACGAGCTGGAAGCCGGTGGCCATATCGACCTGAAATCGTTGTTCGAACGAGTACAGACAGACCTTCGATACCTTATCCCGGAAGCTGTCACGTTGGTGATTGAAGTTGAAGCTATCGAGACAACCCCTCAGTTGGCGAATGCTCTGCTCCTAATTGTGAATGAATTCGTGTCTAATAGTGTGAAGCACGGCTCGATGGATGGGACAGGGACCATCAACGTGCAAATTAAAAGCGATGCCAGATCGTGGTCGATTGTATGCCGCGATAACGGGGCAGCGACCAAGTTGGATGCGGAGCGGGCAATGGCAAAATCCGGACTGGGTACCAGGGTGATTCACTCGCTTGCGAACTCGCTAGGAGCAAACGCCGAGTGGACAGCTACAGGCGATGGGATGACGCTCAGCGTAGTGTCGCAGCATACCTGAAGTAAGCGCTTTCCACCCAAGAGCAGCCTCTTCCCTGTCGCTCACTCCAGCGCAAACAGCGCCAGCGCCGCGCGGTCGGGGATCGCGATGCTGCGGTAGCCGCGCGTCACCAGCTTGCGTTTCTGCAACTCGCTCAGCGCCGCATTTGCCGTGGCGCGGGTGATGCCGAGCAGCTCGGCAAGCTCCTGCTGCGTGATGGCGACGCTCGCAGGCCCGTCGCCCGGCCCGGCCATATTGGCGAGCAGTCCCGCCATGCGCGCCGGATTAGTGCCGCGCCGCATTCCGGCCAGCTGACCCAGCGTATCCTGCAACTGCTCCGACAGCGCGCCGAGCAGCGCGCGCATCGAGGCGAGGTAATTGCCCAGCGCGTCGAGGAAGGCCTTCGCCCCGATCAGCCGCAACCGGCTTTCCCCGCGCGACACGGCATCGACGATCCGTGGCCTCTGCGCGAAGACGGCCAGCTCGCCATAGGAATCGCCCGGGCCGAGCAGGGCGACTGCGCGGAAATCGCCGTCGCGTCCGAACTGGCCGACCATGACCGCGCCCTCCTCGATCAGTTAGAAGCCGTCGGCCACCTGACCGCGCTGCTGGATGATCTGCCCCTCGGTGAATTGCCGCCGCCGCGCCCCGCGCTTCAGATGTGCCTGAAGCCCGGTGTCGAGGCTGGCGAACAACATCGGCGCAGACAGCGATCGCCGAGTCGCAGCAGATTGTAAAAATCCCGACATTCTTTCGCTTCGGTAAAGGCTATCCCGGGAATCGACAAGCACACGCAATTTTGTCGGAGACCCGCAATGCCCACCTCCACCCTGGCGATCGTCGCGATCTATTTCGGTTATGCCGCGCTCGAACTGTAGCGCTCGAACCTGTTCGGCAAGGTAGAGCAGACCCGCGACGACGGGATCGTCGAGGCGGTCAGCATGACCATGCTGCTGGCGGTGGCCCAGCCCGCAGTTTTGTTTTCGGCAGGCGCCATCGCCGACATGCTCGCCCCGCACTATGCCGGCGCGCTATCGGGGTTAAACGTCTTTGCCGCGATTGCTCTGTTTCTCGTCGCGGACGACATGCTCCAATACTGGTGGCATCGCGCGAGCCATTCGACGCACTGGCTCTACAACCTCCACCGCGCCCATCACAACGCGCGCTACATGAGCGTGCGGCTCGTCTACCGGAACAACGTGATTTACTACGCGCTGATGCCGAGCTTGTGGGTCTCGGGCGTGCTGATCTGGCTCGGGCTCGGCTGGGTCTATGCGGGCTACATCGTGGTGAAGCTGCTAGTCATCACCGGCGCGCATTCGGATGTCGCCTGGGACAAGCCGCTCGACCGGATCGGCTGGCTTTTGCCCGTCATGTGGGTGGTGGAGCGCACGATCTCGACGCCAGCCACGCACCATGCCCACCATGGTCGCCATGCGGACGATCCGGTGGTGCAGTACAAGGGGAACTACGGAAACCTGCTGTTCTTCTGGGACGTGCTGTTCGGCACCGCGAAGATCACGCGCACCTATCCGCAGAGCTATGGCGTCGAGAACCTCGCCCCGGCAACGCTCGGCCAGCAATTGCTGTGGCCGTTCTTTCCGGAGAACAAGAAAGAGATATGCGAACCGGTTGGAGAGGAGGCGGCACCCGAGGCCGCCTGACGAAGGGCCCGGCCGGACATCGCGTCCGGCCGGGCCATACAGTAATCATACTTCGAACTTGGTCTCCAGCGTGATCTCGGCATTGAGCAGTTTCGAGATCGGGCAATTCGCCTTGGCATCGGCGGCCAGTTCCTCGAACTTCGCCTGATCCATTCCGGGAACCTTGCCCTTGGTGGACAGCGCCGATTTGGTCACCGTGAATCCGTCGCCGTCCTTCTCCAGACTGACGTCGGCACTGGTGGTGACGCTACCGTCGGTATGCCCGGCTTCCGCCAGCTTGAACGACAGGGCCATGGTGAAACAGCTGGCATGGGCCGCCGCGATGAGTTCTTCCGGATTGGTCCCGGCCTTGTCCTCGAAGCGGGTCTGGAAGCCGTAGGGCTGGGCGGCGAGGGCCCCGGAGCCGGTCGAGACGTGGCCCTTGCCGTCCTTGCCGAAGCCTTCGTAAGTGGCGCTGCCGTGTTTTGTGATGGTCATGATTGGGAAACTCCTTTCGCCCTTCCTAGCGAGCGGCAAGGGATAGGGTTCCGCCCGTTCCTACATCACGGTCCGAACCCTTATCCTTCAATTTACAGGACCCACCAAAAGAAAAAGGGCGACCGTTATGGCCGCCCTTTCGCGTTGTTCGATCAGTCGTCGTCGCGGCGGCGATTCCTGCGCCTCTCGCCCCGGTCGCGGCGCTGGACCCTGCGCGCTCCCTGACGGCGATCGCGCCGGGCTTCCTGACCGGCGCGCTGCCGGGCCTGTTGGCGCGCTTGCTGACGCTGCTGCTGGCGGACGCGTTGCCGCGCTTCCTGGCGAGCCTCGCGGCGGCGTTCCGCAAGCTGCTGCTGGCGATAATCGCGGCGGGCTTCCTGACGGCGTTCGCGGCGAATTTCGCGGCGGCGCTCGGCCCGCTGTTTCGGCCGGTATTCGCGGCGGCGTTCGGCTCTGCGCTCCTGGCGATAGTCGCGGCGTCGTTCTGCACGGCGCTGGTCGCGATAGCGTTCGCGTCGATCTGCCCGACGTTCAGCGCGACGTTCCCACCGGTCCCAATTGGCGCGCAGGCTGCGCTGGTCGCGGATCTGAGCGCGACGGGCCAGCCAATAGCGTTGCTGGCGCGCATTCCAGCGATGGCGACGGCGGTCCCGGTCGTACACGAAATAGCCGGTGCCCGGATAATAGAAGTCGTCGTACCAGCCGTAATAGCCGTCGTTGTAATAGCGATCGTCGTAATATCCGGCGCTACCGACCGACAATCCGCCGTAGGATCCGACGCTGCAGGC
>JAPYPR010000011.1:0-35102 GCA_029937545.1 Erythrobacter sp. | reverse complement strand
CGTAATATCCGGCGCTACCGACCGACAATCCGCCGTAGGATCCGACGCTGCAGGCGCCGAGCAAGGTGGTGCCGGCAACAACCGCCACCGCTGTTCGTTTGGATAGTCCGATCCCGTAATCTCCTGAATTCGTTGGAAACGGTCTGGGGGGCAGGCATTGAACTCGTTCTGAACCCGCGGTCAGGCGTGGTTCATGCGGGTTTGACCGGTCAGATGATACCGACCTGCTTGCCTGCCTGTTCGAAGATCGACAGGATCTCGCCGACTTCCTCCTCGCTGTGTTCGGCGCAGAGCGAACAGCGCAGCAGGGTCATATTGGCGGGCGTGGCCGGGGGCCGCGCGAGGTTCACGTAAAGGCCGCCCTGGATCAGCGCTTCCCACATCTGCGCGCCCTGTTCGAGATCGGGCATGATGACCGCGATGATGGCGCTCTGCGGTTCCTCGGTGCCCAGCTTGAAGCCGAGGTCCTTCAAGCCCTTGTGCAGCGCCTTCGAATTCTCCCACAGATGCGCGCGCTTGTTCGATCCGTGCATCAGTTTGCGGATCGAGGTGCAGGCGGTCGCGACCACGCTGGGCGGCAGCGAGGCGGTGAACACATAGGGACGGCAGACGAGGCGCATGATTTCGAACTTGGGATGGTTCGAGACGCAGAACCCACCCACCGTCCCGACGCTCTTGGAGAAGGTGCCGATGATGAAATCGACATCGTCGATCACGCCCGCATCCTCGACTACGCCGCGGCCGTTGTCGCCGATGAAGCCCATCGAATGCGCCTCGTCGACCAGCACCATCGCGCCGTATTTCTTCGCCACCGCGACCATCTCCGTCAGCGGCGCGACATCGCCGAGCATCGAGTAGACGCCCTCCAGGATGACCAGCTTGCCCGCGCCTTCGGGAATGCGCTTGAGGCGCTTTTCCATTGCCTCGATATCGTTGTGCTTGAACGGCACGACTTCGGCCTGGCCCAGCGCGCAGCCGTCCCAGATGCTGGCATGGCTATCGATGTCGAGGACGATGTAATCGCCCTTGCCCGCAATCGTGCTGATGATCCCGAGATTGGCCTGGTATCCGGTCGAGAACACCATCGCATGGTCCATCTCGTAGAAGTCCATCAGCGCCTGCTCGACTTCCTTGTGGCCCTGGTACGTCCCGTTCAGCACGCGGCTGCCGGTGGTGCCGGTTCCGAAATCGGCCAGCGCCTGCTTGCCCGCTTCGACCACGTCGGGGTCGAAGGTCATGCCCATGTAATTGTAGGTGCCCAGCAGGATGGTGTCGCGCCCGTTGCAAATCGCACGGGTGGGCGAGAGGACCTTTTCCATGACCAGGTTGAACGGGTCTTCCTGCCCGCTCGACAGCAAGCCTTCACGCAAGGCGATGACGTCGTCGAACTTGGAGAACAGGTCTTTCCCCTCGCCCTCGATCGCCTGCGGCTGATCCGGCTGGCTGATACCTTCGCTCATCAGTCGGCCTGCAGCTTGGTCACGGCGTCGACCAGCTGGCCGTAATTTTCGATCTCGGCCTGCTGGTTCATCGAGATGATGATGTCGAACTCGTCCTCGATCTCGGCGACGAAATCCATGACCGTCAGGCTGTCGAATTCGAGGTCGTTCTGGAAGGTCGTGTCCTCCGTGATCGTGACGCCCTTCTTGTTGAACGGCTCGATCAGCGAGCGGATTTTGGTGTCGACTTCGGCGCGGTCCATACGGGTGGTCCAATTCTGTTGATGGGCAGCTTCGGTGCTGCGTTATAGACGCGCGGCAAAGCGGTCTAACGGGGTCTTTGTCAAGGTTTCGCGCGCGCCGGTGGACGCGGATCAGTCCGCGATAAGCCCGCGTACCTTGGCCATGAACGGCGTGATCGAGACAGGTTTGGCCAGGTAATCCGCCGCCCCTGCTTCGCGAATACGTTCTTCATCGCCCTTGCCCGCATAGGCGGTGACGGCGAGCACCGGAACCTCCGCCATCGCAGCGTCGCGCTTGAGCTGGGCGATCAGGTCGACCCCACTGATATTCGGCAGCTGGATATCCATAATGACGAGATGGGGGGTGAATTTCTTCGCCGTCGCCACCACGTTGGATCCGTCGGCGACGGGAACGACTTCGTAGCCGTTGGCTTTGAGGACATCGCAGAACAACTTGCGATTGAGATCGTTGTCCTCGACAACCAGAATTCTCTTTGCCACGCGGCGATGCCTCCTTGCCTTGGGGCTGCGCCATATGGAAAACGACAGGACGTGACAATCATTCGCGAGACATCGAGCAGACACGACGAGACCCGGGCCCCCGAAGTGCTGGCGCTGGAAGCGCTCGGCTGGGCGCTGGCCGACGAAGCACGGGCGGACAGGCTGCTTTCGCTGACCGGCCTGACGCCGGACCATTTGCGCCACGGGATCGAAGACCGCGCCGTGCAGGCCGCCGTGCTGGAATTCCTCGCCAATCACGAACCCGACCTCGTGCTGGCGGCGGACAATCTGCAGACCACGCCCGAAGCCCTTATCGCCGCCCACAGGGAGCTGTCCGCATGAGCCGCCCGCTGATCATCTCCGATTGCGACGAGGTGCTGCTTTATATGGTCTCGCCCTTCCGCGACTGGCTCGCCGAAACGCAGGGCGTCGAATTCCGCATGGAGGGCAACGACTTCGGCAATGCGCTGCGCTGGCAGGATAGCGGAGAAGTGCTCCCGCAAGAAGAGATCTGGCGCAAGCTGGGCGGGTTCTTCGATACCGAAATGCACCGCCAGACGCCGATCCCCGGCGCGATCGACGGACTCAACGCACTGGCCGGCCAGGCAGACGTGGTGGTGCTTACCAATCTGGTTGACAAGCGGCAGGAGATGCGCCGCGAGCAGCTCGCCGATCACGGCCTGGAAGCGCGGGTGTTCACCAACCAGGGCCCGAAGGGACCGGCACTGCAGGCGATCCTCGCCGAGTACCAGCCGAGCAAGGCGATTTTCATCGACGATCTGGCGCAGCATCACCGCTCGGCGCGCGAGACGCTGGGCGACATCACCACCCTTCATCTCTGCGGTGAACCGATGATCGCCCCGCACATCGATTGCGCGCACAAATCGGGCCATGCCGACGCGCGGATCGACACGTGGGAGCATGCCTTGCCCTGGCTGATGGAGCGACTGGAAAGGGAACCCGCATGAGCATTGCCGAACGCCTCGAGGAACTGAAGATTGTCCTGCCGGAAGCCGCGGCTCCAGTGGCCAGCTACAAGCCGATCGTCGTTCATGGCGGCGTGGCTCATGTGTCCGGCCAGCTGCCCTTCGTTGCGGGCAAGGTCGTGACGGGCAAGCTCGGCGCGGATGTGGATCTCGAAAAGGGACGCGAGGCGGCGCGCGCCTGCGGGCTGATGATCCTCGCGCAATTGAGCGAAGCGGATCTGCTTGAGAAAGTAGAGCGGGTGGTGAAGCTCGGCGGTTTTGTTGCCAGCACCACCGACTTCACCCAGCAGCCTCAGGTTGTGAACGGCGCTAGCGATTTGATGTACGAAGTGTTCGGCGATTGTGGGCGCCATGCCCGCGCAGCGGTCGGCGTGCCTGTGCTTCCGCTCGACGCGGCAGTCGAGGTCGATGCGATCATTGCTCTCAAGGCTTGATCACCGCTTCGTTCCGCAGCCGGACCCGGCACGGGTCGGCTGGCTGGCCGACTGGACCTATGCCCATCGCGGCTTGCATGGTGCAGGCCGCGTCGAGAATTCCGCCAGCGCCTTTCGCGCCGCAATCGCTTCGGGCTTCGGCATCGAATGCGACATCCAGCGCAGCGCCGACGACGTCGCCATGGTGTTTCATGATTGGGACTTCATGCGCCTGATCGGGCGGCCGGAGAAATCCGCCAGCCTAACCGCCGTAGAATGGAGGGCGCTGAGCTATCTGGAAGGCGAAGAGCCGCCGATCGCTCTCAAGGAATTGCTGGATCTGGTCGAAGGCAGGGTGCCGATCCTTATCGAGATCAAGTCGAAGCGCGGCTACGACGTCGAGCGAAGCTGCGAGGCTGTCGCCGAGTGCCTCGCAAGCTATGACGGCCTGCACGCCGTGATGAGCTTCGACGTCCGTGTATCGCGCTGGTTTAGGAAGAACGGCCCGCAGACGGTGCAGGGGCTGGTCATGCGCGAGGATGACAAGGGCTATACCCAGAAGGCCTGGCAGCGGCACTTGGCGCTGTGGGCGGCCAAGCCCGAATTCCTCGCCTATCATGTCGAGGCGCTCCCCAATCCGATGGTTACGGCCTTGCGCGAAGCGGGCCTGCCGATAGCGACATGGACCGTCAGCACCCCGGAATTGGCAAAGCGCGCGCAAGCCAATGCCGACGCGCTGATCGCAGAAGGCGAGGGGATCGGGTGAGCGATCGCGATTCCGAACTCGCTGCCCGGGTCGCGGGTTCGGTCGGGGCATTCGAAAAGGCGGAATGGAACGCTCTGGCCGGCGACAATCCCTTCGTCAGCCACGAATTCCTTACCGCGCTGGAGGATTCGGGCAGCGTCGGTGCGGGCACCGGCTGGCAGAGCGCGCCGATAGTCGTCTCGGCGGAAGACGGTCCGCTGCTCGCTGCGATGCCGGCCTATCTGAAAAGCCACAGCCAAGGGGAATATGTTTTCGATCACAGCTGGGCCGATGCTTACGAGCGGGCAGGGGGCAGCTATTATCCCAAACTCCAGATCGCCGCGCCATTCACGCCGGCCACCGGCCCGCGGCTGCTGCTGTCGGACGACGCGCTGGCAGCGCCGCTATTGTCGGCCGCCGAGCAACTCTGCCTCCAGAACGGCTTCTCCTCCGCCCATGCGACTTTCATCGAGCCGGACCAGCATGCTTTCTTCGAGGATGCCGGCTGGATGCTGCGATCCGATATCCAGTTCCACTGGCACAATCGCGGTTTCGAAGATTTCGACGACTTTCTCGCCAGCCTCGCGTCGCGCAAGCGCAAGGATCTGCGCAAAGAACGCGCTGCGGCGCAAAGCGAAGTGGAGATCGTTCGCTTGCAGGGCGCGGAGATCGCGCCCGAACACTGGGATGCCTTCTGGTATTTCTATCAGGACACTGGCGCGCGCAAATGGGGGCGGCCCTATCTGACGCGCGAGGCCTTCGACCTTTTCTCGGAGCGAATGGGTGACCGGCTTTTGCTGGTACTGGCTTTGCGGGAGGGGCAGCCGGTCGCAGGAGCGCTAAACTTTATCGGGGGCGATGCGCTTTACGGCCGCTACTGGGGCTGCTCGCGCGATATCCGCTTCCTGCATTTCGAGCTGTGCTATTATCAGGCGATCGACGCGGCGATCGAGCTGGGCCTCTCGCGAGTGGAAGCCGGCGCACAGGGCGGGCATAAGCTGGCGCGCGGCTACGAACCGGTCGAGACGATTTCCGCCCACTGGATCGCCGATCCGGGATTCCGCGAGGCGGTCGCGGACTTCCTCGAGCGGGAACGGGCGGGCGTCGCGGCGGACCGCAATTATCTTCAGGCTCGCACGCCATTCAGGAAGGGCTGAGCGTCAGGCGACCTTGCGCTGACCATCGGTCAACCACTCGCGGGCGCGGCGCTGCGCTTCGGCGATTTCGCGCGCGGTCATCTCGTCCGAAACGTCGGCGCGGCACCAGGCGGCCTCTTCATGACCCTTGGACGCGGCGATATTGAACCATTTGTGCGCTTCGATCATGTCGCAGTTGCAACCGTGGCTTCCGGTCGAAAAGGCGACCCCCAGCGCATAGAGCGCATCGATGTTTCCGTTCGCATAGGCTTCGAGCGAGCGGGCGATCAGGTTCGTCGCCTCCGCGCCCTGTTCGATCCTGCCAGCGCCACCTTCGATACCGATCAGTGCCATCGTCATTCCCCCAATTCCGTTTCCGGCCCCCTGCCGGTCTCCATGGGTTCGCGAATTATGGTCAATAAAAGGTTAACGCGGCGGCGAATAATTGTGCGCAGCCAGCTGGCGGGTGCGCTTTTGCACCGTCGGGAAAGCGAACGTCGGACAGGTCGGGATTGCCGCTTGTATGCGTAGGGGCGCTTGCCTATAGGCCGCGCCCATCGGAACGGCGAGGCACTGTAAACATCCGGGCCTGCAGGACGGCGGCGATCCGAGAGCAGAATTTGGGTGAGAAAGCGAATGGCCTCACGGGCTGATGGCGACACGGAAAAAAGACTCGCGGAAGCGAAGGCTTCGATCGGCGAAAACTATACGCCGAGCGAAGACGAAGAATACATGTCCGAGCGCCAGCTCGACTATTTCCGCGTGTTGCTGCTCGACTGGAAGAAGTCGATCCACGATGCCGCCGGCCAGACCTTGCAATCGCTGCAGGACGGCCCGATCCGCGAACCCGACCTTAATGACCGTGCCTCGTCGGAAACCGATTGGGGTATCGAACTCAGGACCCGCGATCGCCAGCGCAAGCTGATCTCCAAGATCGATTCCGCCCTTCGGCTGATCGACGCAGGCGAATATGGCTATTGCGCGGTGACCGGCGATCCGATCGGCTTGAAAAGGCTGATTGCGCGCCCCGTTGCGACCATGACCGTCGAAGCGCAGGAAGCGCATGAACGGCGCGAGAAAATTTCCCGCGACGACTGATTTTTTCCAAGGCAATCCTTTGCCGACTGTTAACCGTTAGCGCCTATCCGCCATCGACCGGCATCCGATGTCGGACAACAAGCGCAAAAATGGAGTCGAAACCAGCAATGCAATCGGTGGAAACCAGAAATGTCAGCCGTGACAGCCTGTTTCTCTTTGCTGAACTGGAGTTCGAGGGCCGGGCCGATCCGGTCCGGGTGAAAGTTCGTAATCTGTCTGCCGGGGGCATGATGGCAGAAGCCCCGATTTCGACCGGCCGCGGCGAACGCCTCAGTATCAAATTGCGCAATCTCGATGCGGTGAAGGGCGCCGTCGCTTGGGTGCAGGGGGACCGTTTCGGGGTCTCTTTCGATACCGAAATCGATCCCCGCGTCGCCCGCGCTCCCGTCGGTTGCGCGGAGGAAACCAGCAGTCCGCGGTTTACCCGGCCGATTGGGGCCGCTCCCAGGCATCGCGATGGGCCACTGCGGGTCGTCTGAGCGCGGTCGTCAGTTCACTTTCGACCGCGCAAAACTCGCGGCTGACGCATTCATATCTGCCTGCTAGGCGGAAGCCATGCGCATCGCCTTCGCTCTCCTCGCGACGATTCTCCTCGCGGCTTGTTCGAGGGGGATCGATGACGGTGTCGTCGACGTCGCGTTCATTTCGAGCGAGGGCGAACTGGATGCCGATGGGCTTAGGCTCGGGCCCGCCGCGCAGCATGTTCGCGCAGCGCAATCGCAGGGCCTGGTCGCCCTGTCAGCCAACGGAGCGGTCGTTCCGGCGATCGCCGAACGCTGGATCGTCACCGACGACGGATCGAGCTACATCTTCCGCATTCGCGAATTCGACTTGCCCGACGGGACTCGCCTGACCGCGCAGGCGGTGCGCGATAATCTCGTTTCGACCCTGCGCCGGCTCGAAGGCACCTCACTCGGGCTCGACCTTGAAAAAATCCGGGAGGTGCGGGCCATGACCGGGCGGGTCATCGAAATCCGCCTCCGGGGCGCGATGCCGGATCTGTTGCAGCTCCTCGCCCAGCCTGAACTGGGATTGGTGTTGGAGGGGACGCAAGCAGGGCCGATGACGGTGCGTAGCGAGGACGGCGGCGTGCTGCTGGAGGCGATGCCGCCTGAAAGCCGCGGCCTGCCGAGCCAGCCAGACTGGGACCAAGGTCTCGCTGCTGTCAAAGTTTCTGCCGTCGATGCCCGAACAGCCACGCAAGGCTTTGCCGACGGGCAATACGAACTGGTGCTGGGTGGGCACCTGGCATCGCTTCCCCTGGCGGATGTCGGACCGCTCAGCCGCGGCACGATCCGGCTCGACGCGGCGCTCGGCCTGTTTGGCCTCGATATCCAGCGCCGCCGCGGTTTTCTCGCCGAGGCGGAAAACCGCGAAGCGCTGGCCATGGCAATCGACCGGTCTAGCCTGATGAGTGCCTTCAATATCGGCGGCTGGATTCCCACCACGCGGATCGTATCGCCGGGCCTGCCGGGCGATACGGGCACAGTGCCGGAACGGTGGGAGGGCCTGTCCATCGATGAACGTCGCGCAGCGGCGTCCGCGCGCGTCCAGCAATGGCGCGCTGGTGAAGCAGACGCGCCGACGGTGTCGATCTGGTTGCCGGAAGGTCCCGGCTCCGACCTGCTCTTCGAAGCGCTGGCGCGGGATTTTGCGACGATCGGAGTGGCCAGTTCGCGCAGTGGCAACCGGCGCGAGGCGGACCTTGCGCTGCGCGACCGGGTTGCGCGCTACGGCGCAGCGCGCTGGTTCCTCAACCAGTTCAACTGCCAGGTCTCTGCCTCGGTATGCCTCGAAGATGTCGATTATCTCGTCGGGCTGGGGGTCGACGCGCGCAATCTGGCCGAAGAGGAGTCCTATCTCGCCGAAGCCGAGATGGCATTGCTCGCGGCCAACACCTACATCCCGCTTGGTGCGCCGATCCGGTGGTCGCTGGTGCGCGGCGAAGTCGACGGATTTCTCGAAAACCGCTGGAACGTCCATCCCTTGTTCCCGCTGACGCGCGCTCCCATCTAGAACGCATGGCCGAAGGACCTAAGCCCCTGCGCCCGATGGGCATCGAGCTGCCGACCGGCAACGACCCCGTGTCGATCCGCAAGCGTATCGAGGCGATGGAGCACCTGCTCGAACGCAGCTTCACCATCCCGGGCACGAAATATCCCGTCGGACTGGACTCCATTGTCGGACTTGTCCCGGTCATCGGCGACGTTGTGACCGCAGCAATGGGAGCCTACATCGTCTGGGAAGCCCGCAATCTCGGCATCCCGAAGTGGAAGCTGTGGCGGATGGCCGGAAATATCGCGTTCGACAGCGCTGTGGGTGCGGTCCCCCTCGTCGGTGACGCCTTCGACCTCGTCTTCCGTTCGAATACGCGGAACCTGCGGATTGTGAAGAAGCATCTCGACAAGCATCATCCGCACACCATGGTGATCGACCAGTAGTTTCGCCGCGATCGTTTCGCCCCCGCAGTTTCGCAGGACGCGAATGCGCGCTAGGGCGCAGGCATGGCGCAAGACGTTACCTATTCCGGCTATCTCGATCTCGGGCGCATCCTGGCGGCGCAGCATCCAGCCTCCGACGCGCATGACGAGATGCTGTTCATCATCGTCCACCAGGCCAGCGAACTCTGGCTGAAGCTTTGCCTCCACGAGCTCGAGGAAGCGCGCGCCTGCATCATTGCCGACCGGTTGCGCCCCGCCTTCAAGATGCTCGCCCGTGTGGCCCGTGCGCAGGGGCAGCTGATCCAGAGCTGGGACGTGCTCAGCACGATGACCCCGCATGATTATTCGACCATCCGCCCCTATCTCGGTAGCTCTAGCGGCTTCCAGAGCGCGCAGTACCGGATGATGGAATTCATGCTCGGTGGCCGGAAGCCCGACATGGTGACCATGCACGAGGCGACGCCGGAGGTCGCGGCGGAACTGCGCGAGGAACTGGCGCGCAAGAGCATCTATGCCGAAACGGTGGCCCTGCTGGCGCGGCGCGGCTTCGATATACCGCAGGGTGTGCTCGACCGGCCGGTCGATGCGGCGTGGGACCATTCTCGCGAGGTCGAAGCAGCGTGGGCGGAAATCTACCGCGATCCGCAGGAGCACTGGGATCTATACGAACTGGCCGAAAAGCTGGTCGATCTCGAATATCACTTCCAGCGCTGGCGCTTCGGCCATCTGAAGACGGTCGAACGCATCATCGGCTTCAAGAAGGGCACCGGCGGTACGCCCGGCGTACCCTATTTGGCTAGCGTGCTGAAGGCCGCCTTCTTCCCGGAACTGCTCAGTGTGAGGACAGCGATATGAGCTCGTGGCGCAGCAAGCGGCGGATTTGGGATATTTCGCAAACGCTCCGCCCGGGATTGCCCGTCTGGCCCGGCGATACCGACTTCGCCTTCGAGCGGACGTGGAAGATGGAGGACGGATCGCCGGTCAATGTCGGGAGGATGACCATGAGCACCCATTCGGGCACGCATGGCGATGCGCCGCTGCATTACTCCGCCGATGCGCCGGACATCGCGAGCGTGGAACTCGACCCCTATATCGGCGAGTGCCTGGTCGTGGACGCGACGGGCGTGACCGGCGGCGAGGTCGATGTCGGCGATTTGCCGCATATCGAAAGCGCCGACCGCGTGCTGTTCCGCACCTTCAAGCGCTTCCCGCACGACGAGTGGGACAGCAGCTTTACGGCGATTGCAGCCGAAACCATCGAATGGCTCGCGCTGCAGGGCGTCAAGCTGATCGGTACCGACGCGCCGAGCGTCGATCCGCAGGACAGCAAGACGATGGCGGCACACCAGGCGGTGCTAAATCACGACATGCGCATCCTCGAAGGGCTGGTGCTGGATGACGTTCCGGAGGCGCGCTACGAGCTGGTTGCGCTGCCGCTGAAAGTGGCGGGCGGCGACGCGGGCCTGTGCCGCGCGATCCTGCGGGAGCTGGCAGAATGATCGCGCGCGCGCGCATTCTCGACGCCGGGGACCCGCTAGCCCGATATCGCGAACGGTTCCATGTGCCCGACGGCGTGATCTATCTCGACGGCAATTCGCTCGGCTGCCTGCCGAAAGCGACGCCCGCCCGGATGGCGGAGGTCGTACAGGGCGAGTGGGGCGAGGGGCTGATCCGCAGCTGGAACGCCGCCGGCTGGATCGATCTGCCGCAGCGCGTCGGCGCGAAGATCGCGCCGCTGATCGGCGCGCAGCCGCATGAGGTGATAGTTGCCGACAGCGTCTCCGCGAACCTGTTCAAGCTGATCAGCGCGGGGCTGATGATGCGCCCCGGCCGCAAGGTCGTGTTGAGCGAGCCGGGCAATTTTCCCACCGATATCTACATGATCGAAGGGCTGGAGGCGCAGGGCCTCGCCGAGCGGAGGCTGGCATCGCGCGACGACCTGATCGACGCGCTGGATAACGATGTCGCGCTCCTGCTGCTGACCCATGCCCATTACAAGACCGGCGAGCTGTTCGACATGGCCGCGCTGACCGAAGCCGCGCACCAGGCGGGCGCGCTGGTGCTGTGGGACCTGTCGCATTCGGGCGGCGCACTCCCGGTCGATCTGAATGCTTGCGAAGCGGACTTCGCCGTCGGCTGCGGTTACAAATACTTCAATGGCGGCCCTGGCGCACCGGCCTATGCGTTCACCGCCGAGCGGCATCACGGTGCTGTGCGCCAGCCCCTGAGCGGATGGATGGGGCATGCCCGTCCGTTTGCCTTCAGCGACGATTACGAACCCGCACCGGGCGTCGATCGCCTGCTCTGCGGCACCCCCGGCATCCTCGGCCTCGCGGCGCTGGAGGTCGGGGTAGACCTGATCGCCGAAATCGGCGTCGAGCGGCTCCATGCAAAGTCGCAGGCCTTGTCCGAATTCTTCCGGCAGTGTCTCGCCGAAGCGGAACTCGATCTGGACCTCGTGAGCCCGACAAATCCTGCGCTGCGGGGTAGCCAGCTATCGTTCCGCCATCCGGAAGCCTATACCCTCTGCCAAGCGCTGATCGCCCGCGGAGTGATCGGTGATTTTCGCGATCCCGACATCCTGCGCTTCGGCTTCGCGCCCGCTTATCTGCGGTTTGCGGACATGGCCGAAGCCGTTCGGCACTTGGCAGAGGTGCTCGAGACCGGGGAATGGCAGCGCGCGGAATTTCGCGAACGGGCTGCGGTCACGTGAACAGCCAGACCTCGCTTCGTCGCAATCCCGCATTTCGGATTTGACCGGGCTCCTTATTTTCGCCACAATTGCGCCACCTGCCACATTAAGCAGAATCAAGGGGATACCTCATGAAATTCAACCACGTAACTCTCGTCGCTTCGGCTTTCGCATTCGCAGCGCTCGGCGCCTGTGCCGAAAGCGAGCAGGAAGCTCAGGAAGATCTGGTCGAACAGCAGGCCGAATCGCAGGAAGACCTGCTTGAAGAGCAGGCCGACCTCGCCGAAGCACAGGGCGACGAAGCAGCTGAAGAAGCTCTCGACGCCGAAGCCGACGCCATGGGCGAAATGGGCGACCTAGCAGAAGACGCCGTCGACGAAGGCGCGATGTAATAAGCTTTTCGGCTAGCTCTACGCTGGCTGGAATTCAGGCGGCGTCGGTCTTCGGACCGGCGCCGCTTTTTGTGGCCGTACTCCGATGTTCGAGTGTCTGCTGTGGCAGCGACTCTACCGCCAGCAGTCCTACTCTTCCAGCTCGATGTCCCAATAGAGCCAGTCGCGCCAGGTTTCGTGCAGGTAGTTCGGTGGGAATTGCTTGCCGTGCTGTTGGAGCTGCCAGTGGGTCGGCCGGATCGGCTTGGCGTAAAGCTGCATGTTCGCTTGCTTCGGCGTGCGCCCGCCTTTCTTGAGGTTGCAGGGCGCGCAGGCGGTCGCGATGTTCTCCCACGTGGTCTTGCCGCCGAGGCGCCGGGGGATCACGTGGTCGAAGGTCAGATTAACCATGTCCCCGCAGAACTGGCAGCTGAAGCGGTCGCGCAGGAACACGTTGAAACGTGTGAAGGCCGGAAACTCGCTCGGCTTCACATATTGCTTCAGCGCGATCACGCTGGGGATTTTCATGTCGAGATTGGGCGAATGGACCTCGCGCTCGTAGCTGGCGATCACGTCCACCCGGTCGAGGAAGATCGCCTTGATCGCGGTCTGCCAGGGCCACAGGCTGAGAGGGTAGTAGGATAGGGGAGTATAGTCGGCATTGAGGACGAGGGACGGACACGACTGCAGATTGCGCGTCGGATCCTCGGCGCTACTTCGAAACCTTGCGGCCCGTTCCAGTAGTTCGGCCCTGAACATGCGACACGCTCCTCCCGATGGATCTGAAAATGCACTTGCATCGTGAAGCGTCAAGACTGTTACAGACAGGCTATCCACAAACTTGTCCCGAGGATCGCCAGCTTGGTCGTTACCCGCTTCGCCCCCAGTCCCAATGGTCCGCTGCATCTCGGGCATGCGTATTCGGCGATCGTCGCGCACGATCTGGCGAGGGAGCGGGGCGGGAAATTCCTGCTGAGGATTGAGGATATCGACGGCGCGCGCTCGCGCCCCGAACTCGCCGACGACTTTCGGCGCGACCTCGAATGGCTCGGACTCGAATGGGACGAAGTGCCCGCGCAATCGACCCGGCTGGAAAGCTACGATGAGGCTGCCTGCAGGTTGCTGGAGGCGGGATTGCTCTATCCCTGCACCTGCACACGGACCGAGATCGAAGCGCTTAAACCGCGGCTGGGGCCGGAGGGCCTGGTGTATCCCGGCACCTGCAAGGGCCGCTTGCTCGATCCTGCAAAACCGGCGGCGCTACGGCTCGATATCGATCGCGCGATGGCACGGGCCGGCGATCTCGAATGGGAAGACGGCGTTGCCGGACGCAGGATTGCGGACCCGCGCGAGGCCGGCGATGTCGTGATCGTGCGCAAGGATGCGCCCGCCAGCTATCACCTCGCCGCCACGCTCGACGATGCGGCGGACGGCGTGACACTGGTCACACGCGGCCAGGACCTGTTCCCCGCGACCCACGTCCATCGCCTGCTCCAGGCATTGCTAGGCCTGCCCGTGCCGCGCTGGCACCACCATGGTCTTCTGATGGACGAGAGCGGCAAGAAGCTCGCCAAGCGGCGCGGCTCGCCGTCTCTCGCGGACCGCAGAAAAGGCGGCGAAGAGGGACTGTTGCTTGCCGAGCAACTGCGCTTGCACCGTTTTCCGGCTGGTATTTCGCTCCCCAGCACCTAAATCGGGGGCACCATGTACACATTCCTCGCCATCGTCCTCGTCGTCCTCATGATCCTCGTCGTCGTCAGCCTCGTGCGCGGCATCGTGGCTTTCTTGAAAAGCACGAAGGTCGATCTCGAAAGCGGCGAGCAGGTCGATGCGACCGAAATGCAACTGGCGCAGAACCGCGCGATGTTCGCCCGCGTCAAATACCAGGCGCTGGCCATCGCGGTGGTCGCGATCATCCTCGCCATCGCGAACTGAGCGCGGGCAGGGCCTCGCGACATGGTCAAGCTCAACAAGATCTACACGCGTACCGGCGACGATGGGACAACCGGTCTCGTCGACGGATCGCGCCTGCCCAAGCACGATGCGCGCATGGATGCGATCGGTGTGGTGGACGAAGCCAACAGCGCGCTCGGCCACGCAGCCATAGCGCTGACGCAGAGCGGCCATGCCGACGATCTGTTCCGTATCCAGAACGACCTGTTCGATCTCGGTGCGGATCTGGCGACGCCAGCTGTGGATGGCGACGATTTCGCGCCCTCCGAGATGGTGCTTCGGATCGTTTCCTCGCAGGTCGAATGGCTTGAGCAGGCGATCGATACTGCGAACGAACGTCTGGAACCGCTGACGAGTTTCGTCCTTCCCGGCGGCTGCGAGGGCGCGGCGCGTTTGCATGTCGCGCGAGCCGCCGTCCGCCGCGCGGAACGGGCGATGACTGCCATGGCCGCCGAAGTTCGCACCAATCCGCAGGCGCTGGCCTATATCAATCGCCTGTCGGATTATCTCTTCGTGCTCGCCCGCGTGGCCAATCGCGACGGGGCGGACGACGTCAATTGGGTGCCGGGCCAGAACCGCTGAAACGCGGCTAGCCAGCCCCTGCCGCCTTCGCTAGTGCAAGCGCTTTGCTGCAAGTGCGAAGGAATTTTCGATGAGCAAGACGATCGGCATTATCGGCGCCGGACAGATGGGGTCGGGCATCGCCCAGACGGTGGCTGCGCATGGCATGCGAGTGCTGCTGGCGGACGTCGGCCTCGAAGTCGCCGAGAAAGCGCATGCCGGTATCGACAAGGCACTCGGCAAGCTGGTCGGCAAGGGCAAGATCGAGATTGCCGATGCCGAAGCGACGCTGAAGCGGATCAAGCCGGTCGGCGACTATGCGCCGATGTCCGACGCCGACATCATCATCGAGGCGGCGACCGAAAAGGAGGAAATCAAGCAGGCCATCTTCGAAAAGGCCGGCGAAGTGCTGGCGCCCGACGCGATCATGGCGTCGAACACCAGTTCCATCCCCATCACGCGCATGGCGAACTATTCGCCCGATCCGGCGCGCTTCATCGGCCTGCACTTCTTCAATCCCGTCCCGGTGATGGGCCTGATCGAAGTCATTCCAGGACTCGCCACCTCGCAGACCACGACCGACCGGATCACGGCCTTCGCCGAAGGGCTGGGCAAGCAGGTGGTGCTGAGCCAGGACGAGCCCGGTTTCGTGGTCAACCGCATCCTGTTGCCGATGATTAACGAAGCGGTCTTCGTACTCGGCCAGTCGACGGCCGGGATCGAGGATATCGACAAGGGCTGCCGTCTCGGCCTCAATCACCCGATGGGGCCGCTGCAGCTGGCGGATTTCGTCGGGCTGGACACCTGCCTCGACATCATCATGGTGCTCTACAAGACAACCCGCGACGCGAAATACCGCCCCGCACCGTTGCTGGTGAAATATGTCGAAGCCGGCTGGCTCGGCCGCAAGACCGGACGCGGGTTTTACGATTATTCGGGCGATGAGCCTGTGGCGACGAGGTGAGCGTTATTGGTTAGGTGCGGTCAGGACATCCGTCCTGACCTAGCTGTTCCGTCCCACGCCCCCACCCGGCCACCCAAACAGTATCGTGCCGTGGGTGGCCGGGTGGGGGCGTGGGACGGAACAGCCGCAAGCTATCGACGGATGTCGATAGCGCACCCGCCCAAGACTCCGGGAGGGGGAGCAGGATGGAACAGCAAGGGAAGCGCGGATGCGCTTACCGCACCCTACCAAGACTCCGGGTGGGGTGAGGGCTTGTGCCGAAGGGAAGCATGGATATGCTACGCGCACCCAATTAGAGCGGAACCCCCGCACCCGCCGCGCCGTTGACCCTCCAAAGGAGATCACCCGCGATGAGCGACACCAAAAAAACCAACACCCCCGTCGGCGAAAGCAAGGAGGCGCGCATGGCCAATCTCGCGCCCGAAATGCACAATGACGAGCAGGACGATCACCGCAACCAGGCGCAGGAAGTCGCCGAGGAAGCGCAGTCGACCACTACCGAAACCACCTCGCCGACCGAAAGCGTCAAGGGTGACAACAAGTCCGGTCTGATGGGCGATTCGACGCAGGACACGATCGATCACATGCGCGACATGGAAAGCTCGGGCCGGATCGACATGGATGCCTACAAGGGCGAGCCGAACCATGACGACAATGTCGACAAATACGGCAAGGACAAGAAGCCTGACGGTCTGCGGGGCGACGGAACCTAACCGTTGTCGGTCATCACCCAGAGGCCGATGCTCAGGACGACCGAGCCAGCTGCCACGGCATAGGCCATGGCACGGAAGTTCGGGGTCGAGATGGCTTCAAATTTATGGGTATCGAGGCGGGCCAGCGTTTTGCATGCCCGCCTTTCTGCTTTTACCGCGAGCCACCCACCACCGAGAATGAACACCGTTGCGATGAGCTTGGGTACCCATGACGGGTCCCACGCGCCGAACAGGGCCCTGAAGCCGAGGCCGATACCAATTGCAGCAAAAGCCGTTCGCATCCAGCCGGCAAAAGTGCGCTCCATCGCCATGATGTTGCGATCTTCGGCAAGGTCCGTGCGGAATTCCGCCCACTCGGTGCTCTTGTCGGGTTTTTCGGGGGGATCGTCCTGCGCCATCTCGATATAAGCGGGGAACGCCGAGCAAGGTTCCGCTAACGGACTTCGGGAGCGGCGGTGACCGGAGGCTGTGTGTCGTTGATCAGGTGGCTTTCATCGACGGGGCGCGGCTCCACAGGTTGCGGCGCTTGCGGTTCCGGTGCAGGTCCCCAGTCGCTCCCCGCATCCGAGGCCGCATACCATGCATCGAGCGCGGCATCGTCTTGCCTGCTGGGCCGGGATGCCGGAGACGGGGCCTGGGTGACTTTCATGGCGCTCTGTGGAGCAGGCTCGAATGGAGCGGCGCTGGCCACCCCATTCCCCGAAGCGTCCACCTGCTGCGCAATCAGGCCCGGATCGTCCTCGCCGCCGATCATCACGGCGACGAACCAGAGGAACAGTCCGATCATCAGCAACTTCTTGCCGTGCGTAGTGAGAAGACCGTCTTCCATGGTGCGCAATATTACAGCGCAGGAAGTTAAGGCTTGGTTGAACCTTCCAGAGCCTTCAGTTCGTAGAGTTTGTCCAGGGCCTCGCGCGGGCTGAGCGTATCGATATCGAGCGCTTCCAGCGCGGTGCGCAGCGCGTCGTCCGGCTCGTCTTCAGCCTGCAAGCTTGCGGCGAACAGCGGCAATTCGCCCAACTCTGCCGCGAGCCCGCCCGTCTCGGCACGACCTCTCTCCAGTTTGGCGAGGACAGCCTTGGCGCGCTTTAGCACGGGTTGGGGCACACCCGCCAAACGTGCGACATCGAGGCCGTAGCTGCGGTCGGCAGCGCCGCTGGCGAGTTCGTGCAGCAGGACCAGATCGCCCTTCCATTCGCGCGCTCTTACGTGGTGCAAGCTGAGCGCATCGCAGGTATCGGCCAAGCGGCTAAGTTCGTGATAGTGCGTCGCGAAGAGGCACCGGCAGCGCAATTGTTCGTGGACTGCCTCGACTACTGCCCATGCCAGCGCCATGCCGTCATAGGTCGATGTGCCACGCCCGACTTCGTCGAGAATGACGAAGCTGCGGTCCGTAGCTTGCGACAGGATCGCGGCGGTCTCGACCATCTCCACCATGAAGGTGGAGCGGCCGCGCGCGAGATTGTCGCTCGCGCCGACGCGGCTGAACAGGCGATCTGCCAAGCCGACGCGCGCCGAACTCGCCGGAACATAGCTGCCCGCCTGCGCCAGCAGCAGGATCAGCGCGTTCTGGCGCAGGAAGGTCGATTTGCCGCCCATGTTCGGGCCGCCGATCAGCCATAGCCGGTCGTCCTCGCCCAGCGAGCAATCGTTGGCGACGAAGCGCTCGCCCGTCTTCGCCAGCGCCTGCTCCACCACGGGATGACGTCCACCGACGACTTCGAGGCAGGGTGCGCCGAGCATTTCGGGACGCGCCCAGTCACCCTCGACCGCGCGTTCCGCGAGCCCTGCTGAAACATCGATGCGGGCAAGTGCGGCGGCGGTGGCGGCAATCGCCTCGCGCGCGTTCACCACCTCGCCAACCAGCTCCTCGAAATGCCCTTCCTCGGCAGCCAGCGCATGTGCGCCAGCCTCGGCGATGCGGGTCGCTTCCTCATGCAGGCCGATCGAATTGAATCGCACCGCGCCCGCCATGGTCTGGCGGTGGGTGAAGCCGCTGTCCGCTGACATCAGCTTATCGCCGTGCTTGGCAGGCACTTCGATGAAATAGCCGAGCACCTTGTTGTGCTTGATCTTGAGCGCGGCGGTGTCGGTTTCCTCGCGATATCTGGCTTCCAGCGCGGCGATGGCCTTGCGTGCATTGCCGCTGGTTTCGCGCAGCGCGTCGAGCGCGTGGTCGTAGCCGCTGGCGATGTAGCCGCCCTGCTGGCGCTCGGTCGGCGGCGAGGGGACTAGGGCGCGGTCGAGATGGTCGATCAGCGCCGAATGGCCACCCAAGGCCGTTAGCGCATCGCGCAGGAGGGCAGGAAGGTCCGCGCTTGCTTCCAGCATCCCGCGCACGCGGCGCGCTTCGGACAGGCCGTCGCGGATCTGGCCGAGATCGCGCGGGCTGCCGCGTCCTGCAACCAACCGCCCCAGGGCGCGGCCGATGTCGGGTGCCTGCCGTAGCAGCGCGCGCAAATCGGCTCGCAGCAGCGGGTCGATGTGAAAATGATGGATGGCGGCATGCCGCGCTTCGATCTGTTCGCGATCCGCCAGCGGCGCAGCAAGATCCTCCGCCAGCTGCCGCGCCCCTGCGCCGGTGACGCAGCGATCGATACAGGCGATGAGGCTTCCGGCGCGGCCGCCACCCTGCGCCTCGAGGATTTCGAGGCTCGCGCGGGTTGCCGCATCCATCGCCAGATGTGCGCCCGATCCGCGGGCTACGGGCGGGAGCAGGAAGGGCAGCTCACCGCGACCGGCATGGTCGAGATAGGCGATCATGCCCGCAGCGGCAGCGAGCATCGGGCGCGTGAAGTCTCCGAGCCCGTCGAGCGTCGCGACGCCGTGGATGTCCTTGAGCCGCGCTTCGCCGTCCTCGCTGCGGAAATCCGCTTGGGGACGGGCGATCACGTCTTCGCTGCCATCCTCCCAATTCTCCGGCGCCACCACTTCGCTCGCACCCAGCCGCGCCAAGGCAGCATCAAGCGCACTCGCTTCGCATTCCTCCAGCTCCATCCGTCCGGTCGAAATGTCGCAACTCGCCAGTCCCACGCCGTCGCGCACCGGAGCGACCGCGACCAGCAGGTTCGCGCGCCGCGGTTCGAGCAGCGCTTCCTCGGTCAGCGTACCCGCCGTCACGAAGCGCACGATGTCGCGCGCGACGAGCGCCTTGGACGTGGGCGTGCCTTGGCGCTTGGCCCGGGCCTTGGCCTCGTCGGGTGTTTCGGTCTGTTCGGCGATGGCGACGCGGCAGCCGCCCTTGATCAGCCGCGCGAGATAGCCTTCCGCCGAATGCACCGGCACCCCGCACATCGGCACCGGCTCTCCACCATGCTCGCCCCGGCTGGTCAGCGCGATGTCGAGAATGCCTGCCGCCACCTTCGCATCCTCGAAGAACAGCTCGAAGAAATCGCCCATGCGATAGAACAGCAGCGCATCGCCGGCCTCGCGCTTGAGCGCGAGATATTGCTGCATCATCGGGGTCGGCTGGCCGGACATGCCCCATGCCGTAGCTTGTGCGCTTCCGATTCGGGAAGCGGCGGGTCGGCAGGTTTCCCCTACCGCTGGACGGGCAAGCAGGTTAGGGGCGGGGCAACTGGCAACGAGGTCTGCATGTCCGAAGACGATACGAGCGCATTCAAGCGGCGCGAAGCGCTGTTCTACCACGAGACGATTCGCCCCGGTAAGATCGAGATCATCGCCAGCAAGCCAATGGCGACGCAGCGCGACCTCTCCCTCGCCTATTCGCCGGGCGTCGCCGCGCCGGTGGAAGCGATTGCGGAAAACCCGAAGGACGCCGCACGCTACACGGCCCGCTCGAACCTCGTTGCGGTGATTTCCAACGGCACGGCCATCCTCGGCCTAGGCAATCTCGGGGCGCTGGCGTCGAAGCCGGTGATGGAGGGCAAGGCGGTGCTGTTCAAGCGCTTCGCCGATGTCGATTCCATCGACCTGGAACTCGACACCGAGGACCCGGAAAAATTCATCGAGGCGGTCGCGCTGATGGAGCCGAGTTTCGGCGGCATCAATCTGGAAGACATCGCTGCGCCGGAATGCTTCATCATCGAGCAGGCCCTGCGCGAGCGGATGAATATCCCGGTCATGCATGACGACCAGCACGGCACCGCCATCATCTCCGCAGCCGGACTGATCAATGCCTGCCACCTGACCGGGCGCAAGCTCGAGGAAGTAAAGATGGTGGTGAACGGCGCGGGCGCCTCGGCACTCGCCTGCACCGCGCTGATCAAGTCCGTCGGCGTGCGGCCGGAAAATGTCATCGTCTGCGACCGCTCCGGCCCGATCTATCCGGGCCGCGAGGGCGTTGACCAGTGGAAGAGCGCCCACGCGACTGAAACCGAGGCGCGCAGCCTGGAAGAAGCTCTGGAGGGTGCGGATGTCTTCCTCGGCCTGTCGGCCGCCGGTGCGCTCAAGCCCGAGTGGGTCCAGAAGATGGCCGACCGCCCGATCATTTTCGCCATGGCCAATCCGGTCCCGGAAATCATGCCGGAGGACGCCAAGGCCGTGCGTCCCGATGCGATCATCGCCACGGGCCGGTCCGACTATCCGAACCAGGTCAACAACGTGCTCGGTTTCCCCTTCATCTTCCGCGGTGCGCTCGACGTGCAGGCGACGGCGATCAACGAGGAAATGAAGGTTGCCGCCGCCCGCGCCATCGCCGAACTCGCCCGCGAACGCGTGCCCGAAGAAGTGGCTGCCGCCTATGGCGTCACCCACCAGTTCGGCGAGGAGTACATCATCCCCGCGCCCTTCGATCCGCGCTTGATGGAAGTGGTATCGAGCGCCGTCGCGAAGGCGGCCATGGACAGCGGCGTCGCTCAGGCGCCGATCGAGGATTTCGAGGC
Source organism: Erythrobacter sp. (assembly GCA_029937545.1). Classification (GTDB taxonomy): domain Bacteria; phylum Pseudomonadota; class Alphaproteobacteria; order Sphingomonadales; family Sphingomonadaceae; genus Qipengyuania. The sequence goes on along the minus strand of JAPYPR010000011.1, from coordinate 14,003 downwards.
CTACCGCCACCAATTGAAGGCGCGCCTCAATCCGACGACCGGGGCGCTCACCAATATCTACGCGCAGGCCAAGGCAAATCCGAAGCGCATGGTGTTTGCCGAAGCCGAGGAAGACGTCGCCCTGCGCGCGGCGATCCAGTATCGCGAATTCGGCTATGGCGAACCCATCCTCGTCGGGCGGACCGAAAAGGTGCTCGAAAAGCTCCGCGAACTGGCGGTGGACGATCCGGACGACTGGATCATCGAGAACTCGGCCGTGTCGGACAAGGTACCGGCGATGGTCGACTTCCTCTACAAGCGCCTGCAGCGCCGCGGGTATACCGAGCGCGATGTCGGCCGCATGGTCAATCAGGAGCGTAATGTCTTCGCCGCGCTGCTGGTGGCGCTCGGCCATGGCGACGCGATGATTTCCGGCCTCACGCGCACCTTCGCGCAGACCGCGCGCGAGGTCGGCCGCGTGCTCGATCCCAAGCCCGGCGCGGTGCCCTTCGGCATCCACATGATGATCGGCAAGAACTCGACCGTGTTCCTCGCCGACACGACGATCAATGAGCGCCCGACGTCGGAGCAACTGGCGCATATCGCCAGGGAAACCGCGGCCGTCGCGCGGCGCATGAGCCACGAACCTCGGGTTGCCTTCCTGTCCTATTCGACCTTCGGCAACCCGTCGGGCCAGTGGCTCGACAATATCCGCGATGCCGTCGCGATCCTCGACGCAGAGGAGCCGGGTTTCGAGTACGAGGGCGAGATGGCACCCGATGCCGCGCTCAACCCGACGGTCATGAAGCTCTATCCCTTCAGCCGCTTGTCCGGCCCCGCCAATGTGCTGATCATGCCCGGCCTGCAGTCTGCTAATCTCTCGGCCAAGCTGCTGCGCGAGCTTGCGGGCGAAACCACCGTCGGACCGATGATGATCGGGATGGAGAAGCCGGTCCAGATCGCGCCGATGACCTCCATCGCGCCCGATGTGCTGACGCTGGCGGTGCTGGCAAGCGCGGGTGTGGTCGGCTGATCCGGTGATTGCTTCGCAGCGCCATCGCTTCAGCATCCCGGACGCGGTCCATTATCTCAACTGCGCCTATATGGCGCCGCTCTCGCACGAAGTGAGCGAGGCAATGGTCGCGGCCGCGCGGTTGAAAGAGCAGCCATGGAATTTTCGTCCGGCAGACTTCTTCAGTGTTGCCGAGGATTTGCGTTCCGGAGCCGCTTCGCTGGCGGATGTGCCGGTGGACAGTGTCGCGATCGTCCCTTCGGTCAGCTATGGCCTCGCCATCGCAGCAACGAACCTGCCAGTGGCGAAGGGCCAGCAGATCGTCACGCTGGCCGACCAGTTCCCATCCAACGTCTATGCATGGCAGGACCTCGCCAGCAGGACCGGGGGCGAGGTGATCGCCGTGAAGCGCGCGTCGGAATCCTCTTGGAGCGATGCGGTGCTGGACGCGATCGGACCGGATACGGCTATCGTCGCCGTGCCGAATTGCCACTGGGCCGACGGGCGCGTGGTCGATCTGGTCGCGGTCGGTGAAAAATGCCGCGAGCATGGTGCGGCGCTGGTGCTGGACCTTACCCAGTCGCTTGGCGCGATGCCGCTCGATTTCGCGACGGTGCAACCCGATTTCGCAGTCGCCGCCTGCTACAAATGGCTGATGGGACCATATGGCATCGGCATGCTTTACGTAGATCCGAAGCACCATGGTGGGCAGCCGATCGAGCACAACTGGATCAATCGTGGCGGATCGGAGGATTTCTCCCGGCTGGTCGACTACCGGAGCGATTTCCAGCCCGGCGCTCGGCACTTCGACATGGGCGAGAAGTCCAATCCCCCGCTATTGCGCGGTGCGCGCGCCGGAATCGATTTCCTTATGGAGTTCGGCGTGGACCGGATCGCCGAGGCGCTGGCAGAGCAAACGAGTGCGATTGCCGAAGACGCTGCCAAGCTCGGCCTTACCTCCGCTCCGATCGGCACCCGCGCAGCGCATTTCCTGTCGCTCGAATTTCCGCAAGGCGTGCCCGAGGGTCTGACCGAGCGGCTGGCGCAGAACAACGTGCATGTGTCGCTACGCGGGGCCTCGCTCCGGGTGACGCCGCACCTCTATAATACGCAGGAAGACCACGAGGCGTTGCTCGCCACGCTGGCGGATTGTCTCGGCTAGAAGGCCAGTTCTTTCCCGCTGTAATCGACGTAGCGGAAGCCGCCACCGCCTGCGCCCTCGATCACATCGGCTAGGCCGCTGACGCTTTCGTCCACCGTCAGCGTCGCATCGGGTCCGCCCATGTCGGTCTGGACCCAGCCGGGATGCAGCGCGAGCACTTCGATATTGCGCGGCCCCGCATCCTGCTCCGCAATGCCCTTTGCCAGCATGTTGAGCGCGGACTTGCTGGTGCGGTACAACTCATAGCCGCCCGAACTGTCGTCGATCGAGCCCATCAGCGATGACATGAAAGCCAGCGTTCCGTCCTCGGCGATCTTTGGCAGCAGCGCTTTCGCCAGACGTGCGGGGCCGAAGGCATTGGTCATCATCACGTCCGCCACTTCGTCGCGGGTCGCCTGCGCACTGTCCTGATGCTTCGCTCCGGTGATGCCGGCATTGATGATTACCGCGTCGAAGGAACCGTCGACAGTATCAAAGGTGGAAGGATCGGTTACGTCCAGCGCGGCAATGTCGACGCCGTCGAGGCCGTGGAGCTCGTCGCTCTTGGATCGTTCGGTCGCGACAACGGTCCATCCGCCCGAGGTGAACTCCTTCGCGAGGCCGAGGCCGATGCCGCGCGATGCGCCGACGATAAGGATGGTCTTGCTCATCTCGTATCTCCTAGGCCGGGTGGACCAGCGTCTTGAGGTTCATGAACTCATGCAGGCCGAACTCGGCCAATTCGCGCCCGTGGCCCGACCGCTTGATTCCGCCGAACGGCGCTTCGATCTTCGAGCCGTTGACCGCGTTGAAGGTCGTCATCCCTGCTTCGATAGTATTGGCGAAATGCTCTTTCTCGTTGTCGTCGTTCGTGAAAACCGCAGAGCCGAGGCCGTAGGGAATGGCATTGGCGATAGTCGTCGCCTCTTCGATGTCCTTCGCCTTGTATAGCTGGCCGACCGGACCGAAGATTTCGTCGGTCCCGGTCTCGCTGGCGAGCGGCACATCGGTCAGCAGTCCGGCAGTCATCCAGGCCCCGGCCCGTTCGAGCTTCTCCGCACCGAACAGCAGGGTGCAGCCCTCTTGCTTCGCCTTGTCGACCTGCTCCAGCACGGTGTCGCGCTGGCTTTCGCTCGAGAGCGGGCCGAGTTCGGTGTCCTCCTCCATGGGATCGCCGAGCTTCGCTTCTTTCAGCGCCGTTATGAAGCGATCCGCGAAATCGTCATAAATGTCGGCGTGGACGATGGTTCGCTTGCCGCAGATGCAGGACTGGCCGTTGTTCTGGATGCGGGCGGTCACGGCGTCCTCTACCGCCTTTTCCATGTCGGCCGAGGGCATGACGATGAACGGATCGCTGCCGCCCAATTCGAGCACGACCTTCTTCAGGTTCCTGCCCGCCCGCTCGGCCACGGCGCTTCCCGCGCCCTCGCTCCCGGTCAGGGTCGCGGCGACAATGCGGTCGTCATCGATAATAGAGCCGATCGGGTCGGAGGATACGCACAGGTTCTGGAACAGCCCTTCGGGGCCGCCGGCTTCCAGCACCAGTTCCTCCATGCGTGCAGCAACGCCCTGCACGATGCTCGCATGTTTGAGCATACCGGTATTGCCGGCAAGGATCGTCGGCGCGAGGAAGCGGATGACCTGCCAATAGGGAAAGTTCCACGGCATCACCGCGAGGACGGGACCCTGCGGCAGCCAGCGGCCTTCCGCGCGTCCGCCGTCCGACAGATCCCAGAATTTCGACTCCAGCATCGGCGGGCCATGCTCGGCATAGTAATGCAACAGGCTCGCACATTTCTCGACCTCCGCGCGTGCCTGCGTGATCGGCTTGCCCATCTCGGTTACGGCGAGTTTGGCCATCTCGTCCTTGTTGGCCTGGTAGAGATCGCCGAGTTTCGAAAGGACTGCGGTTCGCTTGTCGAGCGAGCTTTTGCGCCAGTCGCGATAGGTGCGGCTGGCGGCTTCGAGCTTCGCATCGATGCCGTTTTCATCGAGCGTTTCATATTCGGCGATGGTCTCGCCGGTTGCGGGATTGGTGGTCGTAATCATGGGAGCGGCTCCGATCGGGTTTGCCCTATCAATCGCCGCCTACCCGGTGTCGTTCCGCGCTACCTTCGGCGAAAGCGGAAGTACCATATTTTATATACTTAAGTACATTAAAACGCTGAAAATATTATCTAATATCGGAAATTTCGAACCTCAAAAACTTTGCTGGCAATCACCGGGTAATCACCAAGCAAATTTGAATTACTAAGTGCTATTCTCTCGACGTTGAGTGCTGAAGGGCGCCTTACGATCGCAACCAGGCCTGGCTGGCGATCCGGTGAATCTTGGCTATGGAAAAGGGCAGCTTGAGAACATCATGATTGTCAGCGATCCATCGCTTCTGATCATCGCTCAGCCTGTCCGAGGACGACTTAACCTCGACGAACCGGAACTCCCCTTCGCGGTGCAGTAGCAAGTCCGGCCATCCCAGATATCGGCCCCAGTAGTCTTGCACGAGATAGTGCAGAATGGCTTTGATTGTTTGAGGTGGTAAAATCTCGAGCAACTTGCGAGCTCGCTCGACATCCTCCGGTCGATGTGCCCAGAGATACTGACGCAGGTTTTCGCTGTGGAACCGCCAATAGTCGAATAACCACTCAAGATCGTCGTCGTGCAGAAATTCGTCGAAATGTTTCTCGATCGCTGTTGCGCGCCGGATTCCATAGCCTGCAGACCCAAAGTCGCTCGGCAAATGTGTCCAGATCGGTTCCTTCGTTCGCCGCTCTTCATACGCAGTACGATCACCGAAACTTACAATCCGGTTCTTAGGGTCGATTGGATCCTGGATGACTATCCACATCATCACGCCGAACAGTGCGTGGAAGGGAACGCTTTCAAGCTGCAGGACTTGCCAGCCCTGCCCGGAATAGTGCCGCAAAGCGAATTCTTCGGCGCTGATTATCTCATCGCCAACTACGATCTGAGCGCCCTTCCGTCCGACCTTGGCATATGTCGCCTGCAGAGGTTCCACTTCGACCGAGTATTGATCGATCACTTCTGCCTGTGACTTTTCAGTGAAAGCATATTTGGGTGCGCTCGCGTGCAGCTCTTTGATATCCTGCAGCACCGCTTTTTCTATTGCGGACTGCGCAGAGCGCCGCTCATCGTGAGTCGCGTCCGGATGCTCTGAGTCCCAATCGTGCAGTGCAGCTTCTTTGGCAAAGAACAGCTCGCGCCAATAGTACCGCCTGATCTTGCTGGTGCGCCCGTGGATCGCCGCTGCTGGTGCCGGATCGGCGGGCAATCCACGGCATTCACTACAAACTCCCTCTTGGAAGCCATGCGTTACCGGCACCCGCTCCTGCGTATCGAGTTCGCAGCCCTCGCTTAGTTGATGGGGCAGAAAGCGATGCCCGCGCACCTCGTCGCAGGCACACATCATCACCGCGCCGCAATCCGCACAACGGTATTTGCGGATCAGTTCATGCTGATTGAGGCAGGCGCGGTCTGGGTGATGGCAAGTAGAGGGAGGTTGCCTAGCCATCTTCGATTGCTAACCGGAAGCAGGTGGCAAAGCGGCCTCTGTCCGCAGGACTTAACCCCGCCTCTTCGAACAATGGCTGCCAGCGCGCTGCAACCATCACGCGCAACTCTTCGGTCATGGCCGAGGCCTCCTCGGGGCCGAGATCGAATACTGCTGCTCCGGCAAGCGCATTTCCGATGGTCGCATTGCGTCCTTCCGGACCAACGCCCAGCACAAGGCGTCGCTCCAGCCCCACCTGCGGTTTGGGGACGACATCGTAGAGTGGAGACAACCGCCAGCCAGTTCCGTCGAAAAGAAATCCGTGATTGCGCAGGTGGTCATCGTCATTCGTTACGAGAATATTGAACACCATTCGGCGGAACAGCTCATGGAGGTCTGCGCGGACCTGCGTCCCGTGCTGACGTATCGCGCCAGCGAGATCAGCGTAACTGTAGCTGCTTACCTCGCTTTCATGCGCGCCCAGCATGGTCAGCCCCGACGCGAACGGTCGCCGTTCGAGCCAGTTGCCATGCGGCACGCGGTCGAACCGTTCGATCAGATAGATATCGCGGTCCAGGACACAGCGGAAATCGAGCGCGGGCACGTTGAGGCCGCATTCGCTGGCCAGCTGCATAGTCGCCAGCTCTACGCGGCATTCAGGAAAGCTGTCGCCGCGCTTCTGGAACTTGGCGATCCAGGGTCGATCGCCGATTTGCGTTGCCGCCTTCGGACGCGCGCCGCCAAGCGACGAACCGGCAGCAAGCAGTGCGCGCAGGTTCTCGTCGAGCTCGTCGACGTGTTGTGCTCGTTCTGCTGCCTCGGCGAGTTCAGCGAGGGTGAACTCTTCGCCCGGAGCGGGACCGTCGCCCCATGGAGTGATGCGCTCCGGTCGCTCCGGAGTAGGCCCGAATGCGAGCGCGCCGACGCGGTGTTCTCCCGAAGCAAGGATGAGGTCGATCTCGCTCGGCAGACGGTCGCCCATAGCCTTGTACATAAGATATTGGCCCCAGCCATCGGGAGCGGCGTCGCGGATGCCGCCGAAGACAGCAAACCCTTCCTCCGTGCGGAAGGTCCGGCTGGTCCCGGCATCGTGCAGCGGGAGGGCCACCGGATCGACGGGGATTCGGTCAGGGCGCTCAAGATACCGGCGTCCATAAGCGAACGTGGCAAATTGGTTGCGCGGTTCGTCGGTCATCGTCAGCAGTCCCGCCGGGACAGGACCTTCGGGAAGATGGACGAATACGTAGGAGCGGACGATTGTCATGACCGATCAGAAATCCAGCTCGTCATCGCTGGCTGCATGCGTTCGCTCGGGCAAGCGCGAGAGGTCCTCGCTTATGCCCGCTCGATCACTCTCTGGCGCAACCAAGCTGGCAAGGCGCTGGGTCATTCCCAGCACATGCAATGCGCTCACAAGGACTGCGAGACCAACTGTCGGATCACCAGCTTCGAGCCGCTGAAGTGTCTGAACCGACACCAGCATTCGTTCCGCCATCAACCGCTGCGGCATTTTGCGGCGACGCCGGGCAAGCGCGATGTCCTTGCCGAGCTGAGTTATAGCTCGCTGGCTTTGTGGCGGCAGTCCGCTAGCTGCTCTGGAAGCGCGTGGCATAGGCGGTACATGACATATCATGTTAATTTATGCAATAGCGCATGATATGTCATGCATTCTATGACCAGACACGACAAGCTATTGCGGTCGCCGCTTCCTGTCAGGGTACTGCGGACGCCAGTAAGAGCAGAGGTAGGCTGTGGGGAGCGAGCCAAAAGGACCGCATAACCCATGCCCACTCATGAAGCGACAAGACCCACACTGGAAGGGACCGCGCGCCGTATCTGCGAAAGTCGAGGCGGCAGATGGTCGGGCACGAAGGGCATGGCCTGTTGTCCTGCACATGATGACAGCACGCCATCGTTGGGCGTGACGCTCGGTCGCAAAGCCATCCTTTTTCACTGCTTTGCCGGTTGCGATCAGCAGGCAGTGCTTGCTGCGCTGGCACGCGAGGGCTTCAACGCTTCCATCCTATTCTCGGACTCTTCGTCAGCTGACCAGTTCGAGCCAATTGAAAAACGTAATCTCTCGCCGGCGGCGCTGAGGATCTGGCGCGAAGCGGAGCCTGTGCGTTCCAGCCCGGCCAAAGCCTATCTCGAGAGCCGCGGCATCCTCGCCGCCTCTTCTGCTCTTCGGTTTCATCCACGAACACCGCTCGGGCCGAAAGGGCGAACCCGTTTTCTTCCAGCCATGATTGCGGCGGTAAGCCTCGACGAGGGGCCGGTCGCGATCCACCGCACGTTCTTGTCTACCGAGGCCTCAACCAAGGCCGCCTTCGAAAGGCCAAAGCGCGCGCTCGGCTCGCTCGGTGAAGCTGCCGTCCGGCTCTTCGCCCCGGCGGATGGCAAGCTCGGACTCGCTGAAGGGATCGAGAGCGCGATGTCAGCTTATGCCCTGACCGGCATCCCCGCCTGGGCAACATTGGGCAATGAGCGCTTTGGTCTGATCAGCATTCCCGAAAGCGTGACCGAGCTTCATCTCTTCGTCGATCACGACGACGGTGGTCATCTCGCAGTCGAACGGGGCCTATCCGCCTATGCGCGAAAAGGCCGGACGATCCATGTCCGCACACCATTTGTGCGAGGCACCGACTGGAACGACGAACTCCAGGCATGGCTGCGCCGCAAGGCAGTGCGGTGAGAGGAGAGAGGGCTTTTCGATTTCCTGATCCGGCAGAGGGCGCGTGTCCCGATGCCTCAATCAGGAGGACTTTTCGCCATGTTTCAGTCAGACCTTTTTCCCGCCCACCGACAATCTCAGGCCGTTCCGTTGGCCTGCGCTATCGGCGTCAAAATTACCGAGCGCCTCGCTTCTGGACGTCATCTCACTCGAGCCGATATTTCCGCTTTGTTCGCTGACGAGACCGGAGTTCAGGACTGGGGCAGCGCCTGGACCATCGACGACTACAACAATGCGATCGAGATAGGCTCCCTGCTCTGGCTGCGTGGATCTTCGCGGATCGATCTGACGACCGGCTTCCACGAAGCGGAAGCGCGCTTCGACTGGCTCGAGGCGGCTCTACCGCCTCGTCATGTGCGCAGCGAAGCCCAAGTCGAACTTCAGCAATTTTCGACCCCGCCGATGCTGGCCTGGCTGCTTGCGAAAGCCGCAGCGCTTTCCTCGCGCGACACCATGCTCGAGCCCTCCGCAGGCAATGGTGCTTTCGCGACCTGGGCCTACGGCCAAGCCGCATCGCTTACTCTAAACGAGATCGATGCTGGCAGACGCGGCGGCCTGGCACACATCTTTCCGAAGGCCGCAATCAGCTCCCACGATGGCGAACTTATTGCCGACTTGCATTGCGGCCCAATCCCCTCGGTCGTCCTGATGAACCCGCCCTTTGCGCGTAGCGAGGAACGCGGCAGCGACGGTGGTACAGCATTGCGCCATCTCCGAAGCGCATTCAGAGCTTGCGTTTGTGGCGGCAGGATTGTCGCGACCATGCCAGATGGTTTCGATGCTTCGCGCTTTGCCAAGGCACAGGACGAGGCTTCGCTGCGGCTCGATGTCCGGTTGCAGCGGATGTTCACTCGGACGGGCACGGGGATCGCTGTCCGGCTGGTCGTGATCGACAAAATCCCGACGGGTAAAAGCCGACCGATCACCGGCGATACGTCCGAGTTGGGCGAGTTCCATGCGCTTCTCGCCGATCTTCCGCCTCGCGCCTTGATATCGGCTGAAGTGCGTCGCTTGCCGGTGCGCACGATGTCGAGGTCCGTGGAGCACCGCGCAGCGATCCGACCTTCTGCACCCTTCGCGACGACGCCAGTCGCTGGGACCGATGCGGTCGAACTCAGCTATGCCGCACGAGCGGAAGCTGCACCTGTGCCTGAGCAGACAGGTATCTATCTCCCATATCGGCCAAGCCGCGTAGCGTTTGCCGATGCTTCGATGCATCCCACTCCCCTGGTGGAATCGGTCGCAATGGGATCGGTCGCGGCACCTGTTCCGGAGGTCCGGCCGCTGCTGCCCGCGAACTGGAAAGCGGACAAACTTCTATCCGCGGCACAGTGCGAGACGCTGATTTATGCGTGCCAGGCATTTGCCCGCGATCTACCGGCCCGATTCCGACCGAGTCAGGAAGGCACGATGCTCGAGCTGGCCGAAGACGGCCACGCCTATCGGCAGGGCTTCTTCCTTGGCGATGGGACCGGAGCGGGCAAGGGGCGGCAGATTGCGGCTGTGATGATGGACCGTTGGCTCGCGGGCGAACGTCGGCATATCTGGATCACCAAGAACGAGGCGCTGCTGGAAGATGCACGCCGCGACTGGGAAGCACTTGGCGGACTGCCGCTCGATATCCAACCCCTCGCGCGCTGGAAGCTCGGGCGACCCGTAACGCTGCCCGAAGGCATTCTGTTCGTCACCTATCCGACGCTGCGCTCGGGCCGCGCCGACGACACGCGGCTCGACCAGATCCTTGCCTGGGCGGGCGAAGAGTTCGGAGGCGTGATTGCCTTCGACGAGTCCCATGCCATGGCCAATGCGCTTGGGTCTTCGAGCACGCGCGGCAAGGTCAAGGGCTCCGAGCAGGGGATGGCGGGCCTGAGGCTGCAGAACCATCTGCCGCGCGCCCGCGTGCTTTACGCCTCCGCCACCGGCGCGTCGGAGATCGCTAATCTTGGTTACACCGCGAGGCTCGGCCTCTGGGGACCCGAAACCGCTTTCCCGACGCATGAAGGCTTCATGACCGAGATCCGCGCCGGTGGTGTAGCAGCGATGGAACTCGTTGCGCGCGACCTCAAGGCACAAGGTCTTTACCTCGCCCGCGCGCTGTCTTTTGCCGGGGTCGAATACGAGATCCTAGAACACTGCCTGACCGAAGCGCAGATCAGTATCTACGACGCCTATGCCGAAGCCTGGGCGATCATTCACCGCAATCTCGATGACGCGCTCGAAGCCACACGAGTCGTCGACGAGGACAGCGGCGATACGCTCAATCGCAATGCCAAGGCTGCCGCGCTGTCAAAATTTGAAGGCACAAAGCAGCGCTTCTTTGCGCAGCTGCTTCTGTCGATGAAACTGCCGAGTCTCATCCCGGCTATAGAAGAAGCGCTCGGTAAAGATCATTCGGTGGTCGTGCAGCTGGTTTCGACCGCTGAGGCCATGCTCGACCGCCGCCTCGCCGATCTCAGCGACGAGGAACGCGAGGCACTCGATATCGACCTTAGTCCGCGCGAATACGTCATCGACTATCTCGCCAAGAGCTTCCCGGTGCGCCTGATGCAGGTCTTTACCGACGAGGACGGCAATCTGCGCTCCGAAGCGATGAGCGATGACGACGGTAATCCGGTTCTTTGCTCGCGTGCCATTGCCGCGCGCGATGCGCTGATCGAACAGCTTTGCGCGCTTCCTCCAATCGCCACAGCGCTCGACGCGATCATCGAGCATTTTGGGACCGGGGCGGTCGCCGAAGTAACCGGGCGCAGCCGCAGGCTCGTTATCGGCAGGGATGGGCAGCAGCGGCTCGAACGGCGAAGCGGCAGTGCCAATGTCGCCGAAGCGCAGAGCTTCATGGAGGGCACGAAGCGCATCCTCATCTTTTCTGATGCTGGCGGGACCGGGCGTTCCTATCATGCCGATCTCGACTGCCAGAACCAGCAGCGCCGCGTCCACTTCCTGCTCGAACCGGGCTGGCGGGCGGACAATGCAATCCAGGGGCTCGGTCGTACCAACCGCACCAACCAGGCCTCGGCCCCGCTGTTCCGACCGGTGACCACCGATGTGAAGGGCGAACGGCGGTTTATCTCGACCATCGCTCGCAGGCTCGACAGCCTTGGTGCCCTGACGCGAGGACAGCGCCAGACCGGCGGTCAGAACCTCTTCGATCCGGCCGATAATCTCGAAAGCGATTATGCTAGGGATGCACTCAGCCGTTGGTTCCACTTGTTGTATGATGGCAAGCTGGAGGCGACGAGCTTCGGCGATTTCGTCGAGCGAACCGGCCTTCGGCTCGAGAATCCCGATGGCGGGCTGACCGACAACCTTCCGACTATCCAGCGCTGGCTCAACCGCATCCTTGCTCTGCCGATTGCGCTCCAAAATTCTATCTTCGATGAATATCTGGGGCTGGTCGAAGCGCGAATCGAGGCGGCGCGTGAAGCTGGAAATCTCGATCTGGGGCTTCAGACGGTCCGCGTCGATAGCTTCAAAGTTCTCAGCGACGAGCTCTTGCGTGCCGACCCTGTTACCGGCGCGGAAACCCGCCTGGTCTCGCTTGAGGTGAAACGCCACCTACGCCCGCTCCGACTGAAGCGTCTCGTGCGGATGCACGAGATCGGGTCGCTTCATGCCATCCCGTTACGCAATGCACGATCGGGAAAGGTTGCTCTCTCGGTCCCGGCCCGGCGGCTCATTGCCGATGATGGCGCGGTGATCGAACGCCGTCGGCTGCTCCGACCGCTCAAATCGGCTAATTGGACGATCGAGGCACTCGGTGAAAGCCTCTGGGAAGAGATCGGGGTGACCGAGTTCACCAAAGCCTGGCGCACCGAGGAAGATGAGGCTGCCGCTTCGCCAGTGACCGAGCGCCTCCACCTTGCGACCGGGCTGCTTTTGCCGGTCTGGAAGCGCTTGCCGGGAGATCATGTTTGCGTCACCCGGCTCGTTGCCGAAGACGGCCAGTCGATCATCGGGCGCGAAGTGCTCAATGTCGATCTCGCCAAAATCGCCGAAACGTTCGGACTAGCAGGGGCGGTCGGTCCCGCTCCCGACGAACTCGGGAAGCTGGTTCTGGCAAGCGAGACGCCACAGCCGCTTGCCAGTCATGACGCGCTGATGGTCAAACGCTCGCTGGTCGGAGGTGAGCAACGGCTCGAACTCACCGGATACGCGCCTGACCGGCTCGACTGGTACAAGGCCAAAGGCTGCTTCACCGAGATTGTTCGCTACCGTACGCGGCTGTTCGTGCCAGTCTCCAAGGCATCGACCATTCTACCCGCGCTGACCGTCTGAACCTGCGGCCAGCCGCATGGCGATGGGTTAGAGGGGAGGGTGCCTTTGGGCTTGTCGGACCATGCATGCCGCATGGCTCCTTTCCCATCAGGAGACTACCCATGATCCAGTCAATTTCCTTGAAAAAGCTTGTCCCGAGCCCGCGCAATGTGCGCAAAACCAGCGATCCCGCTGCCGACGACCAATTGAAAGCCGATATCGCAGCACGAGGTCTCTTGCAGAACCTTGTCGTGCGCAAGGCGAAGCGCGGCAAATTCGAGGTCGAGGCGGGAGGTCGCCGGCTCACGGCGCTTCAGGCGCTTGCCGAAGACGGTACCCTGGCCAAAACCCACGAAGTGACTTGCCTGGTCATCGAAGGCGAGGAAAGCGAGGTCCGCGAAGCAAGCCTTGCCGAAAATTTCCAGCGTCTCGCCATGAACCCGGCCGATGAAGCGCAGGCATTCTCGGCCATTATCGAGGCTGGTGGCTGCGTTCAGGACGTCGCGCGTCGGTTTGGCCTGACTGTTCGCTTCGTTGAAGGCCGCTTGCGACTGGCCGCGCTTGCCCCCTGCGTGTTCGAAGCGCTTGCGGATGGCACAATCACCCTAGACATGGCCAAGGCCTATGGCGCGATCTCTGATGTCGATCGCCAGGCGCATGTCTATGCCGAACTGCAGGACGCCTGGTACCAAATCACGCCCGAAACGATCCGCCGCATGGTGTTAGATGCCAGCGTGCGCGGCTCAGACCCGCGGGCTGTTCTGGTCGGACGCGACGCTTATCTTGCCGCAGGTGGTCGCATCGAGCGCGAGCTATTTGACGATGATGCCAGCGAAAGCTGGATCGATATCGCGCCGCTTGAAGACCTCGCGCACAAGGCCATGGATGAAGCGGCAACGAAAAGCGCCCAAGAGCATGGCCTTGCTTGGGTGAGACCGACGCTTGGCAACTATGTCAGCCATGACCTCGTTGAAGGCCTCAATCGCTTGCCGTGCGAACCTGTGCCGATGACCGAGCAACAGGCGCAGGAACTCGGTGAACTCGAGGCCGACTACGACCGGGTGGCCGCTATTCTCGAAGACGAAGACAGCGACGAGGACGAGGTCGCCAAGGCCGAAGAAGAACTGGTCGCAATCGATCGTGCAATGCGTGCGCTCAACGATCGGCCACCGGTGCTCGCCGACGATCTCAAGGCAGACGCGGGCGCCTTCCTCGTTCTCTCGCGCAATGGTGAGCCCGCTCTGGTCCCGCAATTCTACACTGAGAGCGAAGTAATTTCGGAAGACGACGGTGTGGTCGAGCCGGTCGCCGTGGGCACCGAGACCAAGGGTAGAGGCAATTCGCTCTCTCAGCGCCTGCTCGATGAGTTGGCCATGCA
>JAPYPR010000029.1:2086-19254 GCA_029937545.1 Erythrobacter sp. | reverse complement strand
AGCGCGCACTCGTCGTGCCGATGCTGGCGGTCGTCGCCTGGCTTGGGTCGATCCTTTTTGCTCAGGCGGGCGCCGGTGTCCTGTTCGCCCTCGCAACCGGGAGCCTCGCCGTTGCGGCGGTCCTGCGCCGTCCGCGCCCGGCGACGGTCGGATTGGGTGGCGCTGTGATCTCTACGTGTGTCCTCTTCGTCGTCGCGAATGTCGGCTCGGCCTCGGTCGGTAGGCCTTCCGAGAAGACGGGGCACTGGCAGCCGTTCGACAGGGGGGCGATCGAGGGACATGTCGCACGCAGTCACGTCGTCTTCGTCGACGTGACTGCCGACTGGTGCATCACCTGCGTCTACAACAAGGCGGCCGCGCTCGACCGGGAACCCGTCGAGGCCCTTCTCGCCCGGCCGGACACGGTCGCGATGCGGGCCGACTGGACGCGGCCCGACGACGCGATCGCGGCGTTCGTGAAGGACCACGGCCGCTACGGCATTCCGCTCGACGTCGCATACGGCCCAGCTGCGCCGGACGGCATAGTTCTTCCAGAAATCTTGACTATCGACGCCGTCCGGAACGCGATCGCCGCCGCGCGCGGGCGACCCAGCGCCGTCGCACAAACCGGAGAGTAGACCATGAAACTGTTCATCGCCGCCGCAGCGGTCGGCCTGTCTATCGTGAGCGCATCGGCCGACGGGTTGAGCGCCGGAGAGAAGGATGAGGTCCGTGCGCTCATCCGCGACCACCTTCTCGAAAATCCCGAGATTCTCGCCGAGGCGTTCGAAGCCCTGCAGGCGAAGCAAAGGGCCGCGGATGAGGAGGCGGTGAAGGGCGCTCTCGCCGACCTCGGTGAGACGTTGCGCAACGCGGGAGACGATCCTGTCGGCGGGAATCCGGACGGAACGATCACGGTCGTAGAATTCTTCGACTACAACTGTCCGTACTGCCGGAAGGTGAAACCCGAGGTGGTAGAGTTCCTCGAGAACGACCACCGGATCCGGTACGTATTCAAGGAATTTCCGATCCTGTCGGCGTCGTCAGCCCAGGCCGCGCGGGCTGCGCTTGCCGTGTGGGCGAGCGCTCCGGACAAGTACTGGGACGTGCATCAGGCGCTCATGGGCCATGAGGGAACGCTGACCGAGGCCCAGATCCAGGCGGCCATCGAAGGAGCAGGACTCGACTGGAGCGAGATCGTAGCGCGCGGCGATGCCGACGACATCACCGCCAAGATCCGCAAGACGATGCAGGTCGCCGGGCGCCTCAACATCAACGGGACGCCGAGCTTCGTGATCGGGAACGAGGTGATTCCGGGCTTCGTGGACGCGAAGCAGCTGGAGGCAGCTGTCGCCGCCTCCGGCGAATGAGCCAGGTACGCCAGCGCCCGGCTCCCGGACATGCCTTAGCGGACGGTGGCCGGGAAGCCCGCCTTTTCGAGCGAGGCGAGGATGTCGGACTCGCTGGCGCGCGTCTCGACGATCGCCTCGTGCGTCGCGAGATCGGTCCTGACGGTGGCATCCTTGTCGACCTTTTCGACGGCGCGGGTGACGCCCTTCACGCAGCCGCCGCAGTGCATCGTTGGGATCGAGAGTTTCATGACGACATCTCCAGTTCATCTCTCGCCGGGAAGTGGGGCTTCCCACCGTGGGAAGGTCAAGATGACCGGCGACATACATTCTTTCGAGGACCGCGCTTGACCTTCCCATAATGGGAAGCCCCATCTCGCGTTGACGTGCCAAGGGAGGTTCTCATGGATGCATCGGTCGGCCGGCTTCAGCGAACGGAAATGGCGGCGTCGAGTATCGAATTCGGCGTCGAGGGGATGACCTGCGCGTCCTGCGTCGGCCGCGTGGAAAGAGCTTTGAGGGCGATCCCCGGTGCTACGGATACTAGCGTGAACCTCGCCACCGAGCGAGCCCGAGTGACCTTTACGGGACCTGCCGACGCCGCTGTGGTGCGCGAGGCGATCGAGGGCGCCGGATACGACGTCGCCGAGGCGACGACCGAGATCGCCGTCGACGGTATGACATGCGCGTCCTGCGTCGGCCGGGTGGAGCGCGCGCTCGCCGCCGTCCCGGGAGTTAAGTCTGCCAACGTCAACCTCGCGACTGAGCGGGCGACCGTGCGTCACGCAGACGGGGTGGTGACGACGGCCGCGCTTGTCGAAGCGGTGGAAGACGTCGGGTACCAAGCGAAGCTCGCGAGCGCGGCCGATGCAGGCGACGAGGCGGACGCAAAGAAAGCAGGCGAGCTCAAGGCGCTTCAGCGCGACGTCGCCATCGCCGCGGTGCTGACGCTGCCGGTGTTCGTGCTGGAGATGGGCGCGCACCTCGTCCCCGCGTTCCACCACGCCATCGACGTCGCGATCGGGCGCGAGACGAGCTGGCTCATTCAGTTCGCGCTGACGACGCTGGTGCTGTTCGGTCCGGGGCTGCGCTTCTTCCGAAAGGGTATTCCGGCGCTCCTGCATGGCGGGCCGGACATGAACTCGCTGGTAGCTTTGGGCTCGGGCGCGGCCTGGGCCTATTCGGTGGCGGCGACCTTCGCAGCTGGTAGCCTGCCCGCGGAAACGCAGAATGTATATTACGAGGCCGCGGCCGTGATCGTCACTCTGATCCTCCTCGGCCGCTTCATGGAGGCCCGCGCAAAGGGGCAGACCGGCGAGGCGATCAAGCGCCTGATGGGTCTGAGGGCGAAGACCGCGCGCGTCGTGCGCGGCGACGAGACCGTGGACGTGCCAATCGAGGAGGTCACGGCCGGCGACGTGATCGCGGTGCGCCCGGGAGACAAGATCCCCGTCGACGGCGTGGTGCTCGACGGATCGAGCTTCGTGGATCAGTCCATGATCACGGGCGAGCCGGTTCCCGTGTCGCGCGGCGAGGGGGACGAGGTTGTCGGCGGCACCCTCAACAAGACCGGCGCGTTCACCTTCCGCGCCACCAAGGTCGGCGCCGACACCGTGCTGTCGCAGATCATCCGCATGGTGGAGACGGCGCAGGGCGCGAAGCTTCCGATCCAGGCGCTGGTCGACCGCGTGACGTTCGTCTTCGTACCGGTCGTGATGGCGGTCGCGGCCGTCACGTTCCTTGTCTGGCTGACGTTCGGGCCGGATCCTGCGCTCACCTTCGCCCTCGTCAACGGCGTTGCGGTGCTCATCATTGCGTGCCCATGCGCGATGGGGCTCGCCACACCCACCTCTATCATGGTCGGTACCGGGCGTGGGGCGGAGTTGGGCGTCCTTATGCGCAAGGGAGAGGCGCTCCAGTCGCTGCGGGACGTCACCATCGTGGCGCTGGACAAGACTGGCACACTCACAAAGGGGCGTCCGGAGCTCACCGACTTCTCCGTGGCGGAAGGCTTCACCGAGGATGAGGTGCTGGCGCTCGTCGCGGCCGTTGAGGCGAAGTCCGAGCACCCGATTGCTGAAGCTATCGTACAGGCGGCACGGGCGCGCGGACTCTCAGCGGGGGAGGTTGCCGGGTTTGACGCCGTCCCGGGCTTCGGCGTCGGCGCGAACGTCGCGGGCCGGCGCATCGACGTCGGTGCGGACCGCTACATGACGCGGTTGGGTCTCGAACCAGCCACCTTCGCTGATGAGAGCGCGAGGCTGGGCGGGGAGGGTAAGTCGCCGCTCTACGCCGCCGTCGATGGTCGCCTCGCCGCGGTCATCGCTGTGGCCGACCCGGTGAAGCCGTCGACGGCCGCCGCGCTCGCCACGTTGCATGATCTCGGCCTGTCGGTCGCGATGATAACCGGCGACAACCGCCGCACCGCCGAGGCCATCGCCACGCGGCTAGGCATCGACGAGGTCATCGCCGAGGTGCTGCCGGACGGCAAGGTGGAAGCCGTGCAAACGCTTCGGGAGCGCGGCCGCGTGGCGTTTGTCGGCGACGGCATCAACGACGCGCCGGCGCTCGCCGAGGCGGACGTGGGCCTTGCCATCGGCACGGGCACCGACGTCGCGATCGAGGCGGCGGACGTGGTGCTGATGTCCGGCGATCTCGTCGGGGTGCCGAACGCCATCGCGCTGTCGCGGGCGACGATGCGCAACATCCGCCAGAACCTCTTCTGGGCGTTCGCGTACAATACTGCGCTGATTCCGGTGGCGGCGGGGGCTCTCTATCCGGCGTTTGGGTTGCTGCTTTCGCCCATCCTCGCGGCGGGAGCGATGGCGTTGTCGAGCATCTTTGTGCTCACGAATGCCCTGCGACTGAAAGGCTTCCGGCCACCCATGGCCCGTGACGGTCGTGTGGTGGCTGCGGTCGCCGCCTCTCCCGCGGAGTGAACCCGCAGAGTTTCGGCGGCGCTCGTCGCCGCTGGGAAAACCGGGCGGAACTCGCCCGCCTCGATATCTCACGAGCATTGGAGGAAATGGTGATGAAACGAAGAGCAACAGCAATCGCCACGCTTGCCGGAGCGGCGCTCTTCACAGTCGCTCCCGCACTGGCCCAGGATAGCAACCAGGGGCATGCGTCCACGACCGAGACAACGTCGCCAGAGACGCCCGGCAGGAGCCCGCGCGACGGCGCCATGATGCAACGTATGAGCTCCGGTATGATGCCGGGATCGGGAATGAACCAAGGCGGGCTGGGCAAGCACGTGCGTGATGCCCAGCATGGCGGGGACCGGAGAATGGGCCATTCGATGATGATGCGGATGTTGGTCATCGCGGTAGACACAGACGGCAGCGGAACCCTGTCCCTTCCTGAGGTTCAGGAGTTTCATGCACGTATGTTCAAGGCCGCCGATGCGGACGATGACGGCGAACTAACCCCTGCGGAAATGCGCGAAATCATGATGGGCGGAATGGGCGGCTGATCCGCCTTTCCGACGGACCTCACGATCTTGTTCGGAGACGCAAACGCAAGGGAGGACCGCATGTTCGGTCCCATGGACGGGTGGGGCATGAATCTTATGGGCGGCGGAATGCTGATCGGCGCGGCCGGCATCCTTCTTGCCGGCATCCTAATCGGCGTTCTGTTCGCCAGACGATAACGGACGGTCCTTCCGCGCACGGCCAAGCCGGCGATCGCGCGCCAGACACGGCACGGCGGTCCCGGTGCGAGGACATTGGCCTGTATCATAGCAAGATGAGAGAGCCTTGAGTTCAAGCTACGCAAAGAACAGCCTATCGTTTCTCGATGCGGTCGCGATGGGAACAGGCGTCATGATCGGTGCGGGCATTCTCGCGCTGACAGGGCAGATCGCGGAAGTGGCGGGGTCATTGTTTCCGCTCTCCTTCCTAGTAGGCGCGGTCATAACCGCCTTCAGCGCCTACACATACGTCAAGATGTCGAACGCCTACCCGTCCGCCGGGGGGATCGGGATGATCTTGCAGAAAGCCTATGGGCCGACGACGGTGGCAGCGGGCGCGGCGCTCCTGATGGCTCTCTCGATGGTGATCAATGAGAGCCTCGTGGCGCGGACATTCGCCAACTATCTCTTGCGCGGCCTCGGAATGCCCGCTGAGGGCTGGTTGGTGCCGGCGATCGGCGTTGCGCTCATCGTGTTCGCCTATCTGGTCAACGCGGCGGGCAATCGTTCAGTCGGGCTGCTTTCGCAGATCATGGCGGCGCTCAAGGTTGGCGGGATCGCGCTCTTCGGGATCGCCGCGCTGTGGGCGGGGGGCATCTCCTTCGAAGCTGGCAGCAGCGACGCGGGAGCCGGTGGGTTCGTCGCATCGGTCGCACTGGCGATTCTCGCGTTCAAGGGCTTTACGACAATCACCAACAGCGGGGCCGAAATCACCGACCCCCACCGAAACGTCGGCCGTGCGATCGTGATCTCCATTGGCCTATGTACTGTCATCTACCTCCTTGTCGCGCTCGGCGTTGGGTCGAGCCTGCCGCTCGACCAGATCGTTGCAGCGAAGGACTACGCGCTCGCGGAAGCGGCCAAGCCCGCGCTCGGACAGGCAGGGTTCTATCTTACCGTCGCGCTGGCGCTCGTTGCGACAGCATCCGGGGTCGTCGCCAGTATCTTTGCTGTGTCGCGCATGCTCGCAATGCTGACTGACATGAAGCTCGTTCCGCACAGTCATTTCAGGATGCGCGGCACGATTCGCGACCACACGCTCGTCTACACCGTTGTTATTGCGGGTGGCCTTACGGTTTTCTTCGATCTGAGCCGCATCGCGTCATTAGGGGCGTTCTTCTACCTCGTGATGGACATGCTGATCCATTGGGGCGTCTTCAGGAATCAGCGCAAGACGATCGCTGCGCGCGGCTGGGTTATGCTGACAGCCATCGGGCTGGACGCTTTGGTTCTGGGGGCATTTGCCTTGTTGAAGTGGCAGACCGATCGTCCAATCGTCTTCATCGCGCTCGCCGGGATCCTCTCGGTCTTCGCGTTCGAGCGCATCTTCCTGACCGTGAGAAAGTCGCGGTCCGCGCACCACCACGAGAGTAACGAAGGGGGTTGAAATGCGCATCCGAGGTGCGGGGGCTGCGGCCATTGAGGCGCGCCAACGGGCCGGTTCTCCTGCGACGCGAGGACCTTTCGTATAACCAATCCCACCGAAACTTTAATCCCCTTCCGGGGTTGAGAGTTGATCAGTCTACATGTGACCTCAATGGAGAAGCCCGTGTCTTATTTGCGTTTCGCTGCGATGATCATGACGTCGACCGTCGTCATGTTTGTCCTCATGTATCTGAACACGTACCTCTTCAGTCACGTCTTCTTCTCGGAGACGCGGACGTACATGGCGATCATGATGGGCGCGGTCATGACGCTGATCATGCTGGCCTTCATGCTGGCAATGTACAAGAACACCCGCCTCAATTTTGCGATCTTCGCCGGCGCGGTAGTCGTTTTCGGTGTGTCGCTCTGGCTCGTACGCAGTCAGGTCACGGTCGGCGACACATCCTACATGCGCGCGATGATCCCGCATCACTCGATCGCCATCATGACTTCGAGCCGAGCGGATATCTCCGACCCGCGCGTGCGCAAGCTCGCCGACGAGATCATCTACGCGCAGGACAAGGAGATCGCCGAGATGCGCTTCCTCATCGACGACATCGACCGGAACGGTGACGGCACCGGGACGGCTGCGCCGTCCGCGTCGGTAATGACGCTCGACGAGGCGCTCGCCACGGCGGACCTTCCCTCGCTCGACCCGCAGTTTATGACGGACGATGAGATCGCGCTGGGTCTTTCGGGCGGAACGACATGCCGGTTCACCTATACCGAAGGAAGCCGTCCAGTGCTGGCGCTTGCCAGCGACGGCGCAGCGCTAATGAAGATCAGCGGGGACCTCGTGCAACTGCAGGCCGACCCGGCCTCACTTGCCAGAGGCCCGACGGCTGCCGCAGCGGGTGTGTCGATGGCTGTCAACGGACCGACCGGCGATCTCCTCGCGGGTGATGGCGAGCGTGACGCTGTGCTGACGATGAGCCTCGATCGCGGGATGACCGTTGGTTACAGCGGCTTCTACGACTGCCGCACCTAACGCTCGCTCGGGAGGCGGAGAATGAACATCGGGCAGGCTGCGAAGGAGTCTGGTGTCAACGCCAAGATGATCCGATACTATGAAAGTATTGGCCTCATAGGCGCGGTCGAACGATCTGCTGCGGGATACCGAAGCTACGCACCAGCCGATATCCAGACCCTTCGCTTCGTCAGGCGGGCGCGTGATCTCGGCTTTTCGATCAATCAGATTGCGGAGCTGTTGAAGCTCTGGGGGGACGGGTCGAGAGCGAGCGCGGACGTGAAGTCCGTTGCGCTGGCCCACATCGCAGAGCTGGAAGGCAAGATCGCGGACATGCAGGCGATGGTCTCGTCGCTGCGAAACCTCGCCTCCCACTGCTCCGGCGACGAACGCCCGGAGTGTCCGATCATCGACGACCTTGCTGAAGCAGGGAGCGTAGCGGGCCGGCCGAATTCCCAACGCCGTGCATCGGCGTCGAAAGGCGGCCCCGCAACGAGACCCGCTACTACGAGCGCGTGAGTAAATCGTGGCTATGGCTTTGGCGATACTCTTGTCCGTCGTGCTGTTTGCCGTCTCGACGAGCATCCACTACGCAACCTTGTGTTCAATTTCGGGTGTACTCTCCAGGATGCCCCCGCGCCCGCACCTCGGACTGACAATCGCCATGATGGCGATCGCGTTGGCGCATGTCGTGGAGGCGACCCTCTACGCTGTCGGGTTCTGGTTAGGTGATACGGCGCTCGGCTTAGGATCTTTCAAGTCGGAAAGCGAGCTGGACTGGATGGACCACTTCTACTTCTCGCTGGTCAACTTCACGACTCTCGGTCGTGGTGACCTGACGCCGACCGGACATCTCCGCTTCATGGCGGGCATCGAAGCCCTGCAGGGCTTTTTGTTGATCACCGCGTCAGGCTCGTTTCTATTCCAGGTAATGCGAGGCTCTGTTCCCCTCTCCCGCCGTTGAACGCGGCTCCATGTTTCACTTCCGGTTGATCGCCTGAGATCCAAGAGTCAGTATTGACCTTACCATGCTGGAAGGTTGTAGCCTATTCTGGAAGTCATCTTCTAAAGGATGAGCCCTATGCGCGGCGCGCTATCGTCTAATGCAATCAATATTGACCCCGAACTTGGTTCTCAAAGGACTTCGAAATCCGCAGGTAGTATCAGGATGTGGGCGTGCTGCGTTGCGATGCTCGTGCCCATCGGCATATACTTCGCCTCCGGCGGAAGCCTGACCAGTGTGACCTCTGCGATTGGTCTGCTTGCTCCGCTGGCCCTTTGCGGTGGCATGCACTTCATCATGCATCGCTGGCTTGGCCGCTCCTGCCACGGCGCCGCGCAGGGCGTTCCGACCGCCGAGCCTTCCCGCCGACGACCTTAAGCTACGACCCGCATCGCTTGCACCGGCGAGTGACCCACCCGGCGCCGTCTCGCGTTCTCGCTCAATGGTTGGATAAGACTTGGAAACGCTCCTCACCGTCCTCGTTCTGACCGGCATCTTCGTCGCGCTCGTCCTGGCGGCGTACCGGGCGTCCGGCCCGCGATGTTCGCCCTGGCCGCAGCGGCTTCCCTTCCTTGGTGGCGGTGAAGCCGACACGCACGCCTGGCAGCGCTACCATGTGCGCTTCTACACGATGACGCTCGTCTTCATCGCCTTCGAGATGGAGATGATGTTCATGTACCCGTGGGCGGTCGTGTTCGTCGAAGAGGGCCTGAAGGCGCTCGCCGAAATGGGGATGTTCCTGGCCATTCTCTCCCTCGGCATCCTCTACGGCTGGCGCGAAGGGATCTTCCGGTGGCAGTAGGAGGCACCCCGGTCTTCGTCGCCGCGGGGGGCGGTATCCTCGGCGCAGTCGAGGCACTGCGGCTGGAGCCGGCGCTGACGCCAGTCGCAACCCCACGGGCCGCGCAGGTACTGCTCGTGGTGGGCGAACAGCGACCAAGCGACCGGATCGCCCTCGCGCGGATCCACGCCCAGCTTGTTGAGCCTCGCGCGACCGTTTGGTGGCGCACCGACCGGCTGTCAGGATTCGACTTAGGCACCCGCGCGCCCGAGAGCGTGTCCGACGCCGCGGCCTTCATCAGCGCGCAGGCGACGCAGTCCGACGCTGAGGCGATCCTGCTCGACGATGCGCCGCCCAACCCGTGGGAGGGCATCGGCCCTCACGGTCAGGGCGGCAAGGGCATGATGGGGGGGACACCCTACGGACGCCCGATGGCGATGACGTCCGACGACCTCCGCGACGGTCTCTCCCTCGACGCCTACACCGCGACGTTCGGTCCGTATCTGACACAATGGCCGCCCGGCCTCATCATGGAGACGACGCTCCAGGGCGACGTGATCCAGTCCGCCCGTATCGTCGAGGCGCCGCTCGCGCAGGACGTGCTCGCGGCGACCCCGCACCTCGAGCTCGCACGCCTCCTGCGGCTCCTCGAGCTTCCTGCGCTCGCCGAACGGCTCGTGCGAGCGGCGCTCGCCAACCCCTCGCGCGCCGCCACCGGTTTGGCTCGGGCGGTCCGGTGGACCGGTGTTCTGTCCGCGATCCCGGCCGGCCTCGGCCGAGACGAGCGCGGCGGCGACGTGCGCAGCCGGATGGCGGGACGACTCCACGCGCTGGCCGCCGGGAGACCCGCCGAACCGGCTGCGCCCGGTGATGTCGCAGCGATGCTCGCCGGCCTCGAATGGCACGAGGCGGCGCTCGTGCTCGCAAGCTTTTCCATCGATGACCTGCGCAGAGCGATCGTGTCGCCGGCCGTCCGGATGGCGAAGGACGCCGCATGAGCCTCGCAGCATTCCCGTTCCTCGCGTTCTTCCTCACGTTGGGCGCCGTGCTCGCGGTCGTCCTCGATGCCGTCGCGCGGTCGGCGCTCGCAGGCGCGCCGGCCGGGCGATACCTCGCCGGCCCCTTGCGCCAGGCCGCGATGCGTCTCTCCGGTCAGTTGGTGACGACCGAGGCGCCCGACCGTGCCAACTGGCGTCTCGCTCCCGGATGGTACGGGGCGCTCGCGGCGGCGGGTCTCGCCGTCGTGCCGTTCGACGAGGGTCTGGCCCTCGTCCAGCTGCCCACGAGCATCGTGCTCTGGGGCGCGGTCGAGGCGCTCGTGGTAGTCGTCGTTTTCCTCCACGGCTGGTCGCCGAACGCGCCGTTCCCGCTGATCGGCGCCTACCGCTACGTCGCGACCGGGCTGCCGGTGATGCTGCCGTCGATGTTCGTCCTCATCGGCGCCGCGCTCCCGGCCCGCTCGCTCGACGTCCTCGCCATCGTCGAGAGCCAGCGCGAGATGTGGAATGTCGTGCGCCAGCCGCTGGGGCTGCTTCTCCTCCTCATCGTTGGTCTGTCGCTTACCCTGCGCGGGCCGATGGACTACGCCGATTCCGCCGACCTTGCCGGCGGTAGCAGCGCCGAGGACTCCGGCCCCGCGCGGGCCATGTGGCAGGCGGCGCGGCTCGCGATGCTGGTCGCATTCTCGGCAATGGCGGCGACCGTCTTCCTCGGCGGCTACCTCGGCCCGCTGCTGCCTGGACCGCTTTGGCTCGCGCTCAAGACTGCGCTCGTCCTCGTGCTGATGGTGGCGGCAACGCACCTCCTACCAAGAATGCCGGTATCGCGGATGGTGACATTCTTGTGGGTCGTCCTCCTGCCGGTCTCCTTCCTCCACCTCCTTGCCGCGGGGCTCGTCGCGCTATGACCGACGCGCTGTTCACCGGTCTCTCCGCTCTGGCGCTCTACGCCGGTTGGCGCGTCTTCCGCGTCGATTCCATGGTGCGGGCTAGCTTCTGGCTGATGATCTCGTTCATCGCCGTCGGCGGGATCGGAATCCTCCTGTCGGCGCCATACATCGGCGTCGCGACGGTCTTCATGATGGCCGTGGAGATGACCGTCATGGTGATCTTCATGGTCATGTTCATGATGAACCCGGCCGGCCTCAACCCGATGATGATGGTCCATCAGCACCGCTTCTCCATCGGCGCCGGGGTCGTCGCTTTCGCCGGAATGACGGCTGCGACGCTCCTCACCGACCTCCCGTCGAATCCTGTCGCGGCGGGCAAGGCGGTTGTCCACGACCTGGGGATCGAGCTTCTGGGGGACTCGATGCTGATCTTCGAGACCGCCGGCGTCACGTTGCTCGCGACGATGGTGGCCGCCGTCGTCCTCTCCGCGCGCACGGGTCGCTTCGGCGACGCCGTCGAGGGCTCGGTCCCGCCGGGCCTCGAGCCGGGAGGGACGCCCGCGGGCCGCGTGCCGGAGAAGAGCGGCGGCCACCACCACGGCTCCCACGGCGACGGTAGGAGCGATCACGCACACCATCACGAAGGGCATGACCACGACGGCGGCGGGCACGATCATGCCGGCGACAAGGAGAAGCACGCATGACGCTCGCCTCGGTTCTCATCGTTGCCGCGGGGCTCATCGGCATCGGCCTCTACGGCGCACTATCGCAGCAGTCCTTCGTCATGCTGATGATGGGGCTCGAGCTGATCATGAACGGGGCGCTTCTGGCGGTGCTCGGCTTCTGGTCGTTCGCGCTCGGCGGGATGCCGGAGGGGCAGCTCCTCGCGATCGTCATCATGGCCGTCATGGCGGTGGAGATGGCGGCCGGGTTCGCGCTCATCGTCGCCGTTTACCGCAACCGGCAGGCGGACGTCACCGAAAGCCTCACGACGCTGAAACAATGATCCTCGCCCTCGTCGTCCTCCTGCCGACGCTCGCCGGATTTGCCCTCATTGCCGCCGCGCCGGACCGGCGGGGTGAGCTCGCATTGGCCGCCGGGCTCATCCTCGGCGCCACGCTAACGCTCGCCGTGGCGGCGATCCTCACCGGCGATACGCTCCTCATCGTCTGGGGCAGCGGCATCGAGCTCGCCGGGCGGCTGACGCCCCTTTCGGCGATCATGCTCATCCTCCCGCCGCTCGTCGCGCTCCCCGTCGTGGTACGCGGTGCGCTGACGGAGGAAGGGCCAGGCTTGCCGCGCATGGTCGGCCTCCTCCTCGTGTTCGTCGGCGGGATGGAGCTCGTCGTTATTGCGGACGATCTCGTCACGCTACTCGTCGGGTGGGAGGTGATCGGCGCGGCCTCGTGGGCGCTGGTCGCCCATCGCTGGCGTGATCCGGACGCCGTGACGTCCGGCATCTGGGCGTTTGTCGTCACGCGCACGGGCGACCTCGGCCTGTTCCTCGCGCTGATGGCGACTGTCGCCGCCACCGGCTCGACCCGGCTCGATGCTCTCGGTGAGCTGACCGGCATGCCTCTCGTGCTGGTGTCGGCGGGCCTTCTGGTTTCGGCGGCAGCTAAGGCGGCGCAAGCGCCGTTCTCGCCGTGGCTGTTCCGGGCGATGGATGGACCGACTCCGGTCTCCGCGCTGCTCCACAGCGCCACGCTGGTCGCCGCCGGCGCCTACCTCGTCCTGCGCGCCGGGCCCATGCTGGGCGACGGGTTCGGGGCAGGCGCGATGGCGGTCGGCGCTACCACCGCGGTTGCCGGCGGAATCGTCGCGCTCCTCAACCTGCACGCCAAGCGGCTCCTCGCCGGATCGACCTCGGCGCATCTCGGGCTCATGTTCGTGGCGGCGGGCGCCGGGTATCCGGGTGTCGCGCTCGCCCACCTCGTCACCCACGCAGCAATGAAATCGGCGCTCTTTATCGAGGCCGGCACCGCGCACGAACTTCGCGGCACCTACGCGCTGGACCGCCTCGCCATCGGTCGTGCCGTACCGGTCCTCACCTGGATGACGCTCTTGCCTACGCTGGCGCTCGCCGGCATCCCGCCACTCGGCGCGGCGTGGAGCAAGGAGAAGATCGCTGGCGCCGCGCACGATGCCTCGACGCTCGCTACCATAGCGGTCGTCGTGGCGGGGGCACTTAGCGCCGCCTACGCGATACGTTTCTATGTCGCCGTCTTCTCCCCCGGCCCGGACGTCGACCCCGGCCGTATCCCATCTCGTGCGGTACTAATCCTCCCGTCGGCCTTCCTCGCCGTGGTGACGCTGGCCCTATCGGTGCTGTGGATCCCCGCGGTTCCCAACACCATCGCCGATCGTCTCGGGGTTGCCCTGCCGCCCGGCTCGCTCGGCCTGTTCGCCGCCTCCATCGCGGCGATCGCGGCCGGGGCCGTCCTCGGCATCGTCATCGCCCGGCGACGCGCGGATCTAGGCAGCAATGACACTGCAGCGGCGCTCGGCGACTGGCTCGGTCTTCCGTGGCTCTTGGAGAACGCGGTGGCGCGGCCGGCCGTCGCGCTTGCCCGCGTCCTCGCCCGCATCGACGATGTCCTCGTCGACCGCGGTGTGCACCTTGGCGCAGCGCTGTCGCGGACGATTGCCCACGTCCTTGCCCGCATCGACGACACTGTCGTCGACCGCGGCGTGCGCCTCGTCGCTGCGTTGTCACGGTGGCTCGCCAACGCGGGGGACCGCTTTGGCGAGTGGGCTACCGATGGCCTGCCCCGGTTGACCGCCTATCTCGTCGGCGCAGCCGGCGGCGGCGTGCGGCGCACGCAGACCGGGCTTTCCCACCATTATTTCGCGATCCTCGTGGCGGGCCTCGCCGTCGCGGTCGCCGTCCTCTCCTACGGAGCGTGACCCGATGCTGACCCTTGCGATCCTCGTCCCGTTCGTCGGGGCCTTGGTCCTCGTGACCGCCCCCGGTTTGAGGGCAACGACCGCGCGTGCGCTCGCCGTCGCCACCGCCGCGGTGCCGCTGGCGCTCCTGTGCTTTGCATGGTCGCGCTTCAGCCTAGGCGGCACCGACTTCCAGCTCGTCGAGGAGATGGCATGGGTGCCGGCGCTCGGCGTCGCCTGGCGCGTCGGCGTTGACGGCGTGTCGCTGGCGCTGTCCCTGATGACGGGGGTCCTCTTCGTCGCCACGATCGCCTGGCCGATGGAGCAGCGCGAGCGGGAGCGCCAGTACTATGCCTGGTTCCTGTTCCTGGAAGCCGCGTCGCTTGGCCTCTTCCTCACGCTCGACCTTCTCGTCTTCTACGTGTTCTTCGACCTCTCGCTGGTCGGCATGTTCTTCCTGATCGGCCGCTGGGGGCACGGAGAGCGGCAGGCTGCGGCGCTGAAGTTCTTCATCTACACCTTCGTCGGCTCACTCGCGATTCTGCTCGCGATCATCGTGCTCGTCCTTCGCACTGATCCGATGACGTTCGATATGCGCGTGCTGATCGCACAGCAGCCGCTCGCCGGGGCGGGGCCGGTCGCGACGCTCGTCTTTCTCGGCTTCGTCGTGGGCTTCGCGATCAAGGCGCCGCTGTTTCCGGTCCACACATGGCTACCACCGGCGCACGTCAACGCGCCTGGGCCGGCGTCCGCCATCCTCGCCGGCGTTCTCCTCAAGATGGGCACCTACGGCATGGTCCGGATGCCGCTCCAGATGATGCGCGAAACGTTCGCGGCCTATGCGCTGCCCCTGGCTGTCGTCGCCCTCGCGTCGATCCTTTGGGGCGCGTTCGTGGCGCTCGGCCAGACCTCGATCAAGCGGCGCATCGCTTACACGTCGGTCAACCACATGGGCTACGCGGTGCTCGGCATCGCGGCGGCGGGCGCGCTCGTCGCCGGTGAGGAGCACGCGCGCCAGCTCGCCCTCACCGGCGCGGTGGTGGAAATGGTGGCGCACGGGCTCATCACCGGCACGCTGTTCCTCCTTGCCGGGAGTATCTGGGCGCGGGCGGATACTTACGAGATGGACCGCTTCGGCGGTCTCGCCGGCGTCGCGCCGAAGCTGACGGCGGCGACGGTGGTGGCGGCCTTCGCGAGCCTTGGCCTGCCGGGCCTCGCCGGCTTTGTCGCCGAGGTGCAGATCTTCATCGGCGCCTTCGCGGTGTTCCCGTGGGTTGCGGCCGTCGGCCTCGTCGGCATCCTCATCACCGCCGCGCTGTTCCTCACGATGCTGCGGCAGGTCTTCTTCGGCGAGCGACCGGTGGAGCGGAACGCCTTTGCGGACGTCGGCCGGGTGGAGGGGGCGGTCCTCCTCGCCATCCTCGCCCTCGTCGTCGTGATCGGCGTCTATCCCGCTTGGCTCCTCGACCTCGTCAACGCCGCCACGGATAGCGCCGTCGTCGGGACCGCCACCGTCGCGCCCGGGGGCTGAGGCGATGCCGATCGGCGACCTTGCACCAGAGATCGCGGTTCTCTTCACCGCGGTTGCAACGCTCCTCTTTGCAATGTTCGCGCCACGCCGGCTGCATGTCGTCGGCGCGATCATCGCGCTCTCCGGCCTCACTGTGGCGGGTGTTCTCCTCGCCGACCAGCTCGGTCGCACAGGCACCACCTTCTCCGGCACCTTCGCGATCGATGGCGTCGGTGTCTGGGCTCGCTTCCTGATCCTCGTCGCGACAGGCGTGTGCGTGATGATCTCACCGGGCTGGTTTGCAACGGACCGCCGCCACGGCGAGGTCTACGCGGTGTTTCTTCTGTCGGCGGTTGGGGCGATGGCGCTCGCTGGCGCCGCCGACCTGATGCAGCTCGTCGTTGCCGTGCTCCTGTCGTCCGTCACCGGCTACACGCTGGCCGCCTACCATCGCGGCTGGGCAATCTCGGTGGAAGCGGGGATGAAGTATTTCCTCATCGGCGCGCTCGCCAACGCCGTCCTCGTCACCGGCGTCGTATTCGTGACCGGTATGGCCGGGGTTACCGGCTACGAGCCGCTCGCGAACGCCTTTGCCGATGGGCTCATCGCCTCGCCGCTCCTTGTTGCCGGTCTTGCGATGGTCGCCGTCGGGATCGCCTACAAGCTTGGTGCTGCACCGGCGCATACTTGGGTACCAGACGTCGCGGAAGGCGCGCCAGTTCCATCGGCGGCGTTCCTCACGGTGGTCCCGAAGATCGGCGCCGCGGTAGCATTCGCGCGGTTGGTCACCGCTGTTCCTCCAGATGCTCTCGCGTTGCGTCCCCTCGTCGCGACAATAGCAGCCGTGACGATGACGATTGGCAACCTAGCTGCGCTCCGGCAGCAAGATGTGCGGCGGCTGCTCGGCTGGTCGTCCGTCAGCCAGGCTGGGTACGTGCTGATGGCGGTTGTCGTCATCGACCTCGATACCGGTGCGCCGACAGCACTTGTCGCGATGCTCGGAGCGTATACCGTCGGCAACATCGCCGCGTTCGCCGTCGTCGCGGACCTTCGCGGTCGAACGGCGCTTTCGGACTATAGCGGCCTCGCGGCGCGCCGGCCGCTTGACGCCGTGGTGTTGGCGCTTGCGTTTCTTTCCCTCGTTGGCATCCCGCCCACAGTCGGCTTCTTCGGAAAGTTCGCGGTGTTCGAGGTTACAATCGCCGGCGGTTACGGTTGGCTCGCCCTCGTGGCGGCGGCAAATACGGTTGTGTCGCTCATCTACTACGCCCGCGTGCTGTCGCCGATGGTCTTCGATTCATCAACCAATGGCGCCGTAGCCCAACTCGACAAAATGACTTGGGCGGCGGCGGTCGCAACGGGATCGGCCATTATAGCACTTGGGCTCACCGCCGGGCTCCTGCTGGATCAGCTCGCCGACATCAGCCTCCTGTAATGCTACCCGTTCCAAAAGGGTCGGCTCACTGATGGATTCCAGAAGCACCGGCTCGGGCCGAGGCTATGAGCATGACGGGCGGCACGCGAGTTTGCCGCTCTCGGGGTATCGGCGCGGAGGGCCCCACCGGACTGATTTGTCGAAGCGCGCGGTAAGCCGGGCAGGCGATCCACGAATTGCACTTCGCGGCCATAGGATAGAGCCCGATCCGCCGGAGCTATCCCGAGTTCTCCGCTGATAGCAAAGCCGAGCTTCAT
>JAPYPR010000029.1:0-1986 GCA_029937545.1 Erythrobacter sp. | reverse complement strand
GGGGCCCTGTGTCGGCTGCGCCACCCATTGCTCAGCAATGGCTGTTTTTGATCCATTGTCGAAGACCACAAGCTTTGGTCCTGAGCGATTGTTAGTGATGCCACACGAGCAATTGCTTGCGAGCGATACTGCGACGCTAGAACGTCCGCCTCGAACGATCTGACCGAGCTGCGTCCTTCTGTGGGCGCTGTCCGTCAGTTGTCCGATCGCTCCATCTTGAATTGAATTCCATGAAACGCTTGCTCACGGGCGCGCTTGCCGCGTCAGTGGCTGGCTGCGCGGGTGCACCTTACACGGCTGCGCCCCCGCCGCCGGCTGCCGTGCCGACGCTTGCTTCGGTCTCGCTTCCTCAATCTTCCCCGACGGGCGGATATGTTCACCGCGTCCCGGTCGAACCGGATCCGCCGCGCTCTGTCACGCCCCCGGAAGAGGGGTTTGCACGGCCGAGGGTTGGGTCATGACCCGCTGGTCCCGTGCAGCGAGTGCTGTGACTCTCGCCGGGTTCCTTAGTGGCTGCGTTTCCGCCGCGGAGTTTCCCATCGATCGGGGATTTGCCGCCGTCAGCGCCGGCGCCGAGCCGGTCACGAAGTCCCGAAGTGTTTGGGCTACGAATGCGGTCCAGCAGGCACAGAACGAAGCCGAGGTGCACTCACTCGTGACAGACCGCACCATCGACGCCGATACGGCGGTGCGCGTCGCTCTTTTGAACAACCAGGATCTGCAGGCGGCTTATGCGGACCTTGGCCTCTCGGTAGCCGCGCTCTGGCAGGAGAGCTTGCCGGTCAATCCCCGTTTGTCGCTTGGGGTCAATACCACTACCGACATTCTGACCCAGGCCGTCGAAGGCGCCGTGATCGCCAATGTCCTGTCCTACGCCACACGCGGACGTCGTGTGGCCATCGCGGAAACACGCGTTCGCCAGGCGCAGCAACGCGCCATCGAAGCCACTTTGCGGCTCGCTCATGAGACCCGACGTGCTTACTACGAAGCGGCAGCGGCGTGGGGAGTTGTCATCGAGCTGAACCGTGCGCTTGTCGCGGCGGACGCCGCCGCAGAATTGGCGGCCGAGCTCGGTAAAACCGGCGCTTTCTCCAAAGTCGAGCAAGCACGTCAGCAGGCCTTCTACGCGGAACTCACCTCCGAGAAGGCCCGTGCAGTGATGGCAGCCCGACTTGCCAAGGAGGAGCTGACGCGTCGCCTTGGGCTTTGGGGTGCCCGGCTTTCCTACGAGGTTCCAAATGGCCTGCCGCCTCTGCCCCGTTCAATCCCCGATCAATCCGCCATTGAACGGTTGGCGCTTCAAAACCGCGCCGACCTCAAGATCGCGAAGCTGGAGCTTGAAGCGCTGGCGCGCAGTTATGGCCTTACGAAAGCGACCCGGTTCGTCACCGACCTTGAGGTCGCCGCAGGGCTGGAGCTCGAGCGCGAAGAAGAGGTGGACGAAGGTGATACCACCGTTACGAATCGTCTGAGGCCCCGGCTCGAAGCGGATTTCGCTATTCCAATCTTCGACACGGGAGAAGCACGCCTCAGAACGGCGGAGCTCAAAATCATGCGGGCGACAAACCTCCTTGCCGCCCGCGCCGTGGCCGTGCGCTCGGAGGCTCGAGCTGCACATACCGCGTACCGGGGTACCTACGACATCGCCAAGCACTACCGTGACGCTGTCGTTCCGCTGCGCAAGACCGTCGAGGACGAGGCCGTCCTGACCTACAACGGCATGATCACCAATACATTCGATCTGCTGGCCGATACCCGTGCGCGCATCGAGTCTGTGAGGGCTTCGCTCGAGGCACGGCGGGACTTCTTCCTCGCGGAGGTCGATGTCGCGGCGGCGATCTGGGGTGGTGGTGTTGCCGGTTCTGAACCCGCCGAAACCGAGGTCGCAGCAGCCGAGGGAGACGAAGAATGACCGATCGTTCGAGTGCCACCGGCATGTCACGCCGTCAGATCCTGGGTGCGGGTGCTGCAGCCGGAGCTCTGGTG
>JAPYPR010000072.1 GCA_029937545.1 Erythrobacter sp. | reverse complement strand
TGCCAGTGTTACAACGCAGAAAGAACGAGGTAAAGAGCTCCAGGGGTTGGCGAGAAATGAGGTGTGAGGTCTGGAGCACCTTGGTCAAGTTTGACGGGCGAGTGGAGGGCGTCCGAGTGTGTGACGCTGGGCCAGGATAGTATGAGGGGTAGAAAGATCCAAATGTAGTCAATGTAGTATGAGAATTGACTATGTGCGATGCGGCAGCACCAAGAAGGAGAATGAAGACGGAGGTGGGGGGCGAGGTGAGGTGGTGGTGACGCTACACCAAGGGCGAGGTGATGGATCAGGACGGGTAGGGATGACTGGGTGACTGGAGGGTAGTTCACAAGAGAGAGAACGGCCACAATGCCAAAGACGAAGACTGGTTACTGTTATAACGATAGAAAGGAATAAACCACCACCGCGAGAGACAACACGAAGGTTGATGAGGGTGTGTGAGGGGGCAAGGGGTTATCAACACCGCCAACAGTGAGGTGGAGCAGGCTGACTGATCGGCCAACAGTCACGATACCCCTCAGATTGCCGACTCAGCAGATTCACGCACCACTCCGCTCATCATCATCCCTGATGTTTCTCAACAAACATCAAAACAGTTTTGCGCGCCCTCATCCGCCCGACCTCCCGTCAAAATTTCCGGCTCGAAATCCATAAATGCAGCGGAGATCACCGACCTTCTCCCTACCCCATACCCACCACCCACCCATCAACCCACTCACATCATCATTCTCACCTTTGTCGCCACTGATGGGTTCATCACAGAGACCCACTAAGCGAAAGCCATCGGTGACGAAGCGTTCAACGGCAAGCACCAAGGCAAAATTCACACCCACCCCGTTTCAGAAGCTCCCACATCTCAAGTCACAAGAGCATGTTCTGAAACGTGTCGCAACGATTCAGAAGGAAGCGTCGTCCACGTTTGTGATGCGAAAACAACTACAAGCCTATTCTCACATTCGAGCGTACAAGTGCAAGCTGAATCGTGTCATTTTATGTCCGATTGCTAACCGAGTTCTTCGCGAGATGGCGCTGGGAATGAGTCAGGCAGCTAACATGGCATCTGACTTTGCGAACATCCACTTCATACGTTTATTGGGTGCAGGGATTGACGTCCCGACGTTGGAAGGATCGAAGGGTGTTGCATTCTACCAGAGTTGCCTGAACATGTGCATTAACCAGCTCGTTGTCAAGTTCGTCGACGATGATCCTCTGATCGAGGAAACGCGCCAGCAGTGGTTTCCGACACCGGGCGTGACTCTACCAACTTTTGGAGATGATGGTGCAACATATCATAGTCAGATACTCAAATTTGTTGCAGCTGACCTAGCAACGAACGCTCGCACTATGATGTACACAACGCTCAAGGGTCGAACCTGCGCATTGTTGAAGCTTGTCTTCGGTTTCGGCAACGCTAAGCTCGCGCGTCACGCGACAGACGTCATTTATGGCGATACACCGAGACAGGCGCTGACTGATGACGAGAGTGCACTCGTCATGCCGCGAGTTGCGGAGCACCGAGAGATGCTCGGCCTTGACATCGACGGTGTCGCGACCGCCGAGTGGATTGGTGACAAGAACAACTTCCAGGCCATTGTGCGATACCAGTTCCAGGTTCAGAGTTGTATCTCACGACATTTTGATGAGCATGGGACCGGTAAGAACTTTGCGCTGTTGCCACAAACAGATTTGCGTCGTCGCTCGATTCAGATCGACAATGAAGCTCTCGTTTCGTGTGTTATTCCGGCGATCCGTGCGGTGTACAAGGCACAGTTCACGGATACACGTCTTAGAACGTGTGCGCTTGACAGCCTGGGGTCAGTGTCGATTGCAAGCATGTCGGATACTAACATCCGTGACAAAGTATGGGGACGGCTGTTCAACTTCACCCCCATCATTCGGTCAAAGGGAAGTGGTCTCTGGAAGTTCAACGGTACGATTCGAACGGATGGTACGACGGTATCCGTCTATCAGCGTCGATTCAACTACGATCGTGAGCAGTGGCGTCGCGTAGTGACGTCGGACGGCGAGTATGAGCTCATGAACCTCTGGGAGCACGATCGCGGATTATTCGCGGCTGGCGAGATCGAGTCGAACGGCATTCCGGAAGAGTACGATGTGATCGCAATCGACCCAGGCAACAAGGACTTGATGTCGTCGGTGCGTGAGAGCGATGACCAGCACCATTCGCTCGGCAAGCGGCAGTACCAGAGCGAAAGCGGCGTCTTCATGGCGATGCGCAAGCAGGAGAAGTGGCAGCAGTCGAATGTGGAAGTGACGGCCGCTCTGAACGCGTTGTCGGAAACCACGAAGAAGGGTGGTAACTTTGTCGACTACTACCGGTACCTGTTGACAAAGTGGGCCAACTGGGAGGTGTTATGGGCTGAGTACGGGAGCGAGCGATATGCAAATCTCGCGTTCACCAAGTTCCGACGCAAACACAAGAGTCTGGACGCGTTCATCAAACGTATCTTACGGGATCGTGACCCTTCGAAGGTGGTAGTCGCATTTGGTGCGGGGCGCTGGCCAACGACGAGGAAGGGTGAGGTTACCGGTCCGTTGGTGGGACTGGCGAGGCGTCTCGGTATATTCGTGAAGACGGTCTACGTGCGTGAGGCATACACCAGTCAGCGGTGTTTCGGGTGTGGGTCACAGCTACATTCACCGCGAATGTGTACCAAGCGACGAGTGATGCGTGGAGGACGCATGGTGAGGCGTGAGGTTGTTGCCGCAACGAACAATGGAGTGTGGGGATTGAAGCAGTGCTTGAACACTGACTGTGAGTCCTACACGAAGCTTGTGAATCGCGACGTCAACGGTGCCAAAAACATTGGACGTGTGTTCTTTTCGTGGATGAACGGACGTGAACACCCGTCTTATTTGGACCGTGATGTTGTGCTTTTCTAGCTTCACTCCCCTTGGGGACGCAACCCTCATGGGTAAGCGTCGGACATTCCCAAAAGAAATGTACGAGGTTGCACTAGAAGGTGATCGTGGCACATCGGGTGAGGGGGGTGCCATTTTTATTGCAACTTAGTATATACACCTTACCTTCTTCTTCGCTCCTGCCGCCGCCTCCCTCGTCTTTATCTCCCCATCTCCCTCTCCTCAGTCGCCCGTCAACCCGTTTACAACATGCCGTCGTCGTCACAGTCGACCCCCCATCTCGAGATCACCATGATCACGGACGTTCAGTGACCTCACGGTCACCTCGCTAAGCGAGCTCTGACAGAAGCCCTCCTCTCCCTGAAC
>JAPYPR010000071.1 GCA_029937545.1 Erythrobacter sp. | reverse complement strand
GGCTACCATCGCCATCGCAGCCTTCGTCACATGGTGGATCTAATGAGTCCGGACCTTAATGTCTCGGCCGGCTGTTCGGGCGGGCAGACCGCCTCAATGCTGGCTAGCAAGCTGGCCGCGGACGAGGACGACCTGCTCGGCGCGCTGACGCTGATGGTATGCGATCTCCACCCGAAGCAGAACGATATCGAGGCGGGCTCGCTCGTCAGCGAGAACGGCCTCGCACTCGCCAAGCGCCGCGCGGCAAAGAAGGGCGTGATCAAGGGGGACGACCTCTCCCGCGGTTTCGCCTGGCTCAGGCCGAACGATCTCGTCTGGAACTACGTGATCAACAATTACCTGCTCGGCCAGGACCCGCCGGCCTTCGACGTGTTGTTCTGGAACGCCGACACCACCAATCTGTCGGCCAGTCTGATGGGCGACTTCCTGACCGTCTACGAAACGTTCGCCTTCTTCAAGCAGGGCGAGGTCGAAATGGTCGATCACAAGATCGACCTGAGCAAGGTGACGAGCGACCTGTTCATCCTCGGCGGCGTCACCGACCACATCACCCCGTGGAAGGCGACCTATCGCTCCACCCGCCTGTTCGGCTCGAAAGACGTGACTTACGTGCTGAGCCAGTCGGGCCACATGCAGGCGATCCTCAACCCGCCGGGCAATCCGAAGGCGAAGTATTTCGTCCAGAAGGACGGCAAGAAGAAGCTCCCCGAAACCGCCGACGAGTGGCTCAAGGGGACGGAGGAAGTCGCCGGGAGCTGGTGGCCGTTCTGGATGGAGTGGGTGCGGGCTCGCGCGGGTGACAAGACAAAGGCGCCCGCAAAGCTGGGGAACAAGGACTACGAACCGCTGGACCCGGCCCCCGGTCTGTACGTTATGGAAGCCTGCTGAGCTTATGAAAGACACCACTGCGTGACCGCATCCAAAGACGAACCCCAAAGCGATCCGGGGACCGCAACCATCGAGATGATGGAGGCTGGCGGGCGCACATTGCGTGTCGCGCATTGGCGGCTGGACGAGAAATCCGACCACCCGCCGATCCTGTTCTTCAACGGTATCGGCGCGAATATCGAGGCGGTCGCCCCGCTGGCCGAGCGGCTGACCGAACGTGGCTTCGTGATGTTCGACATGCCGGGGACGGGTGAGAGCCCCGATCCGACCGTGCCTTACAATCCCTTCACCATGAGCTGGACGGCGAACCAAATCCTCGACCATCTTGGCCTAGGCGAGGTGGATGTCATGGGCGTGAGTTGGGGCGGTGCGATGGCGCAGCATTTCACGCTGCAATATCCCAAGCGCACCCGGCGGCTTGTGCTGGTTGCGACGACGGCCGGCATGGTGATGGTGCCCGGAAAGCCGGCGGCGCTCACCAAGATGGCCAATCCGCGCCGCTATATCGATCCTGACTTCATGAACGAGCATTTCATGACGCTTTACGGTGGCATGACCAAGCGGGCCGGGAGCAAGGAGGACCACATCGGTCGCCTCAAGCCGCCTTCCCCGCGCGGCTATATGTATCAGCTGCTCGCCATGCTCGGCTGGACCAGCCTCCCTGCCCTGCCCTTCATGGCCAAGGAAGTGTTGGTGATGATGGGAGACGAGGACCAAATCGTCCCGCTCATCAACGGTCGGATCCTCGCCTCCGCCATTCCCAATGCGCGACTTGAGGTCTTCGAAGGCGGCGGACACCTTTTCCTGCTGACCCATGCGGACGAAAGCGTGGCGACCTTGCGCGAGTTCCTCGATGCTCCGGAAACCAAGGCGGAAGGACGCCGCGCGGCCTGAGGGCGGCACGACGGACCAGCGGAAAGGACGGCCCAGCCCGATGGAAACCGCCAATACCGACCCGAACATTAGGCCTGCCTTCGCTCCGCCCCCATACCGGCGAAGGCGGCGAGCTTAACCGCACGGGCTTCGCCTGGGCGGTGTTCGAATGGGCGCGCAATCCTTATTACATCCTCGTCGTCATCTACATCTTTGCGCCCTATTTTGAGCGGGACATTATCGGCGGCGATGTGCTGGCAGGCGGTACTCTCGATGGGCTGAAGCCGGACGAGGCGCTGGCGCGGGCGAATGCCACTGGTCAGGCGACCATCGCCAACGTAACGAAATAGGCCGGCGTGATTGCCGCGCTGACCGCGCTCTTCCTCGGAGCGGCGCTGGATCGTGGCGGTAAGCTCAAACCGATCCTCGCCGTGTTCCTTAGCGCGATCGCACTGGCATCCGCAGGCCATCGCCGGGACGATCACCGTCTGGATGCTCGAACGATCCGCCTGAGAAGCGCTGGATATATCGGTTGCAATGTGTAACCTTCTTCCGCGGAGAGAGGAGCACATAATCAGGCCCGCATTCGACCTTATCATTCGCAACGGGACCATCGTGAATGGCACCGGTAATGCCCGCTTCACCGGCGATGTCGCCATAAAGGACCGCCTGATCGCGCAAGTCGGCACGGTATCAGGCGACGCGACCGAGGAAATCGATGCGGGCGGCAAGCTTGTCACGCCGGGCTTCGTCGATTTTCACACGCATTACGACGAGCAAGCGACGTGGGACCAGGAAATGGCCCCGTCGAGCTGGCATGGTGTCACTACGGTCGTGATGGGCAATTGCGGGGTCGGCTTCGCGCCCGCCCCGACAAACATGAATGGCAGATCGGCCTCATGGAAGGCGTCGAGGACATTCCCGGCACCGCGCTGGCCGAAGGGAGGGGCTGGACCTGGGAGACCTTCCCCGAATATCTCGACGCGCTGGAGAAACTGCCGCGTACTGTGGATGTGGGCACCCATGTTCGGCATGGTTCGGTCCACGCCTATGTGCTCGGTGACCGCGAACGGCCCGGCGCGATCCCGACCGAGGAGGACATTGCGCAGATGTCAGCCATCGTCGAGGACGGTGTCCGTGCAGGCGCGCTCGGCCGCGAGACCGGCCTGCCTTGCACCTATGCCGCGCTGCAATCGACCGCCAAGGAGATGTCGCTCGACGAGCAGATCGAAAGCATGCGCGCGGAAAACGACAATGGCGCGAATATCGTCGCCCAAATCGCGTTGCGCGGAAACGGTATCGTCATGGCGTGGCAGGGCTCCGTCCATCCCTTTCGCTCCCGCCCGAGCTGGCAGGCAATCGAAGAACTGCCGTGGGAAGAGCAAGAGGCGAAACTGCTAGGTCGTGTTGACAAAAGGGATTCCCATTTGGCCCGACTTCCGATTGTGCTTTGCACAGCTTCGCTTCCAAGGCTGCTTTTTGGAGAGCAGTCATGG
>JAPYPR010000010.1 GCA_029937545.1 Erythrobacter sp. | reverse complement strand
TCAGGGCCGGACTCTAATCTAACTTGGAGGAAAATCAGGGGGTCACGTCAGTCGGAAGAAAAGCAACAAGCCCTCGCCCAACAATTCATGGATACGGTTATGGATCTCGCTGGGCGTGGGATTTCGGAAATTTCGCTATTCCTAGCAGCGCCTGCGAGCCTATCCATTCGACTGGGGACTATTTACGATAAGCGCAACTTGCCTAATTTGTTGGTCAATCAATATGAGAATGGTCACTCACTGAAATTCCCTTGGGCAGTAGCAATGCCGGTCGCAGGACGTCGTCAACCCGAGCTAGTTCAACGCTAGGTTCAAGGATGCTTGCCCCAGCTCGGGCGCATGAACCGGGCGGACCCATTGGTTCCACTGCGCCATAATGCCGGGAAACTGGATGCCCCGTGAGGATTCGAACCTCAATTGACGGAGTCAGAGTCCGTAGTCTTACCATTAGACGACGGGGCATCGGCGCTCACCGGGCCGCGCAGAATCGCGTGCTGCGCGCGGGAGAGGTCGGCCATCTAGTTTCGCCGTCTGCATAGGTCAACCCCGCTCCGGCAGCCCCTCTTGCCCCCTTTGCGCTTCACCGCTAGCATCGGTCCCAAGTCCTCGCACCCGATGGTTGGTGCGGGAGGAACAAGAAAGCTCCTTAATCATGGCGGAAAGTCCTCCGCCGGACATCACAAGGGGGCCTGGACGCAAACGGGGCGACAAGTCCGGCAAGGTAGCCGATTTCCGCTACAAGCACCCCGCCCGGCCCGACCAGACCAGAAGCGAAGCTCGCACCCGCGCGCCGCGCGAAGGCAGCGCTGGTCGTGGACCTGCCGCAAACGGCCGTCCGACCACGCACCACCGCCAGGCCTATGCCGCGCTCGACCTCGGCACCAACAACTGCCGCCTGCTGATCGCACGCCCAAGCGGGGCGGATTTCACCGTCAT
Source organism: Erythrobacter sp. (assembly GCA_029937545.1). Lineage (GTDB taxonomy): Bacteria > Pseudomonadota > Alphaproteobacteria > Sphingomonadales > Sphingomonadaceae > Qipengyuania. The sequence continues at coordinate 86,957 of JAPYPR010000010.1, read as the reverse complement.
CGACGCCTTCAGTCGAGTGGTCCGGCTGGGCGAAGGCCTCGCTGCGAGTGGAAGATTGTCGGACGAGGCGATGGACCGGACGCTTGCCGCCCTGCAGGTCTGCGCGGAAAAGCTGCGCCGGCGCAATGTCCGCCTCGCACGCTCGGTCGCGACCGAGGCTTGCCGCCGTGCCGCCAACGGTCCCAAGTTCATCGAGCGGGTGAAAGAGGAAACCGGCATCGTTCTCGACATTATCTCCGCGCAAGAAGAGGCGCGGCTGGCGGTGCTCGGCTGCCATGTCCTGCTGGAGAACGGGACAGGCCCCGCGATCATCTTCGACATCGGCGGCGGTTCGACAGAGCTGGTATTGGTCGAACCCGGCGGCCCGGTCCCGCGCATCCTCGACTGGCTGAGCGTGCCGTGGGGTGTCGTCTCCCTGACCGACACAGTCGGGCCGTCCGACGGGAGCGAGGAGGGCCGGCTGAATCGCTATCGTGAAATGCGCCGGACGGTCGCCCGCAGCTTCCGCAGCTTTGCCGAGCGGATTGGCGACCATGCACGCTCGAGCGAGGGTATCCGCCTGCTCGGCACGAGCGGCACGGTCACCACGCTCGCAAGCCTGCATCTCGAACTGCCGCAATACGATCGCCGCGCCGTCGACGGCCTGATCCTGCCCTCGCAAGCGATGCGCGACATTTCCGGGCGCTTGTCGCGCATGAGCGAGGCCGACCGCCGTCAACTGCCCTGCATCGGCGACGATCGCGCCAATCTCGTCATCGCGGGTTGCGCGATCCTGGAATCGATCCTCGACATCTGGCCCTCGGCCCAGCTCGGCGTGGCCGATCGCGGCATTCGCGAAGGCATTTTGCGCAGCCTGATCGCCGCCGACGCCGACGGCGAACGCAGCCGCGCCGCCATGCAAAAGATGCGGGAGCAGGATGTGTGAGAAACTGTCAAATCATTGGCGAGGCGGCGGGTCGCGGAGTATTTGTTGAGTGCGGAAAGCGCATGCACACTTTCCTTGCGGCTCCGGCCCACTCCCCCACCCGGCCACCCGAACAGTATAGTGCCGTGGGTGGCCGGGTGGGGGAGTGGGCCGGAGCCGCAAACCTTCGACGGATGTCGAAGGCGCACCCAGACAAAAGCCCGGAACGGAACAGCCGCAAGCTATCGACGAATGTCGATAGCGCACCCCGCAGGAAACTTTCATAATGGCCCGCTCCGGCAAGGATCGCGAGACGCGGGTTCGTACCGCGAAGAAGCGCACGGCGAGCTCGACCCGCTGGTTGCAGCGCCAGCTCAACGATCCTTACGTCAAGCAGGCGAAGGCGGACGGCTATCGCAGCCGCGCGGCCTACAAGCTGATCGAGCTGGACGAGAAATACGGGCTGTTGAATGGCGTGACCCGCGTCGTCGATCTCGGCATAGCGCCCGGTGGCTGGAGCCAGGTCGTGCGCAAGCGCAAGCCGAAGGCGCTGATCGTGGGCATCGACCTGCTCGAAGTCGAACCGATCGACGGCGTCGAGATATTCCAGATGGACTTCATGGACGACGACGCGCCGCGCGTGCTGGAAGAGGCGCTGGGCGGCAAGGCCGAACTGGTGATGAGCGACATGGCCGCCAATACGGTGGGTCACAAGCAGACCGATCACCTGCGCACAATGGGCCTGGTAGAAGCCGGCGCATGGTTTGCGATCGAGAACCTTGCGCCGGGCGGGACCTATCTTGCCAAGGTCCTTGCGGGCGGCACCGATAACGACCTGCTGACCTTGCTGAAAAAGCACTTCAAGACGGTGAAACACGCCAAGCCGCCCGCCAGCCGCAAAGGCTCCAGCGAATGGTACGTCATCGCGCAAGGCTTCAAAGGTTGAGCCGCAAACGAAAAGGCTCCGCCGAAGCGAGGCCTTGTCACATCGAATACCTAGCTGGCGACTAGTCGACCTTGGTCGCCCCTTCGTTGTCCCCACCGGCGTTTGCGGAAGGTACCGGCTGGTCGGCGCTCATGGCTCCGGCAGCCTGCGCCGGATCGGCGGGTTCGCCCTCGACCGCACCAGGACCTGCACCCGGTGCTTCACCGGCGACATCTTCGCTGTCGGGTTCCGGTGCGGCCGGTGCCGGCTTGGCGGGCGCTCCGCCGAAGGTAGCCATGTATTCCATTACATTGGCGCGATCTTCAGGCTTGGACAGGCCGGCAAAGCTCATCTTGGTACCGCTCGCGAAAGCGCGCGGGCTGGTGAGCCATTCGTTCATGTTCTCCCAAGTCCACTGGCCGCCCTTCTCGGACAAGGCGCTGGAATAAGCGAAGCCTGCGTGGCCCGCGATGGCCTTACCCATCGTGCCGTAGAGATTCGGGCCGATGCCGTTGGCGCCGCCCTGCTCGATCGTGTGACAGGCGGTGCATTTGGCGAAAACCGCCTCGCCCGCAGCCGCATCGGCGCTGGCGAGCAGCGTGCCGAGATCGGGGCCCGCATCGGTGCCGGCATCGCTTTCCTCGCCCTGCACGAAATAGCCCGGCTCCGTCCCTTCGGGCAATTCGCCGCTGCCCGCATGGAAATACATGCCCGACGCGATCGAGCTGCCGAGCGCGACGATACCGGCGAAAAGGACCCAGCCGGCGGCGGTGTTGAAACGGTCGTCCATTGCGTGATTGCCTGCGAAAATCTGTTGGTCTGGTGGTTGCGCGCCGCTCTAGTGAAGCAAGCGGGCGGGCGCAAGTGCGCTTCGTGCAATTGCTCTTGAACGGTGCGAGGGTCGACCGTAACGCCGCGCGATGCGCCAATTTGCCAAGCCCGCCCTCCAGATGGTCGATTCCATGAGGTCCGCCGCTGCGGAAGACCCTGCACGGGCAATCGCTTTCGGCGGGGCGCCCGGATCGAATTCGCATCAGGCGGCGATGCAGTTCGCGCCCGAGGCCCTGCCGCTGCCCTGTTTCAGCTTCGAAGATGCGCTGGAAGCGGTCGACAGCGGCCGTGCAGGCTGCGCGATGATCCCGATCGAGAATTCGCAGCATGGGCGGGTGGCCGACATTCATTTCCTGCTCCCCGAAAGTGGCCTCAATATCGTGGCGGAGCATTTCATGCGCATCACCCATGCGCTGATGGCGCTGAGCGAGGGGCCGTTTGAGGCGGCCTATAGCCATCCGCAGGCTCTCGGCCAGTCGCGCCAGTTCCTTGCCGAACGGGAGATCGTGGGCCTCAGCCATGCCGATACCGCGGGCGCAGCGGCTTTCGTGGCGGAAAGCGGCAATCCTTACATCGCCGCGCTCGCTCCGCCGCTGGCGGCCGATCTGTACGGCCTCAGGATCATCGAGGACGAAGTCGAGGACGCCCACGACAACACCACTCGCTTTGTCGTGCTCGCGAAAGAGCCGCTCGACCCCGCGTCGCTGGTTGGGACACCGGCGGTGACCACCTTCATCTTCGAGGTGAAGAACATCCCTGCAGCGCTCTACAAGGCGCTGGGCTGTTTCGCGACCAACGGCGTCAACATGACTAAGCTGGAAAGCTACCAGAAGGGTGCCAGCTTCGCCGCAACCCAATTTTTTACCGATATAGAGGGCGTTCCGGGCGATCCGCGCGTCGATATTGCCTTGGAAGAGCTTGCCTTCCAGACAAACCGGGTTCGCCTGCTCGGTAGCTACCCTCAAGCACGGAAGCGCGGCTGACGGACCTCTAAACGCGGCCGAATTGTTCGGCGAGTCGTTTCTGAAGTTCGGCGGGTCGAACGAAAAACATCGAAACTCTGAAAATAAACGGGAACCTTTTCCCTACAGGCCCTTTTCCTAAACGCATTTATTCGTTCGAATGATGATGAGGGATTCACTATGCGCAAGCCAATAATTGTTGCGGCGATCTGCTCCACAGCACTCGCCACGCCTGCCATCGCTCGTGATGGACAGACCTATGTCGAACTGGGTTTCGGCCCGCTGATCGCCGAAGATATCGACGTTAGGGAGATTTCTCCGAACACGGGTTCGCCTGCTACTCTGGAGCCGGACGACTACGGTTACGATGGCGCGATCATCGTCGGTCACGACTTCGGCCAGTTCCGTACGGAAGTCGAGGCCGCCTATCGCAACACCGATTTCGACGCCCTGCAGGCCGGTGGCGCCACCTTCGACGGTGGCCTTATCGACGGTGACGTTTCCACCCTGAGCTTCATGGGTAACATCCTCGCGGACTTCGGCCCGGACGATGGCGTGCAGTTCTTCTTCGGTGTCGGCGGCGGTGCTGCCAAGCTCGATCCGCGCCTGACGCTCTCCGGTGCTCCGGTGATCGACGGCAGCGACTGGGAGTTCGCGTGGCAGGGTATTGCCGGTGTTCGCGCTCCGCTGACCGAAACGATCGATGTCGCGCTGCGCTATCGCTATTACCACGTCGACGACTTCACTGCCGGCGGCGACAATGGTTCGAGCGCCTGGAAGGGCGATTTCACGACCCATTCGGTGCTCGGTTCGATCGCCTTCAACTTCGGTGGCGCAACTCCGCCGCCGCCTCCCCCGCCCCCGCCGCCGCCTCCCCCGCCGCCTCCGCCTCCGCCGCCGCCCCCGCCGCCGGAAGCACCCTGTGCCACGGGTCCGTACATCGTCTTCTTCAACTGGGATGAATCGACGATCACTCCGGAAGCGGCTTCGATCCTCGACAATGCGGTATCGGCCTACACCAATTGCGGCACGGCAGCGGTCATGCTGGCAGGCCACACCGATACTTCGGGTTCGGCAGCCTACAACATGGGCCTCGCCGAGCGTCGTAACGACTCGGTCCGCGACTACCTGACCAGCCGCGGCGTACCGGGTAGCGAAATCACCAGTGAAGCGTTCGGTGAAAACCAGCTCCGCGTTCCGACTGCCGACGGTGTTCGCGAACTGCAGAACCGCCGGGTGGAAATCACCTACGGTCCGGGTTCGGGCATGTAATCAGGGTTTTCGCCCCAAAGCGAAAACACCGAGAGGGGACCGGAGCGATCCGGTCCCCTTTTTCGTTTGCCCTATCGCTTCGCTGCTTGAGGGCGAGCCCTTGTTTCGCCGTTCCGGCTTACAGGCACACTATTCTTCGTCGGCGTAAATGGCGACCTCGCTTTCGCCGGTGCTAGTGGCTCGGCCGCGATACATGCCCGCGGTGTTCATCGAGAACAGCGCATAGCCTTCCGGCGTTACGACGATTACACCGCCGTCGCCTCCCAGATCGCCGACATCCGCGATAACAGTGTCGATCTCCTGCTGGCTCTCAGCAGGGGTCAGTTCGACGCCTTCGTCGAACGGCGCCCCGCCGCGAATTTGCGAGCGGTAGGTCAATCGCGCGCAGATATCCTTTGCCACCGCCACACGAATAAAGAACTCGCCCCATCCCGTCGCCGAGACCGCGCAGGCCCGGTTGTCGGCATAGGTGCCCGCCCCGATGATCGGCGCATCGCCGATGCGGCCCCAGCGCTTGCCGGTCATCCCGCCGGTCGAGGTGCCCGCAGCCATATTGCCGTCCCGGTCCAGCGCCACCGCGCCGACTGTGCCAAACTTGAGATCGACATCGAGCGCGGAGAGTTGGTCCGCCCTCATCCGCTCCAGCGCCTCGCGCCGCGTTTCGGTGTCGAACCACTCCCGCGGCATGGTCTCGAGACCCTGCTCGGCGGCGAACTGCTCCGCGCCTTCGCCTGCCAGCATCACATGCGGGCTGTCGGTCATCACCTTGCGCGCCAGCAGTATCGGGTGGCGAATGCCGCTGACGCCCGCCACCGCGCCGGCATTGCGGTTCCGCCCGTCCATGATCGAAGCGTCAAGCTCGTGCTCGCCATCCCAGGTATAGACCGCGCCGCGCCCGGCGTTGAATTTAGGATCGTCCTCCATCAGCAGGATCGCCGCCTCGATCGCATCGAGCGCGCTCCCGCCCTCGGCCAGAACCTTAGATCCGGCATCGAGGGCGGCCTGCAGCGCGGCGCGATAGCCCGCGTCGCGCTCTGCCGTCATGTCCTCGCGCCGGATGGTCCCCGCCCCGCCGTGGATGGCGATCGACCAGCGCGATGCCTCCTCCTCCGCGCCGACCGGCGCGGCGACGGCGATGGCGAAGAGAGCGGCGGCGCCGGTAACGGTTCTGTTCGGTCTGTGCATCGGGCAGGCTTAGCACGCGAAGTTGTCCACTCGCCAGAGCCCGCGACTTTGTAAAGATGCGACAACATGTTAGGGTGGGGACGCGAGGGGGAAACTGGGGAGAAATTCAATGCGCATCGGGAATTACCGGTTCGACCAGGAGATGGCGATGAACGTCATCGAAAAGGTCGGACTTGCTCTCATCGTGCTGGTCATCACCTGGCTGGCCGCGAAGGCCGCCAAATGGGCTTTCGCCAAGCTGGTCGACAACATCTCTTTCTTCCAGCGGCACACAGGCAGCGGGACATCGCTGGGCGAGAGCCTGGGCAAGATCGTCAGCCTGCTGATCTGGCTGTTCGGCCTGCTGGTCATCCTGCAAATCCTCGGCCTCGGCGCAGTTGCCGGACCGGTGGACAGCCTGCTGGAGAATATCGTCGATTTCATCCCTAACCTCATCGGTGCGGGGCTGATCTTCTTCATCGGCATGATGGTGGCGCGGATCGTGCGCGACCTGATCGTGACGACGTTGCAGACGGTCGATTTCGACAAATGGGCCAATCGCGGCGGCGTCGACAGCGTCACCGGCAATAGCGCGATCAGCAAGACCATCGCGACGATCGTCTACGCCATCATCGTGATATTCGTATCGATCATGGCGCTCGAAGCATTGAGCATCGATAGCATCAGCGGCCCTGCCAGCTCCATGCTGCAACTGATCTTCAACGCCATTCCCAACATCATCGCCGCCGCGATCCTGCTGGGCATCGGCTACCTGATCAGCCGCTTCGTGGTGCAGGTGCTGAAGGAAGTGCTGCCCGGCCTCGGCGTCGATCGGGCGCTGGCGGAAACCGGCATGGTGGGTGAAGGCACGACTGCCTCGGGCATCATCGCCCGTGTAGTGCAGGTAGCGATCATCCTGTTCTTCGCCATCGCTGCAACGCGCTTGCTGGGCTTTCCGGAGCTGACCGCGATCCTCGACCAGGTGCTCGAACTGGGCGGCCGGGTAATCTTCGGCGCAGTCGTGATCGCTTTTGGCTTCTTCATCGCCAATCTCCTTGCCCGTCTGATCTCGGGCGACGGGGAGAATGCGACGGCAGCCACCATCGTGCGCTGGGCGACGATCATCCTGTTCGTGTTCATGGGCCTGCAGTTCACCGGCATCGGCGGTATGATCCCCGCCAATGCGCTGACGATCCTGATCGCCGGCGTCGCCGTGGCTGGCGCGCTCGCCTTCGGCCTTGGCGGCCGCGACTGGGCGGCGCGCAAGCTCGACCAGATGGACAGCGATCTCGGTGGAGGCGGGTCTGCCGCCGCGCCGAAGCCCAAGCGCAGCCGCAAGGCCGAGCCGAAGGCAGAGGATCCGCTGCCTCCGGGCGCCTGATCGCCAAACGAACCCCAGGGACGGGGCGCGGGAATTTCCAATCCCGCGCCCCGTTTTTCATGTTAGGTCACTGGCCTAGAGAAACGAGGAGAGAGGGGCATGAGCGAATTCGGATTTTCCAGCACCGCGGACGAGGTCCTTAAAGGCAAGGATTTGTCGGGGCGCACGGCGCTCATCACGGGCGGCTATTCCGGCCTCGGAAGGGAGACCGCACGGGCGATGGCAGCCAAGGGCGCACACATCATCCTGTCGGGCCGCGATGCGGGCAAGCTCGACGATGCCGCGCGAGGGATCGCCGATGCGACCGGTGCGAAAGTCGACACGCTGGTTTGCGACCTCGCTTCGCTCGAAAGCGTGCGCAAGGCGGCGAAAGATGCGAACGAGCGCTTCGAGAAAATCGACGTGCTAATCAACAATGCCGGCGTCATGGCGCCGCCGCTGGAGCGCACGGCCGAGGGCTTCGAGCTGCAGTTCGGCACCAATCACGTCGGCCATTTCCTGCTCACCAATCTGCTGATGCCGCTGGTGGAAAAAGGCGATCGCCCGCGGATCGTCAACCTTTCCAGCCGCGGGCACCATTTCGACCACGTGCATTTCGACGACCCGAATTACGAAGAGCGCGATTACGAGAAGTGGGCGGCTTACGGCCAGTCCAAGACCGCCAACATCCTCTTTTCCGTAGGCCTCGAAAAGCGCCTTAGCGACAGGGGCGTACATGCCTATGCGCTGCATCCGGGCGGCATTCAGACCAATCTCGGCCGCCACATGACCGAGGAAGACATGGCCTGGATGGTGAACCGCATCAAGAAGATGGCGGAGAAGAGCGGCGAGGAGCCGCAAGGCTTCAAGACCATCCCCCAAGGTGCAGCGACGACCTGCTGGGTCGCCACCACCGACGAGCTGGAGGGCGCAGGCGGCGTCTATTGCGAAGATTGCCATGTCGCCAACCAGGACGATGAGGATACGACCGGCGGGGTAAAGAGCTACGCCATCGATCCCGGCAATGCGGACAGGCTGTGGGCGATGAGCGAGGAGATGGTCGGCGAGAAATTCGCCTACTGAATTTTTTCGCGAACCCTGTAACCCGGCCCTGCTCCGCTGCGAACCACCTGACGATCGCGCATTACGATGTGCGGGGGAAAGGGCGGACGATGATTGCCGACGAAGCCAGCCTCGCGCATCTCATGCGCGCCTCGCAAAAGGGCGATCGCAGTTCCTATCGCGTCCTGCTGTCCGAAGTGCAGATGTGGCTTGAACGCTATTTCCGCCGCCGCGTCGCCCCCGCGCAGCTCGACGATCTGGTGCAGGAGGTCCTGATGGCGGTGCACAACAAGCGCGCCACCTGGGATCCCGACCGCACCTTCCTCCCCTGGCTCGCAGCTATCGCGCGCTATCGCTGGGTCGACCACCTGCGCAAGGTCTATCGCAATGCCGAAGACGAGCTCGCTTACTGGGATGCCGCCGAGGACAACGACGAAGAATTCGTGATGGCGCGGATGAGCCTGGAGCGATTGTTCGTCTACCTCCCCGACAAACAGAGCGAAGTCATCGAACTCGTGAAGATCGAGGGGCTTTCCATCGCGGAAGCCTCCCGGAAAACCGGCCAGAGCGAGAGCCTGGTCAAGGTGAATATCCATCGCGGACTCAAGAAGCTGTCCGCGCTCGTAGAGAAAGCAGAATGAATATGAACCGGGTTAGCAACTCCCTCCTCGACGATCTGGCAGCAGACCTCGCGCCGGTGCAGCCGATCCGCCTGTGGCAGGGCATTGCGCTGCTCGCCGTGTCGGCCCTCGCCACGGTGGCGTTGGTCGAGCTGATCGACGGTTTGTGGCGCGGCATTGCTGCGGGACGCGCGTCGGACATGTTCTTCATCGCCAACGGTATGTTCGCGCTGGTCGGCGCGGCGACTACCTTTGCCGTCCTCAAGATGGCCAGTCCACATGTCGGCAACCGCCACGATGGTGCGCGCTGGGCGACTGGGATGATCGTCCTGCTGCCGCTCACTGCAGTCCTCACCCTTGGCCTGTTCGGCGCGTTCGACCAGATAGCGAGCGACGCGCATGGGCTATCCTGTTTCGTCGCGGGAACGGCCTTCGGCTTGCTCGCGGGCGGCGCCCTGGTCGCCTGGTTACGGCGTAGCGCCCCAGTCTCGCTCAACTCCGCAGGACTTTACACCGGCATCGCTGCCGGATCGATCGGGACGTTCGCTTATGGTCTTTCGTGCCCGATCGACACGGTGGCGCATCTGGCGAGCTGGCATGTCTTGCCAATCGTCGTCTCGGCAATCGCCGGTCGCCTGATCGTCCCGACGCTCGTGCGGTGGTAAGCTAGAGCCACCGCAGGCGGCGGAAGATCACGATCAGTGCGACGAAGACGAACAGGCACAGCGCCACGACCGCCCAGAAGGCATCGGGATCGTCCATCCCGGGCATCCCGCCGACATTGATGCCGAGCAGGCCGGTGAGGAAGCCGAGCGGCAGGAAGATACCGGCAACGATCGTCAGCATGTAGGTCGCGTGTTCGCTGCTTGCGAGACTGCGGGCGCGGATCTCGTCCTGCAGCACCAGCGCGCTTTCCTTGCTGATGTCGATATCGTCGAGATAGCGGCGCAGCCGCGCGATACTTTCGGCGATCTCGCGGCGGTCATGGTCCTCGAACCAGTAGGGCGCATCGCGGCTGATCTGCTCCAGCGCCTCGTGCTGCGGCGCCATGTGGCGCTTGAGGCCCAGGCAATTGCGGCGAATGGTGGAGATCTGCTTGAGCATGCGCTCGGCGTGCTCGTCGGGATCGTCGTGCTCCAGCTCGTCGAGCACGGCATTCATATCGACGATCGACTGGCTCATCCGGGTAATAAGTAACTCCGCCAGCAGCGTGATCGTCGCCCCCGCATCGGGCGGTCCATTGCCGCGGTCGAGCATGGCGACCACCTCGCGCGGCGTTTGCAGCGGATGGCGGCGCAGAGTGATCAGGCGCCGACCGTCGCACCATACCTGCATGGAAATCATGTCTTCGGGCTGCGCGCCGGGATTGAAATTGATACCGCGCAGCGTCGCGACCAGCGTCTCGCCCTCGGTGAAGGCCCGCGGGCGCGTCGCGTCGCTGGTGAGCAACTCGGCGGTAGGTTCGGTAATTTGCAACTCGCTCTCGAGCCAGTCCTGAACACCATCGCGGTTACGGCAGACGTGCAGCCACATGACCTCGCCCGGCACCGCCGGCTGCCAGCCTTGCGCTTCGTCCCAGCCGATTGCGCGCGCGCCGCCCTGCCCGTTCAGCACGCGCCCGAACAGCAGCGGCGTGTCGGTCTGGGTGTCGTCGGTCGCTTCGCTCATGAATGCGTCATGCCGCAGCGAGCGGTGCTTGTCATTGCCCCTTCATCATCGGCCCTCTATATCGTCACCCATGTCTTCCGTACGCCCTTGGCGCGATATCGAGCGCCGCCAGTCCCGCCAGATCATGGTCGGCAACGTCCCCGTGGGGGGCGATGCGCCGATTACGGTGCAGACCATGACCAACACGCCGACCGAGGACGTGGGCGCGACGATCGACCAGATCCGCCGCTGCGAAGATGCCGGCGCGGACATCATTCGCGTGTCCTGCCCGACCGAGGAATCGACTGCGAACTTCGACCGCATCACCCGCGCGGCCAGCGTGCCGATCGTCGCGGACATCCATTTCCACTACAAGCGCGCGCTGGAAGCCGCCGACAAGGGCGCGGCCTGTCTGCGGATCAATCCGGGCAACATAGGCTCGTCCGAGCGCGTGGCCGAGGTCGTCCGCGCCGCCAAGGCCAACGGCTGCGCGATCCGCATCGGTGTGAATGCGGGCAGCCTCGAAAAGGACCTGCTGGAAAAATACGGCGAGCCCTGCCCTGAAGCCCTGATCGAAAGCGCGCTCGATCATATAAAGTTGCTGCAGGATCACGATTTCCACGAATACAAGGTGGCTGTGAAGGCGAGCGACGTGTTCCTCGCCGTGGCGGCCTATCATGGCCTGGCCGAGGCAGTCGATTGCCCGCTGCATCTCGGCATCACCGAAGCGGGCGGGCTGGTCGGCGGCACGGTCAAGAGCGCACTCGGCATCGGCAGCCTGCTCTGGGCCGGGATCGGCGACACGATCCGCGTCTCGCTCTCGGCCGAGCCCGAGCAGGAAGTGAAGGTCGGCTACGAAATCCTCAAATCGCTCGGCCTGCGCACCCGCGGCGTGCGCGTAGTGTCCTGCCCCAGCTGCTCGCGCCAGGGCTTCGATGTGATCCGCACGGTCGAAGCACTGGAAAAGCGGCTCGAGCATATCAAGACCCCGATGAGCCTCTCGGTGCTCGGCTGCGTGGTCAACGGTCCCGGCGAAGCGCGCGAAACCGATATCGGCCTGACCGGCGGCGGCAGCGGCAAGCACATGGTCTATCTCTCGGGCGTGAAGGACCACCATATCGAGAGCGAGGACATGCTCGACCACATCGTGAAGCTGGTCGAGGAAAGGGCCGCGCTGATCGAGGCGGGCGACGCGATCGCCTTCGATCCGCACGCAAAGGAAGCGGCAGAATAGGCGGTAAGCGCCCGATCGCTTTACCCGTTTTTAAGCTTGGCCTGCGATATTGGCTCGCGTGCGCGAAGCTTTCTTCTTTGCCGTAGCTGCCGGTTCCTTCGTCGCCATCGTGTGGGGCGGGACAGATGCGGATGCATCCGTCGAGGGCGATGCGGCAGCGATCGCTGAGGCAAAGGCCGAAATCGCGCAGGCCCAGACCGACAAAAGCTATGCCGCCTGGACTTCGGGCGAAACGATCCTGCCGCGCGAAGGCGACGGGCATTTCTATGCCAGCGTGGCGATCAACGGAACGCCGGTGAATTTCATGGTCGACACCGGCGCCAGTATGGTCGCTCTCACCGGTGCGGATGCCCGCGCGGCTGGGCTATACTGGAACGAAGCCGATGTGCGTGTGGTGGCCCAGGGGGCGAGCGGGCCGGTCTATGGTGTCACGGTCCAGCTCGATCACGTCTCGCTGGGTGGCCACGAGGCGAGCAATGTTCACGGCGTCATCGTACCCGAAGGCCTCGGCGTCTCGCTGCTCGGCCAGAGCTTTTTGCGCACCATCGAGCCGGTCCGTATCGAAAGCGACCGGATGGTGCTCGGCGGGTGACGACCCGACGAATTGTTCATGGTGCCGCCATGGCGGCTCTGCTACCTCGCACTAGATGAAACGGCGCGATCTTCTCAAAGGAACGCTGGCGGCAGGTGCGGTCGCTGCCGTTCCCGCACGCGTTTTCGCGCAGGTCAATCCCTATGCCACGCGCGACCGCACGCTGCTCGACATTGCGCGCGAGCAACTGGCGCGCGTCGGTGGCGGAATCTGGAAGCGCGATATCGTCGGGATCGCCGATTTCGGCGTCCATTCGGCGGAGCGGCGCTTCTATTTCGTCGATGTCGAGAACGAACGGGTGGCGAATTACCACGTTAGCCATGGCGACGGCTCCGATCCCGAACACGACGGGTGGCTCAACCGCTACTCGAACGTCGAAGGCTCGCATTGCACCAGCCGCGGTGCCTATATGACGCGAAGCTGGTATGTCGGAAAATTCGGCACCTCGATCCGGCTCGACGGGCTCGACCCGACCAATTCCAACGCCCTGCCCCGGGCGATCGTGATGCACAAGGCAGGCTATGCCACGCCCGAACACGTCGCGCGCTGGGGCCGCCTTGGCCGATCCAACGGCTGCTTCGCCATGGGGCCGGAACAATTCGACCGCGCCCTGATCGACCTGTCTGGCGGACGCCTGCTCTATGCCGACAGCCTCGGCATCCAGAGCGACGGCCGGCGCATCGCGTCACAGGAATTGCTCCGCCGCGAGGGCGGCGGGACCTTCGAAAGAACGGTGCCGGGGGCGTTCTGAGCCACACAAGAGAAGCGCTCGGTTTCCGCGAAGTCGGGGATCTCTTGTTCCGCCCATTGTTGTTCGGAACGTTTGGCGGCGGGATGCTCTATGTTGGAATACTTCAATTTTTGATAGCGCTCGATGACGGCGGCGGGGTGGACAGCTTTGGCGTAGGCCCCGGCGTGTTTCTCGCCGCATTCACGATCATTCCGCTGGTCGCAGGACCGTTCGTCATGGCCTCGCTCGCCACATTCGGTGCGATCGCCGCAGTGATCGTCGATCGGATGGGGGTACACCCCGCTATGCATCGCGGGGCGTGATCTTCGCTATTGGGGCCGAGCCGATCCTCATCTTCGCAGTGGTCTTCAGTTAAGAAGATGAAACCCTCTGGCAAAAGCTCGCCGGGCCTTTCACCCTGGCCGGTCCCTTCGCTTTCGTCGCAGCTCTCAGCCTGTGGCAAGAGATGCTGAAACGAAAGCGGCGGATCGAAGGTTCGCTGCCTTCTTAGGTCTGCATATCGTCGATGATCTCGACGGCTTCCTCGCTCGTCTTGCGCGCGCGGTCGCGCTGGCGGGGGGCGTCTAGCGCGGCGAGCACCGGGGCGTCGCGGCCATAGATGTCGGCGAATTTGGTCAGATTGCCGTTCACGTCCACGCCCATGGTGAAATAGGTGATGTAGACCGGCCACTGCCGCTCCATCGCATAGCGCGTGTACTCGCCGCTCTGCGTGATTTCGGAGACTTCCTCCTGAATGCGCGGCAGATCCTCCTTGCTTTTGGCATTGCCCAGCATCGACATAGTCATCGCCAGCTCGCGCGCGCCTTGCACACGGATGCAGCCGTGGCTCAATGCACGGTTGTCCTGAGCGAACAGGTGCCGGCTCGGCGTGTCGTGGAGGAAGATCGCATGCTCGTTGGGCATGTCGAGCTTCATCAGGCCGAGCGAATTCCCCGGGCCCGGCTGCTGCACCACGGTTACCCAGCCATTCGCGCCCTTGGTCGCCTTGTAGCCATTGGCCCGCGCCCAGGCGGGATTGCCCAGCACCTTCGCGCCCAGACCTTCGCCCTTCACGATCGATTGGGGCACGGTCCAGGTCGGGTTGTAGATCACCGCTTCCACCATCTCTGCGAGCTGCGGCGTCGCGGTGCGGCCGGGCTTACCGACGACCACGCGGTAGTTCTTGATGATCCGGTCGTTGACCGTCAGGCGCAGCTGGTATTCCGGCACATTGGTCAGCAGGTACCGCTTGCCGAGGTCCTGCCCCAGCCAGCGCCAGCGGTCCATGTTCGCGCGGATCAGCTTGCGCGATTTCGCATCGGTGGTCTTGGCCAGCTCTTCCTTGAGCCGCGCATAGTCGGGCGCGACGGGATTGAGCGAGGCCAGCGTCTCGGCGATCTGGCCGGTGGCCAGCGCGTTCTCGAGCAGCTTGTGCGTGGGGTTGGTGTCGGCATCGGGATCGACGACGAACCACTGCTTGCGCGCCTCCATCGGCGTGCGGCCGTCGCGCAGATCCTCGACCAGCCACACGAAGATCCGGCTTGCGATCTCGTTAAGTGCGGGGCTTTCGCCCGCCATGATCGCGGACTGCAGGGCTGCGCTGTCGTAGTCAGCCGGGACCAGCCCTTCGGCCTCCACCGTCGGGATGAAGGTAAGCAGCTTGGCAGCATCGCCGGCGCTCCATTCGCCGACCAGCGAAGGGATCTCCTGCACCACCTCGCCGCTGCGCATGCGGATGTCGCCGAAAGCATCGTCGACGCTCTGCTGCGTGTTCATCTCCGGCGCGGCTTCGCGCATGTCGGGCAGCGGCTCGCTCACCTTCTCCGGTTCGGGCGGCAGGAGGTTTTCCGGCGCATTGTCCTGCGCCAGGGCCGAAGTCGCGACGAGCGCTGCGCCGCATGCGGTGCCGATAAGGAATTTCATCTTGGTCATCTGTTCCACCAGTTGCGCCGCCAGTCCCGATTGGCGGACAGCGGCAATATAAACGATTGCCTGCGACTGTCCAAGAAACTGGCTGTCGAAAGGCTGAACTGGCGCACAATTTGATGACGAAACCTCGCCCCGCCCCTAGGGAGCCACGGATGAGCGCGTCCGCATCCCCAATCAGGCCCGTGCTGGCGACCGCTGCCGGTATCGCGATGCTCTCGCTGATGGATGCCTTCATGAAAACCGCCGCGCTGGCGATGGGCGCCTATATGGCCGCGCTGCTGCGAGCGGGAATTGCATTCGCAGTCGTGGCACCGGTCTGGCTGGCGCTCCGCTCGAATTGGCCTGCCCCTGCCGTGATGAAGATCCACCTGACGCGCGGGGCGGTCGGCTCGATCATGGCGCTGACCTTCTTCTTCGCGCTGACGAAGCTGCCGCTGGCGGAAACGATCGCGATCTCCTTCGTTGCGCCCATCGTTTCGCTCTACCTCGCGGCGTTCCTGCTCGGCGAGCGTCTGCGTCCGCGCGCCGTATGGGGCGCAGTGCTGGGCCTTGTGGGCGTGCTGGTGATCGTGGGAGGGAAGTTCGGCAGGGGCAATCTCAACGAAGACACGCTGATCGGTCTCGCTTCGATCACGCTCTCGGCCTTGCTCTACGCCTGGAACCTGGTGCTGCAACGGCAACAGGCGCTGGTGGCAAAGCCGCTTGAGGTAGCGACATTCTACATGGGGATCGCTGGCTGCATCTACCTGCTGGCCGCGCCATTCCTGTTCACCCTGCCGCCGACCGAGGCACTCGGCGATGTGACGGCAGGCGCGCTGCTGACGGTAGGCGGTGCGCTGACGATGGCGTGGGCTTATGCGCGGGCCGAGGCGCAAGTGCTCGTCCCGCTCGAATATTCAGGCTTCGTCTGGGCCTCGCTCTTCGGCTGGCTCATGCTGGGCGAAGATGTGACATGGACCGCCGCAGGCGGCGCAGTCCTGATCGTGGCGGGCTGCTGGATCGCAACTACGGGCGTGAGGTCGGAACCGGCAGCGGTTTAGCGGATGGGCCGCTCGGCCGCCGTGGCGGTTTCTTCCGCGAGGGTGAAGGCCGCGGTGAAGCAGCCCGCAACGATGAGCGATCCGGCGACTATCGCCGTGCGGACAGTGCGCTTCGTGCGTTCCCGTTTAGTGGTTTGCGAACCCATGTGTCTTCCCCTTGTGGTCGCAGCTCGGGCGCGTCACGCGCTCCCTGTGACCAATATTGCCATGATTTTGCCTTAATATGTCCTGAAGCGGCACTATCGTTCCCGCGACGCCTACTCTGGATCCCGCAGGACCCTTGATTTTTGCCCGTTTTACGCGCAGGTGCGCGGCACATTCGGCCGCCTCGACCATTGGTCCGGTGACGGCTCTCAACTGAAAGGAAACTCGCGCGCATGACCCAGGTCGGCAAGGACACGCTCGGAACCCGCTCCACTCTCACCGTGAACGGCAAGGACTACGCTTATTATTCCTTCGCCAAGGCAGCGGAGAAAATCGGCGACGTGTCGAAACTGCCGTTCAGCCTCAAGGTCCTGCTGGAGAATATGCTGCGGTTCGAAGACGACGGCTTCACCGTTTCGACCGACGATGCGAAGGCGATCGCCGACTGGCAGAAGGACCCCAAGACCGGCAAGGAAATCCAGTACCGCCCGGCGCGCGTGCTGCTGCAGGATTTCACCGGCGTGCCCTGCGTGGTCGACCTTGCCGCCATGCGCGATGCCATCGGCAAGCTCGGCGGCGACACCTCTAAGATCAATCCGCAGGTTCCGGTGAACCTCGTGATCGATCACTCGGTCATGGTCGACGAGTTCGGCCACCCCAAAGCCTTCGAGAAGAACGTCGAACTCGAATACGCCCGCAATGCGGAACGGTACGACTTCCTCAAATGGGGATCGAAGAGCTTCGAGAACTTCTCCGCCGTGCCTCCGGGCACCGGCATCTGCCATCAGGTGAACCTGGAATATATCGGCAAGGGCGTGTGGTCGTCCGAGGACCCCGACGGAATGACTATCGCCTATCCCGATACCTGCGTCGGCACCGATAGCCACACCACGATGATCAACGGCCTCGGCGTGCTGGGCTGGGGCGTCGGCGGGATCGAGGCGGAAGCTGCGATGCTCGGCCAGCCGATTTCCATGCTCATCCCCGAAGTCGTCGGCTTCAAGCTGACCGGCAAGATGGCCGAAGGCGTGACCGCCACCGACCTCGTGCTGACCTGCGTGCAGATGCTGCGCGAAGTCGGCGTGGTCGGCCGCTTCGTCGAATTCTACGGTGAAGGCGTTGCCAACCTTACGCTGGCCGACCGTGCGACGATCGCCAACATGGCGCCCGAATACGGCGCGACCTGCGGCTTCTTCGGCATCGACGACAAGACGCTGGAATATATGCGCCTGACCGGCCGCGACGAAGAGACTATCGCGCTGGTCGAAGCCTATTCGAAAGAACAGGGCATGTGGTTTACCCCGGAAAACGAGCCGGTGTTCACCAAGACGCTCGACCTCGACCTGTCCAAGGTCGTGCCCAGCCTCGCCGGACCCAAGCGCCCGCAGGACCGCGTCGCGCTGCCGCAGGTGGACGAACTGTTCAACACCGATCTCAAGTCGATCTACGGCAAGGACCAGCCGCTGCGCGTCGATGTGGAAGATACGCACCACGATGTCGGCGATGGCGATGTCGTGATCGCGGCCATCACCAGCTGCACCAACACCTCCAACCCCGATGTGCTGATCGCCGCCGGTCTTGTCGCCAAGAAGGCGCATGAGAAGGGTCTGAAGCCCAAGCCGTGGGTGAAGACCAGCCTCGCGCCGGGTTCGCAAGTCGTCACCGACTACCTCGTAAAGTCGGGCCTGCAGGACGATCTTAACGCCATGGGCTTCGATCTCGTCGGCTATGGCTGCACCACCTGCATCGGCAATTCGGGCCCGCTCGCCCAGCCGATTTCGAAGGCCATCAACGGCAACGACATCGTCGCTGCTTCGGTGCTTTCGGGTAACCGCAATTTCGAAGGCCGCGTGTCACCCGACGTGCGCGCCAACTTCCTCGCCTCGCCGCCGCTGGTGGTCGCCTATTCGATTCTCGGCACGGTGACGCAGGACATAACCGAAACTCCGCTGGGCCAGGACCAGCACGGCAACGACGTGATGCTGGCCGATGTCTGGCCGACCAATCAGGAAATCGCCGAGCACCGCGCGGCCAATATCGACCGGCAGATGTTCGAAAGCCGCTATGCCGACGTCTACAAGGGCGACGAGCACTGGCAGGCGATCAATGTCGAAGCGTCGGACACCTATCGCTGGAACCCGACCAGCACCTATGTCGCCAGCCCGCCGTTCTTCGACGGGATGGAAATGGAACCCGCACCGGTCACCGACATCACCGATGCCAAGCCGCTGGCGATCCTCGGCGATTCGACCACGACCGACCACATCAGCCCGGCCGGCTCGATCAAGGAAGACAGCCCTGCCGGCGAATACCTCAAGAGCCACCAGGTCTCGAAGGCGGACTTCAACAGCTACGGCTCGCGCCGGGGCAACCACGAGGTCATGATGCGCGGCACCTTCGCCAATATCCGCATCAGGAACGAAATGGTCCCCGGAGTCGAGGGTGGTTACACCACCTACAAGGGCGAGCAGATGCCGATCTACGATGCGGCGATGAAGCACAAGGAAGACGGCACGTCGCTGGTCGTCATCGCGGGCAAGGAATACGGCACCGGCTCCAGCCGCGACTGGGCGGCCAAGGGCACCATCCTGCTCGGCGTGCGCGCGGTCATCGTCGAAAGCTACGAGCGTATCCACCGCTCGAATCTGATCGGCATGGGCGTGCTGCCGCTGCAGTTCAAGGAAGGCTACACCCGCCAGAGCCTTGGCCTTGGCGCGAACGACACCTTCTCGATCAAGGGCCTCGCCGATCTCACGCCCGGGCAGGACGTCGTAGTGGAAGTCACACATGAGGACGGCTCCAAGGCCAGCTTCATCGCGCTGTGCCGCATCGATACGGCGAACGAGATGGAGTATTACCGCAACGGCGGCATCCTCCACTACGTGCTGCGCAATCTGGCCGCCGCGTGATCCGGCAGGCGCTCTTTACCGGCCTGGCGGCGGGGCTTCTCGCCGCCTGCGCCGGTGGCGGGGCGCAGGCCGAGGAAACACAGATCGCTGGTGCCGACGCCGGTGTCCTGACGATCCAGCCGCGCGCTCTTTCGACGCGGCTGGAGGCGGGTGAGCCGATCCAGCTGATCGACGTGCGCACTCCGGAGGAGTTTGCCGAAGGCCATCTCGACGGGGCGGTCAACATACCGCTCGACACATTCGATCCCACCGGACTGCCCGATGCGGATGGTGCCCAGCGAGTGCTTTATTGCCGGTCGGACCGTCGCTCCGGCATCGCCGCCGACCGTCTGGCGGAGGCTACGGGCCGCGATGCGGTGCATCTCGAAGGTGGCATTCTCGCCTGGGAAGTTGCCGGACTGCCCGTCCAGCGCGACTGAGGGCCAGCGGCCTCGCCATGTCGCTTCGTACACGCCTCGCACAGATCGTCGGTGGCATAACGCCCGATCCGATGGCAGATCCCGCCAAGCTGGCCCGGATCGGCGACGAAGTCCGCGCGCGATTGGAATCCAATCTGCGCGCCGAGGAGCGTGGGGGGCACAAGGCGGACTTCTTCCTGATCCCCGGCTTCCTGAGCGCCGCACAATGCGCTGATCTCGTGAAAATCATCGAAACCCGCCTGCGCCCATCGACGCTGTTCTCGGAAACCCAATATCCCTCCGGCCGGACCAGTTCGACGCATTTCTTCGCCACCGAAGCGCCGGAGACCGCAGCGCTCGGTCGCAAGATAGACGAGGTTCTCGGGATCGACCGCGTCCATGCGGAGACGATCCAGGGGCAGCGCTATCTCGAAGACGAGGAATAC
This sequence comes from Erythrobacter sp., assembly GCA_029937545.1. Taxonomy (GTDB): domain Bacteria; phylum Pseudomonadota; class Alphaproteobacteria; order Sphingomonadales; family Sphingomonadaceae; genus Qipengyuania. The sequence goes on along the minus strand of JAPYPR010000010.1, from coordinate 66,788 downwards.
CGCCACCATTGCGATTTCTTCCGCAACGAGCGCCCGCATTGGCGGCAGGAGCGGCGGCGCGGTGGGCAGCGCAGCTGGTCTGCCATGGTCTATCTGAACGCGGTGGAAGATGGCGGCGCGACCGAATTCCCGCGGCTCGGTTTGACGATTATGCCCGAGCCGGGCCTATTGGTCGCCTGGAACAATATGGACCGCAAGGGCCGCCCGAACCGCAATACGCGGCACGCGGCGCTGCCGGTGGCGGCGGGCCGCAAATACGTGATTACGCAGTGGTATCGCCAGGGCGAGTGGAGCCGCAACTACCGTTAAGGCCCGCGCCTGAGGTCAGACCCGACCGGCCCCGCGCTTCACCCGGAACTTGCGCCGGCCGAGCACGGCTGCAGCCGCAATCCCGAACAGCGCCACCATCGGCGGCGCGGGGACTTCGGTGCCACTCGTGCTGCCGGTGGTCGAGCCCGAGGTCGAACTGCTTGTGCTCGAGGAGCTCGACGTGCTCGAGCTGGTCGAACTCGACGACGAGCTGCTGGTCGAGCTGGACGAGCTCGTGCTTGTCGTCACATTGCCCGAGGTCGAGGTGCTGGTAGACACATCGCCGGAGGTCGAGGTGGAGGTGCTGGTCGACACGTCGCCCGAAGAGCTGCTCGACACATCGCCGGACGAACTGCTGGTCGTCGTCGTGCTGACTTCGCCGGTGGAAGTCGAGACCGCGCCGGTGCTGGTCGATACCGCGCCGGTCGAGGTCGAAACTTCGCCGGTGGACGTCGATGTCGAGCTGGAACTGCCACCCGTGGTGGTCGAAACTTCGCCGGTCGAGGTCGAGCTGGAGCTGCCGCCGGTCGAGGTGGATGTTGATGTGCCGCCGCTGGAGGTGGAGGTCGAGACGTCGATATCGATATCGGGCAGTTCGCCGCCGGTGGTCGTGGTCGAATTGACGACGACACTGCCGCCTCCTCCGCCGCCGCCGAAGAATCCTCCGAAGAAGCCGCCACCGAAGCCGCCGCCGTATCCGCCGCCATAGCCGCCCGACGGGATCGAGCGCGCACCCCCGCCACCGGCGATTACCGGTGCCGCTTCGGGGAGCGGCGGGACGGGCACCGGCACCATTGCCTCGCGATAGACGGGCGGGCAGATATTGTCGGGATTCTCCGAAGCCAGCGGCGAATCGTAAGGCACGCATTCGATCGGGCGCGGCGGAATGGTGCGCGCGGCGCGGCGCGGCAGGGTGCGAACGACCGGCTTGGCCTGCTTCACTTGCTTGACCTGCTTGACGGCCTGCGCCTTGTATTGCGGATTGTCGGTGACCGGACGCTCCGCCACATGCACGGCGCCGCCGGCAACCAGCGCGCCACCCGCAGCGGTGGCCGACAATTTGGCAAGAGCTGATTTGACCGACATCGACTGCTTCCCTTCGCGGCCCTTCGACGGAGGCCTTTCCCCCCGATCTTGCCGGACCCCTGTTCGCACCGATCCGCCGAATCCCGGCTTCGGGTACGATTTGTGTATCTTCAAGATCGCAGAATGGGAATTACGCTCCAAAAAGCGAGCCTTACACCGCCTGCGTCCCGAATCGGGACCACCGCCCCTCCAATCCTTACGTCCGCCAGTTAGCGCTATTCTTCGAACATGTCGCCCTGCGGCCTGCTGGGCGGTGCAATGCCGAGATGCTGCCAACCGCCATCGTTGAGCATGCGCCCGCGCGCGGTGCGGGCGATCAGGCCGAGCTGGATGAGATAGGGCTCGATCACCTCCTCCACCGTATCGCGCGGCTCGCTGAGGCCGGCGGCAAGCGTCTCCACCCCGACCGGGCCACCCTTGTAGGTGGTCGCGATCATGGTGAGGTAGCGACGGTCCATCGCATCGAGGCCGAGCGAATCGACTTCCAGCCGGGTCAGCGCATCGTCGGCGACCTTGGTCGTCACCGTCGGCTCGCCCAGCACATGTGCGAAATCGCGCACGCGGCGCATCAGGCGGCCGGCGACACGCGGCGTGCCGCGCGAACGGCGGGCAATCTCTCGCGCGCCGCCCTCGTCGATCCCCATGCCGAGCAACCCTGCGCCGCGCGTGACGACCTTAAGCAGCTCGTTCTCGGTATAGAAATTGAGCCGCACCGGAATGCCGAAGCGGTCGCGCAAGGGCGTGGTCAGCAGCCCCTGCCGCGTGGTCGCGCCCACCAGCGTGAAGGGCGGCAGGTCGATCCGCACGCTGCGCGCCGAAGGCCCCTCGCCGATGATGATGTCGAGCGCACGGTCCTCCATCGCCGGATAGAGCACCTCCTCGACCACCGGATTGAGGCGGTGGATCTCGTCGATGAAGAGCACATCGTTGGGCTCGAGATTGGTGAGCAGCGCGGCCAGATCGCCCGCCTTGGCGATGACCGGGCCGGATGTGGCGCGAAACCCGACGCCGAGTTCCTTCGACACGATCTGCGCCAGCGTGGTCTTGCCGAGGCCGGGCGGGCCGAAGAACAGCACATGATCCATCGCCTCGCCACGCTGTTTGGCAGCTTCGACAAACACGCGCAAATTCTCGCGCGCCACCTTCTGCCCGACGAACTCGGCAAGCGATTTCGGCCGCAGCGCCGCGTCCGGGTCTTCCGGCTGGCGGTCGGGGGAATGGAGAGGGACGGGTTCGGTCATTCTGTTCTGCACGATCCGGTACGGTAATCCCAAGCGCCACCCGCGTCGACGCAGGTATCCACGTCAAGGAAATCCTTGACCTGCCATCCGGTTACAGCGCCGAGGGCGAAAGTCGCAATCAAGACGAGCAGTTTCCTCAAAACGGGTTCACCGAGTAGTCCGCTTGCTGCAACAGCGCGTGGGCGGTCATGGCGGAGAGTGCCATTTCCACGCCGGGGATCAGTTCGTCATGCGTGATGCCGTGCGCCGCCGCGCTCTGGCCGCAGAGGATCACACGCACGCCTTCGTCGAGCAGGGTGCGGACCAGCGCGTGGCTGCCGTTAACGCCGGACTTGCCTTTCGCCTTCCACGCAGCATCGCGCAGCAAGTCGAGCGAAGCCCCGCCGTGGACGACCACCGCGACCTGGATATTCTCCGGATCGACCCCTGCTGCAGCGTGCATGTTGATGAAGCGCGCGGCGCTCTCGATGTGGCTGTTCGCTTTGCCATCGCTCGCGGCCTCGGCAACATCGAAGCTGTGCCTGAAAGCGACATCCGAAGGCAGTTCGCCCATCCCCGCGACCGGCGCATGCGCCCCGAAATTCGCGAACACCGGGCCGCGTTTGAAGGCCTCCATGTCCTGCGCCTGTGCCTGCGCTGCCGTTACCAGGAGCGCCGCTGCTGCTGCCGTAATCGCATATCGCATGAGATTGTCATTCATCCTGCTGCCCTCTTCAATGCCACTCGTATCAAATTACCCTCGCTCGCGCCGTCGCCGAGTTCGCCTTGCGCGGCTGCCACCGCGCGTGCTGCCACGGCCGGCTTGAAGCCGAGGTTTTCGAGGGCGCTTACCGCGTCGGCACTCGCTCCGCCTGCAGGGGTAGCCGGAGCCGCGCCGCCCGCCATGCCGCCGCCCGGTGGTGCGCCCGCCTTGTCCTTGAGTTCGTTGACGATTCGCCCCGCGAGCTTGGGCCCGACGCCCTGCGCCCGCGCCACCGTGGCGGCGTCGCCCTGAGCACAGGCCTGCTGAACCTCGCCGGTCGACAGCGCGGAGAGGATCGCCAGCGCGACCTTGCTCCCCACCCCCTGCACCTGGGTGAGCAGGCGGAACCAGTCGCGCTCGGCTGCCTCGGCGAAGCCCAGCAAGCGCATGTCGTTTTCGCTCACCTGCAAATCGGTGTAGACCGTGCACGCCTCGCCCGTCTCGCCGAGCGCGGCGAGCGTCTTGGACGAACAATGCACGAGGTAACCCACGCCCGCGACGTCGATCACCGCCCAGTCCGCGCCGGTTTCGTCGAGCAGGCCTTTGAGCTTCGCAATCATCCGTGTCTTTCCGCGCTACCGCTACGCTGCATGAGCGCCTTTTGTTCTTGGGCCACAAGAAGGTTTTGGTCCAGCCGCAATGGACTTGCGCCCACAATTGCGGGCATGAGGCAATCCCATGAGCTGGAACACCTTCGGACGGACGTTGCGCTTCACCACCTGGGGCGAGAGCCATGGACCCGCGATCGGTGCGGTGGTCGACGGGTGCCCGCCGGGCATCGCGCTGGACGAAAGCGACATCCAGCCCTTTCTCGATGCGCGCAAGCCGGGGCAGAACAAATTCACCACCCAGCGCAAGGAGCCGGATGAAGTCCGGATCCTGTCCGGCGTTTTCGAAGGCAAGACGACTGGGACGCCAATCAGCCTGCTGATCGAGAATACCGACCAGCGATCGAAGGATTATTCGGAGATCGCCAAGACCTATCGCCCCGGCCATGCCGACTATGCCTATGACGCGAAATACGGCTTTCGCGACTATCGCGGCGGCGGGAGATCGAGCGCGAGGGAAACCGCGATGCGCGTCGCGGCAGGCGCGATTGCGCGCAAGGTGGTCGGCGAAGTGGAGGTACTCGCCTTCGTTTCGGAGATCGGCGGCGACCGGATCGATCCGGCGAATTTCGAAGCGGCGGAGATTTCGCGCAACCCGTTCTGGTGCCCCGATGCCGAGGCCGCCAGGCGCTGGGAGCAGCTGGTCGACAACGCCCGCAAATCCGGCTCCTCGCTCGGCGCGGTGGTCGACTGCGTGGCGCGCGGCGTGCCCGCCGGCTGGGGCGCGCCGGTCTATGCCAAACTCGACGCCGACCTTGCGAGCGGGATGATGAGCATCAATGCGGTCAAGGGCGTTGAGATCGGCGACGGCTTCGATGCCGCCCGCCTGACCGGCGAGCAGAATGCCGATGCGATGTCGCCCCCGAAATCAGGAAAGCGCGAAAACGGGCCGGAGTTCGCCGCCAATCACGCCGGCGGCATCGCGGGCGGTATCTCGACCGGCCAGCCTGTGACCTGCCGCGTCGCCTTCAAGCCGACCAGTTCGATCCTGACGCCGGTCGCCAGCGTGGACCGCGAGGGTAATGCGACCGAAGTCCGCACCAAGGGCCGCCACGACCCTTGCGTGGGCATTCGCGGCACGCCCGTGGTCGAGGCGATGATGGCGCTGGTGCTGGCCGACCACAAGCTCCTCCACCGCGCGCAGTGTGGGTAGAACGCGAGGATTTCCGCCAATTTCGGAAAATCGACCCCTGCTTGTTCGCTGATATGGTAGAAGGGAACTACAGCACGGCCACACTATCGATCACACATTACCGACGCGCCACGAACGGCTGAGAGCGTTCACCAAGCTCAAGTCCCAGCGGCAGCTTCTGACCGCCGCAATTGCTATCCTTGGCGCCGCAGCGCTGACGCTTGGCGGAGCCTTGTCGCAGCAGTACCAAACCCCCGATCTGGTCAAGCTCGGCAAGGGCGTCGCCAGCGTCGACGCACAACCCGTCGCCGCGCTCGATCCGGTGGCGACAGTGCCATCGGTCGCGGCAAACCCCGACCCAATGCCGTCCGCCTCGGAAAGCCCTATCGGCAGCGGCGACGCGAGCTATTACGGCAACGACCTGGCCGGCAATCGCACGGCGAGCGGCGAGATTTTCGATCCCTCCCGCCTGACAGCAGCGCATCGGACACTGCCGCTCGGCAGCGAAGTGCGCGTGACCAATTGCGGCCAACGGCCGCAGCGTGGTGGTGACCATCAACGACCGCGAGCCGATTCATGGCAACCGCGTGATCGACCTGTCTACGGCAGCAGCAAGCGCTATCGGGCTCATCCGCTCCGGCACCGGCCGGGTCAGCCGGGCCCTGCTGATGAACTAGTTCCGCAGCTTCGGATGAGGGCGCAGAGCAGTTAGGACTTGCCAAATCGGTGGCGGCCATGTTGCGGCTGAACACAATGGCGTCTTTCCTGAAATCGCGTCCGACCCTTTGGTTTATCCTCGCGCTACCCGGCCTGTGGATGAGCTGGCGCTGGATCGCCACGCCTGACGCCTATGGCTATGGCCATGCTATCGGAGATAGCGGCGACTGGGCCGCGTGGTTGCTGCTGCTGACGCTGGCAGTCACGCCGATCCGGCTCGCATTTCGCAAACATAAATGGGCTGTGTGGCTGATGCGGCGGAGGCGAGACCTTGGCGTGGCGAGTTTCGGCTATGCCGCGTTCCACACGGGTATTTATCTTTGGAAAAAGGCCTCGTTTTCCGCAGTGCTGGCGGAAGCGAGCGAGGCCTATTTGCTGGCGGGCTGGCTTGCCCTTGCGCTGTTCGTGCCGCTCGCCGCGACATCGAACGACATCGCGACGAGGGCGCTCAAGCGGTCATGGAAGACATTGCACCGGCTGGTCTATCCGGCGGCGGTGCTGGTCTTCCTGCACTGGGTCCTGTCCGCCTTCGATCCTACCACGGCATGGATACACGTCGGTCTCCTTGTGGGAATCGAAGGCGTCAGGATCGTGCTGCAAATGCGTCAGAGAGTGACGTAGTTGCGGAAACGGGCGACTTCCGCCTCGTCCACATACTTGCCGATCTCGCGGTCGAATTCGGCCATGTCCTCGTAAGGGCGGTATTCCTCGAACTCGTGGACCATCTTGTCGGTCATGCCAGGGATCAGGCGGATCTGCTCTTCGGTCGCCTCGTTGAGATTGACCGGCACGAACACGCGCTCGCGCACGGCGGCGGCCTGCTCTTCGGTGAGGCTTTCCACCAGGACCGTGTTGAAAGCGGTGACGTCGGCATAGGGCTGGCCCGCAACGATGGCAGCTGCCAGTTCTTCGGAGATGCCTTCGATGCCTGCGAGATCTTCGGCAGTCGCCGTCCCGGCATCGATCACGGTCTGCGTGTCGGTAGCTTCGACCGTTTCCATCTGGGCCGGGGTCGTCGCATCGTCGGTGATCGCCGTGTCGTCGGTCTCGCCCGAGCAGGCTGCGAGGGCAAGGGTGCTACCGGCGATGATGGCGGCGAAAGCAAATTTGCGCATAACGAATCCTTCTTATTGCGATGCATTCTCATTATCAGCAGATTTGGTGCACGGCTAAGGATTTCTCGAAATGTCGGGTGATTGCGTACAACTCAATGAAATCGCGCCTCTGTTGCACTTTTCTAAAGTTCCAAACCTGTGATTGATAATTCCGATGCTCGCAATCGCAACATATCGCTTTTGTGCATCGCACCACGCCCTATCTGATACCCGTCAGTTTCAACCCCACAACGGAGACAACCCATGGGTATCATCGGAAGCCAGATCAAACCGTTCACCGCCACCGCCTTCAAGGCCGGCGAGGATTTCTACGACGTCACCGACGAGGACGTGAAGGGCAAGTGGGCCGTGTTCTTCTTCTACCCGGCCGACTTCACTTTCGTCTGCCCGACCGAACTCGAAGACCTCGGCGAGCAGTACAACATGCTTCAGAAGATGGACGTCGAAGTCTATGCCGTGTCCACCGACACGCACTTCAGCCACAAGGCCTGGCACGACGCTTCGGACAAGATCGGCAAGCTGGACTTCCCGTTCCTCGGCGACCAGAACCATGTTCTCGCGCGCAATTTCGACGTGCTTCGTGAAGGCGTCGGCCTTGCCGACCGCGCGACCTTCGTCGTCGATCCCGACGGTGTGATCCAGATCATGGAACAGACCTGCGAAGGCGTCGGCCGCAATGCCAACGAACTCGCCCGCAAGATCAAGGCCGCCCAGTACGTCCGCGCCAATCCCGGCCAGGTCTGCCCCGCCGCGTGGGAAGAAGGCAGTGACACGCTGGCCCCCTCGCTCGACCTGGTGGGCAAGATCTAAGCCGACAACCGCATACGCGCTCCCTACCTTCTAAGAAGGAGCGCGCTAAGAGCCCGAGCCCCGCTCGGGTCGCTGGAAGGCCCGGGGCATCCTCCCCCCAATCCCCGCCCCGGGTCTTTTCCCTATCCTGACTTCCTTCGGAGACCGCCATGCTCGACGACACGATGAAACAGCAGCTCACCACGTATCTCGCCAATTTGCGCGAGCCGGTGGAACTTGTTGCGTCGCTGGGCAATGACGAGAAATCGCGCCAGACGCGCGAATTGCTGGAACAAATCGCCAGCCTCCACGACATGGTCGAAGCGAGCTTCGATGGGACGGACGACCGCACGCCCAGCTTCGTCATCCGCCGCACGAGCGATGCGGAGAAGTGGGTGCGCTTCGCCGGCCTGCCGATGGGGCACGAGTTCACCTCGCTGGTGCTCGCTCTGCTGTGGGCCGGCGGCCATCCGCCGAAGGTCGATGCCGATCTGCTGGAGCAGGTCCGCGGCCTCGAAGGCGACTTCAATTTCGAGATGTATTTCTCGCTCAGCTGCCACAATTGCCCCGACGTGGTGCAAGCACTCACGCTGATGGCGCTGGAAAATCCGCGCATCACTGCGACGCTGATCGAAGGCGGGACCTACCAGGATGAGGTCGACGCGCGCGATGTGATGGCCGTGCCGGCAACCTTCCTCAACGGCGAACCCTTCTACAATGGCAAGATGGAGCTGGCCGAGATCCTCGCCAAGCTAGATACCAATGCCGATGCTAAGGCCGCAGAGAAACTATCCTCCAAGGATCCGTTCGAAGTCCTCATCGTCGGTGGCGGTCCGGCAGGCGCGGCCAGCGCGATCTACACCGCCCGCAAGGGTTTTCGCACCGGAATCGCGGCGGAGCGCTTCGGCGGCCAGCTGCACGATACGCTCGGCATCGAGAACCTGCCAGGCACCGCCTATACCGAAGGGCCCAAACTGGCGGCGGACCTGGAACGCCAGGTCGGCGAGAACATGATCGATCTGATGAACCTCGCCAAGGCTGTGAAGCTGGTGCCAGCAAAAACCGAGGGCGGGCTGCATACGGTCGAACTGGGCAATGGTGCGAGCCTGAAGGCGCGCAGCCTGATCCTCGCGACCGGCGCGCGGTGGCGCAATCTCGGCGTCCCGGGCGAAGCCGAGTATCGCAACAAAGGCGTGGCCTACTGTCCGCACTGCGACGGCCCCCTGTTCAAGGGCAAGCGCATCGCGGTGATCGGCGGCGGCAATTCGGGCGTCGAGGCGGCGATCGACCTTGCCAAGATCGTCGGCCACGTAACGCTGATCGAATATGACGAGAAGCTGCGCGCCGACGAAGTCCTGCAGGCGAAACTGCGCAGTCTCTCCAATGTCGAGATCGTCACCAGCGGCCAGACCACCGAGATCACCGGCGAAAACGGTAAGGTGAATGGCCTCGTCCTCAAGGATCGCAGGAGCGGCGACGAACGGCGCATCGATCTCGAAGGCGTGTTCGTCCAGATCGGCCTCGTGCCGAACACCGAATGGCTCGAGGACTCGGGCCTCGATCTGACCGAGTTCGGCGAGATCGTGACGGACGAGGAAGGCCGCACGAATATCGCCGGAGTACTGGGTGCGGGCGATGTTACCAACGTGCCCTACAAGCAGATCGTCGTCGCCATGGGCGAAGGCTCCAAAGCGGGCCTCTCCGCCTTCGACTACCTCATCCGAACCGAGCCTGCCGAGGACATCGCGCAGGCCGCCTGAACCGGCCGGCAAACCAAAGCAAGAGCGCCGTCATCCCAGCAGGATGGCGGCGTTTTAATATCTGGTGACACGGCCCATCGCAAAATCGTCCCAGCCAATCAATTTGAACCGTTTAATCGATTGGACGGATTACCGGGCGGTGTTCACAGTGCCTCCAATCTCGGACGGGAGACCGAGTCTTTATTCTAGAGGAGAGCACTTACATGGACGCCAAGACCGGAGATATCAGCGGCTGCCCCTTCACTGGAGACAGCGGAACCCGCGACCTTTTCGGCCGCCGGAACCGCGATTGGTGGCCCGACCAGCTCGATCTTGAAATCCTCACCGAAGGCGGCCGCGCGGCAGACCCGATGGGCGAGGATTTCGACTATTGCGAGGCCTTCAATGCGCTGGACTACAAGGCGCTGAAGCAGGACCTGACCGACCTGATGACCGACAGCCAGGAATGGTGGCCGGCGGATTATGGCCATTACGGCCCGTTCTTCATCCGCATGGCGTGGCACGCGGCAGGAACCTATCGCACCGGCGACGGACGCGGTGGCGGCGGCAGCGGCCAGCAGCGCTTCGCCCCGCTCAACAGCTGGCCCGACAACGGCAATCTCGACAAGGCCCGCCGCCTGCTGTGGCCGATCAAGCAGAAATACGGCAAGCACATCAGTTGGGCCGACCTCTTCATCCTTACCGGCAATGTCGCGATCGAAAGCATGGGCGGCCCCGTGTTCGGCTTCGGCGGTGGCCGCAAGGACGTGTTCGACCCCGAAACCGTCTATTGGGGTACGGAAGAAAAGTGGGTCGATACCGGCGCCGAAACCCGTATCCATCCCGATGAAGGCCGCGCGCTCGAAAACCCGCTCGCCGCGATCCAGATGGGCCTCATTTACGTCAACCCCGAAGGTCCGGGCGGCAATCCGCACGATGCCGAGGGCATGGCGCGCGACATGCGCGAAACCTTCGCCCGCATGGCCATGAACGACGAGGAAACCGTTGCCCTCACCGCCGGCGGCCACGCCTTCGGCAAGTGCCACGGCGCCGCGCCTTCCGACACGTTCGGTAATGCTCCCGAAGGCGAGAACCTGCACCGCATGGGCTTCGGCTGGCTGACCGACCCGGACGAGATCGGCAAGGGCCACATCACCACCTCGGGCATCGAGGGCGCATGGACGCCGAACCCGACGCAGTGGGGCAACGACTATTTCCGGCTGCTGTTCAAATACGATTACGAGCTCACCAAGAGCCCTGCGGGCGCACACCAGTGGACCCCGATCGACCCGGAAGAGGCCGACATGGCGCCCGATGCACGGGACCCGAACAAGAAGGTCCCGACCATAATGACGACGGCCGACATGGCGTTGAAGCGCGATCCGGAATATCGCAAGATTTCGGAACGCTTCCTCAACGACCAGTCGGCCCTCGACGATGCCTTTGCTCGCGCATGGTTCAAGCTGTGCCACCGCGATATGGGCCCCAAGGTCCGTTACCTCGGCCCCGAAGTGCCGGGCGAAGACCTGATCTGGCAGGACCCCGTGCCCGCCGGAACGCAGGTATCGGATGGTGATCTGTCCGCCTTCAAGGCGAAGGTACTCGATAGCGGCCTGACCATCCCGGCGCTGGTCAAGGCAGCCTGGGCCTCGGCCTCGACCTATCGCAATTCTGACCATCGCGGCGGCGCCAATGGCGCACATATCCGCTTCGACGAACTGAAGAACTGGAAGGTCAACGATCCCGAAGAGCTGGGCGAAGTCCTCGCCAAGCTCGACGAGCTCCGCGGCGGTATCTCGATGGCCGATGCCATCGTCATCGCCGGGTCGGTCGCGGTGGAGAAGGCAGCGAAGGATGCAGGCTTCGACATCTCCGTTCCGGTCACCACCGGCCGCGGCGATGCGAAGCGCGAAGACTTCGATGCCGAGAGTTGGGAGCCGCTGGAGCCGTTCGCCGATGGTTTCCGCAACTATCTCAAGACCAAGGCATCAGTGAAGACCGAGGATATGCTGATCGACCGGGCGCACCTGCTCGGTCTTTCGATCCCGGAAATGACGGTGTTGCTCGGCGGCATGCGCGCCATGGGTGCGGTGAGCAAGCATACGCAGCACGGCAACAGCATCGGCGTGCTGACCGATACGCCCGGCAAGCTCGACAACAGCTTCTTCAGGAACCTGCTCGGCATGGGCGTGATCTGGGAAGTGGTCGACGAAAGCGGCGACGAGGAATTCGTCGGCACCTGCCGGAAGACCGGCAAGACGCTGTGGCACGCCACCCGGACCGACCTCGTCTTCGGCTCCAACTCCCGCCTGCGTGCGGTGGCTGAAGTCTATGCCGAGAACGGCAACGAGGAGAAGTTCGTGAAGGACTTCGTGGCGGCCTGGACCAAGGTGATGGATGCCGACCGCTTCGATTTGACCTACGCGAAGTACCATAATTGAGCTGGCTGTCTGCGGAGCGCAGTTCGACATAGAACGCGCCCCGCAAATACATCACGCGCGCTGATCGATTATGGTTAATTCTTCCACTCATCGCAGCCCAGGAACGCTTTGACATTTGACACATCTTCGTCCATGGTCAGTGCATAGACGGCCTGGCTGGTCGTCCACCGAGAGCCCCCGACTCCAGGTCGGGGGCTTTTTTATTGATAATAGTTTGATCCCGTCATGTTTTCGAAGGGTCGGAGGAACGAAGGCGCCTACGCTCCGTAAGTCTTGAGTCGAGAGGTCCCTCTCAGACGCACCGACTACTTGAACTGGAGCAACAGACATGACCGACAATTTTGCGTTGTCCGATGGCGGCGTCAACCATCAGAAGCCGAAGGGCGACGATGATGTGATGACCACCGCGCAAGGTCATCCGATCGCGGACGACCAAAACTGGCTCACCGCGGGCCCGCGCGGGCCGCAGTTGCTCGAAGACCAGATCGCGCGGGAAAAGATCTTCCATTTCGACCATGAGCGGATCCCCGAACGTGTGGTCCATGCCCGCGGGTATGGCGTGCATGGTCACTTCGAACTGAAGAAAGCGATTCCGCAATATTCGCGGGCGCGAATTTTCAATGAGGAAGGCGTCAAGGTGCCGACCTTCACGCGCTTCTCGACCGTCGCGGGGAACAAAGGCTCACCCGATCTGGCGCGCGACGTGCGCGGGTTCGCGACGAAGTTCTACACGCAGGAGGGCAATTGGGACCTGGTCGGCAACAACATTCCGGTATTCTTCATCCAGGACGCGATCAAGTTTCCCGACCTGATCCATGCCGCCAAGCCCGCTCCCGATCGCGGTTTCCCGCAAGCGCAGACCGCACACGACAATTTCTGGGACTTCGTCAGTTTGAGCCCGGAATCGATGAATATGATCATGTGGATCATGTCGGACCGAACGATCCCGCGCTCCTTCCGCTTCATGGAAGGCTTCGGCGTCCACACCTTCCGGCTCGTTAACGAGAAAGGTGAGAGTCACTTCGTCAAGTTCCACTGGAAGCCCAAGCTGGGCCTGCAATCGGTAATTTGGAACGAGGCGCTCAAGGTCAACGGGATGGACCCCGATTTCCATCGCCGCGACATGTGGGATGCGATCGAGGCAGGCGACTTCCCGCAATGGGACCTCGGCATTCAGGTGTTCGACGAGGAATTCGCCGAGCAGTTCGAGTTCGACGTGCTCGACGCGACAAAGATAATTCCCGAGGAACAGGTCCCGGTCGAGATCATCGGTACGCTGACGCTCGACGCCAATGTCGACAACTTCTTCGCCGAGACCGAGCAGGTCGCTTTCTGTACGCAGAACCTTGTACCGGGCATCGATCATTCGGACGATCCGCTGCTGCAAGGGCGCAATTTCAGCTATCTCGACACGCAGCTCAAGCGGCTGGGCGGCCCCAACTTCACGCACCTGCCGATCAACGCGCCGAAGTGCCCGGTGCGCCACTTCCAGCAGGATGGCCACATGGCGATGACCAATCCCAAGGGCCGAGTGAATTACGAGCCCAATAGCTGGGGCGATGGCGACGGTGCCGAGGAAGATCGCGGCCCGCGCGCTTGCCCGATGAGGGGGTTCCAAAGCTATGAAGCTCCGGTCGAAGGACCCAAGATGCGCGTGCGCAGCGAGACCTTCGCCGATCACTACAGCCAAGCTCGCCAGTTCTACGTTTCGCAGACCCCGGTCGAGCAGACGCATATGGCGAATGCGCTGACTTTCGAGCTTTCCAAGGTTGGCCGCATGAGCATCCGAAAGCGGATGGTCGGCCACCTGCGGCATATCGACGAAGGACTGGCGCAGGAGGTTGCCGACGGCATCGGCCTTCCCGAACTGCCCGAGAAGGTACCGGCGGCGCGCGATCCGATCACCGATCTTGCCGAAAGCCCCGCGCTTTCGATTCTCAAGAACGGCCCCGGCAATTTCCGCGGACGCAAACTGGGCATCTATATTGCCGAAGGCGCCGATGCGGATGTCGTCAAGGCGCTGAAAGACGCCGCGACCGGCGCGGGCGGCATGGTCGAAATCGTGGCGCCGCATGTTGCCGGCGCCAAGCTGTCCAACGGCAAAATGATGGAAGCCGACGAGAAAATCGATGGCGGCCCCTCGGTCACCTACGACGCGGTGGCCGTGGTCATGAGCGAGGCTTCGGCCAAGCGCTACAACACCGACAAGCCGAGCATCGACTTCGTCAACGATGCTTTCGCCCACGCAAAATTTGTCGCCTACGTCCCCGCGGTCAAGCCGCTCTTTGAAACGGCAGGCGTCTGGAACTGGATGGACGACGGCTTCGTCGATGTTTCCTCGGGCAAGGACGCAGCCAGCGCCTTTATCGAGAAGTGCGGCGAACTGCGCTTCTGGGACCGCGAGAGCGTGAAGCAAGATTGAGTGAACCGAGGGGGCGTGGCAAGGACGCTGCGCCCCTTTAGCGCCCCCGCTTAAGAACAATATACAGCGCGCCGTCCCCGCCGTGGCGCGGGTGCGCGCGGCGGACGGCTGCAATGGCGGTGTGGTGATTCGATGCGGCCAGCCAGTCGAGCACCTTGGCGCGGATTACACCGCGAGAGGCGCCGCGATCTGCTGCCGCGACCGGGCGGGACTTGCCCGTGACGAGCAGGATGGTCCGAAATCCAAGCGCGCGCGCCTGTGCCACGCCTCCCATCAGCCGGTCGTATGCCGCATCGAGATTATGGCCATGCAGGTCTAGTGTCAGATCGGGCTGGAGCGCGCCTGATTTGAGCCGACGGTCCCAATGCGAGTCGAGATTTCCCGGCGGCGACGGCTTCGGCTGGGTGCGAGGTGCAGCCGCCACAGGCCGCTCAGTCTGCTGTTTGCGAAGTTTGGGCTGTTTCGGCGGCGGAGGCTTCGCAGCTTCGGGCTTGGGCCTCGCGATGGCCGGATGCATGGGCGTGACCGTCGCCGCCAGTTTCTCCCAGGCTTCGCTTTCTTCCTCGCTCAGGCCGCGCGGGGCGCTCACCGGTTCTGGAGGCGGGCGGTGGTGCCGCGGGGCAGCAGGACGATCGCTTGCCCGCGGCCGCTCATGCCGCCGGCGATCCGGCGCGCCTCTTCGCCATTGCCCCAGAAGGTATCGAAGCGGTTGGCTCCCTTGATCGCGCCGCCGGTGTCCTGCGCGATCCATAAGCCGTCGGCCTCGTTCCGGTCGAGGTCGAGAAAGACCGGCGCGCCCAGCGGCACGAATTTGGGATCGACCGCGACGGACGATTGGCCACGCACCGGAACCTCCAGCGCGCCGAGCGGCCCGTCGGTGGCGAGCTCACGGAAGAAGATCCAGCTCTTGTTGAGGTTCATCAGCGCTTCGCCCTCGGCCGGGTTTTCGCGGATGTACTGCATGATCCCCTGCATCGAACCGGGGTATTTCCCCAGCCCGTCGCCAAGCAGGCCGCGCTCGCGCATTACCGAACCGATACCGACATATTCGCGGCCGTTCTGCCCAGCATAGCCGATCCGCATCAGCGAGCCGTCGGGCAGGCGCAACAGACCGGAACCCTGGATCTGGAGGAAGAAGAACTCGACCGGATCGGCCGCCCAGGCGATTTCCAGCCCGCGATTGGCGAGCGCGCCGGCGACGATCTCGGAGCGTTCGTAGAACGGCACGAAGTTACCGCTCGCATCATAGCGGCCGAGCGGCGGGCGACCGGTGCGCTCGCTTTCCGGCATGTCGGCGGGCCAGGCGCGCTCCAGCTCGGGTGGCATTTTGTAGACCGGCACGTCATAGCCGGGCGCGCGGCCGCGGCTGCCGCGGATCTCGGGTTCGAAATAGCCGGTGGCGAAGGCCGTGCCGTCGCCGATCCGCACGGGCTCGAAATAGCTGGAGAAGAACCGGCTTGCGTCACCCAGGGGCCAGCCCGCCGCCGCCTCGCATGCCGGACGCCAGTCCTCGCGCTGCGTCAGGCCGCTCTGGTCGGTTCGCGCGAGCAGCTTGGGGCAGGACTCGCGGAAACTGGCGAGCGCGCCGCTCGCATCGCTACCCGAAAAGCCAAGTCCCGCGATCTCGGGACCTCGCTGGATGTCGGCAAGTGCGGCACTGGTCACCGCGCCCGGAGGAGCCGGCGCAGGTCTGACAGTGGGCGAAGACGAAGGAACCACATTGACGCAGGCGCTAAGCAGCGCGCTCGCTGCGAGGATCGTCCAGCCGCGCATCATGCCCTCCCGCAGGTTCGGCCGGTCAGGCCTGGTCGGTTTCGTCGAGTATCCAGTCGGGCGAGGACGCATCGACATTGCGCGAGAAGGTCCATACGTCCCGGCTTTCCACCGCATCGTCCAGCGATCCGGCGATGACATTGCCATCCTTGTCGCGCGTCACGGCGGCGATATCCGCTACGAACAGCACGGCGATGCGGGCGATACGGCCATCGAGTTCGGCGCTGCGAACGCTCGCATCCTCGATCCGGATCAAGCGATTCTCCAACGTTTCGCCCGCTTCGTCGCGCGCCTCGATCGCACCGGCGAAGCTTTCGTAGACGTCGTCGTCGGCCAGCTCGCGCAGGGTTTCCTTGTCGCCCTGCCAGAACGATTCGAGCACCATGCCATAGGCACCCTTGGCCCCTTCGAGGAAGGCGAGCAGGTCGAACTGCGGATCGGCGCTGGCGATGGCACGGATGCCGGCCTCGTTGGCAGGAACGCGATTGTCGTTGGACCGCAGCGCAACCGGCGGCGTCGCAGGGCGCGGTGCTTCGACCTCGCGCGGCGCATCGCCTGCATCGGTGCGGTCGAAACGGTGCGGGATCACCTCCTCCTCATGCTCGGACCGGCGGCCGAGCACCGAATAGAGACGCAAGCCCAGGAAGGCTGCGATCATGGCGAGGATGACGATTTCGGTAATCACAATATGGTTGTCCGCTTGACCCTTGGTGTTGGGAATGCCGCTGAAGCATTCCTGCCCTAGATAGGTACAAATTACAAACCGGCAATGTTCCCGGGATGAACGCGTTTCCTCGGCAGCTTCCCTTTGCGAGGGCGCATTGCCCCCTGCCCCCGCACCTGCTAGGCGCGCGACCTGTAGCGGATCGGCTCCCGGAGACTGGTCCGCAAGACCATTCCGAACCCGAATCGAAAGACTGACATCATGGCCGACGAAGGCGACGTTCTCACCGACCTCAACCCCGATCCAGCAGCCGGTGCGAACGGTGCCGACAATTCGCCTGCGGTCGGGCTCATTTCGCAATATGTGAAGGACCTCTCGGTTGAAAATCCGAACGCGCCCGAGTGCTTCCAGTGGAACGAGCAGCCGCAGCTGGACGTACAGTTCAACATCGGTTCCGAACCGGCCGGAGACGACGTGCACGAAGTGGTGCTGAAGGTCACCGCCACCGCGAAAACCGGCAAGGGCAATCTCTACCTTGTCGATCTCGAATATTGCGGCCTCGTCGGCATTCGCAACCTGCCCGACGAACATGCGCATGCGTTCATGTTCGCCGAAGCTCCGCGCCTGCTGTTCCCCTTCGCCCGGCGCGTCATCGCCGACGCCGTGCGCGATGCAGGTTTCCCGCCGCTGGTGCTCGACCCGATCGATTTCGGCGGCATCTACCAGCAACAGCTCGCCCAGCGGGCGCAGGAACAGGGCGCAGGCGCTCCGGCACCGACCGGCGAGGCCTGAGTTCGCCCGGCCTGATGCGGAGGCTCTGACATGAGCCTGCTCAAAAACGTGGGTACGATCGGCGGGCTGACCATGATCAGCCGCATCGCCGGCATGGCGCGCGAGATGATCTTCGCGCGCGTCCTCGGCGCGAATGCCGTCACCGATGCGTGGTTTCAGGCCTTCATCATTCCCAATGTCTTCCGCCGCCTGTTCGCGGAAGGCGCGTTTTCGGCGGCCTTCGTCCCGATGTTCTCCAAGCGTCTTCAAGGGGACGGCGGGATCGAGGATGCGCGCAGTTTCTCCGACGATGTGCTGAGCGTCTTCCTGCCGGTGCTGATCGCATTGTGTGCGATCATGATGCTGGCAATGCCGTGGGTCATCACCCTGCTGGGCGATGGCGACGCCGATCCGGCGACCTTCGCGATGGAAGTCGATTTCGCGCGGATCATGTTCCCCTACATCCTGCTGGTCAGCCTTGTGACGCTATTCACCGGCATGCTCAATTCGGTCAGCCGCTTCGCGCCGGGGGCGAGCTTCCCGATCCTGCTCAACCTGGTGCTGATCGCCGCACTGCTGTTCGGCGAATATGCCATGTCCAGCTGGGGCTGGACGATCGAGCAGATCGGCTACAGCCAGGCCTGGGCGGTCACCATTGGTGGGGTGGTGCAGCTCGTCTGGCTCTACGTCTGGACGCGGGTGGAGGGCTTCCGCCCGAAGCTGCTGTGGCCGCGGATCACGCCCGAAGTGAAGCGTCTGTCGATCATCGCGCTGCCGGCGGCCATCGGCGGCGGGGCCTACCAGATCAATACGCTGGTCCAGCTCTACTTCCTCAACAAGCTGGATAGCGGCGCGATCAGCTACATGAATTATGCCGATCGGCTGAACCAGCTGCCGCTCGGTATCATCGGCATCGCGCTGTCGACCGCGATCCTGCCCACGCTTTCGCGCTTCGTCGGGGCGAAGAACAAGGAAGGCACCGATCGCATCCAGTCCGATGCGATCGAGCTGTCCATGTTGCTGACCATCCCGGCGGCCGTCGCGCTTGCGGTCTGCGCCGTGCCATTCGTTACGATGATCTTCCAGGGTGGCCGCTTCAGCCTCGAGCAGGCGGAGCTGACCGGGCAGGTGCTCGCCATGCTGGTGCTCGGTCTGCCTGCCTATGTGCTAGTCAAGGTGCTGGTGCCCAATTTCTACGCGCGGTCGGACACCCGCACGCCGGTCTACGCGGCGTTCATTTCGCTGGCGGTCTTCATGGTCATGAACTTCGCGCTCATCGCCGATTACGGCGTGGTCGGCGTCGCCCTCGCCAGCGTGGTGGGGGCGTGGATCAATGTCGCCTATCTCTACATCGTGCTGGTGAAGCGCGGATATTACGCCATTCCGCTGAAGCTGGTCGGGCGCATCGCGCGGCAGCTCGTTGCCGCCGCCGCCATGGGCGCCGCCTTGTGGTTCGCGCGCGATTTGCTAACCGGCTGGTATTCCGCCGGCCTGTTCCAGCGGATCGGCGCGCTGCTGGTGCTCGTCGCCTGCTCGGCCATCGTCTATTTCGGCGTCGCCTTCGCCATAGGTGCGATCGACAAGCAGCGCATCGCCGCCTTGACCAAGAAGAGAGAACCCTGATCCCATGCGTGTAGTCTCCGGCATACAGCCCACCGGAAAGCCGCATCTCGGCAATTACCTTGGCGCGATCGTGAATTACGTGAAGCTGCAGGACGAGGCGCATGCCGCAGGGGGCGAATGCTTCATTTTCCTCGCCGATTTGCACGCAATTTCGCAGCCGCACAACCCGGCGGAGCTGACGCAGAATACGCGCGAAATGGTCGCCACGCTGGTCGCCTGCGGTGTCGATCCGTCGAAGGCCGTGCTGTTCAACCAGGCGCAGGTTCCCGCCCATGCGGAACTGCAATGGCTGCTCAACGGCACGGCCCGCATGGGCTGGCTGAACCGGATGACGCAGTGGAAGGACAAGGCGGGCAAGAATCGCGAGGGGCAGAGCGTCGCCCTGTTCACCTATCCCGTGCTGCAGGCCGCCGACGTGCTGCTCTACCAGGCGACCCACGTGCCCGTGGGCGAGGACCAGAAACAGCATCTGGAGCTGGCGCGCGACATCGCACAGAAGTTCAACAACGACTTCTGTGCCGAGGATGCGCCGCTCTTCACCCTGCCCGAGCCCTATATCCCGCCCGCTGCGGCACGGATCATGAGCCTGCGCGACGGGACCGCGAAGATGAGCAAGTCCGATCCGTCGGACATGAGCCGCATCAGCCTGACCGATGATACCGACACGATCATGAAGAAGGTTAAGAAAGCAAAGACCGACCCTGAGCCTCTGCCCGATAACGAGAAGGACCTCGAAGGCCGGGCCGAAGCCCGGAACCTCGTCGGCATATACGGCGCGCTCGCCGGCAAGAGCGCGGGCGAGGTTCTGGGCGAATTCGGCGGACAGGGCTTCGGCGCGTTCAAGCCTGCGCTGGGTGAGGTGCTGGTCGAGACGCTGGCGCCGATCAATGCGCGCTTCCTCGAGCTGAAGGACGACGAGGAAGCGCTCGATGCGATCCTTGCGCGCGGCGCTTCGCAGGCCCGCGAGGCCGGGCGCGACACGCTCACCGCCGCTTATGCGGCGCTCGGCCTCGTCCGCTAAGCGAGACACAAGCCCCTGCGATTGCACAACAAATGTGAATCACGGCATTCAAACCGGGTTCACATCCGCTCACCTACACCCAAGCACACTTACTGGCAGTGTGCCTCGGGGAAGCGGCGGACTGCGCATTCATTCGCAATCGTGATACGTTGCGTGTCCGTTCGAAAGGGACTGAGTATGACTGACCTGAAAAAAGGTTGGGGGCGCACTCTTAAACTCGCCTCCGTGCCGATGATCCTCGCAGGCCTCGCTGCCTGCGCCACCCCGTTCAAGGCGGAAGTGCAGCGTTTCCAGACGCAGCTGCCCGCACCGCAGGGCGAAACCTTCTACGTCGTCGCCGACGATCCGTCGCTGGCCGGCGGGCTCGAGTTCGCGCAATATGCCGATCTCGTCGAAGCGCAGATGAACCGCCTCGGCTATGCCGAAGCGCCCTCCGCCGAGGCCGCCAGCCTGCTGGTCCGCTTCGATTATGGTGTCGACAACGGCCGCGAGCGCGTGCGCACGACCGGTTTCAGCGATCCGTTCTACGATCCGTGGTATGGCTATCGCAGCCCGTTTTACCGGTCGCATTTTCATCGCCCCGGCTTCGGCTATTACCGTCCGCGTTACTTCGGCAGCCGCTGGGGTTATGGCTTCTACGATCCGTGGTTCGGCGGGCCGGAAATCCGCAGCTACACGGTCTATACCAGCGGGATCGACATGAAGATCGACCGCGCTGTGGACGGCCAGCGACTGTTCGAAGGCAAGGCGCAGGCCATGTCGACATCGAACCGCCTGCAATACCTCGTACCGAACCTGGTCGAAGCGATGTTCACCGACTTCCCCGGCAATTCGGGCGAGACGGTGCGGATCTCGATCAAGCCGGAAGAGAAAGTCGTCCGCCGGATCGACTAATCATATTTCCCTCTGGGGTTTCACGGGAGAGGGCGGTCCGCAGAGCCGCCCTTTCTTGTTTCAGCGGCGTTTCAGGACAAGCAGACCCGTCGCGATGGCCAGAACGAATACCGCCCCCTCGCCAATGGCGGTGGCGAAACGAGCAGTCGGTCCGAAGGTGCTTTCGCCGACGAGCGCGCCGATGCTTTCGAGGCGAAGCTACGTGTCGCCCAGGCTGTGCTGCAGCGCGTAGAGACTGCCACCGAGCAGCCGACCGCCGCCGATGTCGATGAAGAAGCCAGCAACGAGGCCGAGCACCATGGCGACACATGCGAGGCGCGGTGCAGGCGATGCGTTCTCCCGCAGCACGAGCCAACCTGCCAGCCCCACAGCCGCGCCGAGTACAAGCCCTTCGTAAATGCCGGTC
Source organism: Erythrobacter sp. (assembly GCA_029937545.1). Classification (GTDB taxonomy): domain Bacteria; phylum Pseudomonadota; class Alphaproteobacteria; order Sphingomonadales; family Sphingomonadaceae; genus Qipengyuania. Next base: position 45,295 of record JAPYPR010000010.1, on the reverse strand, counting down.
ACCCGGCCAAGCGCCTCTCCGGTCAGCAGGCCGATCCCGTCGCGCCCCAACGTGCTGCCGAGAGCACCCGCAATGACGCCCCCTGTCATTGCTCCTGCTATGACGGACGGATCGGCTCGTTCGCGCCAGGCGATCGCGGCTGCCATGCCGAGACCGATCGCGGCCCCGGCCAGCGTCCCGAGCGCGCCGACCAATGCCGCCAGCACGACGATCGTCGCGCCGCCGCCCGTGCCTGCGAGCGCGCCATAGAAGGCTCCGCCCAGTATTCCGGCGAGAGCGCCCGATAGGGTGAAGACGCCCGCGACGTGTCCGGCGATCGACGATCTCCGCGCTGCAAGCTCGGGGGCGTCTTCTACTGCGACTTCAGCCAGAAAGCGGTAACCGTGTTTCGGCACGGTCTGGATATAGCGGGGGTTGGCGGCGTCATCGCCCAAGGTCCGCCACAGGGTGCGAATGCATTGGGTCAGCGCCTCGTCGGTGACCGGGATGCCGGGCCAGACTTCATCCATGAAGCGGGTCTTCGACACCAAGGCTCCGGCATGGCGACCAACAAGGCCAGCGCATCGAAATACCGGCTGCCGAGTTCGACCGGAGTGCCCCCGCGCCGCAACTGGCGGTCGGCCAGGTCGAGCTCGAAATCGCCGAAATGCAAGCTGTCCGATTGCCGCTCCATGCGCCCCCTTTCGACCATGTTCTCTAAGCGATGCGGTCAGGGTGAGGAAGGTTTTCAAGCATTGCTCACGAATTGCTCATGCCGCTCACGCAGGTTTCGCGGCAGCTATCCGGCATCGCAAGCATAGGAGCCGAGATGAACGACCCAGCAAACGCACGGCACAATTGGCTGAACGGATGGCGCATCGCCGGATGGGGCGCGGCGATGGCGCTGCTCGCCCTGCCCGCCATCGCCATGCTTTTCACCGGCGAAGTACACTGGACGCCGCTGGACTTCGGTTTTGCGGCGGTCCGTCTCTTGGCGCTGGGCACCGGCCTCGAACTCGCGAAGCGATTCGGTGGCAGAACGCCGAAGGGTCTCGGTATCGCAATAGCATCGGTCGCGGGGTTCATGACGGTCTGGGCGAATGCCGCCGTGGGCATGATCGGTGCCGAGGGCGAGCCAGTGAACGCGGGCTTCAGCGTGCTGGTGATCGGCGGGGTGCTGCTGAGCCTGATCTTCCGCTTTCTCCCTGCGGCGTTACGCTGGATCATGGCGGTGATCGCGATCGGCCAGCCCGTGCTGGGCGTCGCGGCACTGCAACTGATGCCCGGCCATGTTGTCGAATGGGGCGTGCTTCTGGTGTTCGCCGCGATCTGGAGCGCTGCGGCTTTTTGCTTCCACCGGGCGCACCGCCGGGCGGCGCGCTGAGAAATCAGTGCAGGCGCTCGTGCCCGCCGGTCGAGCCGAACCCGCCGGAGCCGCGCGCAGTATCGTCAAGTTCCTCGACTTCGTCCCATTCGGCCTGCGTTACCGGGGCCAGCACCAGCTGCGCGATCCGGTCGCCGCGCGCAATGGGAAAATCGTCCGTCCCGTGATTGATCATGATGACCTTCAGCTCGCCGCGATAATCGCTGTCGATCGTTCCGGGCGTGTTGGGCACGGAAATGCCGTGTTTGAGCGCAAGGCCCGAGCGCGGCCGCACCTGGATTTCGTAGCCGTCGGGGATCGCGACCGCGAGGCCGGTGGCCACGGCATGGCGCTGGCCCGGTTTGAGCGTAACGGCCTCTGCCGCCACCACATCCATGCCCGCCGCGCCATCGGTAGCGTAAGCAGGCAGGTCGAGATCTTGTCCATGGGGCAGGCGCTTGATCCGTACCCCGATGCGATCAGTCATTGTCCTCGTCACCCTCTCGATTGAGGGCTTCTGCTGCCATGCGGACAAGCTCGCGCGCAACCTCTTCCTTGGGCATTTCGGGCAGGCTTTCCACACCGCTGGAGGTGACGACATGGACCTGGTTCATGTCGCCGCCCATCACGCTCTCGCCTTCGGAGAAGCTGACGTTGTTGGCGATGATCCAGTCGGCGCCCTTGCGCTTGCGCTTGGACTTGGCGTTCTCGACAACGTTCTCGGTCTCGGCGGCGAAGCCGACCAGCAGGGGGGGGCGCCTGCGCCCGGCGGCCACGCTGGCGAGGATATCGGGGTTTTCGGCGAGGATCAGCGCGGGCGGCGCGCTGCCGCGCTTCTTCATCTTCTCGGTCGCGACGCTGCGACTCTTCCAGTCGGCGACTGCGGCCACCATGAAAGCGGCATCCGCAGGAAGGGCGCGGCGAACCTCCTCTGCCATGTCTTCGGCGGTTTCGACATCCACGCGGTCGACTCCGATGGGCGTCGGCAGGTGCACAGGTCCGGTCACCAGCGTGACGCGCGCGCCTGCGGCGGCGGCCATGGCAGCAATGGCGAAGCCCTGCTTCCCGCTCGACCGGTTGGCGATATAACGCACCGGATCGATCGGCTCGCGCGTCGGGCCGGCAGTGACGAGCACATGCTTGCCATAGAGCGGGCGATGTTCGGGATCGGGATCGAAGGCAGCCTGACCGGCCAGCGGCGATTCGTCGAAGCTGACCGAGACGCTTTCGCCCTTCGCTTCGAGCGGCTGCGGGGCCGACCGCATGTCTTGCCGTGCAACAGTATGATTGAGCGCCTGCACATCGATCGGCGGCGCTGCCGAGGCTCCGCCCTTGCTGGCGAGCAGCGACGACGCAGCCCCGGGATCGAAGGCGATGTCCTCTTCGGGAAGCTCTTCCAGCAACTCCTCTTCGGCGACCGGTTCGTCCTCCGGCTCCGCTGCGAATTCTTCCTCGATTTCCTCATGGCTGCGCTGCTTGGTGCTGCGCGGGATGATCATCGACAGCAAGCCGCCGAGGCCGCCACCGTTCGTTTCGATCTCTTCCTCTGCCTCGGGTTCGAGCGCTTCGAAAATATCGCCCTCTGCCTCGTCGTCGTCGGGAATCTCGTCCTCGACCGGCGCAGCAAGCTGCGCAGCGGCAGGCGCGGGCAGCTCGGGCACATCGATATCGAGGTCGAGCTCCTCCGCGATCCGCGCAAGGATCGCGGCAGGCTCCGGCAGGCGACCCGGGCCGAATTCGCCGCAAGCCATCGCGCCCTCGTCCGGATCCATCACCGCGACACCGGCCTGGCGGAGCCAGTCGGCATTGCGCTGGGTCGCCGAATGCTCCCACATCCGCACGTTCATCGCGGGCACGGTCAGCACCGGCTTGTCGGTCGCGAGGATCAGTGTGGTCGCCAGATCGTCGGCAATGCCGGCAGCCATCTTGGCGAGCAAATCCGCCGTCGCCGGGCACACGACCACCAGGTCGGCCTCGCGGCTCAGCTGGATATGGCCCATCTCGACCTCGTCCTTGAGATCGAAGAGCGAGGTATAGACCTTGTTCTCGCTCAATGCGGCGAGCGCCATGGGGGTGACGAATTGCTGGCCGCCGTCGGTCAGTACGCAGGTCACCTTGCCGCCCGCCTTGCGGATCATGCGTACCAGTTCGCAGGATTTGTAGGCGGCGATACCGCCCCCGATCACGAGCAGGATGTGCGGGCCGCTCACGTCGGCATCCCGCACGCTTGCTTGGCTCGCGCCTGCGTGGGCGCGGATCGGCGAATGCATTCCCATCGTGTCATCAAGCGCTAGCTAGCGCCCCCCGTTCGTCATGGCCAGCGCGCAGCGCGGGCGGATTGCGGGATTACGCGTAGCCGCCTATGGTAAAGAAAGGGGAAACGGAGGGGCCGATGCATGTCATCCTGAGCGCAATCATCCTGATACTGGCGATTATCGATCTGGTGATCGGCACGGGTTTTCTGGTGAATCCGGCCACATCGGGCGCGGATTTCGGTCTGTCGGTGGCGAGCACGCATGGCAGCTCGACCCTGCGCGGAGACATGACCGCCTTCTTCTATATCAGCGCATTGTCGATGGGCTGGGGCGCCTGGCGGCGGCGCGGCGATGTGCTGCTGCCTGCGCTCGGTCTGTTCCTGATCGCCTTCACCGGCCGCTTCATCAATCTCGTGATCGAGGGGCCGTACGACGGCTGGATGGTGCCGATGGGGGTCGAGGCGCTGCACATCGCCGTGCTCGCCTATGCGATAAAGCTGTGGGGCTGGCCGAAACTTTCGACCTGAGGCGGCTCAGCGCGCCGATCTGACGAGCGAGCGAAGCGCCATCGGCAAGAACGCAAGCCCGACGAACATGGCCGGGGCGACGACTGCGCCCCAGTAGAAATTGTTCGCCCGGCCAGCCAGCATGAAGGCGAGGCCATAGCCGAGATAGAGGAACGTCCCTGTCGTCCCGGCGGACGATTTCCACCCCGCCCAGCCAAGCGCCATCAGCAGCACGATCGGCCCTGCAAGCTCATGCGGCAGGAAGCGCAGATTGGAGCTCAACACGATATTGCCGAGCCAGCCGGAGAGACCGCGCAGAACGAGCCAGTCAGGGCTTTCCGGATCGCTCGGGAGGACCTGCGGGTTCACCTGCGCAAGGTGCCACGCCATCGCTGCAAAGAACACCGCGACCAGCGCCGCCCAAGCCGCGGCTTCTTTCCAGTCCCGCCGCCACGCCGCCATCGCGCCCAGCAATAGCACGAAGGGCAGCACATGCTCGCGAATGGCGAGCGCCAGCGCAGCCACGGCCAGCGCCCGGCCCCATCTCCCCGGGCGATGCAGCCCGAAGGCCAGCGCAACCAGCATCCCGGCCCAAAGTTCGTGCAGCACGAAATAGGAGCGGTTGAGCCCGAGAGAGCCGCCCATGAACATCAGCGCCGCGCCGATCCGCTGCATCCGGCTGCCGCCCGGCTCGTCCCCCAACCTGCGCCACCAGGCCCAGATGCAGGCGAGCATCAGTGCGATCGACAACGCAATCATCCCAGGCTCGCCCAGCCAGGCATGGATATAGGCAAGCGTCGGCAGGCGCACGGTGGCGCCGGGGCGCACCGGGTAGTCGCGCGCGCGCTGCTCCTCGACCACGAAATCGTAATAGTTCTCGCCGCCCTCGATCCGCTCGATTATGCGATCGTAGAAGGCAAGATCTTCGTCCCGCTTCGCAGCGTCGTTGGCGGGTGCGCTGTCTCCCGGCAGCGCCATTTCCGGCACATCCGCCGGCGTACCATCCATCCGGGCGGTCAGCGGGGTCAGCGCGGCCAGCACAAGCAGCATGGCCACCACCACCAGCAGCACGCGGGCGGGCCACGCGCTCCAATGCGCGAAGCGGTCCCATGTGGGCGCCGCTGCGCCGTCCGTCAGCCGATCCATCCCTGCGTCACTGCCGCCCATGCAGCCAGACCCCCTCCGAGTGCCGCCAGCACATAACCCAGCCAGCCGCGTCCGCGCTCTTTGCGTTCGCGCCTTTCCCACATCAATTCGATGTCGGGCAGCGGCGGCGGTTCGGGCGCGCCGCCCTTGGGCGGGAAACGGTCCTCGATCCGGCGCACGAGGTCGGGGATGCGCAGCAGCGTTTCGGTGTCGGTGCGGATACGGTCGGCAATGGCGGCTTCCGGACCTAGCTCGTCGCGGATCCAGCTGCGGACATAGGGCGCGCTGGTGTCCCACATATTGATGCCGGGATTGAGCTGTGTCGCGATGCCTTCGACCATCACCATGGTCTTCTGCAACAGCAGCAGGTGCGGCTGGGTCTGCATGTCGAAATCGCGCGTAATGGCGAACAGCCCGTCGAGCATCTGGCCGACGGACAACTCGCTCACCGGCTTGCCGCGCATCGGCTCGCCCACCGCCCGAAGCGCCGTCGCGAACTCGTCGACATCGTGATAGCTCGGCACATATTGCGCTTCGAAATGGATTTCGGCGACACGGCGGTAATTGCCGGTCGTCAGGCCGTAGAGGATCTCCGCCAGCCACGTGCGTGCCTGCCGATCGATCCGGCCCATGATGCCGAAATCGATCGCGGCGATCGTCCCGTCCGGCTTCACGAACAGGTTCCCCTGGTGCATATCGGCGTGGAAGAATCCGGCGGCGATGGCCTGCTTCAGGAAGGCAAGCACAAGGCGGCTGGCCAGCTCGTTCACATCGTGGCCTGCCGCACGGATCGCCTCTGTATCGCTGATCTTGACGCCGTCGATCCAATCGACCGTCATCACCCGGCCATTGGTACGGTCCCAGTCGATGCCGGGAATTTCGTAGCCCTCGGTGCCGACCATGTGCTCGGCCAGTTCGGAGGCGCTGGCCGCCTCGCGCCGCAGGTCGAGTTCGCGATTGGTCCAGCGCTTGAAATTGGCGATGACGAGGCGCGGGCGCAGGCGCGCGGCCTCTCCGCCGAAGCTTTCGAGATGGGCGGCGGCCCACTCATAGGTCGCGATATCCTTGGCGAACCGCTCGCGCACGCCGGGGCGCAGGACCTTGACCGCGACCTGCCGACCTTCGGTGGTGACCGCACGGTGGACCTGCGCGATGGAGGCGGCGCCGACGGGCGCGGGGTCGAACTCGGCATAGAGGTTCTCGAGCGGCTGTTCGAAGCTTGACTCGATGCTCTGGCGGATCAATTCGAAGTCGACCGGCGGCAGGTCGTCCTGCAGCTTGAGCAGGTTACGCGCCGCATCTTCGCCGACGAGATCGGGCCGCGTGGCAAGCGTCTGGCCGAGCTTGATTGCGGCCGGGCCGATCTCGCGGAAGGCCCCGGCGTAGTCCGGCTCGCGCGACTTCATCGTGCCGATGCTGAAGATACCGATCAGGCGCTTGACCGGAACCGGAGTATTAGGATCGTTCTGGATCCCACGCAGCGCGCCGTGCCGCGCAAGGATGCGCGCCCACTTGCCCAGCCGGAGAATGTGAGTGAGCGGTCTCGCCACCCCTAAACCTTCCACCCCGTATGGATGTTGACTGCCCCGCCGAGGATCGATTCCACGCGCGTATTCTCGAACCCCGCATCGCGTATCATCGCTTCGAATTCGGCGGGCTTCGGAAAGCGGCGAATCGATTCGGCAAGATAGCGGTAGCTGTCCTCGTCATTGGCGATCGCCTTGCCGATCTGCGGCATGACCTTATGCGAATAAAGGTCGTAAATGTCCTTGAAGCCCGGCCAGTCGGTCTGGCTGAATTCGAGGCAGAAGAACCGCCCGCCGAACTTCAGCACACGGTGCGCCTCGCGCAGGGCCTTGTCGATATGGGTCACGTTCCGGATGCCGAAGGCGATGGTATAGGCGTCGAAGATGCGGCTGGAGAAGGTCAGTTCTTCGGCGTTCTGGCGGCTCCAGACCAATCCGTCGATCCCGCGCTCCATCGCGCGTTCGATGCCGACATCGAGCATGTCCTGGTTGATGTCGCTCACCGTCACGCTCGCGCCGCGCTCGGCCAGGCGGAAGGCGATGTCACCCGTCCCGCCCGCCATGTCGAGGATCGCCTCGCCCTCCTGCGGTTTCACGCGGGCAACGAAACGGTTCTTCCAGAGCCGGTGCATGCCGCCCGACATGGCATCGTTCATGATGTCGTATTTGGCGGCGACGCTGGAGAAAACCTCGCCCACGCGGCCGGTCTTCTCGGTCGCGTCGATGTCTTCGTAGCCGAAGGAAACGGTGTCGGTCATGGGGGTGGGCTTTAGGGGGAAGTTTTAGTGGCGTCTATCCGCTCCCTTTGGTCGCTGCGCCCTGTTCCGTCCCACGCCCCCTCCCGACCACCCATGGCATTATACTGATTGGGTGGCCGGGAGGGGGCGTGGGACGGAACAGCCACAAGGAAAGCGCGGATGCGCTTTCCGCACGCAGAAAACCAACTCATAGACGCCGCACCACCCCCCTGTTACTCGACCCCTACCATGCCCGAACTCCCCGAAGTCGAAACCACCGTCCGCGGGCTCGCGAGGTTCCTCGAGGGCGAGACAATCACCCGCGTCACGATCAACCGGCCCGACATGCGCCGCCCCTTCCCCGCCGGTCTGGTGCAGGCGCTGACCGGGGCGAGCGTCACGCATCTCGCGCGCCGGGCGAAATACGGGCTGATCCACACCAGCCGCGATCATGCGATGGTGTTCCACCTCGGCATGAGCGGGCGTTGGCGGATCGATCCGGAGGATGCCGACAAGCACGATCACCTGATCCTCGAGACCGCGCGCAACCGCTTTGCGCTCAACGATCCGCGCCGGTTCGGCTCAGTCGACCTGATGACCAATGGCGAGCTGGCGGTGTGGAAGCCCTTCGCCGCGCTGGGGCCGGAGCCGCTGGGCGACGCCCTCACAGCAGAGCACCTGCGCGAGGCGACGCGCGGGCGCAAGCAGGCGATCAAACTGCTGCTGCTCGACCAGCGGATCGTCGCGGGGCTGGGCAATATCTATGTCTGCGAGGCGCTGTGGCGCAGTGGGATCAGCCCGCGCAAGGCCGGCGGCAAGGTGACCATGCCGCAACTGCGCCGTCTCGTCCCCGCGATCCGCGAGGTGCTCGAACAGTCGATCCGTGACGGCGGCTCCACCCTGCGCGATTTCGCCCAGCCCGACGGCAACCTCGGCTATTTCGCCACCCGCTTCCACGTCTACGGCCGCGAAGGCGAGCCCTGCCACCACGAGGACGGCGGCACGATCCGGCGCATCGTGCAGGGCGGGCGGAGCACGTGGTTCTGCCCGGTTTGTCAGAGGTAGCGAAATCCCTTCGCAATCCGCTTTCCATTGCAACCCAGCGAGGGTCTCCGTAGCGCTGGCGCATGAACACCCCGCCACCCATCACGAAAGCCGATTTCATGGATGCCATGCTCGAAGCCTGCCCGAGCTTCAAACCGGCGTCGCAAGACTTCGTGGAAGAGTGGGAAAGCGAGCCAATAGAGCTTGAGGACGCAACGGAAGCAGATCTCCCACACTATCTTGCGCTCAGCGAACTCGCCAATCACCTGATCGCCATGCTTGAGCGAGGAGAAACCAGCGGTTTCCCCGCCATTTTTGGCGTGGTGGAGGACTGGGTCGAGCGAGGCGAGCACTACGTCTCCGAAGCTGCGGTGATCGGACTTCTCGAGGATTTGACCGCTACCGTCCGCTACAATTCTACCCGACCTTCGGATTTTGTTCCGTGGTTGGGACCAGCATCAAAAGAGGCATGGACGAATGTTCAGGATTATTGGACCTGAATCGAAACGGGGAAATTTGAAGACCACCCCGGCTTTGCGAACTCCAAGGTGAATGACAATCCAGAACCCGGCTAAAGGTCCAACGCCGCATACTCCCGCGGCGGGGGCAGGCCTTCCATCTTCTCTGCCAGCAGCGGGCGAAAGCTCGGGCGGCTCTTGATGACCATATACCAGTCGTGCGCCTGTTCGTGGCCCTTCCAGTCCATCGCGCCGAGATATTCCACCACCGAAAGTTGCGCCGCGCAGGCAAGATCGGCCAAGCTCAGCGTCGGCCCCGCGAGCCATTGGCGCGTGTCCACCAGCCAGTCGATATAGTCGAGGTGGCCGTGCAGCAGGCGGCCCATTTGGCGCAGCACCTGCGCATCGGGCGACTGGCGCAGGACGAGGCGCTTCTTCATCTTCTCGTGCAGCGCGGGCGCGGTCACGTCGGCATAGAGGTTCTCGTCGAACAGCGCGACCAGCCGGCGGATCTCCGCGCGTTGCAGCGCCGATCCGTTGATCATCGGATTGCGGTCGACCGTTTCCTCCAGCAGCTCGCAGATCGCGCGGCTGTCGGCTAGCGCGATGCGGCGGTCGGGATCGTGGAGCACGGGCGTGCGGCCCGCCGGGTTCAGCTGCCAGAACTCGTCGCGCCCTTCCCACGGGTTCTCGCGCACCAGCTCATAGGCGACGTTCTTCTCGCTCATGAGCAGGCGCAGCTTGCGACTGAAGGGACACAGGGGGAACTGGTAAAGCTGCCACATCGGTTCCCCGCTCATGCACCAGTGCGAGTCGCGCGTCCACCACGGCGGCGCGAGAAGGCGCTAAAATTCCAGTGGATCGGTGAAGGCTTAGTCTTTCGACAGCGCTTCACGCATCCGGCGGGCCATGTCGCGCAAGGCCGGCGTCATGTCGGACAGCCCCTCGGCAAGCCCGCCCATCGCCTGCATCGCGCGCGGGACAACCACGGCGACTTCCTCGCTCAGTCGGCCCGCATCGGGCGCGACCTTGCGCAGGGTAAGATCGGGATCGATTTCCTCGGCCTTCTCCCCCGCCATATCGGCTGCGGCCTTGGCCAGCGGAGCGATCGGCAGGTCGAGCAGCACTTCGGTCATGGTCTGGAGCATCAGCGCCATGTCGCGCTGCCGCTCGGGATCGCGCATCTCCTCCGCCATATCGGCAAGCGGCAGGGTTTCGGGCGCAGCATCCACGTCCGGCGCGTCGTAGTCCTGCGCGGCAGCAGGCGCGGCAGTCACCGCGAGCGCGGCGGCAAGAGGCAGGATGGCGTTACGCATGGTCATTCCCCGAAATTACGTCGCGCGGCTTCTACCGGATTTGCGCTGAGTCTGCCATGAACGGGCTCAGACGCCCGAAGCTTCCAGCAGCAGCAGGCAATTGGGCATCATCGCTTCGCGCGCTTCCAGCCCCTCGTTCATCAGCGTCATCGTGGTCTCGAAGGCCAGCTCGTTCGCCTGTTCGCGGGTGAGGTCGTGATCGTCCATCAGCCCGGCCATGGTGCGCACGAAGAATTCGCGCCCGCGGGGCTCCATCGCGGGATAGGAAGCAGCGCGCGCATCGCCTTCCGCCTGACCCTTGGCGATCAGCCCGAAGGCGACACCGCAGCGCAGGCTGCTGCGCTGTTCGAGCGAGAGTGTGGGCAGCGCAGCCTCGGCAGGGGCAGGCGCATCCTGCGCGGCGAGCGGGAGCGATGCGAGGGCAAGGCCGGCGGCGAGAAGCAGTTTCGTCATGCCGCGGCTCTATATCCCCTCGCCTGAATGGCGGGCAACCGTGCTTGCGGGGTCACGCCGCTTTGCCTAGGTCCGCGAGCGAACAGGAGACACCTACAATGAAAACCCGCGCCGCCGTAGCCTTCGAAGCGAAACAACCGCTCGAGATCGTCGAACTCGATCTGGAAGGCCCCAAGGCGAGCGAGGTGCTGGTGGAGATCATGGCGACCGGCATTTGCCACACCGATGCCTATACGCTCGACGGGCTGGACAGCGAAGGGCTGTTCCCCAGCGTTCTCGGCCACGAAGGCGCCGGGATCGTGCGCGAGGTGGGTGCGGGGGTCACCAGCGTGAAGCCGGGCGACCACGTGATCCCGCTCTACACCCCCGAATGCCGCCAGTGTAAAATGTGCCTCTCCGGCAAGACCAACCTGTGCAGCGCAATCCGCGAAACGCAGGGCAAGGGGCTGATGCCGGACGGCACGAGCCGCTTCAGCTACAAGGGCGAAACGATCTACCACTACATGGGTTGTTCGACCTTCTCGAACTTCACCGTGCTCCCGGAAATCGCGGTCGCGAAGATCCGCACCGACGCGCCGTTCGAGACCAGTTGCTATATCGGCTGCGGCGTAACCACCGGTGTGGGCGCGGTGGTGAACACGGCGCAGGTGAAGCCGGGCGACAATGTCGTCGTCTTCGGCCTCGGCGGGATCGGCCTCAACGTCATCCAGGGCGCGAAGATGGCGGGCGCGGACCGGATCGTGGGCGTCGATATCAACCCATCCAAGAAGGAATGGGGCGAGAAATTCGGCATGACCGACTTCGTCAATCCCAAGGAAACGAAGGACGTCGTCGCCCATCTCGTCGAGCTGCTTGACGGCGGGGCGGATTACAGTTTCGACTGCACCGGCAACACCGACGTGATGCGCCAGGCGCTGGAATGCTGCCACAAGGGCTGGGGCACTTCGATCATCATCGGCGTGGCCGAAGCGGGCAAGACGATCGAGACGCGGCCCTTCCAGCTCGTCACCGGCCGCAACTGGCGCGGCACGGCCTTCGGCGGCGCGAAGGGCCGGACCGATGTGCCCAAGATCGTCGACTGGTACATGAACGGAAAGATCGCCATCGATCCGATGATCACCCACACGCTCAGCCTCGACGAGATCAACAAGGGCTTCGACCTGATGCACGCCGGCGAAAGCATCCGCGCGGTGGTGGTCTATTGATGGCGAAGAAAGTCGTACTCGCCGAAAAGTTCGCTACCTTCAGCGAGCACTGGGCGCCGCGCATCGTGGCGCGATACGAAGGGCACGAGGTCCGCATCGCGAAGCTCGACGGCGAATTCGACTGGCACAGCCATACCCATGACGAGCTCTTCCTCTGCATCTCCGGCGAGTTGGAAGTCGAATTTCGCGATCGCACGGAAACGCTGCTGCCGGGCGAGCTCTTGCTGATCGAAACGGGCGAAGAGCACCGCCCCGCCGCGCGCAAAGGGGAAGTCCAGCTGTTGATGCTCGATCCGGCTGAGGCACCGAATACGGGCGATCCGGACACGGCGACCATCGCAGTCGATGTTTGATTGCTTGCGCAACCGAAGGGTCTCATTAAGGTAGCGAATCGAAACGCAAAGGAGAGGCGCGAATGTTCAATCATATCATGATCGGCACCAACGATATCGACAAGTCGAAGGCGTTCTACGAGAAGGTCCTCGGCGTGCTCGGCGTCGAGGGGGCGATGGACAACACCACCGACAGCGGGACCAAGCGCGTGTTCTTTATGCATGACGGCAATGTCCTGGCGCTCAGTCAGCCGATCGACGGCGAAGCCGCGACCTGCGCCAATGGCATGACCATCGGCTTTCGCTGCACCTCGCCCGAACAAGTGAAGGAACTTCACGATGTCGCCGTGGCCAATGGCGGCACCAGCATCGAGGACCCGCCGGGCCTGCGCGAAAGCACGATGGGCGCGATGCACCTCAGCTACTTCCGCGACCTCGACGGCCACAAGATCTGCGGTATCCACCGCGCGAGCTGAGCCTCCACTTCATATCGTCCCGAACAGGGGTGCTTTGGGCGCAGCGGTTCTTGGCCGGCTGCGCCCTTCGCGTATTGGGGCAGGCCAACTTTCCGATCCGATAGGAAACCCAATCATGCCGCTCGACTATATTTCGCAAAACCGGGCCTATGAAGGCGAGCAATTCGTCTGCTCCCACCAGTCGCGCGAAACCGGGACGGAAATGACTTTTTCGGTCTATGTCCCGCCGCACATGCCGGGGATCAAACTGCCGGTGCTGTGGTATCTTTCTGGCCTCACCTGCACGCATGAGAACGTCACCGAGAAAGGCGAATACCGCCGTGCCTGTGCGGAACACGGGATCGTCTTCGTCGCCCCCGACACCAGCCCGCGCGGAGAGGGCGTGCCCGATGCGGCGGACGAATATGATTTCGGCAAGGGCGCAGGCTTTTATGTCGATGCGACGCAGGAGCCGTGGGCGAAGCACTACCGGATGCGCAGCTATATCGAGCAGGAACTGCCCGAAGTGATCGCGGCGGAGTTTCCGGTCGACCTGGAACGGCAGTCGATCACCGGCCATTCGATGGGCGGCCACGGCGCACTCACCATTGCCTTGCGCAACCCCGACCGCTTTCGCTCGGTCAGCGCCTTTTCGCCGATCGTCGCGCCGAGCCAGGTTCCGTGGGGCGAAAAGGCGCTCGGCCGCTACCTCGGCGAGGATAAGTCGGCGTGGCGCGATTACGATGCGGTCGCGCTGATCGAGGACGGCGCGCGGCTCGACCATTTGCTGGTGGACCAGGGCACGGCGGACAATTTCCTCGAGGAGCAGCTCAAGACCGGCGCCCTATCGATGGCCTGCGCCAAGGCCGGCATGAACCCGGAAATCCGCATGCAGCAGGGCTACGACCACTCTTATTACTTTATCTCGACCTTCATGGCCGAGCATATCGCGTGGCACGCGGAGCGGCTGGGGGTCTAGCGGCTCAGCTCGAAGACGGCGAACTCCGCTCTCCCGTTCGCACCAGCACGCCCAAGCGGCCGCTCGCCGGCGAAGAACCATTCGCGCTCGATCCGCGCGCCTTTTTCTTTGGCGAGGTCGCGGAAATCCTTCACCGTTACGTGATGGATGTTCTGCGTCGCATACCAGCTGACAGGTATCGCGCGCGTTACCGGCATGCGGCCGCCGAACAGCAAGGCGGCGCGGGTGCGCCAATGGGCGAAATTCGGGAAGCTGACGAAGGCGCGGGTGCCGACACGCAACAGCTCGTCCAACATGCGGTCCGGCCGCGCGGCGGTTTGTAGCGTCTGGCTGAGGATCGCGTAGTCGAAGCCCTTGTCGGGATAGTCGGCGAGATCGCGGTCGGCATCGCCCTGCACCACGCTGAGGCCTTGGCTGACGCAGCGTTCGACGCAGTCGCCGTCGATTTCGATGCCGCGCACGTCGCAGTCTTTTTCGCGCAGGGCAATCATCAGCGCCCCGTCGCCGCAGCCGATATCGAGCACGCGGCTGCCGGGTGTTACGTGTCCAGCGATAACGGCAAGGTCGGGCCGAATGCTCATCTCAGGAAGCCCCGGATCACCCGATCGAGCGCCGGGACGTCGAGCAGGAAGCTGTCGTGCCCATGCGGCGCGCTGAGCTCCACGAAGCTGACCGCTGCGCCCGCCGCATTTAGAGCGTGGACGACATGGCGGCTCTCCGCGGTCGGATAGAGCCAGTCGCTATCGAAGCTGACGAGGCAGAAGCGCGCTTGCGTCCCTGCAAACGCATTCGCAAGTTTTCCGCCATGTTCCTCGGCAAGGTCGAAATAATCCATCGCTCGGGTGATGTAGAGATAGCTGTTGGCGTCGAACCTCTGGGTGAAGCCACTACCCTGGTAACGCAGGTACGATTCGACCTGGAAATCGGCATCGAAGCCGAAGGTCTTGGCCTCCCGATCCTGCAGGTTCCGCCCGAACTTCTCGGTCAGCGCTTCTTCGGAAAGATAGGTGATATGCGCCGCCATGCGCGCCACGGCGAGGCCGCTGTCGGGTGCCTCGCCAGTGTAATAGTCGCCCTGGTTCCACCGCGGATCGGCCATGACCGCCTGCCGCCCGAGTTCGTGGAAGCCGATGTTCTGCGCCGAATGGCGGCTGGTCGAGGCGATCACGAGGACGCGTTCTGCGCGCTCGGGCCAGTTGGCCGCGAGGCTCAGCGCCTGCATCCCGCCCATCGATCCGCCGACCACGGCATGCAGCGTTTCGATCCCCAGCGCGTCGAGCAGACCGCCATGCGCGCGGACCATGTCGCGGATGGTGATGACCGGGAAGCGCATGGCATAAGGCTGCCCGTCCGAAGCCTCGCTCGCCGGGCCGGTGGAGCCCATGCAGCTGCCGATGACATTGGGGCAGATGACGTGAAAGCGGTCGGTATCGATCGGCTTTCCGGGGCCGACCATCCGCTCCCACCATCCGGGTTTGCCGGTGATCGGGTGAGGGCTCGCGACATATTGGTCGCCGGTCAGCGCATGGCACAGCAGGATGGCGTTGGAGCGGTCCGCGTTCAGCGCGCCATATGTCTCGTAAGCGATCTCGACACGCGCCAGCTCGCCCCCGCCGTCGAGCGGCAGCGGTGCGGGCAATGTCAGCGTTTTAGAGGTGGTGCTCAAATCTGGCCTTGGCTCACGAGAAAGAACGATGCTTCGACAAGCTCAGCACGAACGGATTTAGAACTCAGCGCTCTAACCGTTCGCCCCGAGCTTGTCGAAGGGCCGTAATTCTTTATGGCGCAGACGCAAGATGGCAGACCGTCCTACCCTGAAACCGTGGATCGAGGCGATCCACGCCTATGTGCCCGGCAAGTCGAAGGCTGCCGATGGCCGCCCGCTGGTCAAATTGTCGGCGAACGAGAACCCGCTCGGCTGCAGCCCCAAGGTGATCGAGGCGCTTGCGGGCGAGCACGAGCCGAACCTCTATCCCGACCCCGACGCCACGCAATTGCGCGAGGCCATTGGCGAACTGCACGGCATCGATCCGGTGCGCATTGTCTGCGGCACCGGCTCGGGTGAATGCCTCCATGGCGCAGTGCAGGCCTTCGCCGGGCCGGGCGACGAAGTGCTGTTTTCGCGCTACTCGTTCTCGCTCTACCCGCTGCTCGCGCACAAGGTCGGGGCGAAGGTCGTGCTGGCCGAGGACAGCGACTACGCGCCCGATGTCGATAACATCCTTGCCGCCGTGACCGAGCGGACGCGAGTGGTGCTGCTCGACAACCCGAATAATCCCATCGGCACCTTCCTGCCGCGCACCGAAGTGGAGCGCCTGCACGCGGTCCTGCCAAAGGATGTGCTGCTGGTGGTCGACCAGGCCTATGCCGAATTCCTACCCGAGGGAGTGGACGATGGCGGCATGGATCTCGCCGCCCGGCACGACAACGTCCTCGTCACCCGCACCTTCGCCAAGGCCTATGGAATTGCGGGCGAGCGCGTGGGCTGGGCGACCGGAGCGTCGCTCCTGATCGATGCGCTCAACCGCTTGCGCGGCGCGTTCAATGTTACAGCTAGCGGGCAGCGGGCGGCACTAGCCGCGCTTTCAGACCAAGCCTTCGTCGCCGAGTCGCGAGATGCCAATGCGGCTGCCCGCGCGCGCTTCGTCGACCAGATCGCAGCCCTCGGCAATCACGGCCTGCGCGCCCTGCCGAGCGAGGCCAATTTCGTCCTCGTCGTGTTCGAAGGCGATCTCGCCGCAACCACCGCGCTTAATGCAATTGCCGAAGCGGGCTATGCCGTGCGTCACCTGCCCGGCCAGGGCCTGCCGCAAGCGCTGCGGATCACCGTGGGCACACCTGAGCAGATGGATGCCATCGCCGCCGTGTTGCGCGACCTGTGCGGAGAACCCGCATGAGCATCGAGCGGATCGCGATCATCGGTCTCGGCCTGATCGGCGGCTCCATCGGCCTCGCCCTGCGCGAGACGCTCCCCGCAATCACTACCACCGGATGGGATGCGGATGCGGACGTCAGGCGAAAAGCATCGGAGCGCGGCCTGGTCGGCGCCGTCTGCGACACCGCAGACGACGCGGTGCGCGAGGCGCAGCTCGTCATCCTCTGCGTGCCCGTCGGCGCGATGGCCGCTGCGGCGCAAAGCATTGCAGCCGCGCTGCCGCCCGGAGCGATCGTCAGCGATGTCGGCTCTTCGAAGCATAGCGTCGCGCAGGCTGTTGCGAAGGCCCTGCCCGATGCCGTGGTGGTCCCGGCCCACCCCGTCGCGGGTACAGAGAAGAGCGGACCCGAGGCAGGCTTTCCCGAGCTGTTCCGCCACCGCTGGTGCATCCTCACCCCTGAAGACGACACCCCCACAGAGGCGGTCGAGCAAGTCGCTGGCATCTGGCAAGGCCTTGGCGCGAAGGTCGAGATCATGGAACCTGCGCACCACGACCTCGTGCTCGCGGTGACCAGCCATATCCCCCACCTCATCGCCTACACCATCGTCGGCACCGCCAGCGATCTGGAGGAGGTGACGCGCGGCGAGGTCATCAAATATTCCGCCGGCGGTTTCCGCGATTTCACCCGCATCGCCGCCAGCGATCCGACCATGTGGCGCGATGTCTTCCTGACCAATCGCGACGCCGTGCTCGAAGTGCTGGGCCGTTTCACCGAGGACCTCACCGCCCTCCAACGCGCGATCCGCAATGGCGACGGCGACACTTTGTTCGAGCTGTTCGAGCGCACGCGCACGATCCGCCGCTCGATCATCGAGGAAGGGCAGGACGATGCCCGGCCCGATTTCGGCCGCTCCGACCACTAGCGCCCAAATTCTGGAGCTTAGTCGGACCCCTGCCCGACCTGCGCCAGCAATTGCTGCGCCCGGGACAGATGCGGCCGGTCGAGCATGCCGCCCTTCCAGCCGATCGTGCCCGCACCGGGATTGGCGGCGAAGATCGCGACGATTTCCTCCGCTTCGGCAACGTCCTCCGCGCTCGGCGTGAAGGCCTCGTTGATAACCTCCACCTGCGCCGGGTGGATCGCCAGCATGCCGCGAAAGCCCGAGCGCCGGACGGTCTCAGCACGCGCCCTGAGCCCATCCAGATCGCGGAAGTCGGCCTGGATCGTCTCGATGGCCGGAACGCCTGCCGCGGCCGCACCGAGCAGGCACAGGCTGCGCGCCAGCTCGTAGGTAAACGCAAAGCTGCCGTCGGGATTGCGGTTGCTCGCCGCGCCGATACTGTCGGCAAGATCTTCCGCCCCCCAGGTCAGCGCCACCAGCCGCGGCGCGCCCTTGAAGTCGCCAGCGTGGAACATGCTCTCCGCCACTTCGGTCAGCAGCACGATCACCGGCGTCGAGCCGAGCGCGATATCGTTCGCCGCCTCCAGCGCGGAGAGGTACTTGTCCAGCGCCTCGACATCCTGTCGGCCATAGGCCTTGGGCAGCATGATCCCGCCCGGCCGCCCCGGCATCACCGCCGCAAGATCGAGCAGCGTGTAGGGTCCGTCAAGCGGATTGACGCGTACGAAAATGCGTTCGCGCTTTTCCGGATGCGCATCCAGATACTCGCGGATCATGCCGCGCGCTGCAGGCTTGTTCTCAGGCGCAACGGCGTCCTCGAGATCGAAAATCACGACATCGGCATCGCCATCGGCCGCCTTGCTCATCTTCTTCTCGCTGTCGCCCGGCGCGAATAGCCATGACCGCATCTTCATCGCGAATGCCTCTCTCTTGCGTTGCTGCCTCCAGCACACTGTTTGCGAGTCTTTTTCAAGCCGCGAGGCATTTTCGCCCCCATCCGCACTTCGCGCTTGTCCACGCGCAGGCAATCTGCTGCGCCGCCCAAGATAGTGGAGAAGCGGTTCTTAGAAGCGCTGGCCGACAGCCGCGATGTCCATAGCTGGTGGTTGGAAAGCGCTGATGGCGCAGTGCTTACGGTCATGGATCTCGGCGCGACGATGCTGTCGCTCGAGGTGCCCGATCGCAGAGGCCACCTCGCGGACGTAGTCCTCGGCTAGGACAGCGCCGCGACCTGTCTCTCCGAACCCCATTACCACGGCGCGGTGATCGGACGCTTCGCCAATCGCATCGCCGGCGCGCGCTTCACGCTGGATGGACACTTACGTGCTCGACGCGAACCCACCGCCGAACGCATTGCACGGCGGACGGGAAGGCTTCGACAAGCGCGGCTGGAGCGGGGAAGCCTTCAGCAGCACGAGCGAGGGCGACGGCGTGTCCTTCACGCTGGAAAGCGCGGACGGGGACCAGGGCTATCCCGGCAATCTGCGCGCCAGCATGCGCTACGTCTGGACCGAGGATCGCCGGCTCGTCACCGATTACACGGCGGAAACCGACGCGCCGACGCCGTTCAATCCGACGCAACACAGCTACTGGAATTTAGCGGGCGCGAGCGCGCCCAGCGTGCTCGACCACGTCCTTTCCATCCACGCCGATCATTACCTCCCGGTAACGCCCGAGCTCATCCCGAGCGGGGCGTTGGCCGATGTCGCATCGACGCCATTCGATTTCCGCGAGCCCAAGCCGATCGCCCGCGACATCGACGCACCGGACGCACAGCTCGCGCTCGGCAAGGGTTACGATCACTGCTTCGCGCTAAACGGCGCCGGCATGCGCGAAGCCGCTACGCTTTTCGACCCTGCCAGTGGCCGCCGCATGACGGTTCACACCGACATGCCCGGGCTGCAGCTCTAATCCGCCAAGTTCCTCGGCGGCGAGCCGAAGGGTAAAAACAGAAGAATATACGCGCCTCACAGCGCCATCGCGCTGGAAACGCAATTCTTCCCCGACAGTCCGAACCTAGCACACTTCCCCGCCACGATCCTGCATCCCGGACGCAGCTTCGCAAGCCGAACGATCTACGCGTTCGAATGCACTGCGATTTAAGCTTACAGAGAATTGGTGCCAGAAGAGGCATCTCATGCGCCCTCTTTTTCTACCTGTTTTCAGATGTTTAGGGAATTCGGTTTGTGCAAAGAGCCCGCAAAAGGCCCGCAAATACCGTCTAATGCATTGGTTCGATGCCCTTTTTGGGACGCAGGATCAAATTTTCAGCTTTGAAAGCTGGCTGGGATGGATTTCTGGTTCGCCCCTCCAAATTGGGCATACAGACTGAGAAGACAGTTCCCATGGCAAGGATTTCGGTTCGCTTTTACCGCAGGTCAGATCAGCCAATCGATCTGAAGGCGCTCGAGTAACCGGATAAGCGTACACGACGAAAAACTGGTTGCCAGTTCTATCCGCTCGATTACCGGCTCATCATCGCGCGCGTGCAACGATCGAGAATGTCGAAGGGCTATCGTTTTGTATCAGTCCGCCGATCCCGGCGCGCCCGACTCCCAAAAGAAACGATCAAGTCACCCGATCAGTTCAGAGCGGTGAAGGGGACCTTACGAACTCTGGTGGCCGATAACCGGGTTTCCGAATGAGGGAACCTCGCGGGTTTCGGCCATGCGGACCATCATTGTCCGCGCGGTTTCGTAAACTTCGCCCCGTGTCGAAGCCAGCGCACTGAAAAGCACGATTTCGGCAAAGCGAAACAGGTATTCTGAGTCCTTTACCCTCCCGGTCGCCCAGTCCAGAATCAGGGCATATTCCATGTTGGCCATGTGCCGCGTCAGATGTTCGATATCGACCCAGTCATGAAGCTGCCCTTTCGTGCGGAGATCGGCCAGCCATTCGCTGGTCTTGCCGACTGCCATCTCCTGCAGAATATCGCGCAACTCCAAATGTGTTCCGGGGGCGAAATAGATTGTCGCTACCGCTTTTGCGTAATTGCGCGCCTTCAGATTGCCCCGGTTCAATACAATGGCCCGATCTAGCAGGCCGGAAAGCGTTTTGTCGGACGTCTTGAACTTTACGTTGTAGCGCAAAGCATCATACATTTCGCGAATAGCCAAGCCGATCAGTCGATCCCGGTCGCCGAAAGCATTATAAAGGGTCTTGGGCGCGACATTAGCCCGCTTGCTGAGTTCCCGCATGCTGAACCCCTCCAGTCCCTCTTCATTGATGAGCTTGCGGGTTTCATGGAGAATCCGCCGACGCCTTTCAGCCATCCCGGGACTATCGTAAGTTGTTTGGATATTCAGCAAATCATTGGGTATCCGGAGCCGACAAGATCATCCCTTGCAACTATGCATTCCAACCCTGATATACGCAACCATGCAAAGCTATCCTTTCTCGAGGATTGCGACCGCCGAAAGCCCTGGCGCGCCATAGACCTGTGAAAAAGCCAACCGGGCGCCTTCGACTTGCCGGTTTTCTGCCTGACCGCGAAGTTGGAGGACATTTTCATAAACCTGCCGCAGGCCCGAAGCGCCGATCGGTTCCCCGCAGGCAATACAGCCCCCATCCGTATTGACCGGCAATTCACCGCCGATCGCAGTGCGTCCCTCGGCAATCCATTGTTCCTGTTCTCCGTCTCGGCAAAAGCCGTTCTCGGCCATATGCATGATTTCAGCGCCGCTCTCGGTATCCTGGACCTGGGCGATATCGATATCTTCAGGGCCCACCCCCGCCTTCTCGAAAGCTGCGCGAGCTGCCAGCATGGTCGGCGTTTCGCCCCGCTCGACCGATAGCGAGGGAGAGAAGACCTCGAAACTGTTTTCCGGCCGGGTCTTGAGCGCAGCCGCACGAAGCTTGACCTGGGTACGTCCGAGTTGGCGTGCCTTCTTCTCAGACGCCAGGATCAGGGCGACCCCGCCCTCCGATGGGCTGCAAAACATATATTGCGTCAACGGATCGCTGATCATACGTGATTGAAGCACGGTATCGGCATCCATCGGTGTGCGGCGCCAGGCATGGGGGGTCTTCGAACCGTTGTGAAACGCCTTGGCAGCGACCTTCGCCAGCGATTTAGTAGAAATCCCGTAATCGTGCATGTATCGCTGGATCTTCATCGCAAAGAACTGGGTTGTCAGCATCATACCAGTTTCACCGTACCACTGCGGCAGGCCATATCTGACCGGATCGGGATTGAACGATCCGCGCGGATGTTTGTCGAACCCGACCGCCAAGGCCGTTTCGAATTCCCCCGCCTTGATAGCCCAGTAGGCAGACAGAACGGAAGAACCGCCTGTGGCACAGCCGTTGGCCACGTTGATGAATTGAATCCCGGTCAGGCCCATGCGCGGAAGCACGGCATCCGCATTGCCGGAGGCCGAGGAACCACCAAACGCTGCCTCTACATCTTCCCACGCGATTCCGCTGTCTTCCACCGCCAGCTTCGTCGCATCGACCCCGAGGTCGAGACCGGTCTTCCCCTCATGCCGTCCGAATGGGTGGATACCTGCCCCTATCACATACACGTCGTTCATGATCTGCTCCCATTTGCCGGTGCGAAGGCATATGTCGTCATCTCTGCCCCATCTGGAGTAGGGAATGACAGGGGTACGCTGTCCATCCGCATACCGATCTCAAGACTATCAGGGTCGCCCGCGATCCGGCCTTCGATCATTACCTGATCGCCGAACTGGATATAGCCCACGGCATAGGGCTGGTAGTCTTCGGGACTGTTTACACCTACAAATGGCGGGTTCTTCGGCGGAATGCGCTGGACCGTATAGGTCCACAATGTGCCGCTTAGCGGCAACTCGATCCGTTGGAAGTCCTCTTCTTCTGTCCCTTGCGGCCTTGGAAAGACTACTTGTCCGGTTTGCCGGTGCTTTCCCGCAACAATCCGGGCTTTGCCCCCTTCCGCGCTGATAAAAATATCGTCATCCATCTGGTTCCTACTCCGCTGTTTCCCCATGTTCAGGTAATCCGCGCGATCAAGGCACCCACTTCGTATTCGGCATCGATTTCGCCGATGATCTCGACCTGTCCGTCGGCGGGTGCGTCCACTTCGGTGGTCGATTTATCAGTTTCAACTGCATATAGCGGCGCACCCTTGGTTATCTGCGCGCCGTTTTCGACGTACCATTCGGAAAGGGTGGCGGTTTCCGTGCTCATGCCAAGCTTGGGTATGCGAACTTCTACGCTCATTACTGTACTTTCTTCTGGGTGGTTTCACGCGCTGCATGGACGATGTCCGCGACGCTGTAGAGAAAGGCCGTTTCCAGCGGTTTTGCAAAGGGAACGGGCGATGGATAGGACGCAACCCGCCGGACCGGTCCCGCCAGTTCACCGAACAGTTCCTCGTGAATGCGCGAGGAGATTTCTGCGCCAGCACCGAACGGACGCACTGCTTCGTGCACGATCACCGCGCGCTTGGTCTTGGCGACCGAGGACAGGACTGCTTCCTCGTCCCAGGGCGATACGGTGCGCAGATCGATCACTTCCGCCTCGATGCCTTCATCGGCAAGCTGGTCCGCCGCCTTCAGGCAATCGCCAACGCCCCGGCCATAGGTTATGAGAGTAACGTCCCCGCCCTCGCGCGAAATCGCCGCCTTACCCAGCGGCACGCGGTAGCCCGGCACGGCAGCCGGACCGGTCATTCCGTAATGGGTGATATTCTCGATCAGAATGGTTGGGTCCTCATCGTCGATTGCCGAACGCATCAGGCCATAGGCATCGGCCGGATTGGATGCGGTGGCGATCTTCATCCCCGGAACATGCGCGAACCAGGCTTCCAGCATATCGGAATGCTGCCCGCCAAAACCCACGCCCGCACCGGTGGTCGTGCGCACGACCAGAGGAACATTCGTCTGTCCGCCAGACATGAACCGCAGCTTCGCAGCGTGGTTGACCAGTTGGTCCATAGCCACAGTGATGAAGTTCATCAGCATGATCTCGGCCACAGGGCGCATGCCGGTGATGGCTGCGCCGACAGCGGCCCCGATTATCGCCTGCTCGGAGATGGGTGTAGAGCGCACACGCTTCGTGCCATATTTGCCCGATAGCCCCTTGCTGACCTTGAACACGCCACCGCCCTGTTCATCGGCAACGTCCTCGCCCAGCATGATGACGTTCTCGTCATCCGCCATCGCGTCATCGAGCGCCGCGTTCAACGCCTGTGCAAAACTTGTTTTCTCCGCGCTCATGCCGCTTGCTCCGTTTCATAGATATCGAACCTGATATCGTCCGGGTCGGGCGGTTCGCTTTCCAGAGCGAAGGCGACAGCCTCGTCGATCTCGGCATCGACGTCCTCCTCGATCTGTGTCAGTTCTTTCTCGGATACCTGTCGTTCGCTGAACCACTGGCGTAGCTTCGTCATGCTGGCACGTTCTTCCGCGGCGCTCAGGTCTTCCTTGGGGACATAGCTAAAGTCCGCGCCGAAGATATGCCCCAGCAACCTGAAAGTGCGCGCTTCGAGCAGGGTCGGGCCGTCACCGGCACGCGCCCGGCTGACCGCTTCGCTCATTGCTTCATAAACACTGGCTGGGTCGAGACCGTCGCAGGACACACCCGGCATGCCATACCCCGCCGCGCGTTCCGCGATGCTGGATACCGATGTGCCGGCCGCGAGCGCCGTATGCTCGGCATATTGGTTGTTTTGGCACAGGAAGATCACCGGCAGTTTCCACACAGATGCCATGTTAAGCGCTTCATGGAACGCACCGATATTGCTGGCCCCGTCGCCGAAGCTCGCCACCGCCACGCGGTTTTCGCCGCGAATTTGCGATGACATCGCCAGTCCGTTGGCGATCGGAATACCCGACCCCACGATCCCGGTGGTGACCATGACGCCCGTTTCGGGATGGGTGATGTGCATCGGACCTCCCTTGCCCTTGCAGGTGCCTGTTCGCTTGCCCGCAAACTCGGCCCAAAGCAGGCGCGAAGGAATACCCTTGCCCAGCGCATCGTGAAGCCCGCGATAGGTGGTGACGAGGTAATCCTCTGTCTCGAGCGCCGCCATCGCCGCGGCAGCGATCACCTCGTGCCCCCGAACGGGATAATAAGCGACCGCCAGTTCGCCATTGGTCAGCATCGCACGAAACCGCTCGTCCGTCCGGTTAATAAGATAGGCCTTGCGGTAAATGGTCCGCGCCATATCGGGCGAGAGCGAAGGCGAAGATGCCGGTTTATTCATGATCTGACCTCGTAATATCGGAAGCGCGAATGAAAAGGGACTGCGCCAAAGCCTAAAGCCCCAGCCATTCGTTCAGATTGGCGTGGAAATGACGGATTTTGGTTTCCTGATATTCGGCCAGCGTTACCCGTCCATCCGGAATGCTGTGCAAGCCCTGCTGCACGGCGCGCAGATTGATCTGATCTTGGTTGAACACCTTGGCCAGACGATCCAGTTCGGGTGCGTCCATGTAATCGTCATCTATGTCCAGCCAGTGGATTTGGGCTGGCGCGGGCCGTTCCTGCCCTTCGGGAACCGGCATCATGAACATAACTTCGTGAATGCACTGCTCCGTATTGTCGCCGTCGGGCCGGAAGCGGTAAAAAATGGGATTATAGCATCCCCATGGGCTGATATTGGGGAAGATGCTGTAATAAATGGAATCGACCAGCTCTGCGTCACAGACCTTGTCAATCTCGTCACCCATCAGGGGCCGTAATTGGTCCCTCTTGGCTTCCGCGCGCCTGGCCCTAGCCTCCGCCACCGGCAATGCTCCAAAGGGGTGCTTGTCGGCTTCCATATCGGGTGTCAGCCGGCCGCCGAACCAATTGCAGATATGCTGGTCGGCATTGTCCAGTTCGCCTTCCAACGGTTCTGCGTTCGAGTTGAAAATACCGGTGCGGCCATCCTTTTTGGTCAGCCGGATCCGGTCTTCTTCCAGCCGTTCGTAAAAATCGCCGGTTACCGGATGGCGATAGGCGGTGAACGGCGTGGTGTCGTCATGCGGCTCACCGGCAAGATCAGTGTCGATATGCGGGCTGGCAATGCCCTGAGGCGAGATCGCGCGAGAGAGAACGCCGAAGCTGTCATACTGCGAATTCGCATCCCCCATTTCGAGCAGCAATGTCGGGTGGGTGGCGATCACGTGATAGGATTCCATGAAGGCTTCCTGCGCAATCTTCCAGTTACAGGGCAGTTTCTTCGCAACATGAACGGCCTTGTATCGCCGCTCGAAAGGAAGCGTGGTCCAGTGCTCGTCGATACCGCCGAGAAATTCTTCGAGCGGTTCGGCATCGGGATCGGGATTGATGAAGACGAAACCGCCCCAGCGCCCGGTTTGCACCCTCGGCAGGGAATGAGTCTCTTCGCTTACGCCGGGAAAGTCCCATTGGCAGGGAACTTCCTTGAGCTTTCCATCAAGGCTCCACGACCAGCCGTGGAAGGGGCAGCGCAAGACGCCTAGCCCCTTCTTACGACAATCGACAAGTTGGCGGCCGCGATGGCGGCAAGCGTTGGGGTAGGCCGAAAATTCGTCTTCGCCGGTCCTGACTACAATGTAGGACTTTGATGCGATATCATAATTCAGCACATCACCGACGTTCGGGATATCGTCTTCATGGCAGGCAAGCTGCCACACGCGACTCCAGAGTTTTTCGACTTCCAGCTCATGGAATTCGCGGGAGAAATATCGCTCCACTTCAATCGAAAGGGGGGCATCCTCCGCTGGCGATTGCTTCTTCAGGGAAGATGGTACGCGTTTGGAATCGGCCTTCAAAAGCTCCTGGTAGGACATCCCTTTCGACCGGTTCGTCCCTGTCAGTGTCTCAACCATGATCGCACCTCTTCACTTTCCGTTCTTTCGTTTCCACGCGTTCAGTATTTTACCGCCAGCTCCAGGAAGACCTGACGCCCGCGATTTTGCGTCAGAGCGAGATCATCGCCCACTCCGGCCTGCCGGAACGGGCGGCCGGATGCCTGATTGACATAGATCTTGTCGGTAAGGTTGTTGCCGATGAGGGACAGTCGCCATTTCTCGTCCACCGCTCCCAATGTGATGTTTGCGTCCAGCGTTACGTAATCGTCCTGCACATAATCATCGAACGCTGTCGCATCGGCGAAATAGGAACCGGAATAATTCGCCAAGCCGAACAGGCTGAGATCGAGATTGTTCGACACGGGAATGGACCAGTCGAACGAAACATTGCCGGACCATTTGGGTGCGCGGGGCGCCTCCCTGCCTTCAAGATCAATCCCGGCATTGGATATGTACGTTTCCGTGAATTCGGCGTCTGTATAAGCAACCGCAGCCGCCAAGGTTAATCCATCGACTGGCGAGCGCCAGCTTAAATCGATGTCGCCCCCGCGTGAGCGCAATTCGCCAGCGTTGCGTGTGCTATACTGGATCGCGACCGGATCGAAGCTCTGAATCTGCAGGTCGGAAAAGACATAATTGAACAGCGAAAGGTTAAAGCGCAAACGATCCTGCGCCAGCATGCTCTTCATGCCAATTTCAAACCCTTCGGCGGTTTCCGAACCGAAGAGCAGTTGCGAGTAATCGCCTGATGCGACGATGTCGCTCAATCCGCTGGACGGCAGTGCGCTGTTATCGATACCGCCGGATTTGAACCCCTTTTTGTACGCCGCATAAACATGGGCATCGTCCGAAATTTCATACTTGACGGAAACTTCGGGCGACAGATTGTCGTCCTCGAAACGGATTTGCGGAGATTTGAAGCCGCTGTCCAGGAAGTTGAATGGTGCCCCGGACAGAACGGCATGAACAAATGGCACTTCGATCCGGTTGACCTTCTCTTCCTTGGTGTAGCGCAGACCCGCCGACAGTTCGAGGCGATCCGTCGGCTCGACCAACACGCTCCCGAACACCGAATAGGCATCGGTGGTCGTGTAGTGTTGACGGCGCCAGTCGAATGTCGCGCCGGTAATCGGATCGGGCGTCAGGAACGAGATATTGACCGCATCCTGTGCAGCTTCGAAAAGAATATCGCGCCGCTCGTAGAAACCACCCAAAAGCCAGTTGAACGGTCCGGCATTGTCGCTGGCAAGGCGAATTTCCTGGCTGAACTGTTTCGTACGGTTCCGATTGAGATCGGTCCCCACACCGAACACGCCGCCGTAGCCGTAGAAATCCTGCCCGCGCGATTCAAAGTCGAAGTAGCCGGTAACCAACGCCAGAGAGAGGTTGTCCTGCAACGCGATATCCGCCCGCGCCCGCACAAGATACATGTCGGTATCATTGAACGGCACACCGCCATTATTATCCATCCCCGGAGGTGCCATCAGCCCCAGCGGCTCAGCGGAATCGGGCAGCCAGAAGGTGTTGTCGAGAGAATCGCAATCATAGCCAGCCGGTACGACTACCGCGCCGCCGAGCAAGACTAGGG
This sequence comes from Erythrobacter sp., assembly GCA_029937545.1. GTDB lineage: Bacteria > Pseudomonadota > Alphaproteobacteria > Sphingomonadales > Sphingomonadaceae > Qipengyuania. The sequence continues at coordinate 17,416 of JAPYPR010000010.1, read as the reverse complement.
GATCGGCAACGCCGTTCGCGCCGCAGTCAATCTGGGTGTGACGGATTTCGCCGTCGTTTTCATGGCCAACGTAATTGGCCTTGATGTTGAATTTGAAATCGTCGCTCGGCTCCCATTCCAGTGTACCGCGAAGATTTATGTTCTCCTCACCGCGATAAGGGTTGGCAACATTTGGCGCGGCATTGAAATAGAGCTCGTCGACCTTGTTATAACGGCCTGCGACGCGATAGCCGAGCGTGTCGCTGATCGGGCCGGATACATACCCTTCGACAGTATAGCCTTCTTCCTCGAACTCGTAGGATCCCCGCAGCGAAGCCTCGAAGGTCGAAGTCGGGTCTGCGGATCGGATCGAAAGGACGCCCGCCGTCGCGCTCTTGCCGAAGTAGAGGGATTGAGGGCCCTTGAGAACATCGATCTGGGCGACATCGAAGAACCCTGCCTGGACCAGGCGCATGGAACTCAGCACAACGCCGTCGAAATCAAGCGCGACTGCACTATCGAACGCAGCAGACACATTCGAGGAACCGATACCGCGAAGGCTAAGCTGCCCCCCCGAACCGGAGCCACCGACGGCGATGTTAAGCGTGGGTACCCGCGCCGCCAGCGCTTCCGGTTTGGTGATCTGCGATTTTTCGAGCGCTTCGCCACCGATCGACGCGATCGAGATCGGAACGTCCTGCAGCGCCTCGTTGCGCCGACGCGCGGTAACGACAATGACTGTATCTTCTACGTCGGCTGCGGCCTCGGATACCGGTTCGACGACATCCTGTGCAACAGCAGGCGTAGCCAGTGCGTATGAAGCGCAGATTGCAATGCCACAACTGGACAGTAACGAATTTCCCTTAAGCATTAAACGGCCTCCCGAATTACCCCAAAATTTCGCGGATTCTGTCCCGCAAAATATTTTTCTGAATTTTCCCCGAAGCTGTTCGAGGGAAATTATCTGTTATTTCAATATGTTCAGGTATTTTTTGCGGAGCCAGCCCCTGTTCTCGAACAAATTTCGCCAGTTCTTCGACACTAGGGGCTGCCTGCCCGTGATTCAGGATCAGCCAGGCGCAAACCCCCTCGCCCAGTCGTGTGTGCGGCATGGCAACCACGGCGGCTTCCTGAATTGCGGGATGGCGGTGAAGCACATCCTCGATCTCTTTCGCGCTCAGGTTCTCGCCCCCGCGAATGATAATATCCTTCAGACGACCGCTGACCAGAATGCTTCCATTCTGGCCGGCACGGCCCAAATCGCCGGTATGGAAATAGCCGTCCTCGTCTACTGCTTTGGCGGTTTCTTCCCAGTCAGTGTAGCCAAGGAACATGGACGGGCCCCGAGCGAGAATTTCGCCGTCTTCGCCAGGTGATACATCCTGCCCTTCGGCATTCACGATCCGCACATCGTAATTATGGATGCGTCCATCGGTTTCAGCGGCCAGCCGTGCATGTTCGGTCTTCTGGAAACCCTGCGTCACCAGCGGCACTTCCGTGCTGCCATAGACCCGGAAACAGCGGCAGTTTTCCAGCACGTCATGTGCGCGCCCGATCAATTGTGGAGGCACCTCGGCCCCGCCACACGCGAATTGCCGCAGGCTGGGCAGACCGGTGCCGCGCGCCTGCGCTTCGTCCACCAGTTCCTTCAGGAACGGTGTCGCGCCCACCGTCAGGGTTGCGCCCGCCCGCTCGATAAAATCAATCGCTGCGACTTTGTCCCAGCGAGACATCAGCGCTGTCTTGATGGATGAATTGAATGCCTGCTCCAGCGAGGAATAGCCTGTCACATGAGTGACTGGCGAAGCCATCAGGGTGATATCACCTTCGCCCACGCCGCGTGCTTCGGCCGAATTCGCCGCCGAACGTTTCAGCGTGTTGTGGCTGTGCAGAACCCCCTTCGGCACTCCGGTGGTGCCGGATGTGTACATCAGCAGCTTGATATGGTTGGGATCGACCTCAGCCGCCTCGAACCGTTCGGCATTTCCGCGCTCGATCAGATCGGAATAGCTTGGGTCAGCGGCTTCTCCTTCACCCGGACGGACCGTGACCACCCATTCGAGAGAAGGGGTCTGCTGCGCAAGCCGACGGGCCATAGCCAGATAGTCGAAATTGCCCATTCCGCCCGGCGCGAACAAAAGACGCGATCCTGCATCCTTCAGGATGAACCCCACCTCGCGATCACGATAGATCGGGATGATCGGGTTGATGACCAGACCGAGCGCGCAGCAGGCGAGGTTGATGATCGCCATTTCACGCCAGTTTGGCAGGTTCGCGCTGACGACGTCACCCTTGCTAAGGCCGAGTTCGGAAAGCGCCACTGCCAGCCGCCGCGCTTCCTCTACACCTTCGCCATATTTCAGTTCGGAACCATCGTCGAACCAGATTGCCACGCCATCCGGATCCGCCTCAGCTTTCGACACGGCATCCTGCCAGGTCGTGCGATTCTCCCACACGCCGCTTTCGACAAGATTATCCATCTCGTCCTGGCTTCGCCATACGCGCCAGCAGGAAGGATCGGCGGTGCCGCGCATCACAAGGTCGAGCCCCCGTCGATGACGAGTTCGAGGCCGGTGACCCATTCAGAAAGGTCCGAGGCGAGATACAGAACACCGTTCGCGATATCGAGCGGTTTTCCCACCCGGCCGAGGGGATTTGCCGCATTCATCTGCGCTATGGCTGCATCCGCATCGCCAGTCAGAGCAGCAAAATTATCGAGCATACGGGTGTGGACGCCGCCCGGATGCACCGAATTGCAGCGTATGCGGTCGCCAGCTGCGTGCAGAGCCACGGATTTGGTCAAGGCGCGCACGGCGGCCTTGGATGCAGAATATGCGGCCAGCGGTGCGGCAGGACGTATCCCCTGGATCGAACTGAGGTTGATGATCGAACCGCCATCGCCGGATTCGCGCATCAGAGGCAGGGCTGCGCGACAACCCAGAAACACGCTTTCCACATTGATGGCCTGCACGCGGCGCCACAGATCGAGGTCCGTCTGTTCGATGTCGGCGGCCGGACTGATGCCCGCATTGTTGACCAGAATGTCCAGCCGGCAGTGTTCTTCGCGAACCGCGGCGATTGTTTCTGCCCATTTGTCTTCACTGGTAACGTCAAGGTCGCGGTAGGACGCGGCGTTTATCGCGGCGACGGCTTCCTGGCCCAGCTCCGGCTCGACATCCGACAGGATTACCCGGGCACCATTCTGCGTCAGGCGGTTCGCTATCTCGCGGCCAATACCCTGAGCCGCCCCGGTTACGAGCGCCACTTTGCCTTCTAGTGAAATATCGCCTGCCATCATGCTGGCTCCCTATTTGCGGTCGCCCCTGCTTCATGCGCCGCCTGCTCACCTGCCACACGGCCAAAGACGATCGCATTGGCGATGGAATTGCCGCCCCCGATGTAACGGTCGCCCAGAACACCTCCCGAAACCTCGCCTGCGGAAAACAGCCCCTCGATAGGCCGGTCGGCGCTGTCGAGAACATGCATGTCCTCATCCACTCGCAGTCCGGTAGAGGTGAGGCAGACGATTGCAGGACGGATTTCCGCGGCGTAGAAAGGCGGCTGCAAGACTGGCTTCATCAGACCGGCTTCCTTGCGGAACTTGCTGTCCTCGCCCTTCTCGTAGTCCGAGTTGTAACGGGCTATCGTCGTTTCCAGCGTATCGCTTTCAATGCCCACTTGATCGGCCAGTTCGGGGAGCGTGTCGGCCTTGACGACCTTGCCCTTTGCGATCTGCTCGTCGATCTTGTCGGTCACCCAGTTCAGCGTGATGATGCCGGCCTTGTGCGCATCGGCATAGCGCGGTTCAGGCTCTGCCGTGGCGCGTGCATTCTCGTCGAAGATTGCGAAGACCGATCCGCCGATCTGATCCTTTACCACTCCGGACATCACCGCATATTCGGTCGTCTCGTCGATGAAACGCCGGCCTTCGCGGTTCACGTACACCAGCCATCCGGGCACGAAGACTTCAAGGTCACGATAAAAGCCAGGCGTGGTCAGGAGGAGACCCCGGTCATGACCGGCGATATCCGCGCCGACGTCCTGACCCATCAGCAAGCCGTCGCCAGTGCATGTTTTTGCGGTAATGGCCCATGTCCAGTCGCCGTGCTGGGCCGCTTCGGGATAATGGCGGTTCAAGAGCAGCTTGTTGTGGCCGAACCCTCCTGTCGCAATAATAACATTCCGGGCGGTGACGATTTCCCCGTCAAGCTTCACGCCGCGCACTGCGCCGTTTTCGTCGGTATGCAACGCAGTCACCCGGCAGCCGAGCGAAACGTCAATATCGCGGTGATTGACTTCGCGGTCGAGAACCTCGGTAATGGCGGCCCCGTTGCCAGCTGCCTTGTGGCCGCGAGCAACGCTTTCTACACCTGAGGCGTAGAGATCCGCGGGGTCGAACTTCACGCCGAGGCGGATCAACCATTCGATGGCGGGCCCGGACAGTTCGCAAAGCCGCCGGACTATCCCCGGCTCCACCTTATGCTGGTTGAGCGTCATGTAATATTCGAACATCGCATCGACGCTGTCATCTTTGATGCCGGCGGCGCGCTGCACACTGGTCGGCGCGCCATAGACCACGCCGCCCGAAAGTGCCGTCGATCCGCCAAGCTGCTCCGCAGCTTCCAGCAGTGCCACGCGCGCTCCGTGGTCATGCGCCGTGATGGCAGCCGCCATTCCGGCACCTCCGCCGCCAATCACAATGACATCGTAATCAAAGGTCATATCGTCTTGCATCTCGCCCTCAACGCTTCGAGAATTCGATTTCGAATTCATTGAGTCCGCGCAGGATGACGCTTGGCGTGTGCGAAAGCTTGTCCGGCTCGGCCAGGCGGATGTCCTTCAGCCGCCCTGTCAGTTCGCGTACGGCGATTGCGATTTCGCGGCGCGCCAGTTGAGCTCCGATACAATGATGAATCCCGGCTCCGAAAGCGAGATGCGAGGAAGCATTCTTGCGATCTACATCGAAATCCGCAGGACAGTCATACTTCTCTTCGTCCCGGTTAGCCGAGCCGTATCGCAGGTTAACCAAGCTGCCTTTGGGAATGGTCGTTCCGCCGATTTCGGCATCCTCGGTCGTCATCCGGAACAGTCCTTGAACCGGGGATTCGTGCCGCAGGATTTCTTCTGCGAAATTGTTGCATTTTTCAGGTTCGGCAGCGAGGCGTTCAACAAGCTCGGGTTCCTGCGCAAGGCGAACGACCGAAGCCCCGATCGCGCTTGTAGTGGTTTCGTTCCCGGCCACGAGAAGTTGGTCGAGAACCGAAAGCAGCTCCGGAGTGTCCAGTGGCTTCCCGTCGACTTCTTTCGTAACCAGATCGGAAATGATGTCGTCGCGCGGATTCTCCCGTCGATCGGCGAAGACCTTGGCGAAATAGTGATGCATTTCGACCGCCAGCTTGGCGCATTCGATCTTGCGCTCATCGGATATTAGGAGGCCCAGCGGCGCAACCGCTGCATCCGACCATTGTTTGAACTTGTCACGATCGCTGCGGGGAACGCCGAGTTGGTCTGCAATAACGTACATGGGCACGGGAATGGCGAAATCGTGCATCACCTTCAGGCGCCCGTGTCCGATGAAATCGTCAATTAGCTGGGTGACGACCTCGACCATGTAATCTTCCATTTGACGCACACGGCCAGCGGTAAAGGTGCGGTCGACCAGCTTGCGATAGCGGGTGTGCGAGGGGGGATCGTTGCTGACCAGCGTATCGGGGAGCGCCCCGAAACCTTCCTCGTTGAAAATGCGTGTCACCTCTTCAGGAACGGCGCCCGGCCGAAAACCCATCTTGCTGGAGAAAACCTTGGGGTTTTTGACTGCCGCCAGACAATCGTCGTAACGGCTGATTATCCAGAATCCCGCCTCTTCGACAAAATAGGCCGGCGCCTCGTTCCGTAGCTTCTTGTACAACGGATAAGGACATTCCATCACTTGTGGGTCAGCGAAATTCAACTTGGCAGAGTCCGCACTTTGGGCCGCTGAAGTCATTGTAATCCTCTTTCCATCAATTCGATTGCGTATTCTGGTTCGGGTCTCTGAGCATCGTCCGGTTCAGACCTGGCAGCCGGCGCTGTTTCCTTCGGCGATAGCGCGCAAAAGAAAACGCGGGCTGTTTGCATCCCCGACCACCATCGTGCCGGGATTTGACTGACGCAGACCTTCGAACGGTTCGATAGCCGAGCGATTATGGCTGATCATCACTGCCCATTCGGCCGGTACGCGGTGTTTTCCGCCGCCATTGAGATCATGCAAGACTGCCTCGGAGCCATCGAACGTGTCTACATGCGAGCGCAGATGCAGGCGGAATTTGCCCTGATTGAGCCTTTGCAGAGCCGGTTCCGGCTGGAGCGCGGATTCCAGGAGATGAGCGAACGCCTTGTGACGTGTGACGAAAGTTACTTCGGCGCCTTTCTCGATTAACGCTTCCGCGACCGCGATCCCCTCATAGTGGCCGACATCGTCTATTACGATCGCGTGCGACGGTTTTGAATTACGTCGGTCCGTGAAAAACTCGATCGACGACATCGCATCGGAATGCTCGATTCCGTTCATTGGACGCGCTGGAATGGCGAGCTGAATCCCGTCCATACGCGGATAGGATCCTGTTGCCACAATCACCTTATCGGCCTCGAACTGGGCGATATCATCTGCATCGACATAGGTGCTCAACCGAACATCGACGCCCAGACGATAGATTTCCGATTCCTGCCACAATGTGTAATCCGCGATCGCCTGGTGGCGTGGAGCGAGCGCTGCTATCCTGATTTGCCCGCCCAACTCGGATGCGGCTTCGGCAAGAATGACATTGTGTCCCCGCAACCGCGCGACGCGGGCCGCTTCCATCCCGGCAGGACCGCCGCCGACTACCAGAACTGTAAGCTTCTTATCCGACCGCGGTAATGCGTCGTCGTTGATTTCGCCTTCGCGCCCGATATAGGGATTGACCGTGCAGCCCATTCGCCGTTCCGGGCCCAGCAGCATTCCCACGCAGCCTTGGTTGCAAGCGATACAGGGACGGATTTCGTCCTCTCTGCCTTCGCGTGTTTTGCGCACGATTGCAGCGTCTGCAATGTGCGCACGGGTCATTCCGACAAGATCGGCCGTTCCTTCAGAAATAACCTGGCTGACTTCTTCCAACGTACGGAAACGACCCGTTACGATGCGGGGAACCTTCACCGCAGACGTTACAGGGGCGCTCGTAGGGAGTTCGTAGCCCGCAGGCTCGAACATCCCGCCGATCATCTTGGGAAACGCGAAATAACCGCCCATCGACACGTCTAGGAAATCAATGAGCCCCCGCTCTTCGAGATAGCTCGCCGCCTTCGCAGTTTCCTCGGGAGTCATACCGCCATCGATAATTTCAGGGCTTAGCCGAACACCGACAGGATAATTGGCACCGACGCGTTCGCGAATGGCGGACAGCACCTCGACGGTGAAGCGCATCCGGTTTTCGAAACTGCCGCCATATTCGTCTTCACGGTGGTTGAGCATGGCGGACATGAACTGCTGCGGCAGATATCCGTGCGAGGCATGGAGTTCGACGCCGTCTATTCCGCCTTTCTTGCAGCGTTCTGCCGCGGCGGCGAAGGATGCTACGATCTCGTCGATCTGCGCCTTGCTCATGGCGATTGGCACAATGCCGAGGACCGGACTGGGCAGGTCGCAGGACGACCATGGCGGGCCACCATCTATTGGCACGCCATTATGCCCAGCATGCCATAATTGCTGGAACACGCGCATACCGTGCGGACGCACCGCCTCCATCAGCCGGGAGTAGCCTTCGATGATCGAATCATCGAAATTGCATATCGACGAGGGACAGGTGAAGTGGACGCCGGCTATTTCGAGAATGGTGAGACCCACACCGCCGCGAGCGCGTTCGACGTGATAATCTATCAAGCTAGGCACGATACCGCCGTCCCCAAAATGGGTTCCGTGCGCAGTGCGCACCACCCGGTTGGGTATCTGCACGCCCGCTATCGAGATCGGCTCTAACGCTTTCATTCCCTAAAAGATCTCCCGTCGTCGTAGTTATCTCGAGCGATCTGTAAATCTACCCGGTTAGCTAATATCATCTATAACGAGGTCACGCCCACACGCCAATAGATAATTTATCCAGTGTTATAACTTTTGCGGATCGCTTTGCGCACTGGAGTAGATGGCGGCTGCGGCCACAGCTGCGAAAAGCAGCATGGCAGAAGCGATGAAGGCGCGCCGATATCCCGCCTGGCCGATCATCGTGATGTCCGGTGCATGCCCCCAATGCGCCACCAGCGTTAAGGAGAGGATGCCGAAAGAGCCCCCCAATTGGCGCGTCAAATTCGTCAACCCCGCGCTTTGACCAACCGAAGCGGTCCCACTTTTCATGATTGCGAGGTGGACGGCCGGGTGGGCCGCGCTCAGGCCCAACCTTCCGAACGCCACAATCGCAGCAAATGCCGCGAAGGTGTTCGCCGGACTGGCGTAGGCCAGTAGAATATTGGAGGCCGCAAACACCGCAATTCCCACCGACATCATGACCGTCAGGGACATCTGATCCAGAAGCTTGGCCGATATCAAAGTGCCGGCCATCAGAACGCATGCTCCAGGCAGCAGCACCAGGCCCGCGTCGTTGGCGGTCATGCGGAGGACTTCCTGAGCATATAGCGGAATGAGAAAAGTCGATCCGTAAAGTCCGGTGCCAAGCAGGAAGTTGATCAGGCAGGAACTAGCCATGCGCGGCTCGGCCAGAGAGCCCATATCTATAAGAGGATCGCGAACCGACAACTCTCGGCGCCAGAACAGATAGAAACCGGTAGCTGCCCCGATCACGGGAAAAAGCAGTCCCACCATCTCCCCGCCCCATGTTGCCACGCGGTGCAACCCCAGAACTGTAAGGCCAAGGCTCATCGCCAGCAGCCCAAGTCCGGCCCAGTCCATGGGCATTTTGAGAACCCGGGAAGTCGTCGCGGGGTAGAAATTGTACGCCAGCGGAACCGCTACTGCTGCGGGGATCGCGAGCACCACGAACATCGAACGCCAGCCTGCGCCATCAGCCAGCATTCCTCCGATCCAGGGAGCCGTTCCGGCCGCCGCGGCCGTAGCGAAGGAGAACAACCCTACGGCCACGCCCCGCCGCTCTGCCGGAAAGGCTACATATAGAGCTGCAAGAGTGGCCGGCTGGACAATTCCTGCGCAAAAGCCCTGAAAAATACGGGCAACCACCAACGCCGAGAGGTTCGATGCGCCCGCTGCCCATATGCTCGCCAAGCAATATAAAGCCAGAAACACAACGACGGTCTGCTTTAACCCGAATCGCCTGGCGACCCAGTCGGAAACGGGAAGCCCCATAGCCAAGGCCGCAATGTAGGCGCTTGAAACCCACTGCGCGGAATGGGGCGGCACTGCCCATTCATTAACGATCGGCCAGATCGCAAGATTGACCATCGTGGCTCCCGCAACGGTTGGCGTCACTGCAATAATCGAAACGGTTGCCAAGCCGATATGGGCCGAACGTCTTTCCTTTTGTAGCAATTCAGCCACCCTTCAATTCGCCGGAATGCACCGCTTCATCAGTGGGCCGGTACTGGAACATGATGTCAGAAATCGACAACCTGCACCAAGTCTCTTGCCAAATTCCGCAAAGCGCGGCATCAAAAATTATACAGCATGGTGTTTTTAGGATTGGCAAGTGAACTTTGATCTGAGCGAAGAACAGACCCTTTACCGCGACACAGTGCGCAATTTCCTGTCGGCTCGATATTCGGTGCAGGACCGCGTGCGTTATCTTGAACAGGAACATGGGTATGACCAGGTTAGCTGGGCCCAGCTAGCGGACCTGGGTGTTCTGGGGCTGCCATTCTCGTCGGAATTAGGAGGATTGGGAGGTACGCCGACGGATGTTGCGATCGTCCAGGAAGAGATCGGCTATCATCTGGCAGTCGAACCCTTTGCCGATCATATCGCGATACCTGCAACAGCATTCGATTTTTTTAAGGATCGAAACTTTGCAAAGTCGCTTACGCAAAGCATCGTTTCAGGCGACAAGACAATTGCCTTGGCTATTGCCGAGGCTCGCGACAATTCAGGTCTCCACAATAGCCCTTGCCGCGCGAAGACGAGCGCCGATGGTGTCGTGCTGACCGGGAGCAAGCCGTTCGTCGCTTATCCCTCGGCAGACCTGCTCCTTGTCAGTGCGGCGGTCGGAGACGCGACCGATCAACCAACAGATATCCTGCTACTGGTTCCCACAGATACGCCCGGGGTTGCCATTAATCGCTACCAGCTTATCGATGGAACTCCGGCGGCGACTATCGAATTCGCAAATGTCGAATTGCCTGACACTACCATCGTTGTGGGGACGGACCGGGCGGACCGGGCCATCGAATGCATGGTTCGCATCGGCGCGCATGCGGCGGTGGCCGAATGTCTGGGTATCCTGCGCCGCATGTTCGAACTGACCACCGGTTATATGAACAATCGCGTACAGTTCGGAAAACCTCTGTCTGCCAAACAGGTTGTGCGTCATCGGCTTGCCGAGATGCAGATGCATTATGAACTGGCACACAGCGTAGTGGCGGGGCTCGGGCTTTATCAAGCCGAAACCGCACAAGGTATCCGCCAACTTTCCGCAGCGAAGGTAACGACAGCGCAAGCCTTCGAATTCATCGGCAAACAGGCGATACAGCTCCATGGCGGCATCGGCCTGACCGACGAATATGAGCTTTCGCATTATTACAAGCGCGCGCTCGTTTTGCAGGACAGCTATGGCAGCAAGAGAGAACATTCACTGAAGCTTGCCAGGCTCGAAGCTGCCTGAGGTCTCACGAATTTCCGTGTCGGGCGCGTAGGTTTCAGATCAATTCCCGGGCGATAATTTCCCGCTGAATTTCAGAGGCTCCGCCGAAAATCGTACCGGCCAACCCATTCAGGTGACGCCCGGCGACCGCCAGGCCGTATTCGGGCACGGGTGCATCGTTGGGCACGGAAAAATCCGGCCCTTCGAGCATGAGCGCCGGAAGACCATGAGGGCCCAACGCTTCCATCGAGGCCTTCTCTATGGCCTGCAGCAGTTCCGAGCCCAGAGTTTTTACAATCGAGGCGGTCGTGCCAGGCCTTGATCCTGCCTGCCGATTGGCAACCTGCCGCATATCGAGCGTTTCGAGGGCAATCACCCGTGCCGCAAGCTGACCCAGACGAAGCTCGATATCCTTTTCGTCGATCAACCGGGTGCCGGGTGTATCGCCAGCCTCATTGCGTAGAATTGTCTTGTAACGTTCCAGCGCAATGCGCGAGCGGGTCGACGGCGCACCGCCGCCACGTTCGAATTCCAGCAGATATTTGGCGTAGGTCCAGCCTTTTCCTTCCTCGCCCACCAGATTGCGTACGGGTACGCGCACATCGTCGAAATGCACCTGGTTGACCTCATGATCGCCGGCGATCGTGATGATCGGCCTTACGCTTAGGCCAGGCGAGTTCATGTCAACCAGTAGGAAGCTGATCCCGTTCTGTTGCTTGTCCTCCCGCGAGGTGCGTACCAATGCGAATATCATGTTCGCGAAATGCGCATGGGTGGTCCAGGTTTTCTCACCCGAGACAATATAGTCGTCGCCATCGCGAACGGCCTTTGTCTTCAGGCTCGACAGGTCCGAACCCGCACCGGGTTCGGAAAATCCCTGACACCAGTAATCCTGCCCGGACCGAATGCGGGGCAGGTAATGCTCCTTCTGCCAGTCGGACCCAAATTCGCAGATTACCGGCCCCACCAGATTGATCCCCATGGGAGCAACGACTGGTGCGCCCCTGCGGGCAGCCTCGCTTTCGTAGATATAGCGCTGAACAGGGGTCCAGTCGCACCCGCCATATTTCACCGGCCAATTATAGGTAATCCACCCTTTTTGATAAAGGGCACGATGCCATTCTTTCGACCATGGGGGATCAACGAAAACACCTGTAGAAAGCCTGCTGGCCCGCTGGATAGCCGGGGTAAGGTGCTGGTCGAAGAAGTCGAGAACCTCTTGGCGGAAGGCCTGTTCTTCCGGATTCAATTCGATATTCAAATCAACCTTACCTTATTCAATTATTGGCTGGATGCCCGGTCTACTGGAGAATGCAGCTAACCGCGTCCCCCGCACGCTAAAACTGGACCGTAGCTTCCAACAACACAGTGCGGGGATTGCCCCAGCCTTGAAACAACACGTTCGGCAGGGAATTGACGCGATATTCCTCGTCCAGCAGGTTTTTGCCGATCAGCTGGAGAGAGAACTGCTTCCATGTCAGACCCACAGAGGCGTCCAGCAGACCGTAGCCTTCCTGAATATCGGGTGCAGTACCCTGCGATCGAAGCACCACATCATCGACATAGGAATAAACCACGGTCGAATTGAACCGCAGGTCAGCAGTCACATCCCGTTCGTAATTCGCGGTCAGGGCATAGGTATATTCCGGTGCTTGCGGCAGCGGAGTGTCGGATAGATCGATCAGGCCCTGCGCCGGGCTGCCGGGCAGTCCGCCCGGACCGACACCCAGCCGCGTTGCCGGTACCATCGCCTCTTTCACGCTCGCATCGAGATACCCCATATTGGCCAGCAAGGTCAGCCCGTCGACACCCGGAATTTTCAGGATACTCTCGATTTCGAAACCCTTGAACTCGGCAAGCTGGAAATTGTTCACATACGTATTGGTATTGACTCCGAAATTCGGCGTGAGAGCGACGGCTCCTGTCTGCAAGCCGTTCAGCTCGGTAGTGAACGCCGTCAGGTTCAAGACCAGCGCGCCGTTGAACAGCGTGTTTTTCGACCCGATTTCGATCTGCCGAGTTGTCTCCGGCTCGAAAGCCAGGAAGTTCTCGCCCGTACCGCCGGTATAATTGGGAAGCGTGGGATCGACCGCTTCGGCGGCCGTACCACGGGCAGAGAAACCGCCGCTTCTGAACCCGTCGGATAGCGATATATACAGCAGGTGATCGGGGCTTGGTGCCCATGAGAGCGATGCTTGATAAACCGTATCTTCCCACGTCTCTTCGTCCTGCAGTAAGGGAAGCAGAACCGACCCACCCACAACAGGTACATCGGGAAGATAGGAGACGGTTTTCGAATACTCCTTCTCCTCGTGAATCCATTGCGCACCGACTGTCGCGGTGAGGTTTGGCACGATCTCCCATTCTACCTGTCCGAACAGTGCGTAGGAGCGGGTGTCCTGCGTGGTGCGTTCGAACGCGGCGAAATTGGTTGTCTGGCGGCTCTCGATCGCATCATCATAAAAGAACCCGCCAGCCTGAAGGAACAATGTATCGGTCAGTGAGCTGGCGATCCGCAGTTCCTGAGTGAATTCCTTGAACTCCTGATCCCGTATCGTGTGCAAAGTTCCGGTTGGATTGGCCGGGCTGGCAAGCAACGGATTGACTGTGAAATTACAGCCCAGCCCCTGTGTGTCCGCGCCGCATCCGCTGTCGAAATCCTGCAGCGTATAATCCGCCTCGTCCAGATAGCCAGTGATCGAGGTGATCGTTCCGATACCTGTCTCCCAATCGACCCGCAGACTGGCACGATAGGCATCGAGCTTCTGGTCGCTCACAAGGTCTGGCCAGACCTCGTGCGGTCGTACACCGGGATTGAGCTGTTGCCCGCCGAAGAACAGGTCAACGCCCAGCACATTGTCGTTCTGGAGCGGTGTTGCTTCGCCACGTTCGCGATTATAGTCGAATACGAACAGGGCCTCCAGGCTGTCGGTTGGCTCCCACAGAGCCATCGCGTGCAAGCCGACATACTCGTAATCGCCTTCGCTGGTGCCGTCATAAAGGTTCGTGGCAAAGCCTTCGCGCTCACGGTAGGTTCCGCCCACTTTGAACGACAGGGTCTCGTCCAGCAGAGCCGGCGTATGGAGCAGGCCCTGAATAATTCGCTGGTCGTAATTCCCGATCGCCACCTTGACCTTGCCGCCAAGATAGCCCTGGGGTTTGGTCCGGCGCACGACGATCGCGCCGCCCGAAGTGTTCTTGCCGAACAGGACCGATTGTGGTCCGCGAAGCACTTCGATCCGTTCTATATCGAACGTATCGAGCAGCTGTCCGTGGCCCATGCCCCAATAGAAATCGTCAATAAAGACGCCGACCGAAGGGGCTTCGAGTTTCTCTGTACCATTGTAACCGATGCCGCGTATGTAAAGGCTGGCAACGCCAGGGCCGGTACCCGCATGCGACACGCGCAGGTTGGGGATCAACGCCGTAGTCTCGTCGAGCCGCTGGATGCCGATATCGTCCAGAGATTCTCCTGACAGGGCGGCAACTGCGACAGGAATGTCCTGCAGCATTTCCTCGCGTTTGCGCGCGGTAACGATAATGACATTGCCGAAGGCGTCCGTTTGGGCGCTGGGCGTTTGCCCCGTATCGTCCTCTTGCTCGCCCGCCGAAGTGTCGGTGGGTAATGGCTGCTCGGGAACACCCCCGGCATCGCTCTGCCCATATGCTGGTGCCGATAGTAACAGACCCGCCAATCCGAGCGTAATCAGGCCACTTCTGGCTCCGTAAACATTCGCGGAAATTCGATCGCCATGTAAGTCGGTCATGTTATCCACCTCCTCCCTCGAATCATTATTAGTACGGTGGATATTTTTAATGTCAATCGGTCTCTTGGTGGTGAAGCGCTCGGAACGGTCGGCTCTGGGCCACTCTTTATATACCGTTGCTATTTTGGAGGGATATGATGTGAATGCCATCCATCCTCGCTGGGCTCGCTTCGACATTGCCCATGCAGCCGAAGTCCCTGCCCCCCCTGATGGCACTCTCTGACAAGCCATTGAGCGCAATGTCTTCCAGATCAATGCCCTGCACATGAACCCTTGCTCGCTGCCAATCGTACTTCCTCGGCGCCCCTTCTTTGCTCTTTGGGGGCGCCGATATTTGAATATGACCGGCGTGATCAATCGGGCTATAACCGCTGTAGATCGGGAGGCTTCGATCCGGCCGTCGATTATCCGGAACAATAAAGCTAAACCTTGTATATCTTGGGGCTGGCACGGCACCGAGCGGGGACCGGATCGAGGCATTCCTGGCTGATCGCGGCTATGATGCCGATGCCATCCGCGAGGAGATCGTCGCTGCCGGCGTCGAGACTGTGATCTCCGCAAGGAGCAACCGCCGCAACCCCGCCCCACATAATCGGGAGAAATGCGGCAATTATATACTTTACTTAGCAGGCCATCTCTGGGATATAATGCCCTATGGACATCAACATCACCGACCCGATTTTTCATGACGCTGCCAAGGCGGAAGCCCACATCGAAGCCTCGCGCTGGAATGGCGAGCCTTCCTGCCCGCACTGTGGTTCGCTTCACGTCACCCGCATGGCGGGCAAGACGCAGGCCGGTATGTTCCTCTGCAATGACTGCCGCGACAAGTTCACCGTCCGCACTGGCACCGTCATGGAGCGCTCGCATCTGCCGTTAAACAAATGGCTGCTGGCCATTCACCTTATGGCCGCTTCCAAGAAGGGCATGAGCGCTGCCCAGATGGGCCGTATGCTCGGTATCACCTATAAATCGGCGTGGTTCCTCTGCCACCGTATCCGCGAAGCCATGGACATCCCAGACGGCCCCATGGGCGGCAATTCTGGCGTTGTCGAAGCCGACGAAACCTATGTTGGCGGCAAGGCTAAAAACCGTTCGACTCGTAAGCCTGCCAAGAAGAAAGCCGTTGTCGCTTTGGTTGAGCGTGATGGCCACGCCCGTTCGTTTCATGTTGCCAACGTCAATGCGGCCACCGTGCGATCGCTGATCGTTACCAACGTCCACCGCACCGCCGACCTAATGACGGACGAAAGCCCCATCTACACCGCCGTAGGGCGCGAGATGGCGCACCACTACAGCGTGAACCACAGCGCCAAGGAATACGTCACCTATGGCGGGTTCAAGCATTCTAACACAGCTGAAAACTTCTTCTCGATCTTCAAACGCGGCGTGATCGGCACCTATCACCACATGAGCGAAGCCCACCTTGGCCGCTACTGCAAAGAGTTCGATTGCCGCTACAACACCCGCGATATGAACGATGGCGAACGTGCCGCGCTTATCCTCGCCGGAACGGAAGGCAAGCGTCTCACTTATCGGCGGACTGATAAAATCGCCGCCTAAGCTGGCGAATATCCCTCGTCAGCGCGGCGAACGCCGCAAACATTACTTTGATTGACTCGACTCTCGCCGCCTCTTGCCCTTAGCCTTCATTGGCTTGGGCGGGGTGGCGAGTAGCGTTTTGAGCGCTGCCTCGCGGCGGGCCTCGGTTTCCGCTTCAGAGTAAGTTTCTTGGTCTTTAGTGGACACTTGCTAGCCCTGCTTCCTTTGCGATTCGAGAAATGGCGCTCGCCTCATCACCCCTGAAATGGGGGACAGCATCAAGGCGGTTGTTCGCGTTCTGCCTGACCCGCGCGCGGATCGCTTTCTCGTTCTCCAGCAGCGCGACGATGGAGACGCTGGAATGCGTCTCATGCTCGGCGCGCATTTGCATATACAGCGCCTCTAAGACGCGTGCATCGTTCGTTCCCAGAAACAATCCGACCAATTTCCCATCCGCTTCAATCTTGAAATCTGGCAAGAAATCTTCGAGATCGGCGGCCAGGGGTTCTCCCTTGGAGATGATAGCCCTTTCACCGATTTGCTCGCGAAGCATCTGCTCTACTTCCTCGCGGAAGGTGCTGGCGACTCGCTCCTCCGCGAGGAGGAGTAAATCCCCTACACGCAATAAGAAGGAGACCAATCGAAGCGCAGCGCTGGGAACGTCTGCCTCGCTCGCAATATCAATCCCAAACTCGCGCTCGTCCTCATCAAGCGTGACACCGTACTGATCTTCTAGATCCAGCAGAGCAGCGGCCCTGTTTTTGTTTTTAAGATCAAGTCCACTAGCTTCGAGATTTGGCAGGATCAGCCCGCTATCCCTAAGCAAAAATTGGCCATCCGCTTCTCTCAGATAGAAGCCTATCGCGTCTCCATCAGGCAGGGTGAAGCCAGTGCTAATGGCTAGACCGGACGGCACGGAACGGACGGCTATGCCGTCACAAAATGCTTTGCAGAGCTGCTCCTTCATATCAGTCCGCCTTTCGGTCGCGTCTCTACATTAAATGCCGTATATGCGCGGTTAAGAGCCTTTTGGCGCGTCATCTCGTAGCTCGTATCGCGATGATATGCACCTGCCTTTGGCAGCCTTCTTCCGCCGTTACGCTGGCGCTGTGTTCCGCCCGACAATTCCGCAATTGAGCAACACTTCGCATGGAAATGCCAGCCCGGGTGGTCACCATGGAACTCATAGCAGCCCACTACGGCAACATCCGCTGCCCGCTCGACCGCAAGCCATGCAATAAATTTTTCGCCGGTCGGTTCGTAGGCCGTCAGCAACCGACAGGCATGGCCTGCACATTCTAGGGTCCGGACCCATAAATAGGATTCACAGCGCGATGAGGATGTGATTCACGT
>JAPYPR010000028.1 GCA_029937545.1 Erythrobacter sp. | reverse complement strand
CCTAGCTTATTGAAGCGTGATAACGAGAAAGCGATGCTGAAGCTGACATTTCCCAGATCGCATCAGTTGGAAGGCCTGCGACCTTTGTATGAGGAGTTCAAAATAACGCATGCTGCGGTCTTCGATGAATTTCGGAATCGAGCCAAAGCGTACAGAGATTGTACGGTTCCAGTATCCGAGGAATATTCGGAAGGCCCCGTCTATTCCAAGGCTCTGGACTCGGTCTCGTCCTTCTTGGAATCCCGAACTCGGTGGGAATTTCCTTCGGCACTCACCGCCGCCTTCATGGACTTTAGGAGGCTATTGGAGCGCGAACTCGACACGCTGGCTGATGACAACCGATTGAGTAATTCGTTCTAGTTCATTGCAAGCGGCGAAGCCGCGCGGCAATCCAGTACCAGAAGGATCGGGCGGGCCAAGCGCGCTGGATTGCTTCGTCGCCTTCGGCTCCTCGCAATGACGGAAACATCTAATTCCGCTCGCTGCATTCGTAGACCAGCCGCTCGTTCGCCTGCCGGGGAAGCTGGCCGAGCACCTCGGTCTGCAAATCGCCGAGCTGGCTGGCAGCATCCTCTGCGCCGCAGACGGGGGCCTTGTACTTGCCGCGTGCTTCGCGGGCTTTGGCCATCGCGCTGCGGGGCAGGAGGTAGCGTTCGACGCGGTAGATGCGGCGATCGGGGTCGAAGCTGTTGACCGAGACCGCGTCCTCGGAATTGGGCACGAAGACGCGGCTCCAGGTGCCGCCGGAGAAACCGTACTGCGTGCGCTCGTTGACGCAGCCGCCCTGTGCCCAGTCGAAACTTAGGTCCTGTGCCTCGGCGCTGGTGATGCGGCTGCGTTCGGGCAGGAGTGTGCATTGCAAGGCAAGGTCGCCGGTTACCGGCTGTTCGGGAGAGCCTGGATCGCTCCCCTCCTGCATTGCGGCAGCGACGCGGCGGTCGATCTCGTCCAGGCCCGGTCGGGTAAGGTAGGCAGCAATGGCTGCGAGCACTGCGACTGCAGCGGCAACCGCGACGATGCGCATGCGGGTTTCATCGCGCTCCTCCGAATTGAACATCGTGATGGCCCATTGGCCCAGTGCGAAGGCCACCAGCAGCAGGACGAAGGCGAGGAAGACCCGGTCCTCCCGCTCGGTCACCACGGCCTGTTCGGCCTCGAATTGCGCGCGCTCGCGCTTGACGCGGCTGGTTTCGGCGCGCTGGGCGAGGTCCTGCCGCGCAGCCTGCTGTTCGCGCTCGATCCGCTCGCGTTCCGCCGCATCGAGCTCGGCCATGGAGCGGCAAGGCCGTTCGTTAACGCGCGGCGTCACGTCGTTGGCGCGCAGGAACGGCAGCAGTTCGCGCATGGATACGGCGAAAAAGAACTCCGCATCGCCGCCTTCGTTGTCCGCCCCGAAACTATTGACCCCGAGCACCCGGCCGCAGGTGTCGAGCAGCGGCCCGCCGGAGTTACCTCGCGCGATGGGTGCGGTGTGGAGGATCGTGTCGAACTGGCGGCTGGGGCGGGTGCCGGATATAAAGCCGCGGCTCTTCACCGGCGGCTGGCTGCGGAAGATGTCGCCGATCGCCAGCCCCTGTGCGCGGTCGACATTCATCGGATAGCCGACGCTGGTCACCTCCCCGCTATCGGGCGGCGCCCCGCCTGCAAGCGCCAATGGGGGCAGACGCAAGTTTCCGCCGGTGATTCGGACCAGCGCGAGATCGTTCTTGGGCGAGGCTGCGATCAGCCGGCCATAGGTCGCCTCGCCGCCACCGTTCGGCACGATGCCGATCTGCAACGCTGAGTCGCGCACGGCGTCGCGCACGACATGGGCGTTGGTGACGACTGTCTCGCCCGACACGGCGAAACCGGTTCCGTGGCTGATCGGATAGAGTTCTCCGTCGCCGTCTTCGCCGATGATGATGACGCGCACCACGCCGCGCGCCGCCGCATCGATGTCGGCGGCATCGGCATGCGCGACCATTGGCGTGAGAAGCGCCGTGACCAGTGCGAGATATGCAAGAATGCGTCCCATCCGCTCGCGCTTTTGGCGGGCATTGGCTTTGATCGCAAGGTGCGGGATGCAGCCGCGCACAAGCTCTTCTAGCCAGGCAGTGAAATCGGCTATGGAGAACGATGCGATGATCGGTGACGATGAAGCCTGGGCCGCGGTGAAGCGACGCGATCGCGCGTTCGACGGGCGCTTCGTCACGGGCGTGCTCAGCACGGGTATCTATTGTCGCCCGTCCTGCGCAGCGCGGCACCCGCTGCGGGACAATGTGCGCTTCTTTGCCAGCGGCGCTGACGCACGGGCGGCGGGCTTACGCGCCTGCAAGCGCTGCCTCCCCGACGACGTCGGGCGCGACGAAGCCGCGGTGCTTGTGGCGATCGACGAGATTCGCAGCGCGGAGCAGGTACCGACGCTCTCAGAACTGGGCGCGATCGTCGGCTATTCCCCGGCGCATTTCCAACGGGTGTTCAAGCGGGAAACCGGCTTGTCGCCCGCAGCCTATGCGCGCGCCCTGCGCGAGGAGCGCGTTCGCGATGCGCTGGGCGAAAGCGAGAGCGTCACGGATGCGATTTACGAGGCCGGCTATAGCTCGGCTTCGCGGTTCTACGATGACACGAAAGGACGGCTGGGCATGGCGGCAAGCGATTGGCACGACGGAGGCATGGGGCGCACGATCCACTGGTCGGTGGTCGAAACGAGCCTCGGCGCGATGCTCATCGCTGCGACCGACAAGGGCGTGTGCTGCCTGTCGTTCGGCGAGGGCGAAGCAGAACTCCGCGACCGCTTTCCCAAGGCGGAACTGGCGAAGGGCGGCACGGATTTCGAGGCGCTTCTCGGGCAGGTCGTCGATGCGGTCGAAACACCGGGCAGGGATAGCTTGGCTATCCCCCTCGATGTAAAGGGCACCGCTTTCCAACAGCGCGTGTGGCAAGCCCTGCGCGACATCCCGCCTGGTGAGACCCGCAGCTATGGCGAACTTGCCGCTGCTTTGGGCAACCCTAACGCCAGCCGCGCCGTGGGCGGAGCCAATGGCGCGAACAACATCGCCGTGCTCATTCCCTGCCACCGCGTCGTACAGGCGGATGGCTCACTTGGCGGCTACGCCTATGGGCCCGAGATCAAGGCCGAGTTGCTGAAACGCGAAAAGGAATAAATCGATGACAATCGAAGATTTCGCGGCGCTGCACACCAGTACCGGCCCCCTCGCGGTGTCCAATATCTGGGATGCGGGCAGTGCCGCAGTCGTGGCCCGCGCCGGTGCAAAGGCGATCGCGACCGGCTCCTTGTCGCTCGCAGGATCGCAAGGCTTCGAGGATGGAGAGGTGCTGCCGTTCGACGCCTTGCTCGCAACCGTGGGGCAAGTCGGGCGCGTTTGCGGCCTACCATTGAGCGTGGATGTCGTAAAAGGGTATGCCGCAAGCGCAGAAGGAGTGCGGGACAATCTTGCGAAATTGCGCGAGGCAGGTGCAATCGGGTGTAATCTGGAAGATCGACTGATCGTGGGCAAAGGTCTACGGGATGTGCCCGATCAGTGCGAGCGCATCGAAGCAGCAGCGTCGGCGGGCCTGTTCGTCAATGCGCGCACCGCTATCTTCCTGGAACCTCTGATGGCGGGCGAGGACCCGAACCGGGCCGACCTGGTCGATGCCGCGATCGAACGTGCGGCGGCCTATGCCGACGCGGGAGCGAGGTGTTTCTTCGTGCCGGGGCTGTCGGACACCGACCTCATCGAGCGGATGTGCCGCGAAGTTTCCCTGCCGATAAATGTCATGCGGCTGGACGGCATGCCGGCAAATCGCGACCTGGCGCGCCTTGGTGTGGCGCGCATAAGTTACGGACCTGCACCGTGGCGCGACGCCATGGCACAGGTCCAGGATGCAGCCCGGGAGGCTTTCGCGTAAGAGCGGTCAGTCGGCGCCGACGAAGATCGCCTTCGCATTGACGAACTCCTTGATACCGAAGCCGCCGTGCTCCTTGCCGTAGCCGGAATTCTTCACGCCGCCGAACGGCATCGAAGGATCGGCGACCCCATAAGTGTTGATGTAGACCATGCCGGTATCGAAATGCTTGGAGGCCAGCTCGATCGCGCGTTCCGTGTCGCCGCACAGGATGCCGCCGCCCAAGCCATAGCGACTGTCGTTGGCGAGGCGCATGGCGTCTTCGTCGTCCTTGGCGCGAATGACACTGGCGACGGGGCCGAACAATTCGTCGTCATAGGCGGGCTGGCCGGGCGCGACATCGGTGAGGACGGTGGCGGGATACCACGCGCCCTTCTGGTCGGGGATGCTTCCACCGCAAGCGATCTTGGCGCCGTTCTTGACCGATTCGTCCACCTGCTCCTGCAGGTCGTCGCGCAGGTCGGCGGAGGACATGGGGCCCATGTCGCTATTCTCGTCGGTCGGATCGCCCAATTCCACGCCTTCGAAGTGCGCGACGAACTTTTCTAGGAAAGCGTCGTAGACCTTCTCGGTCACGATGAAGCGCTTGCCGTTGATGCAGGTCTGGCCGTTATTGTAGAGGCGGGCCTGCGCGCAGACCTCGGCCGCCTTGTCGAGATCGGCATCCTCCAGCACCATATAGGCGTCGTTGGAACCGAGCTCCAGAACGGTCTTCTTGATCGCCTTGCCGGCCCTCTCGCCGACATGGCGGCCTGCGCCGTCAGATCCGGTGAGCGTTACACCGCGGACCTTGTCGTGTTCGATGATTTCGTCGGACGTATCATGGTCGATCACCAGCGCGGTGAACAGGTTCTCGGGCAAGCCTGCGTCCTTGAAAATCTTTTCGATCATCAGGCCGCTTCCGGTGCACAGCGAGGAGTGCTTCAGCAGCACGCCATTGCCGGCCATGAGGCTGGCGATGGCATAGCGGATGACCTGATAGGCGGGGAAATTCCACGGCTGGATGCCGTAGACCACGCCGATCGGCGAATAGGTCACGATACCGCGCGCGGCATTGTTCGGGTCGCGCTGCTCGTCGGCCAGTTCCTTGGGGCCATTGGCAGCGGTGTAGTCGCAAATGCCGGCGCATAGTTCAATTTCGTCGCGGCTGTCGCCGATGAGCTTGCCGACCTCGCGGGTCATCAGCTGGGCCAACTCTTCCTTGTTGTCGCGCAGCGCCTTGCCGAGGCCCTTGATGACCTCTGCCCGGTCTTCGAGACTGCGCAGCTTCCATTGGGTGAAGGCCTTGTGACACGCCTCGACCTTGGCGAAGGCGTCGTCCTTCGACAACTGCTGATAGGTTTCGATGGTCTCGCCGGTGGCGGGGTTCACGGTAGTAATGCTCGACATGATGCCTCTTTCGATCTTGGTTTCCATTAACCAATGGTCGGGAGGCGAGCCGCGTTCCTGCGGCCTGTCTCAATCGGCGCGCGCCCAGGCCTTGTCCGCCGGGGCCAGGCTGTCGAGAAAGCTTTCCGCACGGTCGAGATAGGCCTGGCGCTTGTCGCCATCCATCCGGTCCCAGGTCGAGTAGATCCGCCCGATACGCGCGTTCTTCTCCAGCCGGTCGCGGTAACGGTCCATGAAATGCCAGTAGAGCGAGTTGAACGGGCAGGCGATCTCCTCGGTTTTCTTGCTGACCGAGTATGAGCAATTGGCGCAATAGTCGCTCATCTTATTGATGTAATTGCCGGAGGCCGCGTAGGGTTTGGACGCAAGCTTCCCGCCGTCGGCGTAGAGGATCATGGCGGAGACGTTCGGCAGCTCGACCCACTCGTAGGCATCGGCGTAGACGACGAGGTACCAGTCCTGAACCTCGCGAGGATTGATACCCGCAAGCAGCGCGAAATTGCCGAGCACCATCAGCCGCTGGATGTGGTGGGCATGGGCATTGTCGCGCGTCGAGCGAATGGCGTCGGCGAAGCAGCGCATGTCGGTCTCGCCGGTCCAGTAGAATTGCGGCAGGCCGCGCTGGGCGTTGAGTGCATTCGCCTCTTGCAAATGCGGCATCTGGTGCCAGTAGAATCTGCAGACATATTCGCGCCAGCCGATGATCTGGCGGATGAATCCCTCGACCGAATTGATCGGCGCGTTGCCGTCCTTGTAGCTCTGCTCCGCGCGCTGGCACAGTTCGAGCGGGTCGAGCAGGCCGAGATTGATGCTGGTCGACAGCATGGAATGGTAGAGATCGTCCTCCCCGCAGACCATCGCGTCCTGATAGGGGCCGAAATGCTCGATCCGCTCGGCGAAGAAAGCGTCGGCGGCTTCCTCCGCCTCGTCGCGCGTCACCGGCCAGCGGAATTTCTCGAGGCTGCCGAAGTGGTCGCCGAAGCGGTCCTCGACCAGTTCGATCACTTCCTGCGTGATTTCGTCTGGTTCGAATTTCGGGCGTTCGGGCGACGTCATGCCGTCCTTGGGCGGCTTGCGGTTCTCGCTGTCGTAATTCCACTCCCCTCCTTCGGGCTTGCCAGAATCGCCGTCCTTCTTGGCCATCAGCAGGCCGGTCTTGCGGCGCATCTCGCGATAGAAATACTCCATCCGCATTTGCTTGCGGTCCTCGGCCCAGTCGTCGAATTCGGCCTGGGTGGAAATGAAGCGGTCGTCGCGCAGGATCTCGACCTCGCAGGGGAACTTGTCCGCCCACTGGTCCATCGCCTCGCGCACGCGCCATTCGCCGGGTTCGACCACGTGGATGGCGCGTGGGGAATGCTCCTCGACCGCGCGGGCGACTTCGCCGGTGAAGCTGCCTGCGTTACTGTCCGCGTCGAGCTTCACATAGTCGACCGTCCAGCCGGCATCGCGCAGTTCTTCGGCGAAGTGCCGCATGGCGGAAAAGATCAGGACGATCTTCTGCTTGTGATGCTTGACGTATGTCGCCTCGTTCCAAACCTCCATCATCAGGATGACGGTATCGTCCTTCGTCCGCTCCCTGATCGAAGCCAGATCGCGGATCAGCTGGTCGCCGAGGATGGGGACGAGGACGGGGCCTTCGGAGGTGTCTGCCATGGCGGGTGAACGCGCAGGGTGGCCGCCGGTGCCTCAGACGAAACTGTAGGGATCGATATCGACCGCGACGCGCACGCCGGGCGGGTGGTCGACCTGCCTCAGCCAGCCGCGGATCACGTCCTGCAATTGGACGCTCCGCCGCGCATTGATGAGGAAGCGGTAGCGGTAGCGATTGCGGAGCAGCGCCATGGGCGCGGGTGCCGGACCGAGGATCATGCAGTCGTCGACTTGCGGGCGGAAGCCGCCGAGGCGGTTGGCGGCCTCGCGCGCCTCGGCGTCGTCTTCGCTGGAGATGATGATTGCCGCCCAACGACCGAAGGGCGGGGCACCGGCATGGCGGCGCGCTTCCGTTTCGGCTTCGTAGAAGGCATCGCGATCGCCGTCTGCCAGCGCGGCGATGACGCCGGCTTCGGGATGGCGAGTCTGGATCAGGACCTCGCCCGGCTTGGTGCCGCGTCCGGCGCGGCCCGCGACCTGCGCCACCTGCTGGTAGGTGCGCTCGCCCGCGCGCAGATCGCCGCCTTCGAGGCCGAGATCGGCATCGACCACGCCCACCAGCGTCAGTTCGGGGAAATGGAACCCCTTGGTTACCAATTGCGTGCCGACGATCACGTCCACTTCGCGCGCCTCGACCGCGGCGATGAACTCCGCTGCCTTGCCGGGGGAATTGAGCGTGTCCGACGTCGCCACGAACACCCGCGCTTCGGGAAGGCGCTCGGCAACCTCGTCGGCGATCCGCTCGACGCCGGGGCCGCAGGCGACGAGGCAGTCGGGCTCGCCGCATTCGGTGCAGGCCTGCGGACTCGGCGTTTCGTGCCCGCAGTGATGGCAGGCGAGACGGCGGGAGAAGCGGTGCTCGACCAGCCAGGCGCTGCAATTGGGGCATTGGTAGCGGAAGCCGCAGTTGCGGCACAGCGTCAGCGGCGCATAGCCGCGGCGGTTAAGGAACAGCAACGACTGCTCGCCCTTGGCCAACCGATCCTCGATCCCATCCACCAGCCGCTGGGCGAGCCACATTCCGGTCGGGGGCTTTTCCTCGGTTAGGTCGATCGTGTCGATGCTCGGTAATTCCGCACCGCCGAAGCGGCTGGGCAGGTCGATCTTCGAATAGATCCCGCTCTCCGCCATCTGCAGGCTTTCGAGCGCGGGCGTGGCGCTGGCGAGGACCACCGGCACTTTCTCGAAATGCGCGCGCATTACGGCGACATCGCGCGCATTGTAGCGGACGCCGTCCTCCTGCTTGAAACTGATCTCATGCGCCTCGTCGACCACGATCAGGCCAAGATTCGCGAAGGGCAGGAACAGGGCCGAACGCGCGCCGACCACGACCTGCGCCGTCCCCTGCGCCACCGCCCGATAGGCGCGCCGCCGCTCGGTCGACTTGAGCGAGGAGTGCCACAGTACCGGCGCCGCGCCGAAGCGCTCCTCGAAGCGATGGAGGAAGTTTTCGGTCAGCGCGATTTCGGGCAGCAGCACCAGCACCTGCTGGCCCATGCGCAGCGCCTCTGCGACAGGTTCGAAATAGGTTTCGGTCTTGCCCGACCCGGTCACGCCATCGAGCAGGAAGGGCGCAAACTCGGCCTTGCGAACTGCCTCCGCGAACACGTCGGATGCCTCGGCCTGCTCGGCGCTCAACTCGACATGGGCGAAGTCGGGCCGCGCATCGGGATAGGGCCGGTCGCAATCGATCTCCACAGGTTCGAGGACGCCCTGATTGACCAGCCCGCGCAGCACCCCTTCCGACACACCCGCGATGCCGGACAATTCGCGGATGTTCGCCTGTTCGCCTTCGAGCGCCTCCATCGCCGCCTGCCGCTGGGGCGTCATCCGTTCCGGCATGCCGCCGGTCAGGCGATATTCGGTCATCGTCGCCGGGCCTTTGAGAGCCCCGCCGGAAGACAGCGCCATCCGCGCTACGCTCGACAGTGAAGCGACGTAATAGTCCGCTGTCCATTCGATCAGCCGCCGGAGCGGGGCCGAGAGCGGCGGCACGGGCAAAACTCCGCGCAAATTCCGCAACTTCTCCGCCGGAACCTCGCTGCCGGGAAGCCGTTCGGCTTCCCAGACGATCCCGATGATCGTGCGCGGACCTAGCGGGCATTCGACGACCGATCCGGGCCCGACCTCCAGCCCCTTGGGCACCTTGTAGTCCAGCGGACCCAGGGCGGCATTGAGGACGAGGCAGCGGACACGGTTCATCGCGCGGCCATATGGGCGGCGCGACAGTGAGGAAACAAGGGTGGGAGGCATGAGGACTGGAAATATGACCGATATTCTTGTGAGACCTACCGGACGCCGCGCCTTTCTCGGCGGACTTTCTCTCGGCGGCGCGGCCTTGGCGCTGCCGGGCTGCGCTGGCCTGCCCGGCTTCAGCATGGTCGATGCCGTACAGCGCATCCTGTTTCTCTCGAGCGAACGGGCCTTCGGGCGCATGCTCCAGTCGAATGGTTTCTGGGACGAACAGGTGGCGCAGTTGGGGCTGAACAATCTGCTCGGCACGCGCGGCGATGTGCTCAGCCGCATCCTGACCTCGACGCTGTTCAAGAACCGGCTGCAGAATGCTTTCGGCGATATCGCCTATGAAGGCGCGGAGCGTGCCGCGCCGCTGGTGACCGATGCCGTACGGACCATCGGCATCCAGAACGCGATCGATCTCGTGCGCGGCGGACCGACTGCGGCGACCGGCTTCCTGCGCCAATCGATGGGCCGCACGCTGATCGAGGCGATGGTGCCCGAACTTGGCACCGCGATGCGCGTCGCCAGCGATCCGCTGGTCGGCGAACTGATCAACGGCCTCACCGGCGTCGACCTGTCGGCCGCGACCACGCGTTTCGCCGACAATATCGACAACACCATCTGGCGCGAGATCGGCAATGAAGAAGCCGCGATCCGCCGCGATCCCGGCGCGACGCGTGACCCGCTGATCATCGGCGTATTCGGGGCGGGCGGCGGCATCCGGTAACAGGCTATTTCCCTGCCAAGGGCTTGTAGAAGTGCTGAGTCATTTGTTTAATGCAGCGCGAAAGCCATTTGGGGGATATGATGAAATCGACGATCGCAATCATGGTGGCAGGCCTGATGCTGGCCAGCGCGCCCACGGCAGAGGCGCGAACATTCAAGGATATTACGGAGCCGTATTTCGCGAAATACGGGGACTGGAAGGAAGTCCGCAAGGCGATGCGCCAGCGCCAGAAAGGCGGGGAGCAGTTTACGGCGGACGACTGGTTCGTGCTGGCCGCAATGTGCGCGATCGAGCCGCCGAAGGGCCCGTCGAAGATCATGAACCTGGCGCAGCGATCGCCGTGCAAGGGGCAGGTGATCGAATATTTCGAGAAGGCGGGCGACATGGGCGCGCCGCGTGGTTTCAACCAGGCATCCTATTATGTCCGCACGCGGGAGAACGATCCCGTACGCGCGTGGTATTTCGCCCAGCTGGCCTATCGCATGGCCGGAACCGACAGCGATCTGGCCGCCGACGCGCTCGAGAGACTGTCCGAGGTGCGCATTTCGGCTGCCGATGAGCAACGCATGCAGGCACAGGTCGATGGTGCCGCGCGTCGGCTGGCTGCGAATGGGGTATATGCAGCCACCGCCGCGCGACCGGCCGTTGCGTCCGGTCCTTCGCTCGATTGGCTCGGTTTCCTCGATCCTTCGAAATGTTACTGGAGCGAAGACGCGAACCTCGTCTTTTCGATGGGGCACAAGTTCGATTCCCGCGGCGACCGGGCCATTCCCGCTACTCTGCAAATTCCCAACTCTTCGCGCACCGTTACCAGCAGGGTTGAGCGGCGGGTCCGGGCGAACCCCGACATGGTGGATGTCGAGGTCGATTTCCACGGTCGCTGGAATGGCCTCACGCTGGTGGGGACGACGCGCCGCTTTATCGAGCGGTCCGACGCCGTGAATTCCTTGGGTTTGCGTTTCCAGGAGTCTGTGGACGAAGTTGCCAGCCGACTTCGCGCGGCCGGGCTCCCGGTCAATGCCGATGGCAGCGAAAGAGTTTCTACGGAACGCCGCGTGGAACGCTGGGCTGGCCCGGATGGCGGTGGCAGCGAGACATATATCGAGCAGACCCGGACCAGCGTTTTCCGGCGCGGAAACGAGACGGTATTCTACTGTAATTTTTCGTCAGACAATCCGTAGACTTTTCTCCCGCCCAACCGGCGCTGGCAGGTTGTCTTTCGTACCCGTCTTCCGTTAGGCAGGCGGCAACCTGATCCTGCGAGAATCGGAAATCTAGCAATGAAATTCTTCGTCGACACCGCCGACATCGCCGACATCAAGGAAATGGCCGACACCGGCCTGCTCGACGGGGTCACGACCAACCCCTCGCTGATCGCCAAGTCGGGCCGCGATTTCATGGAAGTCACCAAGGAAATCTGCGATCTCGTCGATGGCCCGGTCAGTGCTGAAGTCGTCGCGCTCGATCACGACACGATGATGAAAGAGGCCGAGACACTGCGCCGCATCGCGGACAATGTCTGCATCAAGGTGCCGCTGACCATCGACGGGCTAAAGACCTGCAAGAAGCTGACCGGCGACGGTACGATGGTGAATGTCACGCTGTGCTTCTCGGCCAACCAGGCGCTCCTCGCAGCCAAAGCGGGCGCAACCTTCGTCTCGCCCTTCGTCGGCCGGCACGACGACAACGGCTTCGACGGCATGGCGCTGATCCGCGACATCCGCACGATCTACGACAACTATCCCGGTTTCACGACCGAGATCCTCGTCGCCAGCATCCGCAATCCGGTCCATGTCCTTGAAAGCGCGCGCATCGGTGCGGACGTCGCGACCATGCCGCCCGCTGTCATCAAGGGGCTGTTCAAGCACGTGCTGACGGACAAGGGCATCGAGGGCTTTACGAAGGACTGGGAAAAGACTGGCCAGACCATTCCGACGTCCTAAATAGGCCGCGTGGCAGACCAGACCCCCCTCGATCGTTTCAAGCAGGCACTGACCGGTGCCAGCCGCGCGCTGGCGAACGAGCCGGAGGTGGAAGTCGCCTGGAGCGCGGATGCCCCGGCGCAGGCGGGCAAGAACTTCCGCGTGCCGCTCCCCGGCCGCACGCTCCCGCGCGAGCAGGCGACCGAAGCGCGCGGTTTCGCCGACAGCTTTGCGCTCAAGCTACGTCATCATGACGAGGCGCTGCACACGAAGGGCGCACCGAGCGAGCCGATTGCCCGCGCCTGTTACGATGCGATCGAGCAGGTCCGCTACGAGGCGATCGGCACCACGCGCTATGCAGGGATCCGCGACAATCTCGGCTCGGCAGTCGAAATGCGGACCAATGCCGACCCTATCGTCCGCGCGGATGAAGTGAACGAGGTCCCGCTGCCGACTGCCCTGTCGCTGATGCTGCGCGAGGCGCTGACGGGCGAGGCGATCCCCGAACGGGCGCAGGGCGCGGTGGAGATGGTGCGCGAGGATATCCTTGCCCAGATCGGCACCGACATGGACGATCTGGCCGGTGTGCTGGACGACCAGACTGCCTTCCAGGACCTGACCCTCGACATGCTGCGGCATCTCGACCTGACGCTGCCCGACACGCCCGATGCGACCGACGCGGAAGATGGCGACGAGGACGAGGGCGAAAGCCCCGAGCAGGACGAAGACACCGACGAGGAAGACGAAGGCGGCGCCGAACCGCAGGCGAGCGACATGCGCTCCGACGTGACCGATGGCGAGGCCGAGGGCGACGCCGACCAGGAGGTCGAAGGCGAGCAGGAAATGTCCGACGGCGATCCTTCGGACGAGGAGGGTGAGGGGATGCAACCCGTCCGCCCGAACCGCCCGTGGACCGAAATCCCCGACGGCTTCGACTACAAGCCCTATACCGACAAGTTCGACGAGGTCGTCGAGGCGCCCGAGCTGTGCGACAACGAAGAACTGGACCGGCTGCGGCAATATCTCGACAGCCAGCTGGCGGGCTTGCAGGGCGTCGTCACCCGGCTCGCCAACCGCCTCCAGCGCCGCCTGATGGCGCAGCAGAACCGCAGCTGGGACTTCGACCAGGAGGAAGGCATGCTCGATGCCGCGCGGCTCACCCGCGTGGTCGTCAGCCCCGGCCATGCGCTCTCCTACAAGATCGAGCGGGATACCGAGTTCAAGGACACGGTCGTCACGCTGCTGATCGACAATTCGGGCTCGATGCGTGGCCGCCCGATCAGCATTGCCGCGATCAGCGCCGACATCCTCGCGCGCACGCTGGAGCGCTGCGGCGTAAAGACCGAGATCCTTGGCTTCACCACCCGCGCGTGGAAGGGCGGGCAGTCACGCGAGGCGTGGCTCGCCGATGGCCGCCCCGCCAATCCCGGCCGCCTCAACGATCTGCGCCACATCCTTTACAAGCAGGCCGACGAGCCGTGGCGCCGTGCGCGCCGCAACCTCGGCCTGATGATGCGCGAAGGGTTGCTGAAGGAAAACATCGACGGCGAGGCATTACTCTGGGCGCACGACCGCCTGCTCCGCCGCCCCGAAGATCGCCGCATCCTGATGGTCATTTCCGACGGCGCGCCGGTCGACGACAGCACCTTAAGCGTGAACCAGGCCGGCTATCTCGAAAGCCACCTGCGCAAGGTGATCGACTGGATCGAGAAGCAATCGCCCGTGCAGCTGGCGGCGATCGGGATCGGCCATGACGTAACCCGCTATTACCGTCGCTCGGTGACGATCATGGATGTCGAGCAGCTGGGTGGGACGATCATCGAGCAGTTGGCTGATTTGTTTGAGATTGAGTGAGGATAAACGGGGAATTCGCGATGGAACTGGGAGCATTCTCAATCAGTCTTGCCGTGCAGGATTTGGCAAGATCGCAAGCCTTTTACGAAAAGCTTGGTTTTACCAAAACGGGCGGCGAAGGCGGTTATGCCATCATGGTGAATGGCAGCACGATAATCGGCCTTTTCGAGAAAATGTTTGAAGCAAATATTCTCACCTTCAATCCGGGATTGACCAACGATCCCGAGCGCGTGCGGAATTTCACGCCGCTTGAAGAGTTCACCGACGTGCGCGATCTCCAAGCCGCGCTCGAGGAGAAGGGTGTTGCGTTCAGCGAAAAAACCGATCCAAATGGCGAAGGGATCGGTCATTTCGTGATCACCGATCCTGACGGCAATCATATTTTGGTGGATCAACATTTCCCGCGTCCGGGGAGGAATTGAGTCGATGAACATTGCCGAAGCCGTCCAGACCCGCCGTTCCGTCCGCGCGTTCACCGATCAGCCGGTCGAGCGCGAGACGCTGACTCGTATCCTCGAAAAGGCGCAGCGTTCTCCCTCCGGTGGCAATACCCAGCCGTGGCACGGCATCGTCCTGACCGGCGAACCGATGCAGACACTGTTCGACCGGATTGCCGAGGAGTTTCCCAAGGGCCGCGCGGCGCATGCGCCCGAATATCCCATCTATCCGCCCGAGCTGGACGGCGCCTACGAACAGCGCCGCCGCGGGGTGGGCGAGGACATGTATGGCGCGCTCGAAATCAGCCGCGAGGACAAGGGCAAGCGCCTGATGTGGTTCGCCAACAACTTCCGCGCCTTCGGTGCGCCGGTGCTGATGCTGGTCCACACGCCCAAGTACATGGGCCCGCCGCAGTGGAGCGATATCGGCATGTGGCTCCAGACCATCGGGCTGCTCTGCCGCGAAGAGGGCCTCGACACCTGTTTCCAGGAAGCCTGGGCGGTCTATTCCCCGCAAATCCGCGAGATGGTCGACATTCCCGAGGATCACATCTTCTTCTGCGGCGTCGCCATCGGCTACCGTGACGAGGATGCGGCCGTGAACCGGTTCGAGGTCCGCCGCGCCGACATCGACGAGGCCATACGCTGGGAGGGTTGGTGACCCCCTGGTCATCCCAGCGTACGCTGGGATCGCTCGCGGTCCAGCTCCATACCCGAAAGCGATCCCAGCTTGCGCTGGGATGACGGGATTGTATCAGGCCCCGCATGACCGACGCGCCGCTCCAGCTGTTCAATTCGCTGACCCGCCAGCTGGAAGAGTTCCAGCCGATCCACCCGGGCGAGGCGCGCGTCTATTCCTGCGGACCGACGGTCTACAATTACCAGCACATCGGCAATATGCGCGCCTATGTTTTCGCGGACACGCTGGGGCGCGTGCTGCAATGGAGGGGCTACAAGCTCACCCATGTGATCAACATCACCGATGTCGGCCACCTCACCTCCGATGCGGACGAGGGCGAGGACAAGATGGAGAAGATGGCCGCGCGCGAGAACAAGAGCGCGTGGGATATCGCGAAATTCTACCAGCAAGATTTCGAGCGCGATCTGGCGCGGCTGAATGTGCAGCCCAAGCAGCACCCGCGCGCCACCGAATATGTCGAGGCGATGATCGCGTGGGGGGAGCGGATTGCGGACAAGCACTGCTACGAACTCGACAGCGGGCTCTATTTCGATGTCTCGACGGTCGACGATTACGGGCGGCTGGCGCGCGCGGTTACCGACGACGGGGAGGGCCGGATCGACACGGTCGAGGGCAAGCGCAACCAGGCCGACTTCGCGATCTGGCGCAAGACCCCCGCAGGCGAAACGCGGCAGATGGAATGGGAATCGCCCTGGGGCAGGGGCGCGCCCGGCTGGCATCTCGAATGCTCGGTCATGGGCGAGAAACTGCTCGGCTTTCCCTTCGACATCCACACCGGCGGGATCGACCACCGCGAGATCCACCACCCGAACGAGATCGCGCAGAACCAGGCCTATTGCTGCACCAACGGCCTCGACGACGCGCGCAACTCGGGCGCGCGCATTTGGATGCACAACAACTTCCTCGTCGAACGCAGCGGCAAGATGAGCAAGAGCGCTTGCGAATTCCTGCGGCTGCAATTGCTGATCGACAAAGGCTACCATCCGCTCGCCTACCGCCTGATGTGCCTGCAGGCGCATTACCGCAGCGAACTGGAGTTCAGCTGGGAAGGTTTGCAGGCGGCGCGAACGCGACTGATGCGCTTCGTGAGACAATTCGACGATCTGAGAGCATCTGTCGGATCGCACCTCAAATTTTTGAAAGAGCATGCTGACACGGTTGACGACGCCATCCGCTTGGGAACTCCGCTCGATAACGAACTGACCGATCCAGCGATAATTGGCGTGCTAGAGGAATTTAGCGCAGCAATTGCAGATGATCTCAATACATCTGCTGCATTGGTAGCGATGGATAAGTTGATCGCTTTGAAGCGCGCTGACCAAGTTCAAAAAGCCAGTGCGTTGTTAACGATGATGGAAGTTCTCGGATTGGACAATCTGGAGAACGGCGGCTTCTTAACGCCCAGCAATCTCCGCATCCGTCCCAAGGACGCACAGCTCACCGAAGCCGAGATCGAAGCCGAACTTCTGCGCCGCAAAGAAGCCCGCGCTGCAAAAGATTTTGCAACTTCGGACGCAATCCGCGACAGTCTGGCCGCGAAGGGCGTCGAGGTCATGGATGGCGACCCGCTGGGATGGGAATGGAGACTGTAGCAATGGCAGACCCGCACGCGCTTCTCTGGGAACATCTGAAAGACGCGCCGCGGGGCCTGACATTCGTCCGCGACTACGAGGGCGACGGTTTCACCCTGCCGTTCTATTGCGAAGATGCGCATCTCGCGGTCGAGATCGAGGACGACCCCTTCAAGACCGCCAAGCACGACACGCGCGATGCGTGGCAGGAAGCGAACCGGGTGGACATCATGCAGGTTCCGCCCAGTCATGTGAAACAGAACGCCTCCGAAGTCGCCGACGCGATCCTCGACATCGCCGAACCGCGGCGGGAACGGTTTGCCAAGGCGGTCTGAACCGGCAAGAAGGCGGGCGGAGGAGAACCGCCCGATGACCAAAGCCCTATTATCCGCCCTGATCCGCCCGCTCGTCGAGCCGCGCCTGCCCGAATGGGTGGAACCGCACTGGTTCGCCAGCAAGGAAGAGGCGCTGCAACTGGCGCCCGAGGCGGAGATCGGCTGGTTCGACCTCAACGAGAAGGAGCCGATGATCGAGGTCGCCAGGGCGGCGACCAGTCTCAAATGGCTCAACTCGATCTATGCCGGGCTCGATTTCATGCCGCTGGACCTGCTGAAGGAGCGCGGCGTGGTCGTCACCAACGGCGTCGGCATCAACGCGCTGACCATTGCCGAATATGTCGTCATGCTGATGCTCGCCCACGCCAAGGGCTATCGCGAGGTGGTGCGCGCGCAGGACCGCAAGGAATGGCTGATGGACAGTCCGGGCAAGCGCGAACTGGCAGGCGAGCGTGTGCTTCTGCTTGGCATGGGCGCGATCGGCAGCCTGGTGAAATCGCGGCTCGAAGCTTTCGACATGACCGTGGTGCCGGTCCGCCGCTCGGGCGGGGAGGGCGCATTGCGACCGGGCGAATGGCGCCAAAAGCTAGGCGAATTCGACTGGGTCGTGCTCGCCGTCCCTTCCACCGAGGCAACCAAGGGGATGATCGGCGAGATCGAGCTTGCCGCCATGCGCCCCAATGCCGTGCTGGTGAACATCGCGCGCGGGGACGTGGTCGATCAGGACGCGCTGGTCGCCGCGCTCGAACAGGAAAAGATCGAAGCGGCCCTGCTGGACGTCACCGATCCGGAGCCGCTGCCTGAGGATCACCCGCTGTGGGAGCTCGAGAACGCGCAGGTGACCATGCATTTGTCGGGCCGCGCCCAGACCAAAATGTTCCAGCGCAGCGCCGACCGCTTCATCGAAAACCTGCAACGCTGGGAAGCCGACGAGCCGGTGCGGCCGCAAATGGATCTCGACGCGGGGTACTGACCGGGCGGCGGCTCAGGCGTCCTCCAACAACAGCAACTCGCATTGCACCACCATCCGCGGGTCCGGTGCAATACGGTGTTCGACTTCGACAATGGTCGCATCGGCCACCAGTTGGCCAGGGATCGCGAATTCGTGATCGGGGAGCTCGGCCACGAAATGCTCGCCCGCTTCGACCGCGTCCGCGCCTGCGAAAATCAGCGCCAGCGAGTGCCGCGTGCCGGCAAAGGTGATGCTGGCCCACGCCTTCTCGCTATGCGTGATGACCTGCGCGTGATGCCGAGCCAGAGCCAGGACGGCTTCGCGCAAACGGTCGCCGGTCGTGCGGCGGGCGCGGGCAGGGCGCTTGAGCTTCGCTTCAACCGACATGGACTGCCTCCCGCACGTGAGTGTTTTGCGCCGCTTCGAAGCCGGCCATGAACCCGCGGATCCGTTGCTCGGTGCGGTCGCGCGGTTCGCGCCCCAGCCTGAGGTCGAGCACGAATCGCGGGTCGTGCGCGGCGAGGCGGCCGAACTTCGTGGCCGCCATTTCGTGCTGGCGCAGGAATTTCTCGATGGATCGGATCAGCATGCGAAGGCTCCCAATTGGCTGAGCTGACTGGCGAATCGCTCGCCTTGTTCTCTATACGTTCCAACTGAAATCCTACTTGTCTAGGAAAAATCCTATGCTATAGGAAATTTCATGGAAAACATCCCACGTGATGAACAGCGCGCCCGCAGGCGGTTGCAGGATATGGCCCTTCACAAAGGGGCGAGCCTTGCCGGACTTTCCCGTTTGATCGGGCGCAATCCGGCCTATCTCCAGCAATATGTGACCCGTGGCAGCCCGCGTCATCTGGACGAACCGGATGTCCGCAAGATTGCCGAATTTCTGGGAATATCCACGCGTGTTATCGAGACGCGCCATTTCGACGATCCGCCGGTCGGTCGCCGCGCAGCGCAGGCTGGCGATTCGGCAACCGCCCGGGGGGAGTGGGTCGAAGTGCCGCGTTTGCCGCTCGATGCATCCGCTGGACCCGGCTCTTTTTCGGCAGAGGAAATTTCCTACGATCTCTTCCAGTTCTCCCGCCGCTGGTTGCGCGAGATGGGGCTGGAGGGCGCCGACCTTTCCGCCATCCGCGTCGAGGGTGACAGCATGGAACCGCTTTTGCGCAGCGGGGACGAGATCTTCGTCGATCGCAACAAGCGCGCGGGCGAGGGTGTGCATGTCGTCCGCATCGGCGACACGCTGCATGTGAAGCAGGTCCAGGCTAGTGCCCCGGGCCGCATCAAACTGATCAGCGCCAACGATGCCTACGCCCCGATCGAACTGGCTCGCGAGGAGGTAGAAATCATCGGCCGTGTCGTATGGAAGGGTGGGCGAGTGTAGGGTCCTGACTCTAATCGGAAGCCTATTTGGCACAATCGCTTGGTGCGCTCGTAGTGCCGTCTTTCCTGCATCGGGCGGGCGCGGCAGGTTAAACCAGCCGGAAAACCCGAATACGCAAGAGACTCTTACCTCTCGCCATGGCCGGAACGCTCGCCCTAGGTGGCTGTGCGGCCTACGGCGGTAATGGCGGCCTGCTCGGCGGTATTCTCGGCAACGACCGCTACGACGATAATCGCTGCGGCTACGACGGCGGTGACGTCCGCTGTAGCGATCGCGACCAGTTCAACTGCATGTTCCGCAGCGATGGCCCGATCGTCGAATTCGGCCGCTACTGATCGGTCGCTTTGGACCTCATCCCAGCGGCCTGGAATATTCCTCGGATTGCAGCGTCATCAGGTAATCGGCGATGAGTTCGATGTCTTCCTCCACCAGGTCGACATCCATCTGCATCGGATAGTTGTGTGCGTCCGACAGGAAGGTTTCGAGAGTTTCGGGGGTGACGCCCGGGCTGTTCGCAATATCGGCGAATCCCGGCGCTTGCGGGTTGGGGGAAATGGCATCGAGCGTCACGGCGTGACATTCGCCGCAGACACCGCTGACGAATGCCGGCACTTCGGCGGACGCCACAGCGACCGGCATGCCGGTTGTCTCTGGCTGCGTGTCGTAAGCTGCGCACGCGGCCAGTATGAAAACAGCGACGATCACAATACCTGAACTGTTCATGCCTAGGCTCCTTTTCCACGGACCATAACATGATTGCGCGGGCAAACCTTGTTTTCGATCAACAAGCCGACCATTTTCGAACCATGGAACAAACTACCGAAGCCCCCGCGAAGCCTCCAATGAAAGCCGGCATCGTGCCGGTGACGCCGTTGCAGCAGAACTGCTCGCTGATCTGGTGCACCGCCACCAACAAGGGCGCGCTGATCGATCCGGGTGGCGATCTCGACAAGCTCAAGGCGGCGGTTGCCAATTCCGGTGTCGAGCTCGAAAAGATCCTCATCACTCACGGCCACATGGATCATTGCGGCGAGGCTGGCGTACTTGCGAAAGAACTCGGCCTGCCGATCGAAGGCCCGCATGAAGCCGACCGCTTCTGGATCGCGCGGCTCGACGAGGATGGCGCGAAATACGGCATGAACGCCGAGGTGTTCGAGCCCGACCGCTGGCTGGTAGATGGCGACACAGTGACCGTCGGCGATCTGACGTTGGAAGTCATCCACTGCCCCGGCCATACGCCCGGCCACGTCGTGTTCTTCCACCGCCCGAGCAAGTTCGCCGTGGTCGGCGATGTCCTGTTCCAGGGCAGCATCGGCCGCACGGATTTCCCGATGGGCAACCACCAGGATCTGATCGACGCGATCACGCAGAAGCTCTGGCCGCTGGGCGACGACGTCACCTTCATCCCCGGCCACGGTCCGACCAGCACCTTTGGGCAGGAACGCAAGACCAACGCCTTCGTGAGCGATTACGCGTTGAGTTGATGCTGGTTGGGTAAGTCTTCGACATCCGTCGAAGACTTGCGGCACCGGCCCGCTCCCCACCCGGCCACCCACGGCACGGTATTCTATGGGTGGCCGGGTGGGGGAGCGGGCCGGTGCCGC
>JAPYPR010000070.1 GCA_029937545.1 Erythrobacter sp. | reverse complement strand
GGGACGACGCGGTCGGGGAAATAGACCGAATTGCCGCGCTTCCGCGCCTCGCGGTCGAGCTGGCTGCCGGGGCGCACATAATAGCTGACATCGGCAATCGCGATGATGGCGCGGTAGCCGCCCTTGCCGTCGGGCTCGGCCCAGATGGCATCGTCGTGGTCGCGCGCGTCGGCGGGGTCGATGGCGACAATGGGTACATCGCGAAGATCCTCGCGATGATCTTCGCTGAGCGGCAGATCGACCGCGCGCTCCGCTTCTTCGATCACCTCGCGCGGGAAGATATGCGGGATGCCGTGCTTGGCGATGGCGATCAGGCTGAAGGCCTTGGGCGCCAGCGGATCGCCGACGACCTCGACCACCTTGACCTTGGAGCGCGGCGACTTGCCCATGCGTTCGGCCAGCACGAGTTCGCCTTCTTTGGCCTCGCCGACATCGCCGATGGGAGATGAGTCGCGAACTTTCTTGTCGACCGGAGCGAGCCAGTAATTGCCGCTGCCGTCCTTCTCCACCACGCCCATCAGGCCTTCGGTGCGGGCGGGCAGCTTCTTGATCGGCGTCGCACGCCAGCCGCGTTCGGTTTCCTCATTGCGCGCAAGGATACGATCGCCGCGCTTGAGCGCAGCCATCTTCTTGCTTTCCTTGACCATGAGGCGCGGCGGCTTTTCCTTGCTGTCGGGCGACCAGTTTTCCGGCTCCGCGACCGGTTCACCGTCCTCGATCGCAACGATCTTGAGCACGGTGACCTTCGGCACGCCGCCCATGCGGTGATAGGCCGTGCGCTTGCCGTCGATCAGGCCTTCTTCGGCCATGTCCTTGAGGCGCTTCTTCAGCGCGATCTTTTCCTGCCCCTTGAGGCCGAACGCCTTGGCGATCTCCCGCTTTCCGGCGGGCGTCTCGGAGGTCTGGATGAATTCGAGTATCTGTTCGTTGCTCGGCAGGCCTTTCGGCTTCCGATGTTTGTTCTGTTTTGTCATGCGCGCCATATGGGGATGGGCTTACTCGGTTTCATCCTCTGGCTGCTCGACAGGTTCGAAAGCGCCTCCTGGAACCGCGCTGGCATAGGGTGAGCAGTAACTCCCGGATGCACAGGCCTGGACGCCGAACAACCAGTCGTCGCCTCGCAGAGGGGCGATATAGCTAATTTCGGTATCGTCCTGTGCGGTCGCCGGCCCGTCGCGATAGACGATGGCCGCATCGTCGCGCCAATAGGATTCATCGGTCCGGCGTTTCGCTACCGCATAAGTACCTGCACCCGGCACCGGCTGCCATTTGATCTCGGTATCCAATCGCACGGCGGCATCTGCCGAAGGCTTCGGCGGCATCGGTGCATTGGCGAGAGCATGCAGCGCCCGCACATTCAGTTGCGATGCGCGGGTCAGGTAATCGAAATCGAGCTCGTCGACGGTATCGCCATATGTCACGCCGTCTTCGGTGCGCAGGTCTTGATGCTGATGCTCGTAGTCCTCGACTGCCACCGTGATGCGTACAGCGGGGTAGCCCTTGTCCAGGAAGGGTATCTGATCGCCGCCGCGCCCCATCCGGTCGGTGCGCCAGATCTGCTGTACCTGCATGCCGTCGGGATGCTTTTCGGCCAGCTCTGCCAGCCAGCGGGACAGGTTGCGGCCCGGGCTGTCGTTCTCGCCGCCGAAGCGACGCTGGAGTGCGCGCAGCTCGGCTGTTGAATCGGCGCGCAACCCCTCGGAAAATACGCGCACGTGTTCCGCATCGCACTCGCCGTCGGAGCCGCAGCTATTGCCGATCATGTCGTTGTTGAGAACCGCCTTGACTGTCAGGCCCTCTGCCTCGACCCAGTCGGCCAAAATCTGTGCCCCGTAGAGCCCCTGTTCCTCTCCTGTTAGCAGTGCATAGACGATCGTCGAGGGATATTCGCGCTGCGAGAGGATCCGCGCAGCTTCGAGGATCATGACGCTGCCCGATCCATCGTCGTTCGCACCCGGCGCATCGTCGGTGGCATTGAGCGGATCGGTGACGCGGCTGTCGTAATGGCCCTGCACGATAATGATCTCGTCCGGCCGTTCCGTCCCCCGCTGGATGGCGACCGCGTTGCGGACAAGGGTCGGCTCGGGAATACGCCGTCCGTCGGCTTCGACGACGCGCTCGACCGATTGCACGTCGAGGCAATTGCCGCAGTTCGCGCCGATCCTGCGGAACTCGTCGAGCGCCCAATCGACGGCGGCTCCGATCCCGCGTTCCGGATCGGTCTGGCTGGACAAGGTATGCCGTGTTCCGAAGCCGACGATGGTGTCCATATCGGCGCGCAGGCGATCTTCCGACACCTCCAGCGCCGGATCGGCTTCCTGTGCTGCGAGCGGTGTGGTGGCAAGGAGGGCGGCGAACAGGGCGAGTTTCTTCATGGCCGAAGCTCTCGGCCAAACCCGCCGTCAAATCAAGCTAGTAAGCCTTTGCCAGGAGCACGCGTTCCACCGCAGGTTCGCCAGTAAAGATGCACGCGCCGTCCACCGGCGCGGCGTCCATCGGCACATTGCGGATCGTCAGCTTGTGCTCCTTGAGCCGCTCGACGACCTCTTCCAGCGCTTCTCCGGTCGGTTTGGACCATTGGACTTCGACCCAGCCGGGATATTTCGACGCCCCGAAATGCTGCTCCACATCGGCAAAGTCGGTCACGCCGCGCGTGATGTTCTCGTCACGCCGCTCCCCCGCTGCGGTCAGCAGCGATGCCTGCATGTCGGCGAGAATGTCAGGGACGGTCTGGCCCGCAACTTCGCGCGTAGGCGTTTGGAAAGCGGGCTTACCGCTCTCCGCGTCCCATAGACGGTCTCGGCGCAACAGGCTGACGACACCGTTGTCCATGTCGCGACCGCCGACCTCGATGATGACCGGCGCACCCTTGCGGACATAGTCCCAGCGTTTGGCCGCGGCTTTGCCGGGCCGGGTGTCGAGAAGGACACGCAGCGGCTCGCCCAGCACGTGCTGGCTGGCGAGCGTTGCCCGCAGGGCTTCACAATAGTCGACGAGCGCCTCGTCTTCGGGCTTGTCGCGCAACATCGGCAGTATGACGACCTGTTGCGGCGCAATCTTCGGCGGCAGGCAGAGGCCATCGTCATCGCCATGCGTCATGATGACGCCGCCGACCATGCGGGTCGAAACACCCCAGCTGGTCGTGTGGCAGAGGCTCTCGCTGCCTTCCCTGTTCTGGAACTTGATGCCGGAGGCCTGTGAGAAATTGGTACCGAGATAGTGGCTGGTGCCCGCCTGCAAGGCCTTGCCGTCCTGCATCATCGCCTCGATGGACCAGGTCTCGACCGCACCGGGGAAGCGCTCGTTCTCGGGCTTTTCGCCCGCCACGACTGCCAGTGCGAGATCCTCATCCGCGAATGCGCGGTAGACCTCGAGCATCCGCAGCGTGTGCTCTTTCGCCTCGGCTTCGTCGGCATGGGCCGTGTGGCCCTCCTGCCAGAGGAACTCGCTGGTGCGCAGGAACATGCGGGTGCGCATTTCCCAGCGCACGACATTGGCCC
>JAPYPR010000069.1 GCA_029937545.1 Erythrobacter sp. | reverse complement strand
TTTTTACACCATTAATTTCGATTTCGACTACAATATGATCCAGCTCTTCAAACTCGACATCAATCGCTTCAACTGTTGCCATCAAATGAGACGTCGAGAAGTCAAGCTCATCATTATATCTCATCAAAAGGCCAGGCATAGACAAAATTAGAGGAACACCACCGATTGTAATGGTCGCATCACCACCCCCTATCGTTATACTATTTAGCCTCACAACTTGCGAGCTAGAATTCTCTACTACAAATAAAGCTCTTATTTTATTCTCATCTACGATGCGATCAAGAGTTACGTTCGTGATATTGATCCCGTCGCCCACCTCGGCATTGGGCAATGATCCGTTGGCATGAGCAACGCCCCCCACGAATAATGCCGCGACTACAGTCAGACCCAACCTTACACTCATCCAAGCCTCCCAACGTACCTGATACACTATAACAGTTAGATCACGCTTCAGCGAATACTTCCCCTACGCTCCTTTTAAGTTCAACGTATCTGACTGATACGTCACACCACATCTGCCTATAACGCAACAATTCACGAAATGCTCCAGACAAATCTTTATGAGCACCGAGAGTCACGGCGATAACTCCAACTGTCAAATCATCACTCATCACTAGATATCCACCGACCCCAATAATTACTACAGATGATACTCCAACTAAATATGAATTTGCCGATTTTATTAAGTATTTTGTCCTATAGATTGCTATCCTATTGGCGTATATATTAGAAAATATACGCTCCATGCCCGTTGGAACGGACGATAATATTGTAGCTCTCACGGCCAGTAGCCGCATCAAACGAATACGATTTCGCCAAAATCGATTTAGCTTCTTCTGCATCCAGGCCGACCAAATAACCTGGATAGGGA
Organism: Erythrobacter sp.; assembly: GCA_029937545.1. Taxonomy (GTDB): domain Bacteria; phylum Pseudomonadota; class Alphaproteobacteria; order Sphingomonadales; family Sphingomonadaceae; genus Qipengyuania. The sequence continues at coordinate 2,673 of JAPYPR010000069.1, read as the reverse complement.
TGAGCGAAACCACTGCAACACCGAGTACATTACTCTGCAAAAAAATAAAAAATAGTACAGTTAGGAATGTTCCAACCTGGACTAGCGGCAGAATTATCATTTCACCAGAAAATCCACCGAGGGGCTCGATTTCCTGTGAAATGACTGGGATAATCCCATTTCCACCCTTTTTGCTGTTGGTCTGTGCCCGTGAAGTGTAGATCTTTCGCCTCAAAGCAATCAGGACTCGCTCACAAATTAAACCTTGCAGAACATTTACCAAGAACCGAATTACAGAAAGCATCAGACACACTAACATTAATGCAGCCAGCGCTACTATTAGAAGCTCTAATTGTGAAACTTCATTTTTGAGAAGTATTATCGGGAAGTGACCGGAGTCTATGACCGAATTGATCGTTAATTTTATTAGCTCAAGGTTAATATATGTTACGACCAATAGCAATAAACCCAAAAGACACGCGAGCGCCTGAACTCTCCATGTAATATTTAATGCGTATGCGAAAAATATGCATGCCTCCCTGCCTCTGAGAAGAGGCTTAAGCTCGAACCTGTACTTATTATTCAATATAGCCTTAGATAGCCGTGAGTCTACAGAAATCTCTGACATAGAATTTACCCCGTTACTATTCTAATGCCGTACGCACGCCTACCGACGCTTAGAGAGGGCGCCGCCACATTGGCGGCGCCCATGATGTTTACTCTATCTCAACAATCGTGAGCTTCCCTTCGACGCGATCGGCTGTGAATGTGATGGCGCGGCCAACGGCTAAGCGATCCATCATCGCCGGGTCAGAGACCTCAAAGACCATCGTCATCGCCGGCATCTCGAGGTTGTCGAGCGGGCCGTGTTTGACGGTGACGCGATTGCGACGAGTGTCCACTTTTGTCACCTCGCCCTTCGATACCGGAGCCGCAAAAACGGCTGGAGTGAAGACGAGGCTGCCGATCAATGCTGCAGTGAGCGCAAGTTTGTTCATGAGGATGTCCTTAAGACTTTGCGGGATTAATTGACGGTGAGTGGACCGTGCATCCCCATCTCGTAGTGACCGGGAATGAGGCAGGCGAATTCGAAGCTTCCGGTATTGGTAAAGCGCCAGAGAATCTCGCCATCATCGCCTGGCTCGAGACGCACTGCGTTTTCATCGTCGTGCATCATCTCAGGAAACCGCCGCATGAGATCTTTGTGCTCGGCGATCTCCGGCGAAGCGTCCATCACGAACTCATGCTCGAGTACCCCGTCATTGGTAATCGAAAAGCGTATGGTTTCGCCGCGCTTCACGTCGATGGAAGCTGGCTCGAAAACCATCGCTCCGCTGTCGGTTTCCTTCATCGAGATGCGGATCGTTCGACCCACCTCGGATGCTTTCCCGGGGGAGCCGATCGCCATCTCCCCGTGATGATCATCGGCGTCGGCCTTTGCGGATTGGCCATCCTCGTGGCCACCAGAGTGACTGCCAGCGGCGAATGCCGTAGCCGGAGTGATAATGAGCGTGGCGGCGAGCCATGCAGCAGCAGAAAGCTTCATCTTGTCCTCGTCTGTTGAGATGGTCAGTCAACCCGCCGAACGGGCTCGGCGTGTTGCGGCGGAACCGTGGCGGCCTCGTCCATGGAGGCCACCTCGGGCAGTGAACCCGTCCACTCGTAAGCGACGGTACCCGGGGGATGATCGAACCAACCGGGGTCCGAATAATCGTCCGCGGCGAGCCCTTCGCGAACCTTCATCACCGTGAACATGCCGCCCATCTCCACTGAGCCAAAGGGGCCCCATCCCCCCATCATGGGTTCGGTGTTGTCCGGGATCGGCATCGCCATTTCGGCCATATCGGCCATGCCGTTGGTGCCCATCGGCATATATTCGGGCTGGATAAGGCGGATCTTTCTGGCGACGTTCGTCTTGTCAGCGCCGATGAAGGTCGGGACGTCGTGGCCCATCGCGTTCATCGTGTGATGCGACTTGTGACAGTGCAGTGCCCAGTCGCCTTCGTGGATCGCATCGAATTCATAGGCGCGCATCGCCCCCACGGGGATGTCGATCGTCACTTCCGGCCAGCGCGCCTCGGGCCGCACCCAACCGCCATCAGTGCCCGTCACCTCGAAATGGTAGCCGTGCATGTGGATCGGATGGTTGGTCATCGTCAGGTTGCCCACACGCACCCTGACCCGGTCCCCCTTCGCGGCCACAAGCGGATCGACGCCTGGAAAGACGCGACTGTTGATGGCCCACAGGTTGAAGTCGGTCATCTCCATGACGCGGGGCATGTAACTGCCCGGGTCGATGTCGTAAGCCGACAGCAGGAACACATAGTCCCGGTCGACGCGCATGAAATCCGGGTCCTTCGGATGGATGACGAAGAAGCCCATCATGCCCATCGCCATCTGCACCATCTCGTCGCCGTGAGGGTGGTACATATGCGTGCCTGACTTCGTCAGTTCGAACTCGTAGACGAAGGTCTTGCCGGCCGGGATGCCGGGCTGGGTCAATCCCGTGACACCATCCATGCCACACGGCAGGATAAGGCCGTGCCAGTGGACACTCGTGTGTTCCGGGAGCCGGTTGGTAACGAAAATTCGGACTCTCTCGCCTTCAACCGCTTCGATAGTCGGTCCCGGCGACTGGCCGTTGTAGCCCCAGAGATGCGCGATCGTGCCGTCGGAAAGCTCGCGCTCGACCGG
>JAPYPR010000068.1 GCA_029937545.1 Erythrobacter sp. | reverse complement strand
TGATCCCCAGACGGGGTGACGCTGCCCGGCCGTCACCAATGTTTGCAACAGAGCCGTTGACATCCTTGCCTGAAGCCTTGTCGGTGAAAATCCGATCGAGCGGTTGCCCCTCCAACTGGCGATCGACATTCTGGTCGAATGTGCTCACCCGGACGTAGCCGATCCTCTGGCCCTTCACCCCACTTGCCTCATGCTGAAATGTCAGGTTGAAATCTATGACATTGGACAGCATGTGTCAATAAATTGAATTTTACACTCTAAGTTGACACATTCTGCACAGAGTCTCTGACGTCTAGTTAGAGTATACTCCAGATTGACGCTAGCCTGTCGCTCTCGACTCGGGATGGAGGCAGGATGGCGCGGCGGCGATTATTGACCGGAGAAGAAAGGCGTCGCCTGTTCGATATCCCCCATGACGAAACCGCGATCGTCGGCCACTATACCCTTGCCGCCGAGGATCTCGAACTGGTCGGTCGCCGCTATCGCCCTGCCAACCGCCTCGGTCTGGCAACGCAGATCGCGCTTATGCGGCATCCCGGCTTCGGTTTGCAGCCCGACGTCGACGTCCCCGATGCGGTCCTTCACTATCTCGCCGCCCAGCTCTTCGTCGATGTTGATGCGTTCGCCGACTATGGCCAGCGCGCGCAAACACGTAACGATCATGCCGACATTGCGGCACGGCATCTGGGGCTACACCCTTTTCGGCGAGGGGATATACCGCTCGCGCTCGATCTCGCCGCAAGAGCTGCGGAGCGGACCGATCGGGGCGAACCTATTGTCCGCGCATTGATGGAGGGGCTGAAGCAGGAACGCTTCATTCTTCCATCGGCAGACACGCTCGAACGTGCGGGCCTCGCCGGCAGGGCACGCGCCCGCAAAGCCGCGGCGGCGCTCATTGTCGAAAGCCTGGGTCATGCCGAACTGGCGCGGATCGATGATCTGATCGTCAACAACAGCGACTTCGGCATGACGCCGCTGGCCTGGCTGCGCAATTTCGAGGAAGCGCCCACCACGGCGAACATCAACGGGCTGCTGGAACGGCTACGCTATGTGCGCGGAATCGGCATCGACCCGGCGATCGGCGCGAAAATCCCCGACTTCCGGTTCGCGCAGTTCATGCGCGAAGGTGGCGTTGCGCCGGCGTTCCTGCTCTCCGATTATAGCCTTAACAGGCGCCGCGCGACGCTGATCGCGGCGGTCATCGACCTCGATGCCAGGCTCGCCGATGGTGCGATCCAGATGTTCGACAGGCTTGTCGGAAGCCTGTTCACACGGGCGCGGCGCGGGCGGGAAAGGCGCTATCAGGACAGCATCCGCTCGGTCGGCGAACTTATGCGGCTGTTCGGCGCGACGATCGCCGCGCTGGGAGAGGCGGTCGAACATGGCGGTAATCCGCTCGAACTGATCGACGAAGCGGTAGGCTGGCACAGACTGGTCGCAGCCAAATCGCAGGTCGATGCGCTGGCCGAGCTGGCGGGCGAAGATGCGCTTGTCGCGGCGACTGGTCGCTATGCGACGCTGCGGCGGTTCAGCCCGGCTTTCCTCGATACATTCACGTTCAAGGCATCGGGGAGCGGATCGCAACTGGTCAAGGCCATCGAGGTCATCCGCGATACCAATGCCCGCAAGGCCCGCAGCCTGCCCGAGGGCGTTCCGCTCCCATTCGCCAACCGGCAGTGGAAGCGCCTCATCACCGAAGGTGGCCAGGTCGATCGCCGGCGATACGAGACGGCCATCATGGCCACGCTGCGCGATCGGTTGCGCGCCGGCGACATATGGGTCGAAGGAACCCGCAATTATCGCCGCTTCGACACCTATTTGCTGAGTCGACGCGATGCCGATAAGGTGGCCGACAGCCTGCCATTCCAGACCGATGCGGCCGCCTATCTGGAGGAGCGGGCAAGGACGCTCGACTGGCGGCTGCGCCGTTTCGCCAAGCAACTCAAGGCGAACAGGCTCGCGGGCGTGGCGCTCGAACGCGACCGGCTCAAGCTGCAACCCATGCCGGCGATCACTCCACCCGAGGCGGAGGCTCTCGATCGCAGGCTCGACGCCTTGCTTCCGCGCGTGCGGATCACCGAACTCCTGGTCGAGGTGGCCGAGCGCACCGGGTTCCTGAGCGCATTTCGCGATCTTCGGTCCGGCAAGGAGCATGACAACCCGCACGCGATCCTCGCCGCCATTCTCGCTGATGGATCGAATCTGGGTCTAGAGCGCATGGCCAACGCCAGCGACGGGGTGAGCTACGCCCAGCTTGCCTGGACCCACAACTGGTATTTGTCGCCCGAAAACTATCAGGCCGCGTTGGGGATGATCGTTGCCGCGCACCATGATCTTCCTTTCACGCGCCATTGGGGAGCCGGCACTAGTTCATCCTCCGATGGGCAGTTCTTCCGCTCGGGCCGCAACCGATCGGCGGCGGCCGACATCAATGCGAAATATGGCAGCGAGCCGGGCCTGAAGATCTACTCCCACCTGTCCGATCATTTTGCCTCGTTCGGATCGCGGATCATGTCGGCCACCGCCGGCGAGGCCCCCTACGTGCTGGATGGCCTGATGCTCGGCGCCGGCGCGCTACCGCTGCATGAGCATTACACTGATACCGGCGGCGCGACGGACCATGTCTTTGCCCTTTGCCATCTTCTCGGCTTCCGGTTCGTGCCCCGTCTGCGCGACATCGCCGACCGGAAACTCGGCTCGATCGCCGCGCCTTCGACCTACAAAGGCATCGAAAGCCTCATGGGCCGCACGATCAAGACGGCGGCGATCGAAGCCGATTGGGATGACATCGTCAGGATCGTCGCCTCCATTAAGGAAGGAGCCGTTGCGCCCTCCGCGATCCTGCGCAAGCTGGCCGCCTACAAGCGCCAGAACAGGCTGGATTTTGCGCTGGCCGAACTCGGCCGCATCGAGCGGACGCTATTTGCGCTCGACTGGCTTGAACAGCCCGACTTGCGTCGCGCCTGCCAGGCCGGCCTCAATAAAGGCGAAGCACGTCATACCCTTGCCGCCGCGATCTACACCAACCGACAGGGGCGGTTCACCGATCGCTCGATCGAGAATCAGGAATATCGGGCATCGGGCCTCAATCTGCTGATCGCGGCGATTTCTTACTGGAACACCGTCTATATGGACAGGGCCGCCCAGCATCTCCAATCATCCGGCGGCACCTTCGATGATGCGCTGCTTGCCCATCTCTCGCCGATGGGCTGGGTGCATATCAGTTTGACCGGCGACTATCTGTGGCAAAGGGCAAACCGGCTCTCCCCTGGCGAGTTCCGCACCCTCAACGATCCCATGGCCCGCCTCAAACTCGTGGCATAGCCAGTGTTCTCATTATGTCCGCCAAATCGTTGTCTGGCGCACAAACCTTGAGGTGACGCCAAGAGACGCGCGCCCGCGACAATCGCGCGCTATCTCGTCCATGTCGGAATGGCCTATAGGATGGCGGGGCTGACCGATCCGACCGCGGCACCGCTGGTGAAGCTCGAATTGAAGGCCATGCGCCGTGCGCGTGGCACCCGCCAGCGCCAGGCAAAGGGGATCCGCTACAAGGGAGATATCGCCGATCTCGACGGACCGCCTACGGGCGTGTGCCTGGCGCATCTTCTGAAAGCCTGCCGCCGCGACTGGCTGGGCGTGCGCGATGCGGCGCTCCTGCGGGTCGCCTATGACACCGCCTGCCGGCGTTC
>JAPYPR010000067.1 GCA_029937545.1 Erythrobacter sp. | reverse complement strand
CCCGGGATTTCTCGAGCTGGTCGACCACGGGGATCGTGGAAATCCGGTGATACTCGTGGCCGATATGGTTGTCCTCATTGTCATCGTCACTCGTGCCACTCTCTCCACTCGTGCTCTCTCCACTAGACGCTGTAGTCCGGCCGGCCAAGGTCGAGTCGTCGAGATCTTGTCCTGCGATGTAAACTCGTAGGGTATAGCATAGAAACCGTCGCATATAGCTCAGATAACGGTGTTCGCTATCTCTATTCTGTAGACGGTTAAACGGGCGAGGAGAAATCTCGTCTCGCTTCTCGCTTCGGAGCCAACGACGAGCTTCTTGGTCGAGAGTGCCGATACCCTCTAGAGCCTCGTGGGCCCAGACATCGAACACTTCGACGGCGCGACACAAGACCAACTCGTCCTTATCTGGTAGTCGACCCAAGGCCGCGAGCCACTTAAGGCTACGACCCTGGAGGTGCTGTTGCCAATGTGTTCGGCCCCACCACCCCGTGATGTCCTGCTTTAGCATGTCCCGTTCGAGTTTCTCTTGCTCCTTTAGGTAATCACGATCCATGGCCATGGCGTTCGCATTGAGTCGTGCAAGATCAGCTTGAGCCTCGGGCGTCGACAACGTGTTGGGCACAATGACGGTGGAGGGTGCAAGTGTAGATGCAGGGCGTCTCGAAGGCGTGCGGACAGCGGTACCGACGCTGGCCGGCACGTCGACACCTACCACGCGGACCTGGAAGTACTTGCGACGACCCACGGCGGTGAACCAGGTCTGCACCCAAACCTTGGTCCAATGTGTCGGGGTTTGCTCTGTCTTTCTCCAGCCGTGGTCCCGACGTGCATGAGTCTCCATACGCTTGAGGTTACTGCCCGTCAACCGACATTGCTGGTCAGCACAGGTAAAGCCTACAATAGGCGGCCGTAAGCCGTCGATAGGTGGTGACGATGGAGGGGGTACTAGGACGGCCGCCCAAGCAACAGCGGTTTGATGGGCGTGGTTAGTGGCTATACGCTTTCGCTCGACTTTATCTAGCTCTTTATGCTCTTCGTAAAGATGTACGGTGGGACTGGTTAAAGCGTAACCGTGTTGACGACATATAAAGATTTGATAGTCTTCATTATAGATGATAAAGTCCTGCATATTTGAAGAAGCTTCGGTTATAGACTATATAATAGATGGGTTTTGAAGAAGGTTGAGGACTTTGATACAATGGAGATCAGTGGGCGTCGGTACGTAGTGGATAATTGCTGGATAGTGTCGCTACCGAAGACCCTCTTACCTTAGGCTTTCGAAGAAAGGGGCTAACCCTGTTCTCAAATGGACGGTCGAAATAAACTTTGGGTTAGGCTGTATACTAAGCTAGCGTACCACCACAACTCAGACCCTAGATTGTGGTATACTATATCAAGTGATCAACTCCTGTACCATGGTACAGGACATGGGTCTAAGGGTGGCTTAAGTATACCTAAGTACTATATCAAGTATTCAAGTCCTGTACTATGGTACAGGACATGAGTGAGTGGCACGTAGTCCCAAAGACGTCTTCATTGTCTACGGATTAGAATCCCGGTTAACTCGGCCTTGGTTAGATATCAATTCCTCGGTGTGACGAGCGCCCGGTGTTGAACGCGGCCGGATGACAACCCGTGAGACCTTTGCCACTTCTCCTGCTGCTCACCTCAAGGTCCAGACAGTCCCTCGCCCGCAACGGGTTTGTCACCTCTCTGAGTGACCTCCTTGGTGTCCAGGTGACCTCGCTCCTATAGTATCTTTGCTCTTGCTACCCGGCGCCCTGAGGTTGCTATCTATGTAGAATGGTTGCTTCCCGTACGCTGCTGCGACCGAGCGAACTGCGATAGAGAGGGCTGGTATGGACCTCGGCGCAGTGGAACTGCCGTGGTCGGGCGTTTGGGTTGTAGCATCGTTCCTGAGACTCCATCTCTTCGTCGGCATCGCTTGCAGGTGTAGAAAGGCGTCCTAGGTCAAGGCAACGGGTCGGTATTGAGGAATTGGACAATGCCATATAGGGTCAGTGCGACTCATCGACCTGCTCTTGGCCTGCGGTCCCAGCAGTAATCCGGCTCTCGGGTTTCCCTGGTATCCTTGTAGTCCTGGCCCGGCAGTTTATGTTGGTGTAAGTACTCGGGTGTTTACCTGAGCACCAACCCAACCAGAAGTAGTTGGCTTGACTGCGTGCTCGTCGTAATGCCAGTCATTGCATCCAGAACCTATGCCCCAGCCACTTCAAGAGCATGTAATGTCTTCCTTTTCTCCTCCCGATATTCCCCATCCGTTATCTTCCTTCTTCGATGTCTCCTGCTTGATATCGGTCCCTGGCTTCTTATGCTCCAAGGCCGTTGTAGTCTAGGTGTTGAGTCTCTTCTTGTCCGCTCGCTCGGTGGTGTACGTAGCATCAACGAAGGGCGTGATGCTAGACTTGTTATTGGACCAGTCTTCTTGATAAGAAGGCGTCGAAGATGTCATGGGTGGTCCTGGGGTTTTGAGAGTTTGGAGATTATACCATGCAGGTATAGTGGTGGCTGCTGAGATAAGTGGCCCGCCAGCGGCCTGTCCGAGCCTTGGATCTTGAACAGCAGGTTGTGCTGCAGCTATAGTGGTGGCTGCTGAGATGGGTGGCCAAACAGCGGCCTGTCCGAGTCTTGGATCTTGAATAGTAGGCTGAGGCTAGGGTTAGTTATATTGCAGCTGGAATGGCGTCGGTGATGGCGTCTGCGGAGAGATATCGTATGGAACGTGACTGAGAACGAGGGAGGGCTGAAATGATGGTCAGCTACACTGGAGCTTTGAATACCAACTCTCGGCCCTTTGAGGTAGATTCGTCCAGCATGATCTTCTGCGAGTATGAGGTCTCCGGCGTCAGTGTGTATGATCTGTTCATTCTCGAGAGCGTCGAGATCAAATGCAACTTTTGTTTGAGTGTGAAAGTCGTTCTTCGCAGTTGCAGAGCCACCACTCTTGACCTTGCCTACTTTGACAGTAGTGTCCTCTCAGATATGGGAGGTGAGGCCGCGTCGAAATCCTAGTGCCTTTCTCTTTCTGTCGAACTCTTCTCTTTCCTGCTGTACAAGCCGAGGAGCTTTTGGGTTGAGCTGACAGTATAAGGTCATGCGTATGTTTACGCTACGCAGACTGAAATTCCAGTCGAATAAGTTCGAGTCGACCTTGGTTGTGTAGCTCTTCCTCAACATAATGAGCGCCCAAGGTTGAAACCTTCGCCGGGGTTAGCCTGCGAGGTGTTTGGCGCCGTCCTTGCTGGTCTTCCCAAGATTGAGATGTCCTCTCTCCAATCGAGCCTGGAAATTGGTGGCTCTGAGCCAGCCAACCCTTTTATCAAACTGGATGTGGCCTGCGAGGTGTTTGGCGCCGTCCTTGCCGGTCTTCCCAAGATGGAGATGCCCTCTCTCCAATCGAGCCTGGGCATTGGTTGTTCTGAGCCAGCCAACCCTTTTGTCAAACTGGATGTAGCTCATTAATCCTTGTATGACTGAACATAATATCATATATGTAATGGTCCGTGAGAGGGGCCATTATGCCTAAACTAGGCTTGTCGACATGGTGTCGCACCGGGGAAAACACGATGAATTGTCAACACCACGAGAAAAGCGAGCCTTCGTATCGGACGCCAATGGTCGGACGCAGATACTAATAGCTATCAAATCTCTCTCTTGCTGCGCATCTCTTCCAGAATATCTTTAGCACTTTTCTTGCT
>JAPYPR010000066.1 GCA_029937545.1 Erythrobacter sp. | reverse complement strand
AAAGTGGGCCATTGGTTTTGATTGGTGGGTCGCGTTAAGTTCTCGAGGCTTAGTAGGGAATAAGGATGGCCTCGCTTTCCTTATTCCTACTCGTTTTTTGCTTCCGTTGATGCGATGTTGTGCATCGTAGGGTGTGTTGTCCCGTAGATGCGTTGTGCGATTACCTCTGGTATTTCACAACTTGCTGCCTCTCCATCTGCCTGGTGTATGTGCAGTTCGGGTGCTTCTTCACACTCCCAATCCTGACACAAGTGTAACTTGATCCTCCTCACATATTCCTTTGGCTCTATGTTCGGATCGAACATAATATGTGAGTGTTGCCTTTCAATTGTACACCATGGACTCTGGCAGGGTTGTACCTTCCAATATTGTGTGATCATCGTTTGGGTTGATCTTGTTGCTGCAACGATCACGAACTTGGATAGTTTAGTCTCTTCTTCTGGTACAACCTGAGGTTCCATCATCATCAATGTCCTTTCTTCTGGGAAATATAGGTCCTCATCATTCCAGTCTTCATCGTAGTGTTGAGGTGGTTCTTCATCTACTTCAGATTCCAGGTGTTGTGTATCCCACACCCACGTTGGTATTCCTCGGATACCATGCGAATGCATGTTTTCCTTGTCCTTACAGTTTTTGTTTCTGCATAGGGTGATGGACAGCACGATAGGGTGTATTTCTGGATCCTTGAATGGTTGGAAAAATGGTCTTGCACCATGTCCATTCCAGAACCTGGTTGATATGGCGATGAACTCTTCGTTATATCGGATGGCCGTATATCTCATGGACATTTCCCTAGTGAGGTTCGTAGCTTCTTTTGCGTATGGGAAGTCGTAAATTCGTCGTGCGCCGTTTTTCCATACACAATGTGTATGCGGCGGTGCCCCGTCTCCACATTGGTAACACCTCCATAATGTAACGTCCCGTAGTGTCTTTGGCTGTTCTTCTGGTGCGAAGCATAACAGGTGTGGTGACGTGCAGGGCATCCCGTGAATAAACTTCTCTGCCTTCCAGTACCTGGTGGATACCACCGCTGTGCTTTTGTATACCTCCTTAACGGTGTATAGTGGTACCTGGATTTCTTCCCATTCGTCGTCGGCATCTTCTTCCTCAGTGGTGAAGGTAAAGTCGTAGCTTTCCTGTCCCACAATATCGTGTGTATGTGACGCACTGTGCTCACACCACGCCTCGCATTTAGTTAGTAGGATCAACTCACTTCGTGATTCCGGATCGCCGTGAGGGCTGAATTTCCGGTGTAGGGTTTTGCATTGTCCCTCCTGGGTACTTTTGCATGACCCGTCGCACGGAGTATCGACCCAATAGTTGGTTCGGATGACTGCCACGTTCATCCCCAACATTTCTACCTCATATTGTTCCCATGGGTAGACTCTTTCTATGACTGAGAGACTTTTTGTTTGCTCGTCTTCTTCCAAGGCACCCAGTAATTGTTGTCGTTGCTGACGTCGTTTGTTCTTTTTTCCGTGAGGGAACCATCCAGAGCCTTCTTTTTCAGATAGGTGGATGGGACAATAATCGTCAAAACAAAATGCCCAAGAAGTCATAGCATGGTCGAGGTTCTCCTTTTGCTTGCGCTCAAGATCCTCTTCGAACTTCGTTAAGTCGTCTTTGGCTGTAACTGGTGCGGTTCCAGTTTCTTGGGGGTATGGTGCTTCCCCGGAGGTTGCTCCTTCCTCCTGGACCTTTCCTGGTCCCTTCTGTGCTTTCTCGGCAATGCTAGCTTTCTCTTTGGCAGCGAGGATCCTATTACAGCTCTGCAGCATTCCTTGAAACTTGCTATGCATGTCGGCAAGCTGTGCCTGGATATCTTCCTCAAGCTCCTCGAGTTGCGCGAGTTCTCTCTTCATCGAAGTGTCGGCCTTTTTTGCTTCGATACCGGCTGTAATTTTTTCCATCATGTGCAGTTCCCTTGGCCTATTTCCGCATTCTCTGGCCATATGTCCGGATTTTCCATAACTATAGCACAGGTTTCCTTTCTTTCGTCGCTCTTGCTCCCTTTTGGATGGCCCCTTGCGCTGGAACTTGCCTTTGTTAGGTCGTGAGGACCGGCCTCGTTCCATAGCATCAAGGTCCATCGGGTCTCCATAGGATTGATGGCTTTTCTTTTGATAGAAGGTCCCTCCAAAGTGTAGTCGTCCAGAACCCTTCTTATCAAGTCGGCGCTCGTAAAGCCAATTGTCGATGTTGATGGCCTTAGCAACCAAATCCTTCAGTTGCTTTGGGCGATCCATTCCCATTTCGTCCTTCACGTTGTCCTTGAGTCCTTGATAGAATACAGAGGCAAAAGCATGATTTTCCCAGTCCAGCTTGGATTTGAGTCGCTGGAACAAGGCATAGTACTGCGCAACTGAACCAGTCTGTTTGAGTTGCTGGATTCGTTGGGCCGCCTGCTGAGCTTCTCCTGGTATTCCGAAGATCTGGGTGATTGCATCCGTAAAATTGTCGTATTTGCCGAAGACCCTCTTGGTCTCGTCTTCCCACTGATCCTGGCTATAGGTCAAGTAGTCTTTCATGAGAGGTTCAATCCAATGAAAGGCTGACCCCCTCATGTGCATAGCAGCGTACAAGACCCTAGCAGGGTGAGAGTTGTAGTCGTTCGGTCGAAGTGCAAACACAGCTTGGAGTTGGACAAGGAACATTCCTAGTTTGGCCCTATCCCCATAGAACAGTTCAACCTTCAGTCCATCCTTCTTCTCACCGAATGCCGAAGCATTGATAGAAGTTGGTGGGGCCGCAGATCGGACTGATCCAGTAGGGGATGGCGAGCGGACGGGAGCTTTGGAGCTAGACATAGTGTCGTATACTTCCAGTCAAGTGGTAGTCAAAGTGTTATGAATCGCTCCACGCTGGGGTGTCACGAGACAAGGGTTCCTTGGCAAGTGGGAAGTATAGAGTGGATGTCTGTAAGAGCACGAGTATATGAGCAAGTCGCTATACTAGAGCGAAGTTGATCGATATCCAAAACGTATGGGTATGATCGAGAACGAAGTTGACTACATAGTAAAGCTATGAAATGACGAAGTATATATAATTATGAGTGCTCAGTGCTGCTCAGTACTGCTCAGTGCTGCTCAGCCCGAGCTTTACTGATCACTGCTGAGCACGACTGAGCGTGACACGTGACCCCGTGCAGCCTTGCCAACGAGGCTGCGTCCTTCGTATAACCTTCCCTTGCTGTACTTTGGGCTCTGGCCTCATCGCGGCCGCAGGCCGGGTCATAACAGAACTATGTAAATTATCAAGACGGATCAACTCCGACGTGACGTTGTGAAAAAGCCCCCAGACCTCTAGCAGTAGGATAAGTACCCACTTCAGAATATTACCACTAACTTACTCTACCTAGAATAGAAATGTACCCATTGAAATTCTCCGGTTAACAGATCGATAGCGTGGTCAGTCAAACCTCTTAGTAGAACGCCGCCAACGCGGCTCCCACTGACAACAAGAAAACATTCTCAACGCCTTTGGAATTGGCGCCTCCTGTATAGACGGCCGGTGCAACACTGGTGGAGGACCCCTGCAACGGTTTATTCATTAGCATTTGGTTCATCTTCCGGGACACGGGAGAAAAAGGGCCCCTACCAGATTGGCACTCGAGGTGGCTACACCACTGCCAGATGCTTCGGTGATGGTGGCAGGGCTTCCTCCTCCGGCAGTTGAGCTGGCCCAGGATTGAGACTCCGAGGTGCCGAGAGTGGTAGAGGAGACTGTGGTGGTGAACCCGGATGTCACAGAGTCCAGCGTGCCAGAGG
>JAPYPR010000065.1 GCA_029937545.1 Erythrobacter sp. | reverse complement strand
TTGCCGCGTCCTGCTCTCGTTGCTGGGCGCGTACCGTATCTGCTCCGGCGAGCGATGCGGCAATCTGGGCTTCGACCTGGTTTGTCTGGGCGCGGTAATCCCGCACGTCTAGTTGCACCAGTGCCTCGCCCGCCGAGACCGCTTCGTTCTCGGCCACCAGAACGCGTTCGACATATCCCGCAATTTTGGGAGAGATGATGACGCTGTCGGCGGCGATATAAGCGTTGTCGGTGGACTGCTGGAATCTCCCGTAAGTCTGATGATTGTAGTACCACCCCCCCCCGGCGAGCAGGATGAGGATCCCGGCGATCAAAAGGCTCAGGCGAACTCGCGAATTGGACAATCCCTTCGGGCGCGCGGCTTCATCGCTAAGGCTTATTGTCTCATTCTCCATTATAATCTTGGTTCCCGCCATCGTTCGAGCCGTTTCGCGAGTGATATAGCGGTCGAAACATAATGCGAAAGTCCTTTACTATCTTTTTCCGGCTGGTAGGAACCCTTTATGACGGAAGACGAGGACACTCTCGCATTCGACACTGTCATCGCCGACGATGATCGAGTAATCATCATGACAGACGAGATCAGCCGCGCCGCGCGCGAGGCATTCGATGACCGGGGCCAGCCACTGGGCCTCAATCGTACACAGTGGCATGTAGTGGCGCAGCTCATCAGAGATCCTGACCTGATCCCCGCAGGAAAATGAAGGCTCGCCATGCGCATGCCGTCCCGCTTTCGAAACAGGTCATAAGCTATTTGACAGACTTGGCCGAGATGCTCGGCCATGAGGGATATATGTTCCCTTCGGCTCGGACTTCAAAGCGCCCGATGAGCGAGAACACCCTGAATGCAGCATTTCGTCGCATGGGATATTCCAAGGATGAAGTCACGGCTCACGGTTTACGTGCCACGGCTTCGACGTTCCTAAACGAGTCAGGATTGTGGAACCCGGATGCAATCGAGCGCGCATTGGCCCGCGGCGACAGCAACGCGGTGCGTGGCATCTACCATCGCGGTAAACATTGGGACGAACGCGTGCGCATGGCTCAATGGTGGAGCGACTACCTTGATGAACTTCGCTTAGGAGGAAACGTCATCAAGGCGGAGTTTGCCTGGGGCTAACTCGCGGCTATGCCTTATTTGCAGATGGATCAAAGCAGCAAGGCTAGCGGTCGGGCTTCGCGCCTGGGAGATGACGTTGGCGAGTTCTGAATGATCGCAGTGATGTCCGGGCGCGCCTGCAATCGATGACTTTTATTCCGCAATCTTATTTGGCTGTTTGGTTTTCGTAGTATTCGCCATCGTCGTTTCCTCTCTTTCTCCTCTAGGTTTCGGGGACAAAGGGTATCCATAGTTTGCCTGAGGCGAGCGCGACGAAGCCGAGGTAGGATTCCCTGGTCTTGTCGTAGCGTGTCGCGACCCTGCGCCAGTTCTTGAGTCTGTTGAACAGCCGCTCGATGAGGTTGCGCCATTTGTATTTGGCGCGGTCGTGCGGGGCGGGGTTAAGACGGTTGACCTTGGCCGGGATCACCGCCTCAACGTCTGCGGCCTCGATCTCCTTGCGGATTGCATCGGCATCGTATCCCCGATCAGCCAGGAAGGCCTCGATCCGGTCGGTTATCATGCGGAACAGCGGAGCAAAGCCCTGCACATCATGCGCCTGTCCCGGTGTCAGCACGAAGCCGAGCGGGAGGCCTCTGGCATCGCACCTCGCGTGGAGCTTGGTGGTGAAGCCGCCGCGCGATCGGCCAAGCGCCTCGGTTTGCTGAGTCCCCTTTTTATGCCGACGGCACAATGATGTGCCCGGACCACCGTGCTATCGATCATGTCGGCGGCGGTATCGCGCCCCGCCAGTTCGGCCAGCGTCTCAAGCATGGCACCGAACACGCCGGTCGTGACCCATCGTCGATAGCGCCGGAAAACGCTGTTCCACTTGCCATATTCGTCGGGCAGATGCCGCCATTGCGCGCCGGTTCGCGCGATCCACATCATGCCTTCAAAATAGGGACGGTTATCCTGCGCTGGTCGACATCCACGACCATGCTCGGGCGGCAACAGCGGCCCGATCACTTCCCATTCCTCGTCTGTAACGCCGATCCGCTCGCCCAAGCCCGCCTCCAAAAGCCAGCCTTGAATCAGCGACCGAGTCCCCGGTCATGCTTTGTCCACGAAACCTAAGCATCGATCATTTCGCGGTCGAATTCGCCAGCGTTGTTCTGGATGAAGTTGAAGCGGTGTTCGGGATTGCGGCCCATAAGCTGGTCGACGAGTTCCTTCACCACGGCGCGCTGTTCGAATTCTGCGGGTAGCGTGATGCGGATCAGGCTTCGGGTGCCGGGGTTCATCGTCGTTTCGCGCAGCTGGGCGGGGTTCATCTCGCCGAGACCCTTGAAGCGGCCAACCTCGACCTTCTTGCCCTTGAACACCGTCTCCTCCAGCTCGGCGCGGTGGGCGTCGTCGCGGGCGTAGCGGCTCTCCTTGCCCGCCGTCAGCCGATAGAGCGGGGGCTGGGCAAGGTAGAGGTGCCCGCCGCGCACCAGTTCGGGCATCTCCTGGAAGAAGAAGGTCATCAGCAGGGTCGCAATATGCGCGCCGTCGACGTCCGCGTCGGTCATGATGATGATGCGGTCGTAGCGCAGGTTTTCGGGGTCGCAATCCTTGCGGGTGCCACAGCCCATGGCGAGCGACAGGTCGGCGATCTCGCTATTCGCGCGGATCTTGTCGGCAGTCGCGCTGGCGACATTGAGGATCTTGCCGCGGATCGGCAGGATAGCCTGCGTCTTGCGGTCGCGCGCTTGTTTAGCGCTGCCCCCGGCGGAGTCGCCTTCCACGATGAACAGTTCGGTCTCGCCATCGCCTTCGCCCGAGCAATCGGTGAGCTTGCCGGGCAGGCGCAGCTTCTTGGCGTTGGTCGCGGTCTTGCGCTTGACCTCGCGTTCCTGCTTGCGGCGCAGGCGCTCGTCCATACGCTCCATCACCTGGCCGAGCAGCGCCTTGCCGCGGTCCATATTGTCGGTAAGGAAATGGTCGAAATGGTCGCGCACGGCATTCTCGACCAGCTTGGCGGCTTCGGGCGAGGTCAGCCGGTCCTTGGTCTGGCTCTGGAACTGCGGATCGCGGATGAAGACGCTGAGCATCACCTCTGCGCCGATCATCACGTCGTCGGCGGTCAGGTCCTTCGACTTCTTGACCCCGGTGAGTTCGCCGAAGGCCCGCAGGCCCTTGGTCAGCGCTGCACGCAATCCCTGCTCATGCGTGCCGCCGTCCGGCGTCGGCACGGTGTTGCAATACCAGCTGGTCGAACCGTCGGAGAAGAGCGGCCAGGCGATCGCCCATTCGACGCGGCCCTGCTGGCTGCCGTCTTCGCCTTCGGGGAAATCCTGGCTGCCGGCAAAAGGCTGGGCGGTGACGCACTCGCGGCCGTTGATCTGCTCGGCCAGATGGTCGGCGAGGCCGCCGGGGAACTTGAAGACCGCCTCTTCCGGCACTTCGTCCGAGGCAAGGCTGTCAGCGCATTTCCAGCGGATTTCGACGCCTGCGAAGAGATAGGCCTTGGAGCGGGCGAGCTTGAACAGGCGTTTGGGATTGAACCTCCGGTCGCCGAAGATCTCGGTGTCGGGGACGAAGCTGACGGTGGTGCCGCGCCGGTTGGGGGTCGGCCCCAGCTCCTGCAGCTTGCCGGTCGGGTGCCCCTTGGCGAATTCCTGCGCGTATAGCGTCTTGTCGCGCGCGACCTCGACCCGTGTGTCGCTGCTCAGCGCGTTGACGACGCTGACCCCGACGCCGTGCAGGCCGCCGCTGGTGGCATAGGCCTTGCCCGAGAACTTGCCGCCCG
>JAPYPR010000027.1 GCA_029937545.1 Erythrobacter sp. | reverse complement strand
AGCAGCGGAATCATAATCCGCGTGTCGGGGGTTCGAGTCCCTCCTCCGCTACCATTCAAGTCATTTATCCAATTGAAATATCGGGATAAATGTAATTTTCTTCAGAATTGATACCACAAGTGTTCCCACAATTTGAATGGGAGCGGATGGTATGAGCGTGGATGCAATGGGACGAGTGTCCTCGGTTCTGCTGCCAAGGAATCGAAGGTGTCAGTTCATTCTTGGCGTGCCGATCACGCCGCCTTCACGCCGTGCGCTTCAAACTCCACCCCCAATTGTTTTCGAACCGCGCCGAAGATGGCGGCAAGATTGTCCATGCTCGGATTGCCTTTCTCAGAAAGCATCCGGTGTAGGCTTTTGCTCGGTCGATTGGTTTCAGCGGCGAGGCCTTCAAACCCGACCGACGCATTGACGAGGTCGCGCAGAATCAGGCGCGCAACGTGGGGTTCGCCGTTGAGAAATGCGGTCGCAGCTTCATCCAGCATGGCCTTGGCGAACGCCGGATCGCGCGCGGCGCGTTCCTTCACCGTCTCCTTGAAATCGCGTGTCAGTGCCACGTTGCTCAACTCCTTGCCTTCTTTGCTCTGGTCTTCCGGCTCTTGTATTCATCCAGCAACACGGTTGCCTGCCTGATATCCCCCTGTTGCCGCTTTTTGGTCCCGCCCACGAGAAGAATGATCAGCTGATCTCCGTCCCGTGTCAGATAGAGGCGGTATCCTGGCCCCCAATCGATCCGGTATTCGCCAAGTCCCTTGCCGATCCATTTGACGTTCGACAGGTTGCCCAGCTCCATGCGGACGATAGCCGTGGCCACCTTGGCTGATGCCTGAACATCGAGATCATCAAACCAGCCCCGGAAAGGGCATGAACCATCCTCGCGGACATACTCTTCAATAATCACATTACACCACCTCGGGTAACATATGCGTTACCATTTGTCCAGATCGTCTTTGCCTTGACTCCTGGCTCGTATGAACCAGAATTTCGCGCGCTCACAATGGGTTTGGTTGGTCTACCTGAATTGAACAGCTGACAGGCTTTTCCACCCTTCGCACCCGTTCATGGCAACGTTCCAAGGCATCGCGGTTTGCGCCTAGAATACGCTGCATCATTAGAAGCTCCTCCCACGCTTCCGGATTCTGAGAGCGGATCAACCGTATTCCGGCCTCCACGATGGACGGCTCGCCAACGGCTTTGCGGGCCATTCGTTCGGGCCAATGCCAGTTCTCGGGCATGGCGCGAGCAATGGTGCCGGGAAGGATTGACCAGAGAAGAATACCAGCGAGCAGGCCCGCACCTGCCATGTGCAGCGCCTTGCGGTTCTGTTCCTCGATGGTGCGGGCACGTCCGACCAATGCGTGCATTTCTTCAGTTGCCTGACGATGGAAATTCCGGGCGTTCATGAGCTGGCTGCTGTCGTAGCGCCGCGAACTTTCGGCGGCATGGGCGATCTGATCGGCGATCGTCTCGGGAGTGAGTGTCATTGCGGGCTTGCCGCCAATGGCACCCAAGATTTCGGATATCTTCTCTAACTGATCGGCCATCTGGCCGAGCGTGGCGGTGTAATCCGGGATGACGACGTCGGCCCGCTCCCTGGCCATATTTTGGACCGTATGGCGCACCATTGCCATTTCCCCTTCGAGGCGGGCGAAGGCCTCCGTCGCCGGATCGGTTTCCGTCAGGGCCTCTGATTCAGGCTGCGGCGTCGGCGGTTCCTCAACTTCGAGGTCCAGTTGCACTTCTTCGATATGGTCGTCTTCCATGTCGTTTCTCCTAAATGCCCATGTCGAAAGCGCGGGTCCGCTCGCGGGTGAGGGTTGCGGTGAGTTCGTTGGCGATGCTGCGTTCGGGCTTCGGGTTGATCCCGAGTTCGCGTGTCTTGCCGCGCAACAGGCCTTCAACCTGCGGATCGCGTTCAAGCCCTTTTGCCAGCTCGGTCAGCTTGGCTGAGATGTGGGCAGCACCCGCTCGGTCGCCTTGCTGCTCAAGCTGCTTGCGCTCCGTGCTGAGTCCCTGCCAGTCGCTAACAAAGCGCTCGGATCGCAGCGCCGGGTCGGTCCGAACGGTAGCCTCTTGGCTCATGGCACGCATGGCTTCCTGGCTGCGCCCGCCTGCGGCCTCGGGGATCAGCTCAGGACGCCGCTCCAGCGCCTTGGCGAGATCGGTGGCGGCATGGGGCCGGATCGCGTCGAGCGCCTTTCCTGTCTTCTCAAGCGCGTCCGTCTGGTGCGGCAGGACGGGCAAGCCCTGGGCCTGCATTGTGCCGATATCGCCCACTGCGCGGGCGTAGCGTTCGACCGCGCGGCGCTGGTCGTTCTGCGTGTTCGACTGTGCCGGAAGCGGCTCAAGCTGCCGCGCCTGCGGACGGAAGTTTCCGAAGATGGACTTGGCCTTCTCCGGCACCTGCCGCACCATCTCCACGATCCGCTCGCGGAAGCTGATACCGCGCAGTTCGGCGAAAGCCTGCTCGGGCTTGTAATCACCCGCCATGTCCTTCCCGCGCTCACGGCCGAGTGTCCGAACCAGCTTGGTCTGGTCGGCGAAGTCATTGCGCCCATAGTGCAGCGCCAGACCTTCGCGATGGCGCGACATGGCGACATAGGCGGAATGGCTGTCCATACCCAGCGTCGCGAGCACATGCGCGCGATCCACGGTCATGCCCTGCGCCTTGTGGATCGTGGCGGCGTAGCCGTGATCGATATGGGCATAATCCTTGGTGTCGAACGCAACCTCGCGGCCTTCGTCGGTGCGCACCGCCATGCGCTGCGCGCAGGCTTTCGCCACCGTGCCGAGTGTCCCGTTCTTCACTCCAAGCCCGCGTTCGTTGCGCAGGAAGATAATGCGGTCGCCGGATGCAAATTGTCGTTCGCCGCGTGCAGCCTTGATCGTGGCATCGACACCTAGCGCGCCAGCCACGCGCATCTTTTCGCGCGCCATGTGGTTCAGCTCGCGCACCTCGTCATTGGTGTGGGTGAGAATAATCCGGCTGCCGCTTGGGCTGGCTTGCCGCTCCTCATTCCAGCGCTCAATCAGCGTCGTTCGTGCATCCTCTCGCGTATCAGCGACATGGACCATGCCGCGTTCCTCGTAGCTCCGGATTGCCTCGCCAGAACGGCCCGTGGCGAGATGCCGGGTTGCATCCTGCTGCCAGGCCGAAAGCTGGCGGCGGACCTCACTGATCTCGACCCCGCCATGGCGCTCGTGGATCGCGCGGAATGCCGCTCCCGCTTCGATTGCCTGTAGCTGCTGCTGGTCGCCCACCAGGACAACTTTCGCACCGGCCTTGGCGGCATGGGAAAGAACGCGCTCCATCTGGCGCGTGCCGACCATGCCCGCTTCATCGATGACAAGTACATCGCGGGACGTGAGATGTTCGCGTCCTTTGCCCCATTGATGTTCAAGGCTGGCGATGGTGCGCGAAGCAATGCCAGAGCCGTTCTCCAGACCCTCGGCGGCAATGCCTGACAGGGCTGCGCCACGCACAGTGTAGCCCGCGCTTTCCCATGCCTCCCGCGCCACGCCGAGCATCGCGCTCTTGCCCGTTCCGGCGTAGCCAACGACCACGGCAAGTCCCTTACTGTTGGTGACATGCTCGAAGGCGGATTTCTGCTCGCCGGACAGCACCAGGCCGCGCTTGGCCGCGCTTGCAAACGCGGCGTTCCGCTGCACATCATTGACGGCGTGACGGTCGCGCTGCGCCATCATGTCGGCGGCGCGATGCAGGCGCTGTTCGGTCTCGATCATCGCGCGCGAAGTGAAGCGGTCCTGCCCGCGTCCGTCCTTGCCCAGCGCAATCAGGTCGGGTGATGCGCGCACGGCATTGTAGGTCGTGTCGAACTGCTCCTTGCCGTCGCTGTGCCGGTGAACAAATGCGGCCAGGTCGCGCTTGGTGAATGTGGCTTGCTGATGCGTGATTGCATCCAGTGCCAGCGCGGGATTGGCGATAATCCGCTCGCCGTTGCGTTGGGCAATCGCGCGGTGTTCTTCAATCCGTTCGGCTTCAAGCCCGCGTCCGCCAATGCGCGAGGCGGCGGGACCGATCTTGTCCTGCGGCTCGAGAGCAATCCCCTGCGCCTCCAGGCTGCGATGATCGATACGGGCATCGATGTCGCGTTCGGCCAAAGCGCGGTTGACATGATCGGCCCAGCGCTCGCGCCATTGTTCGATCAGCGCGGTCCTGTTCCATTCGCGGACCTTCGCGCCAAAGCCGTCCTTGGTGGCCTCGCGCCCAATTTCCCGCATTGTCAGCATGACATGCGCGTGCGGCTTGGCCCTGCCGTCTCCGCCGATATCCCAATGAACATTGAGATCGGCGATCATGCCTTTCTCGACGAACTCGGCTTTCACGAATTCGCGAGCCAGCCTGATGTTGTCTTTCTTCGACAGCTCGCGGGGCAGGGCGAACTCAACCTCGCGGGAGAGCTGGGCATCCTTGCGCTTCTCGGCGGCCTCGACCGCGTTCCACAAGGTGGCGCGGTCGGCGAAAGCTTCGGGCGCGCCTTTGGGCAGCATCACTTCGGAATGAAGGACGCCTGCCTTGTTGGTGAAATCGTGGGTTCTGTCGATGCGCTGATCGTGCATCTGCTCGCCTGCACGATAGGCCGCCGCCGCAACGGCACTGCGTCCGCTCGACCGT
Organism: Erythrobacter sp.; assembly: GCA_029937545.1. Classification (GTDB taxonomy): domain Bacteria; phylum Pseudomonadota; class Alphaproteobacteria; order Sphingomonadales; family Sphingomonadaceae; genus Qipengyuania. Next base: position 19,345 of record JAPYPR010000027.1, on the reverse strand, counting down.
CCAATAACCTTTGCGCTGAAGTGAAAGATTGCCATGACGGCAATCCAGTTACACCGCAAAGCCTGCGTCGGCACGACGTATAAGCGCGCCCTCTCATGATAAAATCCTGATCGGGACTAGGCGGTATCACACTGTCCCGGCGACCTTACTGCATTGGATTACCGCCCATATTATCATGGCTCCATCACACCAACGATGGAGACCACACATGCGCAAACCCCGCGATTTTGATTCGGAACTCAAGGCCCTGGCTGAGAAGGCAAAGCAATTGAAGGAACGCCGCGTGCGCGACCTTGGCGCGCTGGTCACGGCAACCGGAGCCGACGCGCTCGATGCCGATGTGCTGGCAGGCGCGCTGCTCGATGCAGCGGCCAATACCGACAAGGCAACCGGGGAGGGCTGGCGCAAGCGCGGCGCGGCCTTCTTTCAGGGCAAGTCACGCGACACTTCGAGCAGACGTCACCAGCAGTCGGAAGGCACTTTGCCGCTCGACGGCGGCGCGGCATCGGCTTGAGGCAGCAAAGGCACGAACCGACATGCGCGAATGGCAAGTGAAACGCCGCGAACGGACCCGGCAACTGATCGAACTGGGCGGCCTCGTTGCAAAGGCCGATCTGATCGAGCTGACCGATGATGATCGCGCGGCGCTCTACGGCGCTTTCCTCACCGTCGCCGCCAAGCTGCGTGGGCCGGATGGCGCGCAGGCGCTGGTGCTGTTCCGGCGCAAGGGGAAGCGGGCGTTTGAGGCGGAGAAGCAGGGCTGAGATAGATGAGCGTCATGGAGAATTCTTATGGCTTTTCGTCTGCTGGCTGATGGCAGCTAAGCGCCCTAATTTCGGCCGTTTTAGGAATCAAGTACCAATCTCGAAAGCGGACGTGTTTTCAAATTGATGGAATTAAGCGATCTCGCGGAATATCGGGTCGCTCCATCCAAACTGATCCGCCCTCGATACCGACAGAAGTGGGCGCCTGGGAGTTTCCACATTTCCTCTCAAATTCCCGTCAGGTCTCCTGCAGTCACTTTGCGCGATTGGACTGGCTTTTCACGTTGCTGACACAAGGTCTGTTGCTTCGAGGGCGTACAAATCGGTTGAGCCGAACATTGCGGACTTTCTGAGCCCGGCCGTCTCCGGCACGATCACCTCTACTAAGTACCGCAACGAAGATCGCTTTAATCGAGCAAAGGCTGAATCCTCGGCTCCAAGCGCGTCAGCCTGACCAATCAACTGCCACCCGGCAACCGCCACTGCGCACATCGTGCAAAACGCAACGCTGCCCGCCAGCCTGTCGTCGAGCGAGGCGGTCTCGCGCATCCACTGGGCGACCGCCCTGCAATCGCTTGCGAGCGCCTGTAGTTCGGGATGCGCTCCCGTCTCGGACACGATTTCAGTTAGCAGCGAGGTCAGTGCTTCGCCGTTATCGAGGCCGAGCTTGCGCGTCACGAGATCGGCGGCCTGGATGCCATTGGTTCCTTCATAGATCGGGGCGATGCGCGCGTCGCGATAATGCTGTGCCGCCCCGGTTTCCTCGATAAAGCCCATACCGCCGTGGACCTGCACGCCAAGGCTGGCGACTTCGCATCCGATGTCGGTGCCCCATGCCTTGAGCATGGGAACGAGCACCTCGCCGCGTAGTGCGGCGGCTTCATCGCCGAGATTGCCGCGGTCGATCTGGCCAGTCGTGTAGTAGAGCAGCGCGCGCGCCGCGTCGGTCAGCGCGCGCATGCGCAGCAGCATCCGGCGCACGTCCGGGTGCTCGATAATCGGCACCGGGGTCTTCTCTGGCGAACCCGCGCGCGGCGACTGGATACGCTCCATGGCAAACGCAGTGGCCTGCTGCGTGGCGCGTTCGGCGATTTGCACGCCTTGATTGCCGACGTTGACGCGGGCGTTGTTCATCATCGTGAACATGCATTTGAGGCCCTCGTTCTCCGTGCCGACCAGCTCACCGATGCACTCACCGTTCTCGCCGAAACTCATCACGCAGGTGGGCGAGGCATGAATGCCGAGTTTGTGTTCGAGGCTCACGGCCTTGAGATCGTTGCGCGCGCCGAGCGAGCCGTCCTGGCCGACATGAAACTTCGGCACGACGAACAAAGAGATGCCGCGCGAGCCTTCCGGAGCGCCGGGCAACCGGGCAAGCACGAGGTGGATGATGTTCTCCACCAGCCGGTGCTCGCCCCAGGTAATGAAGATCTTCGTGCCGCTGATACGATACTTGCCGGCGTGCGGCCCATCTGTGATCGGCGTCGCGGTGGTGCGCAGCGCGCCCACGTCGCTGCCCGCCTGAGGCTCGGTAAGGTTCATCGTGCCCGACCACTCGCCGCTGACCAGCTTGTCGAGATAGGTCGCGCGCTGGGCTTCGCTGCCATGGTGCTGGATAGCTTCAAGCGCGCCGACCGAGAGCATCGGCAGTAACCCGAAGGCCATGTTCGCGGTGCCGAGATTCTCCAGCACACAGGCGGCAAGGCTGCCGGGTAGCCCTTGTCCGCCATGCTCAACTGGGGCAGCGATCCCGTACCAGCCCGCTTCGACATAGACGTTGTAGGCTTCGGCAAAGCCCGACGGGAGCAAGACTTCGCCATCCGATATTGTCGCGCCCTGCTCATCTCCGCAGCGGTTGGTCGGCGCCCACTCGCCTGCGGCTATTTGCCCGATGCCCTCAACAATCGCCTCGACAAGGTCCGGTGTGGCATCGACGTAGCACTCGTGCTCGGCGAGCTCCTCGATCCCGGCATTGATCCTCAGCGCAAGGAGCTGGTCCTGTGTGCGTGGTGCGTAGCTCATGATCTCTTTCAGGTTGGCGCGCCCGTGACGGCAGTCAGGCGGCAATTCCGTTCCTCAGCTTCCTATGCATCCTTTACAAACGCCGATTCCCTCGGCTCGTCATCGTAGGGAGTCGATAAAACCGCCGCCCACCGAGATGGATGTTCCTTCCCGCCGTCGAGAACCATGCGAGCCGCCCGCTCGCGAACCTCGGGTGAAAACTTGATCGTCGTCTTGCTCATTGACCCTTCCTCTTAGGAGTTGGGGCCTCCAACAATCCCGGGGCGGTTCAGATTGGTTCCAAGCCACCAAAACCAAAGTATCGCAGTCAATACATCGGTCGCAGCCAGAGCAGTAAGCACCCCAGAGCCCTGGCCGGCGAGCCAAACACCGGAAATGATCAAAAGGAAAGCGACCTTGCCGACAGCGCTGACGAAGAGGAGAGGTTGATCGATTGAAGGCCGAGTAGCCAGCCAGCCATATATGAGACCAAAAAGGAGGATCACGAACCCCAACAGCGCGCCGTAGAGCAGGGGTACTCCTGACGGCAAACCAAGAATTTGGCCAGCAGTTGACTCAGGGAAGGCGATCACCGGTGAAACAACCAGGTCAAAAATGCATGATATGACGAGCGTCAAGCGAACGAGCTTCTCACACACCACTACGAGTTTCCTTTCCTGGTTCTGCGAGTTTTTCGACGCCAACTGCGCAAGTCATCCAATTCTAAGGCAGGCATTTCTGGTTTGCCGGAGCCCAGGCGATTCTGTGGTCCAAGACCAGGAGCGGGCTGGTCTGCCTTACATCAGATCAGCCCGCCAATCGTCCCAAACACTTGAGTTTCATTTCACCTTGGGATCAAAAGGCAACGCCCAAAGTGACGCCGTATGTACGCGGCCCCCCAATGTGATTGTAGTCAAAACCAAATCCCGAGAGAAGGTCGACGCTTGAGCTAAAATAGAACTTATTAGCCAGGTTCTTACCCCAAATAGACGCATTGAAACGCCCGTCTGCGCTCTCCCAGTCAATGCGTCCATTTACCAGAGCATACCCACCTTGCTGCAAACGAGGCACATTGATAACTTCGAAGAACTGGCTCGACTGATACGCCAATTCGGGATGGAGCGAGATCTTGCCTGCATCGCTATCCATCAATGTAAGATCGACGCCTATATTTGCTGTAAAACCAGGCGCATTCGAGAGTTTGTTCCCGGCAACATCAATGCCGTTGACACTGCCTCGCTTGATCTTCGTTGACAGCACTCCGATACCGGCGCGGAACGAGAGCATATCATTGGCCCGCACGCTCAGGTCAGCTTCGGCTCCGTAGATCCGAGACTTGGGAATATTCAACAGAGTCTGGGCGGCCGTCACAGGGTCAACATTAATGAACTGCTGGTTGCTATAGTCGTAGTAGAATGCTGCCATATTGAGCGTCACGGTGCGGTTGGCAAACTGTGTCTTGGCGCCCAATTCATATGCCGTGACCTTCTCGGCATCGGCGATCGATAGCTCCGAAGGATCAAAGAATGCCTGAGCATTGAAGCTGGGCGCACGATAGCCACGGCTAACGCTGACATACACCATATTGCCACTATCGAACTTGTAATCGAGTCCGATTTTCCCGGACAGATTGTCGGTTGAAAAACTGAGTTCAGATGAGGGAATTAAGGTGAAGATGAACGAGTCACTCGAATCAAGTACGTTTGAAACGAAATCAAACTGCCGCCCCTTGTCATGTGTATACCGCAGGCCGCCACGCAATGTCAGGTTGTCACTCAACTCGTACTTAAGATCGGTGTAGATCGCGTAGCTGGACTTGTTCTGATTAAACTCGTTCTTGAACTGGCAGGCAATACCAGCAAGCCCAAGGGCAGGGTCTGCTTCGAAGCCAAACAGGCAGTCGTTCACATCGACGGCGCCGCTCCCGTCAAGATCAAAATCGAGCCCGATTTTCAAGTTGCTCGAGTTATAAATTCGCTCACGTGAATAGTATGCGCCAAGAATAAAATCGAATGGTCCGCCGGTGTCGCTCGTCAACCGAAGGTCCTGAGTGAATTGCTTGGCTTCATCGTCATACGGAATTTCAAGCAATTGTATTGCAACACCATCTGTATCTTCGATCATGCTCAACGAACCTTTGTCGTATGAGGTAATCGATGTCACGGTGAGCGAATCGGAAACGTCAAACTCTGCCGACAAAGAAACACTGTGCGTGCGAATTCTGCGTCGTTTGGGGACGTTAGATTCAATCTCGCGCCCTGTGAGACCGGGTCGATTGATCGCTTCGGGCGTTGCGTAAATCCCGTAGTTGTGTGGGTTTTGGAGCGAGGTTGCTCCGCGCAATGTGAAGCGCACTGCGTCAGACGGTTCGACGTAGAGGGAGGCCCGAAGCCCCCATTCGCGTACTTCTGCAAGGTCTGGCATGCCGGGAACCTGGTTCTCGAACCATCCGTCTGCCCTCGCAAACGTACCCGCCACACGCAGCGCGGCAGCGTCACCCAATGGCAAATTGATCGCTCCTGAGGCATCAAACCGGTCGTAGTTGCCATAGCCAGCATTGAGATAGCCGTTCGTATCACCAAGCTCAGCGTTGCGCGTTATCAGATTGATTGCGCCGCCTGTGGTATTTTTCCCGTAGAGGGTGCCTTGAGGGCCTTTGAGAACCTCTACGCGCTCAAGATCGTACATCGCGACACCAAAGAGCGCCGTATTCCCTTTGTAGACCTCGTCAAAATATGTAGCGACCGGGCTGGACTGGTTCAGCGAATAGTCCGCCATCGAAACGCCGCGCAGCGAAAAGATCGGCGTGTTATCACCCTGGATCCCGTTCAGCTGCAGATTGGACACTTTGGTAGTTAGTGCATCGAGGTTAGTGATCTTCGACTTCGCGAGCGCATCACCGGTGATTGCGGCGACTGAGACCGGAACGTCTTGCAGACTTTCCGAACGTTTCGCGGCAGTGACCAAGATCACACCTTCTTCGAATTGCTTTTCACCTTGCTGTTTTTCGACCTCTTGGGCTGCCGCAGCCTGCGCTGACACCAAGGCAATCGATGCGACTCCAATATATGCTCCAAGTTTCACGATACGTCCTCCCATAATCCCTATCAATCAATCTCAAAGTTCCATTCTTGCCGGACCGATCGATTCGATGCGTTCGACCAAACGTTCACAACCAGCCAGAGATCCTGGGCTGCATCTTCATTGGTCCGACACGAGCTCTGCGACTTTTCGCCCCGCAATCAGCCCTTGCTCGATTGCACCATCGATGAAGCCACGAAATCCATTCGCCCAGTCGGCACTCGCAAAGAAAACTCGTTCGATTGGCGCCTGAAGATCCTCCAGATATTTCGACATCTGGCCCGGCTTGGAAATGCACCACGTCCCCTTGGAGAACGGGTCCAGATTCCAATCGTAGCTAAATGACTGAAGGACCTTGGCCTCGGGCAAGAACTGATTGATTGCAGCCTGGACTGCCTCTTGGTCATTCACGTCCAAGGTTTTGGGCGACGGACCAAAAGCTATCAGCTTTGTATTTCCATTGATCTCACCATCGGTCAGCGCAAAGTTGATCGGCGCATTGCCGCCCGGTGCCCAAAGCGAGAAGGGCTCGTGCCTGCCTTCGAGCAGTATGTGAGTTTTCGTACCGCTTCCCGCGTGTTTCTGCTGCGATGGCTCAAGCTTGCCTGAAGGCAATGGCGGGCTGAACTCGATGTCCTCGAGGACATTCAATGGGACAGTACAAACAGCGGCCTTTGCATTGAAGCGCTGTCCGTCCTCGGTGACGACTTGCACTCCGCCGCTGGATTGCTTTACCGACCGGACCACGGCGTCCAACCGAATGTCCGGCCTCGCCTCCTTCGCCATTGCGTCAAGCAAGGTCTTAGTTCCGCCGGTCACCTTGTAACGCGCCACTGCGTCGTTCATCGACGTCAAGCTAAATCCACAGATCGCAAAGACGCGGAGCATGTCGATCCAGGCAATTTCGCTTGGAACTGATGACCCAGTCGTCGTCAGATAAGCGTCGATGAACACCTTCATGCCTGGTGACAGAGAGGCCTCATTGAGACGTTGCTGTAACGAAATTTTGTCCTGCTTGATCCAGGACCGATCTATGAACGGTTCGGCAGGGCGAGAAAAGATTGCATAGGCATCGGCGAAAAGCTGTCCGAACGACGCTTCCAGTTCGAGTCCTATGTCGTCAATGGAGGTTTCGCGACGCCTGCCATCGTAGTCGAGCGCGATAAACTTGCTTGCTGCTGCCCCTTTGGTTTCGGTAAGCGACATTCCGTAGCGATTGATTTCCGCCCAAACATGCGGTTGCAGCCAAGAAACCCAAGTCCCCCCCATATCGGTTTCCTTGCCGGCAAATTCAGATGTGAAGGTACGGCCGCCAAGACGGTTCCGTGCCTCCAGCAAGGTCACCTTTAGCCCACGGTTACGGAGTTCGCGTGCAGCGGTAACGCCGCAGAAACCCCCGCCAATGACGACCACATCAGGATTGTTGGTAGGAGCATCATCCAAGAGCGAAGACTTCTCTTCGCTACATGCGGCAAGAATCGAGGCACCACCCAAGACACCAATTCCGGCGCCGGCAAAAACCGCACGCCGTGACGCCGTGAGCTGCCTGGACATCTCTCCGGCCTTTTGATCGCCCGCATCGTCCATTGAGAAGTTTCCCCGCCGATTCATTTTGTCCGTCATCTGACGGATATGTAAGTGAACGAGCCAAGTCAATGGATTTCTCCGTCATTTGACGGATTTGATGTGCGGCCTATGTTTGATGGCGAAATGCTGAGTGACATTGCTTTGTGAGGCCAGCGGTTTAGTAAAGCACGCTGCCCCCCAAAATTTGGCACACCGCCATTTCCGAGATACGGCGCTTGCGCCCTGCCTGGGGCTAAGGAGAACCTTCCAGCATGACAGACGGAGGCGTGGAATTGGCGAATGAAGGCTTGTTGGTCGCGGAACGAAAAAAAGAAGCTGGTGCCGGTCAAACCAAGAACGGAAACGCGAAGCGGATCCGAATTCTGGAGGCCGCGCGAGCGGCGATAATTGAGGATGGATTCGCAAGCTTTACGCTGCGCAATGTGTCCAATCGCGCGCAAATTCACCTAAAGACGTTACAATACTATTTCCAGAACAAGGAGGAGCTAATATCGGAAACGATTAAGTTTACGACCGACTCATACTATTTCGCAAAATTCGAAGATCTATACCAATTGTCAGACGACTTTTCGCCGATTGACGCGCTTACCGTTACCATAAAATACCTTCTGGATGACTTGGACAGCGATGAGTCTGTGCAGCTCTTTTTCGAACTCTGGGCCTTGGCAATGCGGGACACTGCGGCGGCTGAAGCACTTGAAACCCTCTACGCCCGCCACCGGCATCATCTTGGCGAGCTTATCTCGCAGGCTAATCCGGACCTCTCAAAAAAGGAGACAGCGCATCGTGCAACAATGATCGCGGCGCAGATTGAAGGCCTGGTCCTCTTTGTGAACAAGAGGCTTAATCCAAATTCCGAATGTGCCGGAATTGAGGAGGAGGCTCTGCAAGCGATCATAAGGTACGCTGTGTCCGAAAGCAGCGACACCTAACGGGACGCCAAGCCCGAGATTGCTTGTGCCAAAGAACCAGGGGACGTCTCGATCGCTTAGCGATCACACGTCAGCCCGGCCACAATGATTTGGCTGCCCAAACCTTTCGTCGGCTTGGGCACGAGCCTGGGCTCAGGACTCATTAATCCCATACAACTGGTGCTTAGGAAGCATGATCAGAACGAGGCGCTTTACATTTTAGGACATACGCCCTATTTTTGTCCCCTGCTGAGGAGAGGGGCGAAATGAGGTTGCGATCTTTACCGGTTCTAATTGTGGTAGCCCTCGCGGTCACAAGCTGCAACAATTCGTCCGATGACGCCTCGAAGTCTGCCACGATTGGAACGGACTCGTCGCCACTTGAGCCCGAAGAGATAGGCAAATCTGAAACGCTCAATGGCGAGTATGATAACCATTGGTTTTTTGCGCACGATGCCAATTTTAATACGCTTGCTATCGGCAAGGTAATGGTAATTGATGCTGGAGCGAAATCTCGAAATTATCGCGGCGCATTCGATGCAGCACAATTTGCATCATTCGTGCAGTCACCATTGCGCAATGAACTTTACGTTGCCGAGACCTATTACTCCAGGGGCACCCGTGGCGATCGGACCGACACGCTCACGATCTACGACAGGGATACATTGAAGCCGGTAAGTGAGGTCCTGCTACCGAATAACAATCGGGCACAGAACGTAACGCAAAAGGCAGCTTTGTCGCTCACTGGCAATGGCAAGTTCGCCCTCGTTTACACGTTTACGCCAGCAACGGGCGTAGCTGTGATTGATCTCGACTCCCGAAAGGTTGTCAATGAGGTGGATACAGGCGGTTGCATCCTCGCGTACCCGGCCGGCCCCCAAGGATTTGCATCGCTTTGCGGCGACGGCACCATGGCAAGTTTCAATCTCGGTAACTCAGGGGAAGTTGCTCAGCGAGGCGAGAGTAAGCCATTTAATGACATCGATAAGAATCCGCTATTCACGATGTCGACAGCCGTTGGCGATGTGGTCTATTTCCCAAGCTTTGAAGGCTATCTTCAGGGTGTTCGTCTTGGCGAAAAGGCGCCTGCCCCGCTCGACAAATGGTACTTCGCCAAAGGCAGCGACCGCAAACCCTCTGGCTGGCAAATGGTTTCAGGCGATTCTGGTGGATTGGTCTATGTCTTGATGCGCGCCAATGCGAAGCCAGGAGACCACAAATCCGGTGGAGGCGAAGTATGGGTGCTGGACCCGGAAGTCCGAAAAATTGTTCGCAAAATCAAACTGGTCGAGAATAGCGTTTCGATCGAAGTTTCCCACGGTGATGAGCCATTGATGCTTGTCACGAATGGTTCGATGGCGCTTGATGTTTACGACCTACAGACCGACAAAAAAGTTCGTACTATCGGTGGCTTCGCAGCCGCAATGCCGTTGGTTCTTCACGCGTTTGAGAGTGGCAAATGACAATTGCCTCGACTCTTATTCTTCCGATTGCATGGTTCCTTTCTGGGGTTCTGGTTCTGGCTGCTGCACACAAGGTCCTGCATAAAGAAGACTTTGTGGCGGCGTTGAACGCTTACCAAATCGTTCCGGCATCATCGGTACCCAAATATGCAACGGCTCTTGCAATTTCTGAGCTCTTTGCCGCCGTTATGATGGTTGTGCCAACCACTCGGTTAATTGGCGTAGCGTTCGCTATTCTCATCTTCGGTGGATACATGATCGCCATGGCATCTGCTATTCAGCGAGGTCGTGCAGGCATCGATTGCGGATGTAGTTTCGGCTCACAGGCCGCGAAACTTGGGTGGGGTCAAGTGGTCCGCAACCTGATTTATATCGCATTGGCGGGAGCTACCTTGCTTTCAGCGGGCCAACCAGAGCCGGTTCTCATCCACATCAATGCAGCGTTGAGCGGTCTTGCTTTCCTACTTCTCCAGGAGTCGATGAGGGTTGGTCTGGCCAACCACGCACGGCTCAGTTCTTTCCGGAAGGGGCTATGACATGTTGACCAATGTCCTTATTGCTTCGCAAATCGCGCTTTGGGTGGCGGTTATCCTATTGGCCGGATTCAATCTCTTGCTTCTGCGGCAGGTTGGGGTGCTCTACGAGCGGATAGCACCTGCAGGCGCTCTTGCGACCAGCAAAGTGCTCGCCAAAGGTCTCGAGCTGCCTGGCCGCAGTGAGCGTTCGCTAAACGGCGGTGATGTTGTTCTCGGATCAGGAAGAACAGACGGCAGAGCGCAGCTTGTCTTTTTTGCCGCTCCGGACTGCCCTGTCTGCAAGAGTATCCTGCCGGCATTCCGGTCGTTGGCTGCGGCTGAGAGTGGGAGCACGGAGTTCCTCCTGGCTAGCGCAGGCGAAGACATTGAAGAACATCTGCGTTTCATTGCTGACGAGGGGTTGCAGAAGTTTGGCTATGTTTTGTCCGACCGGCTCGGCATGGAATTGGGCATCTCCAAGCTCCCTTACGCAGTGCTCTTAAGCCCCGAGGGTCGGGTGGAGGCATTTGGCCTCGTAAACACTCGCGAACATCTTGAGAGTCTGTTCGAGGCAAGCGAGCGGGGTGTAGTTTCACTGCAGCAATATATGATGGAAGGGGAACGGGCATGACCTCGCGGCTGGACAAGTGGATTGAGGCCCGTGGCCGCAGCATTGCCAAGAGAACTTCAAGGCGTGGAATTTTTGCGGTGCTTGGTGGCGGGTTGGTTGGCATCGCCTCAATTCCGCTCCTGCCTGTCGCGCGCGCCGCAGGAGGCGGTGACGCCAGCCCCAGCGTGGCTCCTCAAACTACCGGGAAACTGAATGACCCTGGGGATCCGACACGTTGCGACTATTGGCGCTATTGCGGGATTGATGGTTTTCTTTGCGCCTGTTGTGGTGGAACCACGTCCAGTTGCCCGCCGGGCACGGAGATGTCGCCCATCACATGGGTTGGGACCTGCAAGAACCCTGCAGATGGGCGCAACTATGTGATCTCATACAATGATTGCTGCGGCACAACTTCTTGCGGCCGATGCTTGTGCAATCGAAATGAAGACGACAAACCAATGGTGCGGCCGCAGGCAAACAATGACATCAATTGGTGTCTTGGGTCGACAACAGAGGCATATAATTGCTCGACAGCGATCATTGTTGGGCTCGCCGTGGACGATCCCGCTGCTGGATAAGCGCTTTGAAATTGGCAGGCATAACGACAGTTTGGCGATGTCTGGGCCTGTTCGCAGTGCTCCTTTCGCTCGGTGCATGCGACGGCAGAGTTACGGCAGATGCCGATTCACTCACCAACCTTGGTACGGCCGAGCCTTCCGGAAATGATGATCCGAAGCGCTTAGCGGAGCGAATCAAGTTCAACTGGCGAATGAATTGCCAAGGGTGTCATGGCCCCGACGGATCGGGGAGCGCAGCCAGGGGCGTACCTCCACTAGTTGCGCTTAACAGGTTTCAGCGGATCCCGGAGGGGCGTGAATTTCTCATTCGAGTCCCCGGAATGGCGCGCTCCCCACTAACTGACGACGAGCTAACCGAACTTGCGAACTGGATGATGCAAGAGTTCTCGCAGCCGGAAAGTTTGGATCGCTGGGAACCCTATACCACCGCCGAAGTGGCTGTGCTTAGGGACCGCCCAATTGTCGATCGAATTGCGGCCCATCGGGCCGAGCTGCTAAGAAAGTTAGGCAGTCCGGAAATCTGAATGAAACCGCGCCTGTCGATGCGTTGTTTGACCAAGCCTTCACTTCAACGCCTATTGCCAAGGTCAATAGAGTTGAGCCCAATGCGACGAGCGCCTGCTCATTGAAAGCAATTGCCCCGCAACCAGGAATCCCTACGACACTCCCGTCCGTTCTTCAGTCTTCCTGCCCGTAGCCTCTCACTGTCTCGACGAATGACTGAATCGCGATAGTCTCGAGTTGAGGCATTCGCGGCTCAAAGGGCTTCTTGTTTCCGGCAAAAATTGTAAGGCCTTCCATAGATGCCGAGATAAACAGGGCGAGATCAGCTACAGCCTGTGGCGAAAGGTCGGGACGAATTTCGCGAATGACTTGCATCAGTGGTGCCCGCGCTCGGGCATAAAGATCCTGAACCCGTTCGAGCACAAATTCGTCGTGATTCGAAAGCGCCCACAATTCGGGAAAGACGCGTGTGGTCTTTTCGGTGCGAATATCTTCCAGAATGAGGCCGCAAATTTCCGCTAGCTTCTCTTCTGGCGAGACACCGGGAAGGTGCAAAAATTTGTCAAACTCGATTTCGTAGGCGGTAATAACGGCGTTGAGTAGCTCGCGCACTAGGTCTTCCCGAGTTGGGAAGTGGTAGGTTAGATTGCCAAGTTTCATGTCGCAGGCTGTGGCAACACGCCTCATGGTCATTGCAGCATATCCCTCTGCGACCAGGATCACTAACGCAGCATGGAGAATCTGTTCGCGAGTGCGATGTCCTTTGCTGTAGCCACCATCGCGTTTGGGAAATGCCAAGTCCGCGACAGTTATATTCTTGAATTTCAACGTTTCAGCGCGGGTATGGGGCAAGGCTACATCCTGCTTGAAAAAGCTGCCAAAAATAATTAGGACACATGACAAGGTTTCGTCGAATCGTAAACTCGCTCTAGCTGGCTCTTGATACGAATACCACACCGGCTGACTCAGTAAGAGCGATCAATTGCAAGGGATGCTGGAGAGAGGACATGCCAGAATACAAGATGCTCGTTGGCGGTGAGTTGGTCGCAGGCGACGACACAATGGAAGTCATAAACCCCGCAACCGGCAAGACATTTGCCGTTGTCCCTCGCGCGTCGAAGGCTCAGGCAAACCAAGCTATTTCTGCCGCCAAGATTGCACAGACAAGTTGGGCTGATGTCGCATTCGCTGATCGCCAGGCAAAACTCACCGAGTTGGCAGATGCTATCGCTGCGCGCGGAGACGAACTAGCCCGCGTTCTGACGACAGAGCAGGGCAAGCCATTGACCGAAGCACAGGGCGAAGTTGCCTGGACTGAGGGATTCTTGCGCCATTATGCCACTCTCGAGCTGCCCGACCGGGTGATCCAGGACGATGAGAACGCTTATGTCGCACTTCAACATAAACCGTTGGGTGTCGTCGTGGGGATTATCGCATGGAACTTCCCACTGCTCGTAGCATGCTGGAAGATTGGCCCGGCGACGCTTGCTGGAAACACAATCATCCTCAAGCCCGCGCCAACGACACCAGTTACCGCATTGCTTCTTGGTGAGATCTGCCATGAAGTCTTCCCGGCAGGTGTAGTCAACATCATCACTGATGCGAACGATCTGGGACCGCACCTGACCTCGCATCCCGATGTCTCGAAAGTTGGTTTCACCGGCTCGACTGCCACAGGCAAGGCGATCGCTGGGAACACTGCCAGCACGCTCAAACGAATAACGCTAGAACTGGGCGGAAACGATCCGGCAATCGTACTTCACGATGTCGATGTGAAGGAGACGGCACAACAGATCTTCAATAACGCGTTCCTGAATTGTGGCCAGGTCTGCCTCGCGGTCAAGCGTGCCTACGTTCATGAGGATATCTATGACGCAATGTGCGAGGAGCTGGCGAGGCTTGCCGATGGGGCGATTGTCGATGATGGCATGAACCAAGGCACACAGATCGGCCCGATCCAAAACAAGATGCAGTTCGAAAAGGTTCAGGAGTTTCTCGAAACGGCCAAGCGCGATGGGAATGTGATCGCTGGCGGTGAAGTCCTGGACAAGGGCGGCTACTTTATGCGTCCAACCATCGTACGCGATGTGAAAGACGGCGACAGGATCGTTGATGAGGAACAATTCGGTCCCATCCTGCCGATCATTTCTTTTGCCGACGATGAGGGCGTCATTGCGCGGGCAAATGCAAGCGAATACGGACTCGGCGCTTCGGTGTGGTCCAAGGATACTGACCGGGCCGCAGCCATAGCCGATCGCATTGAAAGCGGACAGGTTTGGGTCAATCAGCACCTGGCCATCGGCCCGCATATTCCTATGGCCGGATACAAGAGCTCCGGCCTCGGCGTGGAACAGTCCACCGAGGGACTGGCCGAATACACGCAGCCCAGAGTGGTGAATATTGCAAGATGATTGAACCAGAAGTCGAACGTGGCGCTTGACCGGGTTTGGAGGGAGTATTTCTATGGCAAGACTTAACGCCAAGAGTTTCGCGCTGATTAGTCCGGCGATGCTGGTCCTAGTGGCCTGCAGTGGAAGTACTACGCCTCAGGCAGATCCTGAAGAGACCGTTCAAGTCGAGGATTCGTTGTCGGAAGAAGCGGAAGTTGCGCAGATAAGTGACAACGGACCCGCAGCGTTCGCTCAATGTGCCGTATGCCACAAGGTTGATAAGGCCGAGCCTCAGGGTATCGGCCCACACCTTGCAGGACTTTTAGGGACTGAAGCCGGGTCGCGGGGCGATTACAACTATTCACCCGCACTAAAAAACTCCGGTATTGTTTGGGACGCCGAAACGCTTGAAGCATTCATTAAGTCTCCGCAACAGACAGTCTCCGGAACCAGGATGGCGTTTGGAGGCGTCGCCGATGAAGTAAAGCGCAAGGAAATCGTCGATTTCCTCGCCGGCCTTGACTGAAGGGAGCCCTACCGGATCACATTGTCGGGAATAGTGTGTGGCGATGACCATACGTGCTGACTGAAAAGATAAGTTCGTGCCACGCGTTTTGGCTAAGTCTGAATCTGGGAGAAAATGATGACCACACTCGCAGAGCGCGAGGGCGACAAAGCCACAATGCTCGAAATGACGATCGGTGCGCGCTTCGACGAGGTCGTCGATTGCGATCCCAACCACCCGGCGCTTGTGATGCCTCATCAGGATGTTCGCTGGAGCTATGACCAGCTTCGCAACGAAGTCGACCAGTTTGCCGCAGGGCTCCTCGCCATCGGCATCAGGGAAGGTGACCGCGTCGGGATATGGTCGCCGAACCGCTTTGAATGGGTGCTGACACAGCTGGCAACAGCGCGGATCGGCGCAATCCTCGTTTGCATCAATCCAGCCTACCGCCTGTACGAGCTCGAATACGCTCTCAACAAGGTCGAGTGTAAGGCGATCGTGTCAGCAGAAGCGTTCAAGACCAGCCAATATCTCGAGGTGATCCAGAAGCTGGCTCCCGAATTGGCAGAGGCTGATCCTGGCGCGCTGCATTCAAAGAAGCTCCCACACCTGCGCTCCGTTATTCGGATGGGCGATGAGAAGACTCCGGGAATGTTCAACTTCGCTGAGGTTTGCGCGCTTGCCAACGAGGAATTGATCCGGTCCGCCAGAAGCGTCGGCGAGCGACTGTCAGCGGACGATATCATCAACATCCAGTTCACCAGCGGGACCACTGGCAACCCTAAGGGCGCCTCGCTGACGCATCGAAACATCCTGAACAACGCATACTTTATTGCACAGTACATGCGGCTGACGCCGGAAGATCGCCTATGCATTCCGGTACCGCTTTATCACTGTTTTGGGATGGTGGCCGGCGTTTTGTGCTGCGCTTCGGTGGGAGCAACCATGGTGTTTCCTGGCGAGGCTTTTGACCCTGTGGACACGCTGCGCGCAGTCAGTGACGAGAAATGCACGGCGCTCCACGGAGTGCCTACAATGTTCTTTGCAGAGCTGGATCTGCCCAATAGGTCCGAGTTCGATACCAGCAGCCTTCGAACTGGCGTGATCGCAGGATCGCTGTGTCCGGTCGAGCTTATGCGACGCCTGATCGATGAATTCGGGCAAAGAGAGCTGGTTATTGGTTATGGGCAAACCGAATGTAGCCCAATCAACACAATGACCGCGATTGACGACACGTTCGAACAACGCACCGGCACAGTCGGTCGGCCGCATGTGAACTGGGAAGTGAAAATCGTCGATCCGGAGACTGGCAATACCTGCAAGATCGGGGAAACCGGTGAGGTTTGCTCACGCGGGTATGGCGTGATGGCAGGCTATTGGAACGACGAGGAACTCACCGCGGCCACCATCGACCAGGAGGGATTCCTACACTCAGGCGACCTCGGTGAAATGGATGCCGATGGATACGTAAAGATCACCGGACGGATCAAAGACATGATCATTCGCGGCGGCGAAAACATCTATCCGCGCGAGATCGAGGAGTATCTCTACACGCATCCCGACATCGCGGAAGTGCAGGTATTCGGATTGCCGGACGCGAAATATGGCGAACAGGTTGCAGCGTGGGTCCAGCCTCGTCCGGGTTCAAATCTACAATCAGATGCGGTTCGGGACTATTGCCAAGGTCAGATCACGCATTTCAAGATCCCGAAATACATCAAGATCGTCTCCGAATTCCCGATGACAGTCACGGGAAAGATTCAGAAGTTCATCATGCGCGAGCAGTACGCCAAGGAACTGGGGCTTGGCTGATCTCGAGTGCCTTTGTACCGATCATCAAGCGAGAATGCCCGAATTGAGGTCCTTTTCGCAAACTGCTGAACGAAATCCTGCGGGAAAGGTCAGCGCGGTTGCGTTCATCCGGCACGATGAGTCGCGACAAGATGGCCGAACAACTGGGTTACGCCGACGCCACCAGCCTCAGCCGCGCCTGTCGTAGGTGGTTTAGCAGTTAACTGCCTTTCGAGATGTCATACGAGAGACATCAGGCCGTACCAAAGGCTTGAATCTTGGTATCGTGAGCACATGGACGAAACGCCAGTTCGGTCAGATTCGGGCCAAACATGCGTATCGGCATCCTGGATCAGTAACCGCTCCAATATTTATACCGCAAATGGCGGCAGTCGCGTAGTTCGATCAGTGAACCAGCCATTCTGCTTGCGGCCCAGTTTCAGTCGTTGCGGGCGGCCAGGTTCGACAGCAGAAAATTCTTTCGCCCCATGCAAATCGGGAAATCAGCAAGGATCGGGATAGCAGCGCATTCTCAACTCGATTCGCGCAGATTCTGGTGCCGCTGGCGCGGAAATACGTCCTTGCCGTCGCAATTTCGCGCGCATCGGTCGCTAATTCGCGCTGGGCGCGAAAATCTTCAGAACCGACAGCTGTTGAGCAATTTGTCCGCCAAAGTCTCTAACCGTCCATAGACGTTTCAATTCCCGCAAATCGTTGAAGATTTGCCCGATTTCCAACTCGGACTGACCCTTGTGTTGCGTTAGAAAGTTCTCATTATGCTCCATTGAGGGGCTGTCAATGTCAAAGTGAGAACGCCCAATGTCCAACACAGAACGCATCATCCGCTTGAAGACCGTGCTCGACCGTACCGGCCTTTCCCGCTCCACCATCTATCGCAAGATCGCCGAGGGGACTTTCCCGTCACAGGTGAAGATAAGCGTCCACGGCGCAGGCTGGCATGAGTCCGCAATCAATCGCTGGATCGCCGATCCCGCACGTTATCGTGAAGAGGAACCGGCAGAATGAGCGGGTCGCAACCTGTCGAGCCGATCTGCGTCAGGGTTAATGACGCTGCCCGCATGATCGGTATCGGGCGCACAAAGCTCTACGAACTGATCTCAAGTGGCGAACTCGAGACCGTGAAGATTGGAAAGGCAACACGCGTTACCACTGCCAGCTTGCACGAATTGGTCAGGCGGCAGCGCGTGCCGAATTAGCAAAATCGACTGCATCTTGGGCACGCTTCTCGCTCTTGTCCGGTGTCCGATGCAAAAACGCAGCCCACGCTGCCATTAGCGCGCGCCGCTTTTCGAAGAAGTCGGTGCGGCGGTAGGCGGCTTCAACCTTATTGGGCAGTTTGTGCGCCAGCGCCTTGTCCGCGACTTCTTTCGGGAAATCGGTTTGCTCAGAAGACCAGTCGGTGAAGGTCGAACGGAAGCCGTGGACGGTCACACCTTCAATGCCGTCGTCGCGCAACAGCTTGGTCATCGTCATATCGCTGATTGGCTTCGTTCCGTTGTTGGTAAAGACTAGGCCAGTGTCGCTGGTCCGCTCCTGCCAAAGCCTTTGAAGCAATTTGAGGGCAGGGGGCGAAAGCGGGACAACATGCGTTTCCCTCGCTTTCATGCGTTCGCCTGGGATGGTCCATATTGCGTTGTCCAGATCAAACTCCGTCCAGACTGCCAGCCGCGTTTCGTTCGAACGGACAGCATTGTAGATTGTGAAGCGCAGTGCATCGCGCCCGGTCGTGGGTTGTGCAGCCGCTAGCTTCTTCATCAAGGCAGGCACATCGGCGTAAGGCATAGCGGCCATATGGCCGCGTTTGTCGTTTTGGCGCGGCAGGCCCTTGCGAACGGATCGAAGGGAGACTTCTTCCGGCACCCATCCCTTGATATGTGCAAAGTCCAACACAACGCCGATGCGTTGCAAGAGGCGGCGGGCAGTTTCGGGGATCTCCAACCAGATTGGCGACAGGGCCTCGACGACGCAGGCACTGTCGATGCGATCAACCGGCTTCGATCCTATGAGCGGGAAGACGTGCCTTTCGAAGCTGCTGATCCACTTCTCGAAGTGCTTTTCTTTCCAGCCCTCGCGCAAGGTATCTCCGCAAGCGCGCGTCGCTGCTTCGAAGTTGGGCGCAATTCTGCGCGCTTCCCTCCTTTCAGCGATTGGATCGTGACCTTCCCGCACACGTCGTCGCAGCGCTGCCGCAGCCTCGCGCGCATCAGCCAGAGATACATCCAGGGCTGATCCGAGACCGTAATCGCGTCGCCTCCCATTGTGTTGCATTCGCAGCACCCAGGTCCGCGCCCCGCTTGGCTTGACCACGAGGCAAAGGCCCCGGCCATCGACATGACGTCCGGGCTTCGCGTGCTTCACTTTGAGTATCGTCAGCGCCATCAGGTTCGGTTCCCTGTCAGGGACTTTTCAGGCCATTTTTGCCCCTAATCGGTCCCACATTCGTTCCCACGTTTTGACGTGGTTTCGGGCAAATCAGGGCGACCGACCGCGAACTTTGTATCCGATAAACGACTGATTTTACAGTGTACTTAGAGACGCTCTGAAATTGCCTGAGACAAAAGTTATAGCGCCTCCTCCGCTACCAATCCTTCGAAGCGCTAAGCGAAAGAGATTTCGGTTATTCA
>JAPYPR010000064.1 GCA_029937545.1 Erythrobacter sp. | reverse complement strand
CTAGAGCGCCTGCCGCCACGTCCCGGAGCGGATTGCCCTGCCCATGCGTTGGGCAACTGTCGCAGTCTGGCGACGAGACGTGAAAGGATCGCATGATGAAACCGATGATATCGCTAAGCGGCCTGTGTGCCGCGCTCGCTCTTGCCGGATGTGCAACACCGCCGGGCCCGGTCGAAGTGACACGGTTCGTCGCCCCCGAAAGCGTTGCCCGGCTCGGACAGGGCACGATCTTCGTCGAGACCATGCCCGGCACCGATGGCGACAGCCTGGCCATGGCACCCTACAAGGCCGCCGTGGCGCGCGAACTCGCCGCGCTCGGCTATGTCGAGACCGACCGCGCCAGCGCCAGCCAGATCGCCCAGGTCGGGGTCGATGGTTATGTCATCGGATCGAATGGCCGCCGCAGCCCTGTAAGCGTCGGGGTCGGCGGGCGGACGGGAGGCTACGGTTCCGGCGTCGGTGTCGGGATCGGCATCAACCTCGGCGGCGGAGAGAGGGATCGGCTCGGCACGGAACTGTCGGTTCGCATCAGCGAAGCAGCGAGCGGTGCCAGCCTGTGGGAAGGTCGCGCGGATTTCAGCCCGCCCGAAGACTCCCCCCTTGCACGCGGCACGGCGAACGCCCAGACGGTCGCCTCCGCGCTGTTCCGGGAGTTCCCCGGGAACAATGGCGAAACGATCGAAGTGAAGGTAGCTGAGTGAACGACATCCATATCGATTGCGCATTCGATAGCGGCAATATCGAAGTTCTGTCCGTCGACGGTGCGAGTGCCAAGCTGGCCATCCGCAAGGACCACCAGAGCGAATTTGCGCAGTGGTTCCACTTCCGCGTGAGCGGCGCTGCGGGGCGCGAACTCGAAGTGAAGATCACCGGCCTCAATGACAGCGCCTATCCGGGCGGCTGGCCGCAATACGATGCCTGCGTGTCGGAAGATCGCGACTACTGGGGACGTGCCGCATCGAACTGGGACGAAAGTGCAGACAACGGCACACTGACGATCCGCTACTCCCCCGCCAGCGACATCGCCTATTTCGCCTATTTCGCGCCCTACTCGATGGACCGTCACCACGATCTCGTGGCCGAAGCCGCGTCCAGCGAAGGCGTGGAATACAAACACCTCGGCACGACGCTAGACGGGCAGCCGATCGACTGCCTCTCGATGGGCGAGGGCGAGATGCAAGTCTGGCTCTATGCGCGCCAGCACCCGGGTGAGACGCAGGCCGAATGGTGGATGGAAGGCGCGCTCGAAGTGCTGACCGACCCGTCGGACAGCGTCGGCCGCCTGCTGCGCCAGCGCTGCCGCCTGCATGTCGTGCCCAACGCAAATCCCGACGGATCGAAGCGCGGGCACCTGCGCACCAATGCGGTGGGTACCAACCTCAACCGCGAATGGGAGAATCCGACGGCCGAGAAGAGCCCCGAAGTGCTCGCCATCCGCAATGCCATGGACGAGACCGGCGTGCATTTCGCGATGGACGTGCATGGCGACGAGGCGATCCCGGTCGCCTTCCTCGCGGGTTATGAAGGCATCCCGAGCTGGACCGACGAGCATGGAGAGCGCTTCTATTTGTACGAACGCATTCTCGACCGGCGCACGCCCGATTTCCAGACCGAGCAAGGTTATACCAAATCGGCACCGGGCAAGGCCAATCTGTCGATGAGCACCAATCAGGTCGCCGAACGCTTCGGCGCGACGGCGATGACGCTGGAAATGCCTTACAAGGACAATCCGGCCAGCCCCGAGCCCGAACAGGGGTGGAGCCCCGAGCGGTGCAAGATGCTGGCGCGCGATTGCCTCGCCAGCCTGCTCGAGTGGCTGGATAGCGACAAGGGTTGAGAGGGGCCGGGACGCCCTAACGCTTCCCGGCTCTTCCATCATCCGTTGGCGGCGATGCCATCGGTAATCTTTTGCGCGACCTCTTCGATGGAGCCGGTGACCAGCAGCGGCTGGCCGCCGACCATGCCGACATTGGTCTGGCCGTTCTCGGCGGTCCTGAGCCACGCAATATTGCTGGCGACGACGAGGTAGTTGCCGCCGCGCGATTCCAGTTTCACGAATTTCATCGAATCATCTCCTGACGCGGCGAGACTATCGCAACGGGCGGTACGCAATGGTTAATGCCCGACAGCCAAAGTTCAGCAAACGCATGGCAGCTCGAGCCAATGCGTATGTTGCTATCGATCGCCGCGATGACTGCTGCACTCGCCTCCAGTCCGGCAGCCGCGACCGGCGGCCTGCTCTGCACGACGGCAGCGGAACCGGAGATCAAGGTCTCCATCGGCTTCGGCCACGTCCCCGGCGCGCCTATCATAGCGAAACAGCTGTGGGTCGATGGCAAGAAGATTCCTGTTCAGGCGCCGCAATGGTGGCTGGACGACGAGGAAATGCGCGTCGAGCTCACCGATGCCGACATGATGAACACGCTGCTGGTCATACGGACGAAGCGCAACGGCTTGACCTACGACGGGCAGGTCACATGGGCCGGCAAGACCCACTGGGTTCGCTGCAAGGAGAACTGAGCTGGAAGGGCGCTCGGTTCAGCGCACCTCCCGGCTCGCCACGCGCCCGTCGATCACGACACCGGTCACATGGCTGGTGTATTACAGCGGGTCGCCATCGAACAGCACGACATCGCCATCCTTCCCGACGCTCAGCGAGCCGACGCGCTCTCCCACGCCAATGGCGCGGGCTGCTTCGATCGTGATCGAGGCCAGCGCATGCTCGGGTGCGAGCTCATTGGCCGCCGCCCAGCCCGCTTCCCACAGGATCACGCGGGTCTTGGGTACATAGGCCTCGTAGCCAGACTGCAGCGCGAAGGGGATGCCCGCCTCGCGCAGGGTGGCGGCGGTGGTGAAGCTGGCATTTTCCATGTCGCCATAATGCCTGCCCATGGTCGGGTGCAGGATCACCGTCACTCCAGCCTCGCGCAACTGCTCGAGCAGGCGATAGCTTTCAGCCCCGCCGTCGATGACCAGATCGATGCCGAACTCATCCTTGAGGCGCAGCGCGCTCATGATGTCCTGCGAGCGGTTGGCGGTGACCATCAGCGGCACGCGGCGAGCCAGTACATTTTTCCACACCTGCGCATCGAGCTTGGTCGCCGTGCCGGGCTTTGCCTCGGCATTGCCGCTCTTCGCTGCGGTCAGCGCCGCGCGGAGCAGCGCCATCTGCTTGGGCCGTGTGCCGCAGCCCTTGTCGCTGTCGAGCACATTCGGGCCGAGATTGGCCGCGATCATGGCACGCGGCACTGTCGCCGCCGCGTCGGACGTCTTGGCCCAGGTCTTGGCGACCATGGTCTGGCCCGACACGACCGTACCGGGCCCGTGGCCGGTATGGATGGTCGTGACCCCGAAAGAGCACACCCAGTCGACCAGCGTCTCGTCCGGATTGTAGCCATCGATCGCGCGCAGCTGCGGCTGGAGCGCCGCGCCTGTGTCGAGCTGGTCCTGGTCGTCGAACTGGTTGAGATAGCCCGCAAGGCCGACCACCGTGCGCGCATCGACGAAGCCGGGCGTCGCCACCTGGCGGTCGGCACTTCCATGCCATCGGGCACACCCGTGCTGGCAGCGGGACCGACACTCACGATCTTGCCGCCGCGGATCACGACGATACCGTCGCTGATCGCTGCGCCATCCATGGTGTGCAGCGTCTCGGCGCGGACGGCGACATCCTGCGCGGCGAGATGAGCGGGGGCCAGAGCAAGGGTGGCTGCGGCGAGCGACTTGGCGATATGCTTGATCATTGGCCGGTCTCCGCTTCGGCTGCTTCCCAGTGGTGATGCGAAAGTTCCATCGGGCTGCCCGCGCCATAGCCGCCTTCGGCCAGCAGCTTGCCTTCCTCGGTAGTGCGGTCGAACAGCTTTTCCCCTTCGACCCATGTTTCCATCACATCGGTATAGACCGACAGCGGATCGCCCGAGAGCAGGCGAAAATCGGCATCCTTGCCGACTTCGAGGCTGCCCACGCGGTCGTCCAGGCCCAGCTGTTTGGCGCCATTGATGGTGAGCGCACGCAGCGCGCCCTCTCGGCTCATCCCGCCGCGCACGGCAATGCCGGCCTGCCGGAACATAAGACGT
>JAPYPR010000063.1 GCA_029937545.1 Erythrobacter sp. | reverse complement strand
CACCCACGGCACGGTATTCTATGGGTGGCCGGGTGGGGGAGCGGGCCGGTGCCGCAAGCCTTCGACGGACGTCGAAGGCGCACCCAACGAAAACCCACGCACCCAATAACCGTCTCCTCTTCAAAACCCTCCTTCCCATGTTGCAATCCCATGACGTGTCGCTAGGCGAGTGGCACTGTCAGCCGACGGGGATTCGCCCAGAATAGAGGGTACTGCATGAAGATCATGGCCGCCAACTCGAACCTGCCGCTCGCCCGGGCGATCGCAGCCTATCTCGAGATGCCGCTCGTCGATGCGCAGGTGCGCCGCTTTGCCGACGAGGAAATCTTCGTCGAAATCCATGAGAACGTACGCGGCGAAGATGTCTTCGTCGTCCAGTCGACCAGCTATCCGGCGAACGACAATCTCATGGAACTGCTGATCTGCATCGATGCATTGAAGCGTGCATCGGCGCGGCGGATTACGGCGGTGGTGCCCTATTTCGGCTATGCGCGGCAGGACAGGAAGCCCGGCCCGCGCACGCCGATCTCCGCCAAGCTCGTGGCGAACCTCATCACCGAGGCCGGCGCCGATCGCGTCCTTTCGGTCGACCTGCATGCAGGTCAGATCCAGGGCTTCTTCGATATCCCGACCGACAACCTCTACGCCGCGCCCGTCATGGCTGCCGATATCCAGGCCCGCTACGGCGACCAGGCGCTGATGGTGGTCTCCCCCGACGTGGGCGGCGTGGTTCGCGCCCGCGCGCTGGCCAAGCGGCTCGACAATGCGCCGCTCGCCATCGTCGACAAGCGCCGCGATCGCCCCGGCGAGAGCGAGGTGATGAACATCATCGGCGACGTGAAGGGCAACCACTGCATCCTGATCGACGACATCATCGATTCGGGCGGTACATTGTGCAACGCCGCGCAAGCTCTGCTCGACCAGGGGGCAAGTTCGGTCGCGGCCTATATCACACACGGCGTCCTCTCGGGCGGGGCCGTGGCGCGCGTCGACGGTTCGGCGCTGAAGGAGCTGGTCATCACCGACACCATCCGCGCGACCGATGCGGCGCAGGATTCCAGCCGCATCCGCATCCTCACTATCGCGCCGCTGATCGGCGAGGCAGTGCGCCGGATCGCCGACGAAAGCTCGGTCAGCTCGCTGTTCGACTGACGTCGAACGCGTTTCTTGACCACCGCGGCGTGCATTGCGAAGGCGCGGCATGGACATGCAAAACGACATAGCGCTCGCCAAGCGCCTCGCCGATGCTGCCGGAGGAGCGATCAGGCCGCTTTTTCGCGGGGACTGGCAGGCGGAGCAGAAGGAAGACCATTCCGCCGTGACCGAAGCGGACCGCGCTGCCGAGGCGGCCATGCGTTCCCTGCTGGAAACCGAGCGCGCGACCGACGGCATCATCGGCGAGGAATATGGCAGCGTGCGTGAAGATGCGGCGCGCCAATGGGTGCTCGACCCGATCGACGGGACGCAGAGCTTCGTCGCCGGCCGACCGATCTTCGGAACATTGATCGCCCTGCTGCAGGACGGTTGGCCCGTCCTCGGCATCATCGACCAGCCGATCCTGGGCGAACGCTGGGTGGGCGCTATCGGCCAGCCGACGACGCTCAACGGCAAGGCTGTAAGCACGCGCCGTTGCCGCGCCCTGGAAGGCGCGTCGATCGCCACCACCAGCCCGCACGCCTTCGCCGAGGACGACGTCGACGCCTATCTGCGAGTAGTGGCGAAAGCCTATCCGCAGCGCCCGTGGCCGGTCTATGGCGGGGACTGTTACAATTACGGGCTGCTTGCGGCGGGACATCTCGATATCGTCATCGAAAGCGGGCTCAAGCTATATGATTTCGCGGCCCTGGTGCCGGTGGTCGAAGGCGCAGGCGGAACGATGAGCGACTGGCAGGGCAATCCGCTCGACGCGAACAGCGATGGCCGCGTGCTGGCCCTGGGCGAACCGGCGCGGCTGGAGGATGTGCTCGAAGCGATGGGCGGCTTGGACAGCGACCACGGGCACTGAGCGAGGCGCGACTCGTTCCACGATGATGACAACGATTTGCGTAACCGGAGCGGGCGCGGGTATCGGCCGGGCGACCCTGATGCATTTTCACGGGGCCGGCTGGCGCGTTATCGGCCTCGACAAGGATGCCGAAGCGCTGGCCGAACTGCGATTCGCCCTGCCGCGCGATTCTGCGCTCCTGCTGACCTGCGATGTCGGTAAGGAAGGGGACGTGACGCGCAGTTTTGGGCGGATCGAGGAATGGCTCGATGGCGCAGCTCTCGACTGCCTCGTCAACAATGCGGGTATCGCCGATCCCTATTGCGGGCCGCTGGAGGACCTCGCGCTCTCCGACTGGCAGGCGTGGATCGATGCGAGCCTCACCGCCGCCTTCCTGTGCAGCCGCGCGGCCGTGCCGCTCCTCCGTCGCGCCGAAAGTGGGGCGAGCATCGTCAATATCTCGAGCACGCGCGCCGTGATGAGCGAGCCCGAATGCTTCGCCTACGCCTCTGCCAAGGGCGGGCTCGATGCGCTGACCCATGCGCTGGCAATCTCGCTCGGCCCCGATATTCGGGTTAATTCCATCCGGCCGGGCTGGATCGAGACGGGACCATGGCAGAAGACCGGCGAACGACGCGAAGCGAACCACCGCGAAAAGGACCGCGATCAGCATCCTACCGGACGGATCGGAACGCCACAGGACATCGCCGAGGCTATCGAATACCTGCATGGCGCAAGCTTCGTCACCGGCCAGCACCTCAATGTCGACGGTGGCATGACGCGCAAGATGATCTACGAAGACTGACATGGATTTGGGGGGCAGACTTCACGGCAGGGTCGCGCTGGTGACCGGCGCGGCACGGGGCATGGGGCTGGAGATCGCGCGGCGGTTGGCGGCCGAGGGTGCGACCGTCTGGCTTGGCGGGCGGAACCGTGCACCGCTCGAGAAGGTGGTTGGCACGATCGATGGCGACGCCCGTGCGCTCGCCTTCGATATCGACGACGAAGCCGCTTGCATCGCCGCCCTTGCCGAGATCGAGAAAACTACCAGCCTCGACATCATGGTAAACAATGCCGGAGCGCGCGACCGGCGCGCCTTCGCCGAGATCGAACGCGCCGACATGGAGCGGCTGATCCGCACCAATCTTGTCGCGCCCTTCGATCTGGCGCGGCGTGCCGTGCCGCTAATGCGTGCACGCGGCTATGGCCGCATCGTCAATGTCACCTCCATCGCCAGCGAGATTGCGCGGGGGGATGCGTCCTATACAGCGAGCAAGGCTGGGTTGGACGGCGTGACCCGCTCGCTCGCGGCGGAACTCGGGCCGGACGGCATCACGGTCAACGCAGTCGCCCCGGGCTTCGTGCTGACCGAGGCGAATGCGGAGTGGTTCGAGGGATCGAGCGACATCGCCGATCACCTCGCGCGCCGCACCTCGCTCGGCCGCTGGGCCAAGCCTGAAGAGATCGCCGGTGCGGTAGCATTCCTGGTGTCGGAAGACGGGTCCTATGTTACCGGCCACACGCTGATCGTCGATGGCGGATACGTCACGCACTTCTGACTGCGCTTGCATTTCCGCCCATAATCGCTATCTGCGCGCCCTTCACCGACACGTGAATCACCGCCGGTCTGGCCGAAAGGGCTGCCAGGGCTGGTCGGACGTGTCTCTGCAAAGGAGATGAAAATGCCCAAGCTGAAGACCAAGAGCGGTGTGAAGAAGCGCTTCAA
The DNA here is from genome assembly GCA_029937545.1 of Erythrobacter sp. GTDB lineage: Bacteria > Pseudomonadota > Alphaproteobacteria > Sphingomonadales > Sphingomonadaceae > Qipengyuania. Next base: position 382 of record JAPYPR010000063.1, on the reverse strand, counting down.
GATCACCGCTACCGGCAAGGTAAAGCACGGCGTGGCCGGCAAGCGCCACCGCCTGATGAGCCACAATGCCAAGTACATCCGCCAGAACCGCGGCACCACCGTCCTGTCCGAAAACGACTGGAAAGCGGTGAAGAAGTGGGCCCCCTACGGCCTCGACTAAAGCCCGTCTGCGTTTTTTAGGAGTACAACAGCATGCCACGTATAAAGCGCGGGGTTACCACCCGCACCAAGCACAAGCGGCTTCTGGACCAGGCCAAGGGCTATCGCGGTCGCCGCAAGAACACCATCCGCGTCGCGCGCCAGGCCGTCGAAAAGGCCGGTCAGTATGCCTATCGCGACCGCAAGGTTAAGAAGCGCAACTTCCGCGCCCTGTGGATCCAGC
>JAPYPR010000009.1:4615-98650 GCA_029937545.1 Erythrobacter sp. | reverse complement strand
CATTCACAAAGCCTCCTTGCTGGAGACACGTGAATCACATCCTCATCGCGCTGTGTATCCTATTTATGGGTCCGGACCCTAGGTACGTAGAGCTTTTATCGCCAATCAGAAACAGCGTGGTTGCTAATCATACTGGTTTCGAAATGTAGCCCCCGAAGACTTTAGTTCGCTACATATGGTGAAACAAAACAAATGACTGTCTCATCAACCGATTGTCACGCCGCCAGCGCTTCCCCGCTCAGCGTGATGCGGTGCATCTCGCGGGCGTGGCCCTGGTAGTCGTTCAGCGCATTGTGCCAGGTCGTGCGGTTGTCCCAGATCGCTACCGCGCCCGGCTCCCATCGCACGCGGCAGGTGTTGTCCGCTGCCAGCGCCTCGGCATAGAGACGGGTGAGCAGCGGCAGGCTCTCCTCGCGCGTCCTGCCGACGATGTTCACCGTGAAAGCACGGTTGACGTAGAGCAGCTTGCGGCCCGTAACCGGATGGCGGATCACGACCGGGTGCGTCGCGCCGGTCTGCATGTCCTGCCCGCGCAGCTCGCGGCCCATGTCGGTCTTCGCATAGAGTCCGTCGGCCTTGTAGATATGGTCGGCGGTGTGAAACGCTTTCAGCCCCTCGATCTCCTTTTTGAGATTGTCCGATAACGCATCATACGCCTCGCCCATATGCGCGAACAGCGTGTCGCCGCCGCTGGGCGGCAAGGTTCGCGCCACGAGGATCGAGCCCATCGCAGGCACCTGGTCGTAGGAATGGTCGGTGTGCCAGTCGCCGCCGATATTGGTCTGCTGGTCCGCCGCCTTGCGGACCACGGCAATCTCGGGATGCTCGTCGGTCAGCGGGAAATAGTTGTTGATGTCGATCCCGCCCCAGCGCTTGGCGAAGGCGATATGCGCTTCCGGCGTGAAATCGTCCTGCCCGCGAAACAGCGCCACGCCGTGCTCGTAGATTGCCGTGCGGATCGCATTGAGCGTGCTGCCCTCCGCCTCGCTCAACCGGACGCCTGTGATCTCCACCCCGCATTTGGGGGCCAGCGGCACCATCTCCATCGCATCTCTCTCCTAACTCTCCTCGCGTATTCTACGCCGCTCGCACAAGGAGTCCAGAATCCGGGCCGGAGTCGGCTTGCCTTTGGAAAGGGCCTTTGCTAGGCGCGCGCCGACCCTGCCGGGGCGACTTACCATGTCGCCTGCAACCGGTCGGGACGCACAAAGTTTTCTCCGGACCCAAGAGGACCTCAAGCGCGTGGATATTTCCGCCGGTATTCAGGCTAGCCTGGCAGGCCGTTATGCCTCGGCCCTGTTCGATCTCGCAAGCGAGGCCGGCACGGTCACCGCAGTTGAATCGGACCTCGAGAAGCTCGAAGCCGGGCTGCACGAATCGCCCGAGCTCGCCGCTCTTACGACCAATCCCAAGATCTCGCGCGCGGCCGCCGAAAAGGCGCTGTGGGGCGTTTCGGCGATCATGGGCCTCTCAGAGCTGACCCAGAATTTCCTCGGCGTGCTGGCGCAGAACCGCCGCTTGTCGCAGCTGCCGCAGGTCATTCGCGCTTTCCGTGCCATCGCCGCCGCCCAGCGCGGCGAAGTGACCGCCGAAGTCACCAGCGCCCATGCGCTGACCGACGCGCAGCTCGCCGATCTCAAGACCAAGCTGACGGCCCGCGAAGGCCGCACGGTCAAGCTTTCCACGAAGGTCGATCCCGAGCTGCTCGGCGGCCTCGTCGTCACCATCGGATCGAAGCGCATCGACGGCTCGATCCGCACCCGTCTCAACTCCCTATCGCAAGCCATGAAGGCCTAAAAGGACACACCCATGGATATCCGCGCCGCAGAAATCTCCAAGGTCATCAAGGACCAGATCGCCAATTTCGGTACCGAAGCCGAAGTCAGCGAAGTCGGTTCCGTGCTGTCGGTGGGTGACGGTATCGCCCGCATCCACGGCCTCGACAACGTCCAGGCCGGCGAAATGATCGAATTCGCCAACGGCGTTCAGGGCATGGCGCTGAACCTCGAAGCCGACAATGTCGGTGCGGTGATCTTCGGTGCCGACACGGATATCGCCGAAGGCGACAGCGTGAAACGTACCGGCACCATCGTGGACGTTCCCGTCGGCAAGGGCCTGCTCGGCCGCGTGGTCGACGCTCTCGGCAACCCGATCGACGGCAAGGGCCCGATCGAGTCGACCGAACGCCGCCGTGTCGAAGTGAAGGCCCCGGGCATCATTCCGCGTGAATCGGTCAGCGAACCCGTGCAGTCGGGCCTCAAGGCCATCGACGCGCTCGTTCCTGTCGGCCGCGGCCAGCGCGAACTCATCATCGGCGACCGCCAGACCGGCAAGTCCGCCGTCGCGATCGACACCTTCATCAACCAGAAGGAAGCCAACGCGGGCGACGACGAGAGCAAGAAGCTCTACTGCGTCTATGTCGCCGTCGGCCAGAAGCGCTCGACCGTGGCGCAGATCGTCAAGAGCCTCGAAGAAAACGGCGCGATGGAATATTCCATCGTCGTCGCCGCCACCGCTTCGGAGCCTGCCCCGCTGCAGTATCTCGCGCCCTACACTGGCTGCGCGATGGGCGAATTCTTCCGCGACAACGGTATGCACGCCGTCATCTGCTACGACGACCTTTCCAAGCAGGCCGTCGCCTATCGCCAGATGTCGCTGCTGCTGCGTCGTCCTCCGGGTCGCGAAGCCTATCCGGGCGATGTGTTCTACCTCCACAGCCGCCTGCTCGAGCGTGCGGCGAAGATGAACAAGTCGGAAGGCGGCGGTTCGCTGACCGCGCTGCCGATCATCGAAACGCAGGCGGGCGACGTGTCGGCCTACATCCCGACCAACGTGATCTCGATCACCGACGGACAGATCTTCCTCGAAACCGACCTGTTCTACCAGGGCGTGCGCCCGGCCATCAACGTCGGCCTCTCGGTCAGCCGTGTGGGCGGTGCCGCCCAGACCAAGGCGATGAAGAAGGTCTCGGGCTCGATGAAGCTCGACCTTGCGCAGTATCGCGAAATGGCCGCCTTCGCGCAGTTCGGCTCGGACCTCGACGCCGCAACGCAGAAGCTGCTCAACCGCGGTGCGCGCCTGACCGAGCTGCTCAAGCAGCCGCAGTTCTCGCCGATGCCGTTCGAAGAGCAGACCGTGTCGATCTTCGCCGGCACCAACGGCTATCTCGACGATGTGGCGGTGGACCGCGTGACGGACTACGAAGCGCAGATGCTGAGCTACATGCGCAGCGAGCATGCCGACGTGCTGGACTCCATCCGCACCACCGGCAAGTTCGAAGACGACACGAAGGACAAGGTCGTGAACGCGCTCAAGACCTTCGCCAAGCAGTTCGCGTAAGCGCCGGGTATGCTTCAGATCATCATATGGCTTGGTTGCGTGTATCTGATCTTTAAGGGGCAAGACCTCCTGATGACAGCGGCTGCTTCGTCGTACGAAACTCGGCAGAAAAACATTGAACGGGCTAAGAATTGGAGAACTGCTGCATGGATTATCGCCGCAATTTTCTTCGTTCTATCCCTGATGCAAGGTTCGGCGATGCCGAGCCTATCGGAGATGTAATTTGGCCTCGCTGAAAGAACTCAAGGGCCGGATCAACTCGGTCAAGTCGACCCAGAAGATCACCAAGGCCAAGCAGATGGTCGCGGCGGCCAAGCTGCGCCGTGCGCAGGCCGCTGCCGAAGCCGCGCGCCCTTATGCCGAGCGGCTGTCTGGCGTGATGGCCAGCCTCGCCGGCAAGGTGAGCGGCGATAGCGCGCCCAAGCTGCTCAAGGGCACCGGGTCGGACAAGCGCCATCTGCTGGTGGTCGTGAACACCGACAAGGGCCTGTGCGGTGGCCTTAACGCGAATATCGTGAAGGCCGCCAAGGCCAAGGCCCGCGAGCTGATCGCCGATGGCAAGGACGTGTCCTTCTACCTCGTCGGCAAGAAGGGCCGCGCCCCGATCAAGCGCGACTACGCCAACCGGATCGAAAAGCATTTCGACACCTCCGAAGTCCGCACACCCGGCTTCGAAGAGGCCGAAGCGATTGCCGACGATCTGATCGAGCGCTTCGAAAAGGGCGAATTCGACGTCGCCCACCTCGTCTATCCGATCTTCAAGTCGGCCCTCGCGCAGGACCCGACCGTCGACCAGCTGATCCCGGTCCCTTCCCCCGAAGGCGATGCGGGCATGGCCGGTGACGCCGTGGTGGAATACGAGCCAGGCGAGGAGGAAATCCTCGAAGAACTGCTGCCGCGTTACGTCAAGACGCAGCTGTTCGGCTCGCTGCTGGAACGCGAGGCCTCCGAACAGGGCGCCTCGATGACCGCGATGGACAACGCCACGCGCAATGCAGGCGACCTGATCCAGAAGCTCACCATCCAGTACAACCGCAGCCGCCAGGCCGCGATTACCACCGAACTGATCGAAATCATCGCCGGCGCCGAAGCGCTGTAAGAATTGGAGAGGATGCCGGAGAGACGTTTAAGAACGCCGACCGGAGCCAGATTTATGACCAAACCCGTTTTCACCCTCGTTGCCGTCGCATTGCTTTCTGCATGCGGCGAAGAGCCCGCACCCGCTCCGGTCGAAACCGCGACGCCTGAGCCGATCGAGACGCTTACTCCGCCCGACCAGGCCTATTTCACGGCAAAATACGCCGAGCAGTGCCCCGAGGAAGAGGCCGTCAACACCGCCGTCTGCCGTCGCGCCGGCATAGGCTCGCCCGACGTCGTCTGCGAATTCGGTCTCGGCGAAGACGAATATCTGCGTAACGAGGCAACCCTTACCGCCGGCGACGGCGACTGGGTATTCGCCGATCCGGAAAATGTTTGCGTCGGCTAAGGCGCGAGAAACCCACTAGTCAGGACATAGATCATGGCCACCGCACCCGTACTTAACCAGAGCCCCAACGGCACCATCAGCCAGGTCATCGGCGCCGTCGTCGACGTGCAGTTCGAAGGCGAGCTGCCCGCGATCCTCACCGCGCTCGAAACGAAGAACGGCGACAATACGCTGGTTCTCGAAGTCGCGCAGCACCTTGGCGAGAGCACCGTTCGCACCATCGCGATGGACGGCACGGACGGTCTCGTCCGCGGCCAGGAAGTCGTCAACACCGGCGCGCAGATCTCGGTCCCGGTCGGCCCCAAGACACTCGGCCGCATCATGAACGTAATCGGCGAACCGATCGACGAACGCGGTCCGGTTGGCGCCGAGCAGACGATGCCGATCCACGCGGAAGCCCCGCTGTTCGTCGACCAGTCGACCGAAGCGGCCATCCTCGTCACCGGCATCAAGGTTATCGACCTGCTCGCTCCGTATGCACGTGGCGGTAAGATCGGCCTGTTCGGCGGCGCTGGCGTCGGCAAGACCGTGCTGATCCAGGAACTCATAAACAACATCGCGAAGGGCCACGGCGGCGTGTCCGTCTTCGCCGGTGTCGGTGAGCGTACCCGCGAAGGTAACGATCTCTACCACGAATTCCTCGACGCCGGCGTCATCGCCAAGAACGACAATGGCGAAGCCATCAGCGAAGGCTCGAAGGTTGCCCTCGTCTTCGGCCAGATGAACGAGCCTCCGGGTGCGCGCGCCCGCGTCGCTCTCTCGGGCCTGACCATGGCGGAGTATTTCCGCGACGTCGAAGGTCAGGACGTGCTGTTCTTCGTCGACAACATCTTCCGCTTCACGCAGGCGGGTTCGGAAGTGTCGGCGCTGCTCGGCCGTATTCCTTCAGCCGTTGGCTACCAGCCGACCCTGTCGACCGACATGGGTAACCTTCAGGAACGCATCACCTCGACCACGAAGGGTTCGATCACCTCGGTTCAGGCTATCTACGTTCCCGCCGACGACCTTACCGACCCGGCTCCGGCAACCTCCTTCGCCCACCTGGACGCGACGACCACGCTGAGCCGCGCGATCTCGGAGCTGGGCATCTACCCGGCCGTCGACCCGCTCGACTCGACCTCGCGCGTCCTCGAACCGCGTGTGGTGGGCGAAGAGCACTACCAGACCGCTCGCCGCGTTCAGGAAACGCTGCAGAAGTACAAGAGCCTGCAGGACATCATCGCCATTCTCGGCATGGACGAACTGTCAGAAGAAGATAAGCTGACCGTGGCCCGCGCCCGCAAGATCCAGCGCTTCCTCAGCCAGCCGTTCCACGTCGCCGAGGTCTTCACCAACATTCCGGGTGTGTTCGTCCAGCTCGAAGATACGGTCGCCAGCTTCAAGGCTGTCGTCGACGGCGAATACGACCACCTGCCGGAAAGCGCTTTCTACATGGTCGGCGGCATCGACCAGGCGGTCGAGAAGGCCAAGAAGATGGCGGAAGAAGACTGAGCATGGCTCTTCACTTCGAACTCGTCACGCCCGCCAAGCTGGTTCGTTCGGAGGATGTCCACATGGTGGTCGTCCCCGGTGCGGAAGGCGAATTCGGTGTGCTCGAAGGCCATGCGCCCTTCATGTCCACCATCCGCGACGGCGCGGTGCAGGTCTACAAGACCGAAGGCGGCGCGCCCGAGACGATCGAAGTCCGGGGCGGCTTCGCCGAAGTGGGCGATAAGGGCCTGACGGTGCTTGCCGAACACGTCGAGGGCTGAGGCTCCGCACTTATAGACAACGCAAAAAGGGCGGTCCTGCGGGGCCGCCCTTTTTTCGTATGGCGCAGCGATCGCCGCAAGGGACGCAGTTTACTTTCCGTTTACCAATAATCTTTAGCCCCGATCGCAGAGTTCCACGGGGGGCAGGCGATGAACGCAACACCGGCACCGATCTGCGACCGCGCATTGTCCGTGGTCGTGCCGGTCTATAACGAGGAAGCCGGGATCGACGAGCTGATGCGCCGCGTCGAGTCCGTCTGCGCAGCACAGTACCCAGGCGATTTCGAAATCCTCCTTATCAATGACGGGTCGAGCGACGACAGCTGGCCGCATATCTGCCGCCACGCCGATGCGAAGCCGCATGTCGTCGGCATCAACCTCTCGCGCAATCACGGGCACCAACTCGCCTTAGCCGCGGGACTGGAGCATGTGCGCGGCGAGCTCGTGTTCGTGCTCGATGCCGATTTGCAGGACCCGCCCGAACTGCTGGGCGAGATGGCCGCGAAGATCGCCGACGGCGCAGACGTGGTTTACGGCCAGCGCTCCGCCCGCGCAGGAGAGACGGCATTCAAGCGCGGGACCGCGGCGCTGTTCTATCGCTTCCTGCAGACCATGACCGATGTCGCGATCCCGCGCGATACCGGCGATTTCCGCCTGATGACGCGCCGGGTGGTCGAGCAACTCAAGGCCATGCCCGAACGCTATCGCTTCGTGCGCGGCATGGTCAGCTGGATCGGCTTCAGGCAGGTCGCTGTCCCTTACGAGCGGGATGCGCGCTTTGCCGGCCAGACAAATTACCCGCTGCGCAAGATGATCGGTCTCGCAGTGGATGCCGTGACCAGTTTTTCGACCGTCCCGCTGCGCTTCGCCTCCCATCTTGGCATGGCCTTCGGCCTGCTTGGGATACTCGCGCTCGGCTGGGTCGGCTGGGGCTGGCTCAGTGGCGAAGCCGTGCAGGGCTGGGCCAGCCTTGCCGCGCTGATCCTGATCATCGGTTCCGTGCAATTGATGGTGCTCGGCGTGTTCGGCGAATATCTCGGCCGGATGTATATGGAGACGAAGAACCGCCCGCTGTTCATTGTCGACGAAATCCGCTCGCAGGCTGCGAATGCGGAAGGTGCGAACCCGGTGCACGAAATGGAGCGTGCGCTGCAGCAAACCTATCGCCGCGCCGCGCCGTGAAGGAGCAGGTCGTCCGCTTTTCTCTGGTCGGTCTGGCCAATACGGCGATCGGCTATGCGATCATCCTCACCGCCATGCTGTTGGGCGCGGGCGACTATCTCGCGAATGCGCTGGGCTATGGGCTCGGACTGAGCGCGGCATACCTGCTCCACCGCCGCTTTACCTTCGGCCGGCCGTGGGGCGCGGACCGCGCGGAGGCGGTGCGCTTCACGGTCACCGCCGCGCTGTCGTTTTGCGTTAATCTGGCCGTCTTGCGTGCGGCGCGGGAGGCAGGCTTTGTTGGCCACCCGCTGGCGCAATTGGCGGCAATGGCCGCCTATTCGGTGAGTTTCTTCATCCTGGCGAAAAGCTGGGTGTTTTTGCGCGCGCGGCAGGTCAGCCGCTAGCGCTTGCGCTTGGCCAGGAACGCCGCGATCGCATCGACAACGCGGCGCGGCAGGACACGGACTAGAGCTTTACGCACAGTCCAGGCGAGATCGCCATCGTCCTTTACGTGGTCGGTCCGCGCAGCGAGCACCCTGTCCGAGAGACGCGACTGCCCTGTCTCGTTCGCGAACAGCAGGATATTATAGCGATACCACGGCATCATGTCCTTATTGTCGCGCAAACGCGGTCGCAGCGCGTCGAAACAGGCATAGCCGGCCTCCGCAAACTGCTTGCGCCAATATTCGAGCGGCTGCTCGTTGACGTGATGCTCGCCCCCCTGCCCCGGGACCGCGGCGGAAAACAGGACGATATCGCCATGCCTTGCGATGCTGGCGACGAAATCGCGCGCGCTGGTTTCCGGCAGATGTTCCGCCACTTCGAGCGTCTGGACGAGATCGAAGCGCTGCCTGAGATCAAAGGGCTGCGACAGGTCGTGCGGCCGGAAATCTGTGACTAGCGGCTTGGTCACGTAGTCGCCGTCGATGACTGTCGCGCTGATGCCATGTTCTTCCCAGACCTTGCCCCAGACGCCTTTGCCTCCTCCGACATCGAGCATGGTCGCGACGGCAACCTCGCCTTTGACAAGCGGGACCACGATCTCTGCCGACCTGCGCGCGCCCGAACCGATGTAGGCATAAAAATCATCGTTATATTCATGCATGGTTTGGGTTGTCCCCGTCTGCGCCTGCGGCCTCGCCTGTCCCTATCCCAGCGCGCAGCGCGCGTGAACCTGCGAGAACGCAACGGGGGGCGACCATCCACATCGCAATTCGGTGCAATGGTGATGACGCCCAGTGTCGCCTTGACCACGGGCGCTTGCCCGATAGAGCCGGGCGAGGAAGGGGACCGTTAGCCTGTCTGGACCTGCACCTGGAATTGCGACGAACAGCGACAGCCTGCGCGAGCGGCTGCTGTGGCCGGTGCTGCTGTTCGTCTGCGCCCTTCCCTTGCTGTTGGTCGAGTTCCCGCCGCTCGTCGACCTGTTCGGCCATTTAGGACGCTACGCGATCCAGACCGAGCTGGCCGAAAGGCCGGAACTGCAGCCCTATTTCAGCTACCGATGGCAATTGGTCGGCAATCTCGGCGCGGACCTGCTGGTCGAGTGGCTCGCGCCAGTTCTGGGGCTCGAGCCGGCAGTGCGATCGATCGTGCTTGCCACCCAGTTGCTGGCGGCATCTGGCATTCTGGCAATCAGCACGGCGCTGCACGGACGTATCACGCCCTTTGCGGTTTGCGCTCTGCCGCTCATTTATGCCTTTCCCTTCCAATACGGATTTCTCAATTTCTCGCTCTCGATGGCACTGGCGATGCTGGCTTTCGCCGCGTGGCTGCATTTGCGGCAATCGCAGGTCGCATGGCGAGCGCCGCTGTTCCTTGCCATCGCGGGGCTGATTGTCTGGCTCTGTCACGCTTTCGGCTGGGCCTTCCTCGGCCTGCTCTGCGGAAGTGCCTCCCTTCATGCGCGCTGGACCGAGGGGCGGCGGGGAGCGGATCTCGTCCTGCGGGTCTTGGGCGACTGCAGCGTCTTGTTGCTGGCCATCGTGCCGATGCTGGTCTGGCGAACGGCCTCTGCAGGCGCGGACACCAATGAATGGTCCATCCTGCTCAAGATCGTCTGGCTGACTTCGGTCTTCCGCGCCGGGCCGCCGCTGCTGGACTGGCTGTCGGCGGGGTTTCTCGCCGCCGTTGTCGTCGCCGGTTTGTTGCTGCGCCCCATCCGCGCCAACGGCGCCATGGCGATCGCGGCGTTGCTGTGCCTGGTGGCCTTTCTCGCCCTTCCCGCGCGGGTATTCGGTTCTTTCTACGCAGACATGCGGTTGGTGCCCTATATGCTGATGGTCGCTTTGCTGGCGCTGAGTGCACCGAAGCTGAGCCGGGCCGCGCAACGCATCGTGCTCATCGCCGCGGTCGTCTTTCTTGGCGTGCGGATCGGTGCAACCAGCGTCGATTTCGTCGAAAAGGACAGGCTGGTTCAGGCCAATCTGCCTGCTCTCGACGTAATCCCGCGCGGCGCTCGCGTCGTCAATTTCGCCGTCGAGCAATGCGGCTTCCAATGGCGCCTCAATCCGCTCCGCCATCTCGGGGGATTTGCGATTGCGCGGCGCAGCGCCTTCACCAACGATCAGTGGGAAGTGGCAGGCGCAAACGCGCTCACCGTGCACTACCCAAAAGGCGAACCTTTCGTGCGCGATCCCTCGCAGTCGGTCGTTCCAGTCGAATGCGCCGATTCGGGACTGCCGGTTCTGGCAGACTCGCTCTCCAGCCTGCCGCGTGAGGCATTCACCCATATCTGGATTCACGGCATTAGGCCGGACGCTGTCGCCCTCCCCTTCCCCGCTAGCGAGATCTGGCGTGGAGAAAGCGGTATCGTGTTCGAAATCACCCGATAGGAAGTCAGGCGGCTGCGCGCGGTTTGGCAGATGCGCTGAAGATATGGCCGGCCAGCCAGTGCCGCACATCGCGGCTGCGATATTCGGTGAATTGTGCGATCAGCGCGCAAGCTCCGATGATACCTCCTGCCAAAGCCAGAAATGCCAGCGGACTCTGCCCTGCGCCGATACCGAGCGCGGACAGTGCCGACAGCATCGGCCAGTGGAGGATATAGAGCGAGAAGCTGAATCCGGCGGCCCAGCGGATGGGCGCCTCGAAACGACGAAAGGCTTTCGAAAAACGCTCGGCAAACGGGCGCGCAGAGATAAACAGCACTGCGACGCCAAGGCCGAAGATGAAATCCGTGACGAAATATTCGCTCATGCGTGCGTGATAGCCGAAGCCGGCATGCCACTCGGCCATCGCGGTCTGAACGTCGTATGCCCACAGCCGTGTCAGGCTGAGCAGAATGAGGCCGAACAGCGCCAATGCGATGGCTTGAGGGCCTCTCGGTTGCCAGCGCGTCCCATGCGAAACGAGCGCCGCACCGATAAGCCAGATCGGCATCATCAGGAGGATGCGCCAACCTGCGATCCAGGCGAGCAGCGCGACCCAAAATACGCGCCTCGTGCCGCGCAGGAAGGCTGCTGCGCCGAACAGGATGTAGAACCACACTTCGTAGCTGAGCGACCAGTAGGGCGGGTTCCACACTGGAGAAATTCCGTCGCCGCGTTCGCTGAGAAACAGCAGCGGCATCACCACCGATTGCACTGTCAGTCTATCGGGGACGGGCGCGGTCGGCTGCGGCCACAAGCCGCGCGAGGTCAACAGGTAGAAGATCACCGACCCGAAAAGCACCGCGAACGCCGCGACCGGCGCGATACGCGCGGCCCGGGCGATGGCATAATCCCGCAAGGTGTAACGCCCGCCGCGCACCGAATGCGCGATGACCAGCCCCGAAAGAACGAAGAAGACGATCACCGCATAATGCTGCGTGGTCGAGCCGAAAGGATAGGGGCCGGTATAGATGCCCATCTGTACTGCATGACCACCCAGCACCAGCAGCGCGGCAATGGCGCGCACCGCGTCCAGAAGAATGGACATCGCAGGCGTGATGAAATGCGGCCGGGCCATCGCGCGGCTGTGCCGGATCATGCTTGAAATCGCGTTAAGGTGAGGCAAGCACCTGCTCCGGATAAGCGAGACGGCGTGCGTAATCTCGCGATACCGGCTCGGTGAAATGCACTCCATCGTAAGTGTAATTCGCCTCCAGCCTCGGTGCAGGCAGGAAACGAGCCCCCGCAATTTGCGCCAACGCCTCGAGATGTGCGTTGAGCGTAGCCGTCATTACCGGATCGTAGGCCTTGCCTCCCGGCGGCTTGGAAGCTTCCGCCGGCCAGATTGCCGCGAGCCATAGATCGTTGCGCTGGCAATCGGTGACGATTCTTCCAAGTGCACTACGCGAGGCGGCTTCGTCATGCTCCCATGGTGTGGTATCGTTGATGCCGAGCGCGATGGTGACTTGCGCATTGCTGAGTGTGCAAAGAATTCCGGATACGCGTTCGAGATCGCGGCTGGTCGCGCCTCCATAGCCGGCGAGCAGGCTACCGCGCGGAGCCTTAGCGAAACTGACGCGGCTATCACCGATCACCAGGCGCTCGGCGAAGGGGGCTTTGAGCACCAGTTCCGCCGTTCGGAAAACGTGATAGGGCTTTAGCGAGAACGGCGCGATCGCCCAGGCGGCAAAGGCAAGCAGGGCCAGCCCAAGCCCGACAAAGACCCATCCGACCGCCCCGACAATGGTTTTCGCCCGCTGCGACATGGCGGCGTGTTTAGCGCAGGACGGTTCAGAAATGCTTTCCGCGGTTCGGCAGCGATGACGCTAACATCGAAAAATTAACCATCGCGATGGCAGGGTAGCGCGCGAAAGGGGCAGCTGCGCATGGCGAGTGTTGCAGGCGATATCGACATGGCACCGCGGGCGCGGCCGGTATGGCTTGGCGATGCGCTGGTCCTGCTCGCAATCGTCGCGACGGCGGTGGTCGCGCGCCTGCCGTGGTTCGGCTTCCCAATCGCGGGCTACGACGAACAGCTCTACTCGCTGATGGGGCAGTCGGTGACGCGGGGCGCGGTGCCCTTCGTCGATGTCTGGGATCGCAAGCCGATCGGCTTGTTTGCCCTGTTCGCTGCCGCGCACGCCATTGGCGGCCCGGAACCCGAAGCCTACCAGACGCTCGCCCTGCTGTTCACCGTGGCCGGTGGCTGGCTCACGGCGGTGCTGGCCAGGCCATTGGTCGACCGCGTGACTGCCGCGGGGGCAGGCATGCTCTATGTCCTGCTGATGTCGGTTTACGGCAGCGCGTCGGGGCAGTCGGAAGCTTTCCACGTTCCGCTGATGCTGGCGATGGCCGTACTCGTCCGCGACCCTGCCCACCCGAACGCCATCCGCCGCGCGCTCATTGCCATGCTGCTCGGCGGGCTCGCCTTGCAGGTTAAATATACCGTCGCACCGCAATGCGCGATGTTCGGCCTGTGGGCTCTGTGGTGGCGGTACCGGCAGGGAGCCAGCATGGCGCGGCTGACTGCCCTTGCCGCCGGTTTCCTTGTCTTAGGCCTGCTGCCGACCGGAATGGTGGCGCTGTACTATGCGGTAACCGGACATTGGAACGCCTTCCTCTTCGCCAATTTCCTGTCCTTCTTCGACCGCGCGCCATCGGGCGCAGGTCGACTGCACACAGATCTGCTTCTCGGCCTAGTCCCGCTGGCAGTGCTTGCTGGCGGAGGTCTCTACGCTGCCGTCCGCATGACGCCGCCGCGCGACAGGTCGCACTATGTATTCATCGCGCTCTGGTTTATCGCCTGCCTCGCGACCGCATTCCTGCCGGGTACGGTCTACCGCTACTATTTCGCCGCTCTCGTCCCGGCGAGCGTGTTGCTCGCGCTGCCCCTGCTCGACCGCACTGGACCGGCCCGCTGGGGTCCGCTGGCCCTCGTCGTAGCCGGGGCATTCGCGCTCGTCGCCCCGCTTTCGCTGCCCGGCGAGTTGCGGGAGCGCGCTGCCGACTACGACCGTTTCGCTGCTGCCGTGGCGCAAAGCAGCGCGGACAGCGATGCCTGCATCTTCGTGTTCGACGGGCCGAGCTCGCTCTATCGCCTCGCTGACTCCTGCCTGCCGTCGCGCTTCGTCTATCCCGACCATCTCAACAATGCCCTCGAGCGCGATGCGCTGGGGGTGTCCCAGAAGGGCGAGGTCGCGGGCGTTCTCGCGAGCCGCCCGCCTGTCATCGTCACCGCCGACACGCCGCTTACTCCGCAGAACGAGCAGGCGAAGGCGCTGGTGCTCGAACACATCGATCGCGACTACCGCGAACTCGCCGATATCGAGATCGGAGACCGCACGATCCGCGCGTGGGAACGCCGCCGCTGAGCCTTCGTCTGCCGGAGTCCGCCCTCCGTCGATAGCCCTCCTCTTGCGCCGCCTGCAAGCTATGGCTCATAGGGCAAAGAACGCATGGGAGACTGCACTTGAAACTCGTATCCACGCTGGCCATGGCCGCAGCCATGACGCTTGCAACCACTACCCCCGCCGCTGCACAGGACGGCGTGCCTGGCCCCGAAGACGATCCGCATATCTGGCTGGAAGAAGCCCGCAGCGACGAAGCGCTCGACTGGGTACGCGCCGAGAACGAGCGGACCATGGCTGCGCTCACGAGCGATCCACGCTTCGAGACGCTCAAGGCCGAGGCACTGGCGATCTACGACAGCGAGGACAAGATCCCCTACGTGTCGATCCGGCCGGACGGCCTTTACAATTTCTGGCAGGACAAGGAAAACCCGCGCGGGCTCGTCCGTCGCACCACGCTGGAAAGCTATCGCACCGACAATCCCGAATGGGAAACCGTGCTGGATGTCGATGCACTGGCCGAGGCAGAGGGCAAGGAGTGGGTCTACAAGGGCTCGACCTGCCTGCCACCGTCCCAGAACATGTGCATGATCTCGCTGAGCGACGGGGGCAAGGACGCGACGATCCTGCGCGAATTCGACATGGCGACGAAGGGTTTCGTCGAGGGCGGCTTCGTGCTCGAGAACGAAAGCCAGGGGGGCATTCAGTGGCTCGACGAGGACACCTTGCTCGTCAGCCGCGATTTCGGCGATGGTTCGCTCACCGATAGCGAATATCCCCTCAGCACTCGCGTCTGGAAACGCGGCACTTCGATCGAGGATGCACCGGAAATCTTCCGCGGCGAGCAGAGCGACGTCTGGTCCGGCGCGAGCCTGCTGCGCGATGGCGATGCCGTGGTGCATGGCTACACCGCCTTTCGCGCGGTAAGCTTCCACGAGACCGAGCACTACTTCCAGAAGGATGGCGAGTGGATGCGCCTCGACATTCCGCTGAAAGCCTCGCCCTATGGCATCGTCGACGACCAACTCCTGTTCTCGACCGATGTGGATTGGGAAACGCAAGGGCAGACATTCCCGGCCGACTCGCTGATCGCGGTCGATCTGGCAGCGTTCAAGGCGGACCCGAACGGCGCGACGAAAACGCTCGTCTGGGCACCCGAAGACCGCCAGACCAAACAGGGCGCTACGATCACCTCTGACAGCCTCTACGTCACCCTGCTCGACAATGTGCGCGGCAAGGTGATGAAGCTGGATTATGCCGACGGCGAGTGGGTGCGGAACGCAGTCGACCTGCCCGAAAACGCGACGATCGGGATCAACGCCTCCTCCGACGAGCGCGACGAGGTGATGTTTACCGTCACCGACTTCCTCAACCCGTCGAGCCTCTACTACCTCGATGGCGAAGCGGGCACGATGGAAGTGTTGAAGACCTCGCCCGCCTATTTCGACAGCGAGGGCATGGAGGTCGAGCAGTTCGAGGCGACCAGCAAGGACGGCACGAAGATCCCGTACTTCGTCGTCAAACCGGCTGGAGCGACACTCGACGGGACGAACCCGACGCTGCTGACCGGATACGGCGGCTTCCAGGTTCCGCGCCTGCCCGCCTATCTCGGCACCACGGGCAAGATGTGGCTCGAGCGCGGCGGAGTCTATATCCTCGGCAACATGCGCGGCGGCGGCGAATTCGGCCCCGACTGGCACCAGACCGCCATTCGCGAGAACAAGCAGCGCACCTGGGACGATTTCATCGCCATCGCCGAAGATGCGGTCGCGCGCGGGATCACCAGCCCCGACCATCTCGGCATCCAGGGCGGTTCGCAGGGCGGCCTGCTGGTCGGCACCGCCTTCACCCAGCGCCCCGACCTCTTCGACGCGGCGATCGTGCAGATCCCGCTGTTCGACATGCTGCGCTATCACCTGATCGGCCGCGGCGCGTCGTGGATCGGCGAATATGGCGATCCACGCATTCCCGAGCAGCGTGCATGGATCGAAGGCTATTCGCCCTACCAGAAGATCGTCGAGGGCGTGGACTATCCCACCCCCTTCCTCTGGGCCTCGACCGCCGACGACCGCACGCATCCTGCCCACGCCCGCAAGGGGGCGGCGAAGCTCAAGGCGCTCGGCCAGCCCTACTATTACTACGAGGAAATGACCGGCGGCCATTCGGGCGGCGTGGACAATGAACAGCGCGCCCAACTGCAGGCGCTGCAATATGTCTACCTCCTCCAGCAGCTGGCGGACGACGGACAGACCGGCGGCTGAATTCGGATGCGACAGACAGCAAGGGCGGCCCGCATAGGGCCGCCCTTTTCGTATCAACGCCGCGAACGCGTGGGTGCGTGGAAGTCGGGTGGTTTGTCGGACACCCACTCGACAAATTTTTTAAGCGCGTCGCGCTCCAGCAACGCCGCGCGATCCTCGCCGAAGCGGACCAGTTCGGCGTTGGTGAAATTGGCGTGGATGGCGCGGTGACAGATCGGGTGAACGGGCACAGTGACCCGGCCCTTCTTCGATTTCGGCACCGTGTGATGCTGCTGCACGCGGCGACCGAGCGGACGATCGCATAGCCAACAGGTCTCTACCACAGCACTCATTCGCGCGAGAGCACGCTCACTTCTTCCCGGCCGCCTTCTTCTTCTTCATCGTATCGTGAAAGCGGTCCGCCCAGCCGGGCTTAACCACCTGCTCGGCGCGGACCAGGCGCAGGTCGCCTGCGCCGACATCACGGCTCACCGCGCTTCCCGCGGCGACGATAGCGTCGGGGCCGATGGTGACCGGCGCGATCAGAGCGCTGTTGGAGCCGATGAAAGCGCGCTCTCCGATCACGGTCTTGTATTTGAAATAGCCATCGTAATTGCAGGTAATCGTGCCTGCGCCGATGTTCGCTCCCGCGCCGACCTCCGCATCGCCAAGGTATGTGAGGTGACTTGCCTTCGCCCCTTCGCCCAGGGTCGCTTTCTTAATCTCGACGAAATTGCCGACGAAGCTGTCTTTTTCCATCACCGCACCGGGCCGCAGGCGCGCGTAGGGGCCGACTTGCGCGCCTTCGCCGATGGTCGCGCCTTCGATATGGCTGAAGCTCTTGATGTGCGCCCCGCTCGCCACCGTGACGCCGGGTCCGAAGACCACGTTCGGGTCGATCGTCACATCGGCGGCCAGCTCGGTATCGTAGCTGAAGAACACCGTTTCGGGAGCGTGCAGGGTGACGCCATCGGCCATCCAGTGCTCGCGCTGCTCGGTCTGCCATTGCGCCTCGGCGGCGGCGAGTTCGGCACGGCTGTTGATCCCGGCGACCTCGTTGGCATCGGTCTCCACGACCACCACTTTGTCGCCGCGCGCAATCGCATTGGTGGCAACGTCGGGCAGGTAGTATTCCCCCTGCGCATTGTCGTTCCCGACCGCATCGAGCAGCGGCCACATATCGTCCGAATGGGCTACGATCAGGCCTGAATTGCACAGGTCGCAGGCGCGCTCGGCCTCGCTGGCGTCCTTGAACTCGACCATTCTCGAAACCGCACCGCCCTCATCCGCGATGATGCGGCCGTACTGAAGCGGATCGTCGGGCCGGAAGCCGAGGACAGCGACCTTCGCGCCGCCCTCCAGCGCGGCTGCGAGCTTGCGGACGGTCTCCGCCTTCACCATCGGACAGTCGCCGAAGCACACGAGAATATTCCCGCTGAAGCCGTCGAGCGCTTCGCGGGCCTGCAGGGCCGCATGAGCCGTTCCGAGCTGAGGGTCCTGCAGGGTCGTGCTGACGTCGCGGCCCACCAGGGCTGCATCGAGCTGCTCGCGCTTGTCGCCGACCACCACAACGGTACGCTTCAACTCCAACTGCGCGAAACTGTCGAGCAGGTGCATCAGCATCGGGCGCCCGGCGATCGGGTGCAACACCTTGTGCAGGCTGCTTTTCATGCGAGTGCCCTTGCCTGCGGCGAGGATGATGGCGGCGAAGTCTGTCGATTGGCTCATCCCTCGCCCATGCCACCAATTGCTTGCGGTTTGAAGAACCATCCGCCACGCGGTTGCGCATGAGCGATTTCCCTTTCGATATCGTCGGTTTCGACCTCGATGGCACGCTGGTCGAAAGCCACCGCGACCTGGGCGCGGCCGTGAATCACGCGCTGGAGCTAGGTGGGTTCGATCCGGTCCCCGCGGATAGTGCAAGCGACCTCATCGGCGGTGGCGCGAAGATCATGCTGAAGCAGGCGGTAGATGCGCAAGGCGGCCTGCCGGATGAAGAGTTCCGCAGGCTCTACAAGCTGATGCTCGCCTATTATTCCGAGCATAATGCCGTGCACACCCGCGCCTACCCACATGCTGAAGAGACGCTGGCGGCACTGGTGGATCGCGGCGTGAAGCTCGCGCTCGTCACTAACAAGTTCGAGGAATTTGCACGGCGGATTCTCACGACGCTTGGACTGGCCGATTATTTCTACGCGATCATCGGCGGCAACAGCCTGGGCAAGGACGAAAGCGGCACCTATCGCGCCAAACCCATGCCCGATCCGCTGATAGAAGCACGGCAGCGCGGCGGCGGGGGCACATTCGCCTTCGTCGGCGACAGCAGCTACGATGTGAAAGCGGCGCGCGGGGCCGGGGTTCCGGTCATCGGTGCGCGCTACGGCTATTGCGACAAATTGCGCGACCAATTGGGCGCTGATACGGAGATCGATTCGCTGGCCGAACTGGTCGCGGCGCTGGAACGCCTCTGACGCATCAGCCGTTCTCGCCCTGCCCCTACGGCACGGCGGAGCACCGCGCATACGGTTGCAAGCCAAACCCAAAGGTGCCACGCCGCACCGCACAATTGACCTTTACGTAAACGAAAAACAGCAGGAGCCATCCCATGAGCATCGATTTTAAGGACAAGGTCGCCATCGTCACCGGCGCCGGCGGCGGTCTGGGCCGCGAATATGCGCTGGAACTCGCCCGCCGCGGCGCGAAGGTCGTGGTCAACGATCTCGGCGGTTCGCGCGACGGCACCGGCCATTCCGACATGGCGCTGCAGGTGGTCGAGGAAATCGAGAAGGCCGGCGGCGAAGCGATGTCGAACGGCGGCAGCGTCACCGAATTCGAGCAGATGGAAAAGATGGTCGCCGACGCCAAGGAGAAGTGGGGCGGCGTGCACATCGTCATCAACAATGCTGGCGTCCTGCGCGACAAGACCTTCGCCAAGATGACGATGCAGGACTTCGAATTCGTCGTCGACGTGCACCTCAACGGCTCGGCCAATGTGTCGAAAGCCGTATGGGAAACCATGCGCGAGCAGGCCTATGGCCGCATTCTCATGACTGCCTCCTCGACCGGCCTGTTCGGCAATTTTGGCCAGGCGAACTACGGCGCAGCCAAGCTTGGTCTCGCGGGCCTCACCAAGACGCTCCAGCTTGAGGGCGCGAAATACAACATCAAGGTCAACACGATTTCGCCGGTCGCTGGCACGCGCATGACCGAAGACCTCTTCCCCGAGGAAGCCTTCAAACTGTTCGATCCGGTGAACGTCGTCCCCGCCGCGCTCTTCCTCGTCAGCGAGGATGCGCCGACCAATGCCATCGTCGGTGCCGGCGCAGGCGGCTTCCATAGCGCGTGGACCGTCATGAACGACGCTGTCTGGCTGAAGGACGACGAGCGCACGGTCGAGGGCTTCGCCGCCAATTGGGACAAGATCAGCGAATTCTCCAACCTCAAGGCACCACAGAGCGGCTCCGAACAGTCGGGCGCGATCCTCACCGCGATGCAGAAGGTCACCGGCACCGGCCCGAGCAGCGCGCGCGGCTGACCTGCCGTGTTGACTTGGTAATACACTAAAGCCTATGTTCCTCGAAACAGGGGAGCATAGGCTTTTGTACAGTCAGGAAGACATTAACTCGGCGGTCGCTGCAGGTGCCTTGAGCGCCGAAGCGGCCGACGCCCTGCGCACGCATGTCGCCGCTTCGCGCGATTCGGTGCCCGCCGATGCCGAACATTTTCGGCTGATCACCGGCTTCAACGACATTTTCGTATCGATCGGCGTGGTGATCATGCTGCTCGCCGTCGGCCCGATCGGGCAGGCTGTCGCGGAGGCCATATACCCTGCCCCCTATTTCGACGGTACCGAATGGGACCCCAACTGGTATGCCGAGACACGCGCCCAGCGCGATCTCGCTCAAGGGATCAGCACCGCGCTCGCGGCGGCCTTCGTAGCGGCCACCGCTTGGCTGCTGGCCGAGTTCTTTACGCTGAAACGCCGCATGGCCCTGCCGAGCATCATCCTTCTCCTGGCCTTTGCGATAGGAGTGATGGTGACACAGGCGGGCGTCATCATGTCGATCTTCAACGGCGGCAACACGGCGAGCGAGACCATCGGCGTGATCCTGCTGGCAGTGGCCGCGCTGGTTACGGCAGGCGCTTCGTGGCTGCACTGGAAGCGGTTCATGGTGCCGATCACAGTCGCCGCCATGACTGCCGCTGTCGCCGGAACCGCCGTGTTGCTGCTGGTCGCGGCAATAGGGCCCAATAGCGACAATCTGGAGACGGTCGTCCTCTCGGTCGTTTTCCTCGTCGGTCTCGTTATCTTTGCTTTAGCCATGCGCTGGGACATGAGCGATACGCAGCGCTCCACCCGCCGCAGCGACGTCGCCTTCTGGCTGCACCTGCTTGCCGCGCCCATGATCGCCCATCCGGTGTTCGCGCTGATCGGCGTGACCGATGGCGACAATATCGGGCTCGGTGCGGCCTTTGCGGTGATAGCAGTCTATGTCGTGTTCGGGCTGGTCGCTCTGGCGGTCGATCGCCGTGCGCTGCTGGTGTCGGCGCTGGCCTACGTGCTGATCGCGCTGACTTTCCTGTTTCGCGAATTCGGCGCTGTGGAGCTCAATTTCGCGCTCACCGCACTGGTCATCGGCTCCGCCCTTCTGACGCTGAGCGCGTTGTGGACGCCGATCCGCGCGGCAGTGGTCGGCAGCCTGCCGGGAGACTTGCGGATTCATGTCCCAGCGACCGCCTGACAGCTTAGTCGTCGACAGCCTTCAGCAGCCGTCGCTCGACTGGAGCAATCACGCCGGCCAGTTCGTGCCCGCGTTTGAGCACTTGGCCATGCTCGCCGAACAGCGTCCACATGCCTTGGCGATTGCGCAGAGCGGGCCGCTTTTCGATCCGCGCCTGCGGGCGTTCAGCGGTCCGGCGAAAGGCGGCAAAGGTCGCCGTGTCCTTGGTGAAGTCCATCGCATAATCGCGCCATTCGCCGGCTGCGACCATCCGGCCGTAGAGGTCGAGGATGCGCATCAGCTCTTCGCGCGCGAAGCCGATCTGGTTGGGCTTGCGTCCGGGGAAAGCAACGACCGTGCTGCTGGCAGCACTCATCAATCGGCAGTCCCGCTGCGGCGCTGTGGCTCGCGCTCGGCGCGCAGGGCGGCGATTTCCTCGCGCATTGAGCGTAGTTCGCTCTCCAGCTTCTCGAGGCAGTCGATCCGGTTGCCCTCGGCATCCTCGCATGGCGTGCCGTAAGGAACGAATTCCTTTATCCACTCTTCCGCAGGCATCAGCGTGCTGCGCGCCTTCAGGCCGATCATCGTCGCGCCCTCGGGCACTTCGTCGGTTACCACGGCGTTGGCCCCGATGCGCGCGCGGCGCCCGACCGTCACGGGCCCGATAACCTGCGCGCCCGAGCCGAGGATCACGTCATTCTCGATTGTGGGGTGCCGCTTGCCGCCGACCCCATTGGTCGGATTCGTCCCGCCCAAAGTCACGTGCTGGTACATGGTGACGTTGTCGCCGATCTCGGCCGTCTCGCCGATCACGGAAAAGCCGTGGTCGATGAAGAAGTTCTTCCCGATCTTTGCGCCCGGATGGATGTCGATCCCAGTCACCATCCGGCTCCAGTGATTGACCAGCCGGGCGAGGAAGAACAGCTCGGTTTCGAACAGCCAGTGTGCGATGCGGTGGTAGAACAGCGCCCAGACACCCGGA
The DNA here is from genome assembly GCA_029937545.1 of Erythrobacter sp. Taxonomy (GTDB): domain Bacteria; phylum Pseudomonadota; class Alphaproteobacteria; order Sphingomonadales; family Sphingomonadaceae; genus Qipengyuania. The sequence goes on along the minus strand of JAPYPR010000009.1, from coordinate 76,750 downwards.
TAGGTCAGGATTTCCCAACGGCTGCGCGGCGCGGGATCGCGGGCCTTGATGCTGTCGAGATAGGCGACAACCCGTTCAAACATGCGCGTATTCTCCCACCAACTGCGCTCTAAAGCAAGCGGCCCTGCTCCGGACCCTGCACTGCTTCCAGCGCGTCACGCCAGACAGATAGGGTCGCGGGCACCTTGCGTTCAAGGCTGAGCCGGTCGATTTCGGCCACGACGCGCTCGATTGCGGCGTGACTGCGCTCCATTCTCGGGACGAGATAGGCCGGAGCACCTTCGCCCAGAGCGAGACCACGCTGGGCAGCGTGCGAGAGGATGAGATCGGCCGCCATGACATCGTCGGGCGGGCCGATTTCGAGCTGCAGCGAAGCGCGAATTCTTGTCTGCAGGTCCGGCAGCATAATGTCCCATTGCTCGCCATCCACGACCAGCAGGAGCGGCGTGCCATCCTCCTGAGCACGGTTCCAGCGGTGAAACAAAGTCGTCTCGTCTTCCGCATCCGCACCGTCGATCGCCCCGCCGAGCCCGGCATCGACGAACCATTTGGCCAGCAGCGATTTGCCGGACCGCGGCGGGCCCATCAGCACTGCGCTGTGGAAAGGCCAGTTTTCGGGGGCCTGCAAGGCTTCCGCAACCGCGCGGTTGCCGCTGCCGATCACGATGGATGGCGGATCGCCGCCATGCACCGGCGCCAGCGGGAGGGCGATCTGGGACATGCCGCCCGCGCCCTCAGCGACTGATCGAAAGCGCGTTGCTGCCCTGCTGGACGGTGAAGCCGCGGGCACGGAGCGCATCGGCCAGCTCACCGATCGACCCGCCAAAGCTGACGGTCACGACCGTCGTGCCGCCGATGGCCGTGCTGCGCACCCCGGTGCTGCGAACGCCGGTCGCCCCGCGAATGCCGGCCAGCGCGCTGTCGAAGCTGGCCGCGTCGGGCGTGGCCACCTGCACCGTGTAGAGCGCGACCGAGCCTTCCGGCGGCGGCGTGCGGATCGGCGCGGCAGTGATGGCATCGCCGCTCTCGCTGGTCGCCTCTTCGTTGCTTCCGCGCTGCGCTGCTTGTTCGCGATTCGCGCGGTCCTGGGCGATGAGAGCACGGCCAAGCTCGATCAGGCGCTGGATGGCCGGATCGGACTCGGGCGAACCGAGATTGAGCGTGGGATCGGGCAGCAGCGTGCCGTCCGCCAGCGCGCGCGTGAAAACGCTGTCGAAGCGCACCACTGCGCGATCCAGCATCGCGGGCAGCTGTTCAGGCGTCTCGGCGGTCATCGTGAAGCTGTCGAGATATGTGTTGTCCGGCCCGTATCGCGCGGTGAACGTGCCCTCCACCGGGCCGCCGGGATAAGTGTACCGCAGCCGTGCAACTGGTGTCAGCACATCGGCGGCGCCGAACTGGTCGAGCACATTGCGCCACCAAACGCGGCTGCGGCGCCCCGTCTGACCATAGGTCACGAGCAGCGAATCGCCTCCCGAGCCGACCGGCCGGACATAATCGATCCTGCTCGCGCCCGCTTGGTATTGCGCCCAGGCCCGCTGCCAGGGATTGACCCGCTCGTAGACGAGATTGGTGCCGGCCGAGACGGTTACGGGAACCAGAAGCATCGGGGCCGAACGCGAGGCCGCGCCCTCCGAACCAAGATAGCGCGATGCGCGCTGGCGATCGAAGATCACGCCGAGCGTCGCGATATAGCGCTTCGGCCCCAGCCGTTCCCGCTCGATCACGATGGCGGACACCAGCGAATTGATCTGGGAATCGGCCAGCGAGGGCCCTTCGATCTTTTCCCAGGCGAGCTTGGCTGCCTCCACCCAGGCTTCCTCGCGCGCCTCTTCACCTGTGTCGGCGCTGACGTCGACTTCGATTCCGGACACTTCGATATCGCTCGACGCCGCGATCGCTGCGATCCCTCGTTCGCCACCGACCTGCGCCCAGGCAATCGCACCCAGCCCGGCGAGCACGACGATGCCGGCCAACAGCAGCAGCCAGGTGCGTCGGGACGCGGATCGGAGGGGAATGGCGTAATCCATCGGGGAAACAGCGGGCCTTTTGCCGAAAGGAATCTGGAAATCCAAGCGCGAATGCGTAAGGCGGGTGGCATGAGCGATGAACCCGGCAGAAAAGCCACGTCCTATACCTATGAACAGGCGGGCGTCTCGATCGAGGCGGGCAATGCGCTGGTGAAAGCCATCGGCCCGCTGGTCAAGGCGACGATGCGCCCCGGTGCGGACGGCGAGATCGGTGGGTTCGGCGGGTTTTTCGATCCCAAGGCCGCTGGTTACAAGGATCCGTTGCTGGTCGCGGGCAACGACGGCGTCGGCACCAAGCTCAAGCTCGCGATCGACACCGGGCGACACGATACGGTCGGCATCGACCTGGTCGCGATGTGCGTCAACGATCTGATCGTGCAGGGCGCTGAGCCGCTGTTCTTCCTCGATTATTTCGCCACCGGCAAATTGGATAACGGCGTCGCCGAGCGCGTGATCGCGGGCATTGCGGAGGGTTGCAAGCAGGCAGGCTGCGCGTTGATTGGCGGCGAGACGGCCGAGATGCCCGGCATGTACTCCGAGGGCGATTACGATCTTGCCGGTTTCTGCGTCGGCGCGGTCGAACGCGGCGAACAGCTTTCCGGGGAGCGCGTTGCTCCCGGCCACATCCTGCTCGGCCTAGCAAGTTCGGGCGTGCACTCGAACGGCTTTTCGCTGGTCCGCCGCCTTGCTGCGGACAAGGGCTGGAAGCTCGACCGCCCCGCCCTCTTCGACCGCGATCGCTTGCTGGTCGATACGCTGATCGAACCGACGCGCATCTATGTCCAGAGCCTGCTGCCGCTGGCGCGCGAAGGGCTGGTCGATGCCATGGCGCACATCACCGGCGGCGGCTTGCTCGAAAACATTCCCCGCGTGCTGCCCTCCGGCGCACATGCCGAAGTCGATGCCGACGGGTGGGAACAGCTTGGGCTGATGGCCTTCTTGCAGGCGCAGGGCAATATCGAGCCTGCGGAGATGGCCCGTACCTTCAACTGCGGTGTCGGCATGGTTCTGGCGGTCGAACCTGCGAATGCGGAAATCGTGCGCACACGGTTGGAGAGTGCGGGCGAGGCAGTCCTGCCGGTTGGGCGGATCGTCGATGGGGCGAAGGGCTGCACCGTCCGTGGCAGTGCAGGGACCTGGACGGCGCGCGAGGACTGGTCGGCAACGCATAATGCCTGACAGGGCAGCCACGAAGGTGCCGGTCGCAGTCTTCGTGTCCGGCAAAGGCACCAATATGGCCGCCCTGCTCTACGCCAGCCGTCAGCCGGATTGCCCCTACGAAATCATCCTCGTCGCGGCAAACGATCCGGCGGCCGAAGCCCTGGTTCTGGCGGAGGCAGAGGGCGTTTCAACTTATGCCCTGTCGCACAAGGGGATGTCCCGCGCCGATCACGATAGCGCACTGGAAACCGCTGCCAGAGATGCAGGGGCCGAGTATATCGTGCTGGCGGGCTACATGCGTATCCTCACGCCGGAATTCGTGAGGCGCTGGAAAGGCCGGATGCTCAACATTCATCCCTCGCTGCTGCCGAAATATCCCGGCCTCGACACCCATGCCCGCGCCATCGCGGCGGGGGATCGCCATGGCGGGGCCACGGTCCACCTCGTTACCGAAGACCTCGACGCGGGGGAGCCGCTGGGGCAGGTCGAAGTGGCGATCTGGCCTTCCGACACACCGGAAAAGCTCGCCAACCGCGTGCGGGTCGCCGAACACCAACTCTATCCGCGCGTCCTGGCCGATTATGTGTGCCGGATGCAAGAGCGAGCTTGATATGCCTGTGCGGACGGATAGTGTGCGCCCGATGGGTCGCTCCTTCATTTTCTATGCTCTGGCCGCCATCGGTCTAGTCATCGTCGCAAGCAATGCGAATGACATCGAGGGCCGATATTCCGAGGCGAGCATGACGGAGACGTTGCTCGTAATCGGTGGAGTACTGCTTTTCGTGCTGGTCGCGCGCTTTGCCATCGCGCACTTCAATGCGAGACGTAGCAGCGAATGAACGCGCCGCCCCGTCCGCATCCTTTCGCTCGCTCGAAGGCATCCGAGCTGGCAAGCTGGGCTTTCGCCACGATGTGGAAGCACGGCCTGACAAAACGCCCGCCGCTGGAATTGGACTATCTGTGGAGCGTCGGCTCTGACGGTTTCTCGGCGAAGGATGAGCATTCGATCCGTAGCGTGGAAGACGTCGCCGATTTCCGGGAGCGGCTAGAGGCGCTGTGCGTCGCGCTGAACGAAGAGGCGTCGCTCAATCCGCTGGGCCACACCATGGCCTATGGTCAGATCACGGCCGCAATTCGCAAACGTCATGCCCTCGGCCGGTTATGGAACGAGAACCCGGACATCGCGGATCGAGAGATCGCGCCGCCGATCATCGTGGTCGGCCAGATGCGCAGCGGCACCACGCGGGTCCAGCGCCTGCTCGCCGCCGATCCGCGCCATTCGGGAACGCGTTTCTGCAACAGCCATAATCCGGTCCCTACCACGCCGGATTTCAGACCGGTGAAAGCGCGCGCTGCCCTGACCGTCGCCAGGCGCATCAATCCCTGGCTGGACACCGTCCATCCCTTCGGTGCGATGCGGACCGATGAGGAAATCGGGTGGCTTGCAGCGGCTTTGTCGCCGGCCACTTTCGAGGCCCAGTGGCGAATCCCGTCCTTCGTCGCGTTCAGCAACACACGGGACGCAGCGCCCGTCTACCGCGAATTCGCGCGTATCCTGCGTACCGATGCACACATGATGCAGGAAGCCAGCCGGCCCCGTGTTCTTAAGTGCCCGCAATTCGCCGAAGATCTGGGAGTGCTGCGCGCACAACTCCCAGATGCGCGTTTAGTGCTTTGCCGGCGCCCGAGGGAAGATGTCTTGGAAAGTAGCGTTTCGATGACTGCCAGCCAGATGGCGTTTCAGTCCGACCAGCATGACCTGCAATGGCTCACCGCCATGTGGCAGGAAAAAATCTCGTACCGCGAGGCTGCGATGGAGCGCGAACTTCAGGACTTTTCCGGCCTGCTGGCGACAATCGACTTCGCCGCACTGAACGCCGATTGGCTATCCGCGATCGGTACAGCCTACCGTGCACTCGATGTCGAACTTACACCCGAGGCTGTCGAGGCAATGCGGAATGAACGGGAAAAGTCGCATGATGACCCGCACCACGATCATGCGGAGCAGATGGCGGGATTCAGCGCTGCTTGAGCCTCTTTCCTGGGTCGGGAAGGCGAACGCTTCTGTCGATCCGCGATCAGCGCCGCTGCTTGGCATGATAGCGCGCCACCGTCATCAATTCGGGATCGCGCACTATGTGAATTTCCGAAACGATTTCGCCGTCGAAGGTCAATCGCCAGAACGTTTGCCCGGACATTTCTTCGCTCTCGCTATCGGTCGTGCCGGAAACGAAAACTTCGTTATCGCTGACGGATATATCGTGGATCCGAACCTGAGCATGGCCCGCCGCGATCCGGAGATTGCGGTCAGCCAGCAGGAAGTCGTCGACACCTTCGATTCGTCTACCGGCCCCATCGAGTACGATGAGGTCAGGCGAGAACAGCGGGCGCGCATCATCCTGCTCCATGGCATTGAGCAAGTCCGAAATCCTTCGGACCGTCGCAATGCGCCGCCGTCGTCTGCTTTGCAGTCGTTTGAAGAACCCGCCAAAAACCATGACGGGCCAACTTATCGAGAAGCTGGCCTGTCACAATATATATTTGATTATCAAATGCTAAATCGGCCAAAAGGCCTTTGAAATCACCCGACGATTTCGTTTTCGTCGAAGAAATAGTCGATTTCGATCTTCGCATTCTCGTCGCTGTCGGAGCCGTGGACCGAATTTGCTTCGATGCTTTCGGCATAGGTCTTGCGGATCGTGCCTTCGTCGGCGTCGGCGGGGTTGGTAGCGCCCATGACATCGCGATTGCGCTTCACGGCGTCTTCACCTTCGAGGACCTGAACGACCACCGGGCCGCTGATCATGAAGTCGACCAGTTCGCCGAAGAAGGGGCGTTCCTTGTGGACGGCGTAAAAGCCTTCCGCCTGGTCCTTCGTCATCTGGATGCGCTTCGAAGCGACGACGCGCAGGCCGGCTTCTTCCAGCATCTTGGTGACGGCGCCGGTCAGATTGCGGCGCGTGGCGTCGGGCTTGATGATCGAAAAGGTGCGGGTCACCGCCATGGGAATATCCTTGAAAGTCGGTAGGGGGAATCGATGCGCGCCGATAGCCGCCCTTCTTCGGGTCGGCAAGCCTGCTGCGGGTCGGCAAGCCTGCTGCGATCCTCGCCCTGGCAAGCACGCCCAGCGCTTCGTTACTTATTGCGCGATCACCAATATGCCGGTCGAACCGCTGCCGTCTGGGGAGGTCTGGAGGCTGAAGGACAGCCCACCCGGCCCTTCACCGGCGATCATCTGGTCTTCGCCGGTGCGCGCGTCGGTGTCGATCTCGACGTCGGCGCTCGTCGCCTGCTTGCGGTAATATTCGACGAGCTCCTGCGAGGAGGCATCGGTGGCGAACGTCACCATCACGCCACTGCCCTGCGATCCATTGAATGTGGTGCTCGATTCGACCTCTGCCCCCGGATAGAGTGCATATCCGTCGGGAAGGCCTGGCTCGCCAGCCGCGTCGGAGCCGCCGGCGAAGACCGCCTCGTTGCCATCGGCATCGGACATCCGCACCCGCGTATCGCCGCCGGCGCCGGACACCTCGTATTCGGTCGCGCCATCGGCTGAGATGACCGAAGTGGCTTCACTATCGTTGCAGGCTACCAAAGCGAGAATGCCCACCGCTGTACAGTATTTTTTCATGTAAAAGCCCTCGAATTCCGAGCGGTTAGACCATCATGCGTATAGAGCGGGTCAAGCTTCATAGTTAAAAATGATGTCCGGCCCCGTCTCGCACGATCGATATCTGGGGCATTCGGCATTCGACAAGACAAACGCCAAGAAATGCCTCCGGACTGGAGCCATCCCTTCCATTCGTATTCAGCGGAAAGTGTCGCCCATCGACAATTGCGCCTGTGTCGCGCCTTTTTCGCGTTTTGCTACGAGCGAGAAGGCCAGTCCCTCGGCGTCCTCGCCGGCGAGGACCTCGGTCTCGTCGCTACGCAGTCGCGGTTCGACAATGAAGCCTGCCGCCTCGGCTTCCGCAAGATAATGGTCGGCGATTTGGCGCGGCGTTGCATCGCTGCGCAAGTCGACGATGATCGAACGCCGCTCGCCCTGGTCAACGCGGGTGACGTTGACCGCGCGCGCATGCGGGTAGAGAGTGAACCCCTCGGGGAGATCGGGCGGCACGGTGCGGCCGGACCGCATCGCGGTGACCGTGCCGTCTTCCGCTTTGAACCGGGCCGACGTTTCGCCGGTCTCTTCATCCACGTCGAAGGTCCCGCGCGGATCGACAGCTGCGGCCTCTTCGGCTGCGCCGTCGGGTTCTATCTTCGAGCACGAAGAAGACAGAACTGTCACGGCAGCCAGGAGACTAAGAGGAAACGAACGCATCGCCCAATCGACGGACGAAAGCCTGCTCTGTTCCGAATTAACGACCTTCGCGCCAGCCACCTTGGTCGGTTTGCTTGAAAATGCGGTTGTCGAACGCCTCGTCTGGATCGAGACGCCGCCATAGTTCGCGCGCCGCGTCCCGCCCTTGCGGATCGAAAAGCAGCAGGACGCGCCCGAAATCCGCGGCCTCTTCGCGCCACTCGCCATCGGCAATGATCGCGAGCTTTGCACCGTTTGTGGCGTCGCACCCGTCCGACAGCAGGATCGGCTGGCGATCCGCGTAGGCCGCGTCGGCCATGCCATTGGCGAGGAATGCCGCGCCGCCCTGCTCCCACAGGGTCTTCGACAGCGCCTCGCGCTGCTCCGCCGATCCGGATACGACCAGCAAGCGCTCGCCCGATTGCATAACCTTGCGCGCCAACTTCGCGACCGCCACATCGACCGGGTCGCGGCTGAGCTGGTAGAAGTCAACGCGCGTAGTCATTGATGCGCCTCAGCGCTTGCCAGAGACTTGTTGCGCCTGCACCTTTCGGAGCAATACTTCACCTCGTCCCAGTCCTTCGCCCATTTCTTGCGCCAGGAGAAATCGAGCCCGCAGGTGGCGCAAGTCTTGGTCGGGAGGTCGCCCTTGCGGCGCATTTTTGCCATTGCGCCCTCCCGACCCGATCTCAGCTTTCGAGATTGTCGGCGACGAAGCGGTCAATCAGCCGCACGCCATATCCCGTGGCCCCCTTGCCCCAGGTCTGCCCCGGCTTGTCCGACCACACCATGCCCGCGACATCGACATGCGCCCACGGCGTGTCGTTCGCGATGAAGCGCTGCAGGAATTGCGCCGCCGTGATCGAACCGGCCGCCTTGCCGCCGATGTTCTTCATGTCGGCGATGGGGCTGTCGATCAGCTTGTCGTAAGCCGCGCCGATCGGCAGGCGCCAGTTCTTGTCGCCGGTGGCGATGCCGGCTTCGTAAAGCTGCCCAGCAAGTTCGTCGTTGTTCGAAAACACGCCTGCGTATTCGTTGCCGAGCGAGATGATGATCGCCCCGGTCAGCGTTGCGAAATCGACGATGCGGCTGGGCTGGAACTCTTCCTGCGTCCAGTGCAGCGCATCGGCCAGCACCAGCCGTCCTTCGGCATCGGTGTTGAGCACTTCAATGGTCTGGCCCGACATGGAGGTGACCACGTCGCCTGGGCGCTGCGCCTTGCCGTCGGGCATGTTCTCGACCAGACCGATCACGCCGACGAGGTTGGCCTTGGCCTTGCGCAGGACGAGTGCGAGCATCGCACCCGCGACGGCACCACCGCCGCCCATGTCCCATTTCATGTCTTCCATGCCCGGCCCCGGCTTGATGCTGATGCCGCCGGTATCGAATGTCACGCCCTTGCCAACGAAGGCTGCCGGCGCCTCACTGCCGCCGCCGTTCCAGCGGATGGCAAGCAGCTGCGATTCGCGCTCAGAGCCGAGGCCGACGCCGAGCAGCGAACCCATGCCGAGCTTTTCCATCTCCGCCTCGCCGAGCACGACGATCTCGGCGCCGGTCCCCTCGAAGCGCTCGCGGCAGCGGGCCACAAAGCTTTCGGGATAGATGATGTTGGCAGGTTCGGTGACCAGCTCGCGAGTGAACTCGATACCGCTCGCAAGATGCGCGGCTTCGGCCCAGGCGGCTTCGCTGCCGTCGGGCGCATTGATCACCGTGACCGTCTCGAGCGAGATTTTCTGCTCGTCCTTCATCCGCGTGCGATAGACATCGTAGCGCCAGTTCCGCAGCCGCAAGCCGAGGAGGACGCTGGCCGCCTCCTCGGCCGACAGGCCGCTATCTGCAAGGTCGAGGACGACTTCCGTCTCACCGCTCGATTGGTATTTACCGGCGATGGCCGCGCCCGCCTTTTCAAGGTTGGCGCTACGAGCTTCGTCGTTGCGATCACCTGCTCCGGCGAGCGCAAGACGCAGGACCTTGCCATCCCGCTCGACGAAGCTTTCGAACAGCTGACCCGCGCCGCCCTTGAACCGTGCCGCGCTTGCACCTTCGCTTACTGCTTTTTCGAGCGATGAAGGCAGCTTGCCCTTGTCCACGACTTGGGCAAGAAGGCGCGCCGTTTCCGGACGGGACTGGCTGAACTGGATGTGCATGGGCTCTCCCAAAGATATGACTGACGGGTGCGAAGCGCATTCCGGCTCGCCCCATAGGATGGCGATTGCGATTAGGCGTGGGCGGTGCGATAGGCAAGGCATGGCCCTGCCCGCCGAGACAGCTATCGAAGCCAGCCGGCTGGCACTGCGCACACTGGGCGTGGCGACAACGCTTGCGCTGGCGACACCGCTCGCCGCGCAGCAGGTAGGCGACGATGTCGGATCGGTCGGAGACCCGCAAGGCGACCCCGGCGATCCGCAACCCGACGCGCCTTCCGTTTCGACGGCCGCCGAGCCTGAGGAGCCGCCCAGCCTTCAGGACCCGTTTCCCGAAGTCGGTCCGCCGCCTCAGCCGACCGGTGACGATGGTCTGAACGCTGCAGGTGACCGCGAAATCGACTTCGAGTCAGACATCCTCAGCTACGATTCGGATGCCGACCTCGTCACTGCCAGCGGCAATGTCGTACTGCGCAGCGGCGACCGGTCGCTGCGCGCCGATTCGGTAAGCTGGAACAGGCGCACAGGCGTTATCCTGGCGGAGGGCCGCGTGCGCTTCGTCGACGAGAACGGCAACCAGCTGTTCTCCGAACGGGTCGAGCTGACCAACGAGTTCGAAGCAGGCGCGATGGAGAACCTGCTGCTTGCACTGCGCCAGGGCGGGCGGCTCGCGGCGAACCGCGGCCTGCGCGAGAGCGACGGCACCATCGCGCTGGAACAGGCCGCCTATTCGGGTTGCGCTGTGATCACTAGCGAAGGTTGTCCCAAGGATCCGAGTTGGCGCATTACGGCAGAGCGCGTCGTCTACGATCCCGACGAGCAGCGAGTGCGGTTCACCGGGGCCTATCTCGAACTGTTCGGCGCGCGCATCCTGCCGCTGCCGGGGCTTGCGGTGCGGACCGATGGCGGCGCGGTATCGGGCGTGCTGGTCCCCGACCTGCGCTTTTCCGAAAGCAACGGTGTCGAGGTATCGGGCAGCTATTATATCCGCCTTGCCGACAACAAGGACCTGACGCTCACCGGCTTCGTCTATACCGACGCGCCGCCGATGCTTGCGGGCCAGTGGCGCCACCTGACGGAAAAGGGCGCTTACCAGATCACCGGCTATGCGACGAAGAGCCGCAGGATCTCCGATTTCACCGGCCTCGAGACGACCGGCGACAGCGACTTTCGCGGTTATGTCTTTGCCAACGGCAGGTTCCAGCTGAGCCCGGAATGGAGCGTGACCGGCTCCATCCGCCGCGCCAGCGACCGCACCTTCCTGCGCCGTTACGACATCAGCCGCGACGACCGCCTGCGCTCGACCGTCAATCTCGAGCGCATCAGCGACTCCACCTATTTCTCGCTTGCCGGCTGGGCCACGCAGACGCTGCGCCTGAACCAGCTGCAGGGCGAGATTCCGGTGGCGCTGCCGGTGATGGATTTCCGCAAACGGCTGGACGACCCGCTGCTGGGCGGCAAGCTGGAACTGCAGGCCAACACGCTCGCGATCATGCGCGACGTCGGGCAGGATACGCAGCGCGCCTTCGCCCGCGCGCAATGGGAACTCGCTACGGTCACCGGCATGGGTCAGGTCGTCACCTTGACCGGCATGGTGCGCGGCGACATCTACCATTCGGACGAGAACTTCCTCACCGACACCGCACTCTATCGCGGCAATCCCGGCTGGGAGGCGCGCGGCGTGGCGCTGGGCGCGGTGGACGTGCAATGGCCGCTGGTCGGCCAGCTGTTCGGCGGCGAGCAGGTACTGACGCCGCGCGTGCAACTGGTCGCAACGCCACCGATCAAGAACCTCGCCATTCCGAACGAGGATGCGCGCGCAATCGATCTGGAGGATTCCAATCTCTTCGCGCTCAATCGCTTTCCCGGATACGACCGCATCGAGGACGGTGCACGAGTCACCTACGGGTTCGATTGGCAGTTGCGCATGCCCGACTGGGAGTTGAAATCGACTCTCGGCCAGTCCTACCGGCTCGACGAGGATGCCGACATCCTTCCCGACGGCACCGGCCTGTCCGAGCGCTTCTCCGATTTCGTGGGCCGCACGGAAGTCCGCTATCGCAATTTCGTGAAGTTCACCCACCGCTTCCGGCTGGACAAGGACAATTTCGCCGTCCGCCGCAACGAGATCGACGCGACGGTGGGCTCGCGCCGAACCTATGCCGAGCTTGGTTATGTGCGCCTCAACCGCGACATTATCGCCGTGGAAGATTTGCAGGACCGAGAGGAATTGCGGGGCGCGGTGCGCGTCACTTTCGCCAATTACTGGTCCGTGTTCGGCTCCGGCGTATTCAACCTGACGAATCGCGAGGAAGACCCGACTTTGAGCTCGGACGGGTTCGAGCCGATCCGCACCCGCCTCGGCGTCGCATATTCCGACGACTGTCTCGAAATGGGAGTGACCTGGCGGCGCGACTACGTAACCTCGGGCGATGCGCGACGCGGCGACACCTTCCAGCTATTCTTCAGCCTCAAGAATCTGGGTTTTCGCTAAGTCGCACCCGTTGGCAGACGACGTTGAACAGGCTATCCGCGCGGGCAAGACGAACGGGGCAGGTGTTTTACGGCAATCAGCTTGGGTTAAGCCGCCATGCGGCACGGCCCCGTAATGGACTGGTACCGCAACGGTGCCGCAATTGGGTATCACACGTGAGCGTAAACCGCATTTCCAAGTTTCTCTCTCTCGCTGCCGTAGCAGGTTTGGCGCTGTCGCCGATTGCCGTGTCGGCGCAGGCAACAGCGGAAACGGCCAATCCCCTCGGCCTGCCGACCGATGTAAGCATTCTCGGCAATTCCGATCCGAACGTCCGCAAGGCGACTGCGGTGGTGAATGGCTTCGTCATCACCGGTACCGATGTCGACCAGCGCGCCGCGCTGCTGATCGCGGCGAACGAGCGTGAGATCAGCCCCGAAGAACTCGAGCGCGTCAAGATGCAGGTCCTGCGCAACCTCATCGACGAAACGCTGCAGATCCAGGCGGCCGAAACGCAGGAAATCACGATCCCGCAGGCCGAGATCGACCAGAGCTATGCCCGCGTCGCTGCCCAGAACTTCGGCCAGGACGAAAGCGCTATGGCCGAATATCTGCGCAGCATCGGCTCCTCGCCGCAGTCGCTCAAGCGCCAGATCCACGGGGAGCTTGCCTGGAGCCGTTTGCTACGACGCAAGTTCGCGCCCTTCGTGAACGTATCGGCCGACGAGGTGAACGACCTTATCCAGCGGCTTGAGGCCAATCGCGGCACGGACGAATATCGCCTCGGCGAAATTTTCCTCCAAGCGACGCCCGAAACCGCGGCGCAGGTGCGGGGCAATGCCCAGCAGATCGTCGATCAGCTACGCCAGGGTGGCAGTTTCGTCGCCTACGCCCGCCAGTTCTCGCAGGCCTCGACCGCGGCCGTCGGCGGCGACCTGGGCTGGATCGCCCTGCCCCAGCTCAAGAATCCGCAGATCGAGACCGTGGTCGGCGAAATGAGCCCCGGCCAACTGGTCGGCCCGTTGGAAATTCCCGGCGGCTACTGGATCGGACTGCTCATCGACAAGCGGCAGGTGCTGACGGCCGACCCGCGTGACGCCGTTCTCTCGCTGAAGCAGATCGCGCTCGATTTCACCGGCGTGCCGGAAGCGGAGCGCACACCCCGGCTCGAAAGTTTCCTTGCCGGTGTGCAGCAGCTGCGCGGGTGCGGTGATGCGGAAGCCGGTGCGTCGGCCCTCGGCGCGACCGTGGTCACGAATGACGAGATCGCCGCGCGCGCCCTGCCCGAACAGCTTCAGCAGCTCGTGCTGAACTTGCAGCTGGGCCAGATCACGCCGCCCTTCGGATCTTTCGAGGAAGGCGTGCGCGTGCTGATGCTGTGCGGCCGCGATGATCCGCAGGCCGCGAGCGGCCCGGACTTCGAAACGTTGATGGGCCAGCTCGAAGAAGAGCGCATCCAGCGCCGTGCGCAGCGCTACCTGCGCGACCTGCGCAACGACGCCTATATCGAGTACAACTGACGACGATGACTGCCCCGCTCGCCGTATCGATTGGCGATCCGGCGGGGATCGGGCCCGAGATCATCGCGGAAAGCTGGGCGCGGCGCCGTGAATACGGCCTCGCGCCCTTTTTCGTGGTCGGCGGTGCGGGCGTGCTCGAAGCGGCGGCAAAGGCGCGCGGACTGGCCATGTCGGTCGAGCGAGTTGGTAGTCCATCTCAGGCCGAACATGTTTTCGCAGACGCACTCCCCGTTCTTGGCGCGGAAGACGGCGCTTACACGGCGGGGCGGCCCGATCCTGCGGGTGCCGCGCTGGCATTGCATTCCCTGGCCGAAGCGACACGCTGCGCCCTGCTCGGGACAGCTTCGGCAGTCGTTACGGCTCCGATCGCCAAAGCGCAGCTGGCGCAGGTCGGCTTCGAATATCCGGGGCAGACCGAATTTTTCGCCGATGTCTGCGGCCTGGAGCAGGAAGATGCAGTGATGATGCTCGCCGGGCCGAGCCTTCGCGCCGTCCCGCTCACGGTCCATTGTGCGCTGTCCGAGGTGCCGGGCCGGCTTTCGCAAGGGTTGATCGAGCATCGCGCGCGCATCGTTGCCCGCGCGTTGCGGCGCGACTTCGGCATCGACGCGCCGCGGCTCGCCGTTTGCGGGCTCAATCCGCATGCGGGCGAAGGCGGCAGGTTCGGTGATGAGGAAGCTCGCATCATCACTCCGGCGATCGAGGCATTGCAGGCAGAAGGGCTCGCCGTCACCGGCCCCCACCCCGCAGATGCGCTGTTCACGCCCCGCGCGCGGCAGACTTACGACGCCGCTTTGGCGATGTATCACGACCAAGCGCTGGTGCCGCTGAAGGCGCTGGATTTCGACGAGGGTGTGAACGTGACCCTCGGCTTGCCCATCGTGCGCACCAGCCCCGATCACGGCACCGCTTTCGACATCGCAGGCAAAGGCGTGGCCGATTCCGGAGCGATGATCGCCGCGCTCAGGATGGCAGGTGAGATGGCGGCGCGGCGGGCCAACCATGGCTGACCTCCCTCCTTTGCGCGAAGTCATCGCGGGCCATGGCCTCCGCGCATCGAAAGCCTTGGGGCAAAACTTCCTTTTCGACGAGCAATTGCTCGACCGCATCGCCGCGATCCCCGGCGATCTCGCAGGCAGGCAGGTGCTTGAAATCGGGCCCGGCCCGGGCGGGCTGACCCGTGCGCTCTTGCGCGCCGGCGCCCGCGTCACCGCGATCGAGATGGACACGCGGTGCCTCCCCCCGCTCGCCGAACTGGGGGAGGCCTTTCCCGGCCAGCTCACCGTCGTACAGGGCGATGCGCTCAAGATCGACCATGCCGAGCTGATGGGCGGAGAGCCTTTCGCCGTGCTGTCCAACCTGCCCTATAATGTCGGCACCGCCTTGTTCGTCCGCTGGCTGGGAGGTCAGGAGTGGCCGCCGCTATGGACCAGCCTCACGCTGATGTTCCAGCAGGAAGTCGCCCAGCGCATCGTCGCGCAAGCTGGCGGCTCGGCCTACGGGCGGCTGGCGGTGCTCGCCCAGTGGCGCGCGAGCGCGAAGCTGGCGATGAAGGTCCACCGCAGCGCCTTCACCCCGCCACCCAAGGTGATGAGCGCCGTCGTCCATGTCGAGCCCGCCGCCATGCCCGAGGGCATCAGCGCCCGCCTGCTCGAACGTCTCACCGAAGCCGCCTTCGGCCAGCGCCGCAAGATGCTCCGCCAGAGCTTGAAAAGCGTCCCCGGCGCGGTCGAGGCGCTGGAAAGCATCGGCATGGACCCGCAAAGGCGCGCGGAAACGGTGACGGTGGAGGAGTTCGTGCGGCTGACGCGAGTGTTGGGGAATGGCGGCTAACGACGCCTTTGCGGACGCTCGCATAAGCCAGCGATGATGAGTCAAACTACCAAGCAAACACCGTTCGCAGATCGCAATCCGAAGGGTCCTCCCCTTCTTGAAACAAGCGAACTCTTCCTATTGCTGCACGTTGTTCGTCACTGAAGCGAGCGGGGGATTCGAAATAGGCAGCTCCTTGCCGACCGTTCCAAATTGCTATGACGAATTTTCCATCTCGTTTTTGTTGAGCAAATTGTCCTGGTCGGCCTTCAGATGGGTGCACCACTAACTGCCCCTTAGGACGGGTTGCCCAACCGATGCCCCGGACAACCATGGAACCGAAATCACCGTCCCACTGGAAACTACCGCCGTGGATGCCTCCTTGGAGTGTCGTAATCTTTTCGCCGGGCCTCAAATCGATAATCGGAGAATAGCCGCAGAATCTGGCCGGCCCTTCGAGATCTGACGCTGTAGCTGGCGATGTGAACACACCAAGCGAAAACAGAATGACGACCCAGGTCCTTCTCATGTTATCCAAGCTAGTCGTTTCACCGTCCGTTTCCCACCCAAAATCAGACTTTCAGCCAACCCGGCCACGGGGCATTGCCTCTCTAGCCTCCAGCCTTTTTCACCTCCCGCCATGAATGCAACAGCGGTTCGGTATAGCCGCTCGGCTGCTCGACGCCCTTGAAGATCAGGTCCTTTGCCGCGCTGAAGGCCGGGCCGTCCTCGTTTTCGAGAAGCGGTTCGTAGAACGGGTCGCCCGCGTTTTGTTCGTCCACCTTGGCGGCCATGCGGCGCAGGCTATCCATGACCTGATCTTCGGAAATCACCCCGTGCAACAGCCAGTTGGCGATATGCTGCGAGCTGATGCGCAGCGTCGCGCGATCCTCCATCAGGCCGACGTCATCGATGTCGGGCACCTTGGAGCAGCCGACGCCCTGGTCGATCCAGCGCACCACGTAGCCGAGCAATCCCTGGCAATTGTTGTCGAGCTCCTCGCGGATTTCGTCTTCGGACCAGTTCACGCCATCGGCCAGCGGGATCGTCAGCAGCTCGTCCAGCCTGGCCGCATCGGGGAGACCCTTCTGGATCTCGAACACGTCCTCTCGGTGATAATGGATCGCGTGGAGCGTCGCGGCAGTCGGGCTCGGCACCCAGGCGGTGTTGGCGCCCGCGCGCAGATGTCCGATCTTCTCGATCATCATCTGGCCCATGAGGTCGGGCGCAGCCCACATGCCCTTGCCGATCTGCGCGCGCCCCGCGAGGCCATGCGCTAGGCCGATGCCGACATTGCGCGCCTCATACGCCTTGAGCCAGGCCGAGTTCTTCATCTCGCCCTTGCGCATCATCGGCCCGGCCCGCATCGAGGTGTGGATTTCGTCCCCCGTGCGGTCGAGGAAGCCGGTGTTGATGAAGACGATTCGGTCCTTCACCGCGTGGATACAGGCGGCAAGGTTTGCGCTGGTGCGGCGTTCTTCGTCCATCACGCCGACCTTGATGGTGTGGCGCGGCAGGCCGAGCAGGTCCTCGACCGCATCGAACAGAGCGTTGGTGAAGGCGCATTCCTCCGGCCCGTGCATCTTGGGCTTAACGATATAGATCGAACCGCAGCGCGAATTGCCGAACTTGCCGAGGCCCTCGACATCATGCGCACCGATCGCGCTGGTGAGGACGGCGTCCATGATGCCTTCGGGGATTTCGCCGCCGTCCCAGCGCATCGCCGGATTGGTCATCAGGTGCCCGACATTGCGCACGAACATCAGGCTGCGACCGGGCAGCGTATGCTCCCCGCCTTCGCCGTCCGTGTAGGTCTTGTCGGCAGCCAGCGTCCGGGTCAACGTCCTGCCGCCTTTCGCGAAGCTCTCTTCGAGATCGCCGCGCATGATGCCGAGCCAGTTGCGATAGGCGACCAGCTTGTCCTCGGCATCGACTGCTGCGACCGAATCCTCGCAATCGGCGATCGTAGTCAGCGCGGCTTCGAGGTTGATGTCGGCAATGCCCAGCCGGTCGGTTGTGCCAACCTGGCTATCGGGGTCGACCACGATTTCGATATGCAATCCGTTATGCCGGAACAGCGGCCCCTTGTCGGTTGCGCCGATGCGCTGCGACGGATCGGCAAGGGAGAGGTCGTCGAGACTTTCAAGCTCCGCCCAGTTTCCGCTCTCCAGCGGCAAAATCTCGTCGAGATACCGCCGCCCTTCCGCGATCACTGCCGCGCCGCGCTCTTCGTCATACCCCCCGGGCTCCGCCGGCGGCGCATCCAGCGCATCGGTGCCGTAGAGCGCATCGTAGAGGCTGCCCCAGCGGGCGTTCGCCGCATTCAGCAGAAAACGCGCATTGAGGATCGGCACCACCAGCTGCGGCCCCGCCATCGTCGCGATCTCGGGATCGACATTCTCCGTGCCGATGGTGAAATCGCCCGGTTCGGGCACGAGGTAGCCGATCTCCTCCAGCAATGCGCGATAGGCACCGGCATCGTGCGGCTGGCCTGCGCGTTCGGTGTGCCACGCGTCGATCTTAGCTTGAAGCTCTTCACGCTTTGCCAGCAGCGCGGCATTGCGTGGAACAAACTCGCCCAGCAGCTTTGCGAACCCCTGCCAGAACCCCTCGACATCGCGCCCCAGCGGCTGGAGCACGTCGTTTTCGATGAAGGTAGCCAGCTGCGGATCGACCTCGATCCCGGCGCGCGTCACATAATCGGTCATGGAACTCCTCTTGGAATATGCGAATGGCAATGTCGGACCCGGGGAGGAGTTCGCCCCACTTACCAAGCATCTACCGCTTTGCAAGGCCGCCGCTGGCGTGGGGGTGGACTTGCGGCGTGTCATGGGTAGAGACGGTTGCCGATGAAACCGGACGCAGCCCCGCACGCCTTCCTTGATGCCGTCGATGCCGACACTATGCTGCGCGAAGTGCAGGACTGGGCGGCAATCAACACCGGCACCGGCAATCTGGACGGCCTGGCCACGATGGCGGGCAAGCTTGCCGATGCGTTCAGCCAGCTTCCCGGCGGGGTCGAGCTGGTGGAACCGGCGACCGTCACCGCAATCTCCGCCGAGGGGCGCGAGTTCGAGAAGCCGCATGGCCGGCACCTGGTCCTGCAGGTGCGCCCCGAGGCGGAGCGACGCTTCGTGCTCACCGGGCATATGGATACCGTCTTCCCTGCCGATCACCCGTTCCAGGAGGTCAGCTGGCTGGACGACGAGACGATCAACGGCCCCGGCACCGCCGACATGAAGGGCGGCCTCGACGTCATCCTCCATGCGCTGAAGCTGTTCGAGACCACCGAAAGCGCATCGCGCGTCGGCTACGATGTGATGATTAATTCGGACGAGGAAACCGGCAGCCTTGCCAGCCGCGGCCTGATCGAGGAACTGGCGCGCGGGAAATACGCCGCGCTGACCTACGAGCCCTCCGCCCTCCCCGACGGCACGCTAGCCCATGCGCGCGGCGGCACGGGCAATTACTCGATCACGATTACCGGCAAAAGCGCGCACGCGGGCCGCAATCCGCAGGACGGGCGTAACGCCATAGTCGCGGCGAGCGATCTGGTGCTGCGCGTCAAGGCGCTCGAGGCCGAGGACATTACCGTGAACCCGGCCAAGATCGAAGGCGGTGCGGCGAACAATGTGGTCCCCGATCTTGCTATCCTGCGCTTCAATATCCGCCCCAAGTCGACCGACGCGATGGAGCGCTTCGACGGCGAGCTCGATGAGATTCTGCGCCTTATCAAAGGAGAGCACGAAGTCGGCGTCCACCGCCACGGCGGCGTCACCCGCCCGCCCAAGCCGGTCGATGCGAAAGCGCAGCGCCTGTTCGACCTCGTGAAGGACTGCGGCGCCCAGCTTGGCCAGCAGATCGGCTGGAAGAGCACCGGCGGCGTGTGCGATGGCAACAATATCGCCGCCACCGGCGTCCCGGTAGTCGACACTATGGGCGTGCGCGGCGGCGCAATCCATTCGCCTGACGAATTCATGATCGTGCCGTCCCTGCGCGAACGCGCTGCCCTGTCGGCACTGGTGCTGACCAAGCTTTCCACCGGAGATCCCTTGTGACCTTTCGCTTGCGCGCCGCGCAGATAGGCGACCTTGAGCATCTTTACGAGATGGCCAAGCTGACGGGTGGTGGCTTTACCAACTTGCCCGCAGATCGCGCTGCGCTGACCAGAAAGCTGGAGCGCGCCGAAGAAGCCTTCGCCCGTACCGAAGACACGCTGGGCGACGACGTTTTCACGCTGGTCCTCGAGAACAGCGAAAACGGTCAGGTGCGCGGCACCTGCCAGCTCTTCACTCAGGTCGGTCAGCAATGGCCCTTCTATTCCTATCGCCTGACCACGCTGACCCAGCACAGCCAGGAACTCGACCGCACGGTGCGCGCCGAATTGCTGAGCCTCGTCACCGATCTCGAAGGGTCGAGCGAGGTCGGCGGCCTGTTCCTGCATCCAGGCGAACGGGCGGGCGGGTTTGGGCTGTTGCTGGCGCGCAGCCGCTACCTGTTCATCGCCATGCACCGCGCGCGCTTTGCCGACCGGATCCTCGCCGAATTGCGCGGCGTGATCGACGATCGCGGCGGCTCGCCGTTCTGGGACGGTGTTGCGGGGCGCTTCTTCGGCATGACCTTCCAGGAAGCCGATTATTTCAACGCGATCAACGGCAATCAGTTCATTGCCGATTTGATGCCCAAACATCCGGTCTACATCGCCATGCTCAACGGCGAAGCGCGCAAGGTGATCGGCGTGCCGCACCCCAGCGGACGCGCCGCTATGCGGATGCTGGAGAACGAGAACTTCGCCTACGAAGGCTATGTCGACATTTTCGACGGCGGGCCCACGATGACCACGCGAACCGATAGCGTGAAAAGCATCGCCGAAGCGGCGGAGATGACGCTCTCCGCCACCGATCTCGACGATGGCGAGCGGGCGCTGGTCGCCACCGGCAGGCTCGGCGATTTCCGTAGCGCCTACGGCCTGCGCCGGGTGGGAGACGACGGGACGATCGCGATCGACGCCGAATGCGCCGAGGCATTGGGCGTTTCCAAGGGCGATACGGTTTGGAGCGTGGCGCGGTAAAAGTTTATCCCTTCCCCGTTCGGGCTGAGCTTGTCGAAGCCCTGCCCTTCTTCTCGGGCGCGGGTTCACAAGTGAAGTACGGCCCTTCGACAAGCTCAGGGCTAACGGAGTTATAGCTTGCTTCAGGAGATCAACTTCGACGGGATCGTCGGCCCGTCGCACAATTACGCCGGCCTCAGCCTCGGCAATATCGCGAGCGCGAGCCACAAGGGCGACCCTTCCTACCCCCGCGCCGCGGCCCTTCAGGGCATTGCCAAGATGCGCGGGAATATGGAACGCGGGCTCGCGCAGGGCTATCTGCTGCCCCTGCCGCGACCGAATTTTTCGCTGCTTCAGCGACTGGGCGTCGATGAGGACACCGACCGCGCCTTGCGCGCTGCCGCATGGTCGGCCAGCTCGATGTGGACCGCCAATGCCGCGACCGTCAGCCCCGCGCCCGATACGGCGGACGGGCGCTGCCATCTGACGCCAGCCAATCTCGTGACGATGCTTCACCGCGGGCAGGAATGGCGCGATACCCAGGCGCAGCTGAAAATCGCCTTCGGTAACCGCGACCATTTCGCCGTCCACGATGCCGTCCCGCCCAGCTTCGGCGACGAGGGCGCGGCCAATCACATGCGATTCTGCGAAGGCCACGGCAGCAAGGGCGTCGAGGTGTTCGTCTATGGCAGGCCGGGCGGTCGCTTCCCCGCACGCCAGCACGAACAGGCCAGCCGCGCCGTCGCTCGCCTTCACGGCCTCGATCCCGATGCGTGCATTTACATCGAACAGAACCCCGAAGCCATCGAGGCAGGCGCGTTCCACAACGACGTGGTCGCCGTCGCCAACGAGCGGGTGCTGGTCACGCACGAGCGCGCTTTTGCCGACCGGCAGGGCACGTATGACGCGATCCGCGCAGCGTTCCCCGCGCTCGAGGTGGTCGAGGTGCCGGAGAGTGCAGTCAGCCTCGCCGAGGCGATCAAGACCTACCTGTTCAACGCGCAACTTCTAACCCTGCCCTCTGGCGAAATGGCACTGGTAGTGCCGATCGAGTGCCAGGAAAGCGCCGCCGTGTGGAGCTGGTGCGAGCACATGCTCGCCGGCAATGGCCCGATCCGCAGGGTCATCCCCGTCGATGTCCGCCAGTCGATGGCGAACGGCGGCGGCCCTGCCTGCCTGCGCCTGCGCGTCGTCGCCGACCCCGCCACAGTCGATGCCCGCTTCCTGCTCGACGAGCAGCGGGCGGAGCGGATCGAATCGGTCATCGCCCAGACCTGGCCCGAGCAGATCGATCCTGCCGATATCGGCAAGGAGGCTCTTGCGAAAACAGTGATCGAAGCGCGCGAGGCCTTGCTGGCCGTCCTGTCGCTGGACGAACTGGCATAAGTCGTGGGATTTAGGTGGTTAACGTGCTGGACTGCGCGTCGGCAGCGCTTACACTCGGCGAAGAGTTAACCATTCGATCGGCGGAACCGCACGCTTGGCAAGGGGTTTGCACGGTGAAGGGTTAAGAAACGGAGACCGCAAAAGCGTGCTGAGCAAGGTGAAACGGCTGTTCGTGATCAAGACGCGCTTCGAGGCGTATCTGATCATCTTCGCCCTCGCCTTGGGCGCAATGACCCGCGGCGCGCACTATACGGTCGAATACCCCGGCGTCGGCGGCTACCTGCTGTTCGCCGCAACCGCTGGAGCGGTGTTCCTTGGCGGCGCGAAAATCCTCGATGCGATCCGTTATGAGCGCGAAGCGGCGGCGGCCTCCAAACAAACAGAACGCTGATATTCCAGATACTACTGGAGTAAATGGCGGGGTTTCCGTTGCTAGCTTCTCCATTCTCTGACTCTCGGGGGAGGACCATCGCGTTTGGAGCACCGCGGCGCTTTCAATCTAGCGAATGAGTGGGGAGATTCTGTTGCTAGCCTCTCCCCGGGGCCCCGGAATCCGCTTCTGTTGCCCGGTGGGTCCGACCGCGCTTTAGCTTTGTAAGATCAGGGCGTTAGCCCGTCAGATTACGCAGCGAGAGCGAGTGCTTCGTTATCGTTGGCACTTGTGTGTTGTGAACAGTTTCACGGGATACTCAGCCCGGGCGAAAACACCGTCTTTCAGCACACGTCGATCCTGGTTCGGCCCCGTCAGAAACCGCGTAAAACCGCGGATTGTGGTGGAGCCGCCGGGTACTGCCCCCGGGTCCGTTGTACCTATTGCACGGCGCAATTTATCGCCATAGCCGATCGTAACCGGCGAGGTCCTATATAGAGCGTCGCAGCTTAATGTGAAGTGAGCAGGGGTTTATTGTATGCGTGAAGCGCATCCGCGCTTCCCTAGGCTGTTCCGTCTCGCGACCCCTCCCGACCACCCATTGAGAATACTTCCGTGGGTGGTCGGGAGGGGGCGCGGGACGGAACAGGAAGGTCGGGACGGATGTTCCGACCGCACGTAGACAGGAAACCCCCTACCCCATCGGCCCTTTCTCAGCCGCGTAGTCCGGCATCGCCGCATCGCCCTTGCGCAATTCGGCGAGGATCTTCTTCAGAACGTCCAGCTGCGGATCGGTCGGCACCTCGTCGCTCGTCGAGCTGTCTTCGGTTTCCGCCTGCTTGGCCTTGATCTCGTCGCTGACCTTGTTGACGCTCCGCACCAGCGTGAACAGCGCGAAGGCCACGATGAGGAAGTTTATCAGTGCGGTGATCAGCGCGCCGTATCCGATCATCGCAACCCCGGCTTCCTTGAGCTGCTCATAATTGTCGAGCGCGCCTTCGTAACCCTCGGGTATTTCACCAAGCCGCAGGAACCAGTTGGAGAAGTCGATGTCGCCGAAAAGCCAGCCGATCAGCGGCATCAGAATCGCCTCGGTCAACTGTGTCACGATGCCGCTGAACGCCGCACCGATAACCACGCCGACGGCCAGGTCGATCACATTGCCGCGTGCGATGAATTTTTTGAATTCCGTACCCAGGCTCATACGCATTAACCCCTTTTTCGCCATGTTTTCTGGCATAGAGCGAATTTGCCCACAAGCACGCCGTTAATCTTGAATGATTGGCGAGGTGTGCTATCTCCATAAGTCAGTACCGTAACACTACCAAAGGATCCTCCCCATGACCCGTTTCGCCGCCCTTCGAACATCGATAGTTGCCGCTGCGGCGCTCGCCCTGTCGGCATGCGGCATCAACTCTGTGCCCACCGCGGAAGAGAACGCAAAGGCCAAATGGGCCGACGTCGAGGCCGCCTTTCAGGAGCGCGCCAATCTCGTCCCCAATCTCGAGCAGATCGTGATGAGTTCGGCCGAGCAGGAGCGCGAAACGCTCGAGGGCGTGATCCAGGCCCGCGCCTCCGCCACCCGCCCCGAAATTCAGCTGGACGGTGACGATCTCAACAATCCCGAAGCCATGGCGCAGTACCAGCAGGCGCAGAATACCTTCGGCGGCGCGCTGTCGCGTCTCATGGCCAATGTCGAAGCCTATCCGGAACTTCGCAGCCAGGAAAACTTCGGCCGTTTCATGACCCAGATCGAAGGACAGGAGAACCGCATCCGCGTCGCCATCCGCGACTATAACGAGGCGGTCCGCCAGTATAACACCACCATCCGCACCTTCCCCGACACGATCGGCGCCAACATCATCCACGGTGCGGAACCGATGGTGCCCTATGAAGCGGTGAGCGAGGGCGCGGAGGCCGCTCCCGAGCTCAACATGCGCGCCAGCGGCGGCACCGCCGCTGCTGGAGGGGCCAACGACAACACCAGCGAGCCTGCCGACGCCGCAGCGGCCAACTGAGCGGACCTGCAATGCGGGCCTTGCTGCGAATACTGCTGATCTGCGCCGCCGCGCTGGGCTTCGCCCTGCCCGCTGCGGCGCAGAATTTTCCCGAGCGCGGGACGGCTCCCGTGGTCGATGCGGCCGATATCATCGACCCAGCGACCGAGGCCGAACTTACGGCCAAGCTCGACGCCTTCGAAGAAGCGAACCAGCGCCAGTTCGTGATCGCGACGATCCCCGATCTCGAAGGCTACGACATCGCGGATTACGGCTATCGCCTGGGGCGCGAATGGGCGCTGGGCGATGCGGAGCGCAACGACGGCATCGTCCTGATCGTCGCCCCGAACGAGCGGAGGATGCGGATCGAGGTCGGCTATGGCCTCGAAGGCACGATCCCTGATGGGCTCGCATTCGAATATGTCGAAGGCATGAAGGACTATTTCCGCGCGGGCGACTATTCCGGCGGGATCAGCTGGGCGGCGGATGAGATCATCACCCAGCTCGAACTGCCGCCCGAGCAGGCGGCGCAGGTCGCTCAGCAGGCGGAGCAAGCGCGAGAGAGCCGCGGGGGCTTTCCGCTCGGCGGCGCGATCTGGCTCGCCTTTATATTCTTTTTTTTCATCATCCCGATGCTGCGACGCGGCAAGCGGCGGCGCTATGGCCGGGGCGGCCGACTGGGCCAGGCAGCGGGCGACATTATCCTGTGGGAAGTCGGCTCGGCCATCGCGCGCGGCGCTCTGAGCGGCGGCGACGACTGGGGCGGCGGTGGCGGCTTTGGCGGAGGAGGCGGCGGTTTCGGCGGCTTCTCCGGCGGCGGTGGCAGTTTCGGAGGCGGCGGCGCCTCCGGGGGGTGGTAGATGGCACGCTATCTGAACGAAGCGCAGCACAAGATTGTGAGCGATGCGGTAGCAGCGGCGGAGGGCACGACCTCGGGCGAGATCGTCACCGTGCTGGCGGACCGGTCGGACGGATATTCCGACGTCGTTCTGGTCTGGGCGGCGGGCGTGGCCTTCACGCTGATGAGCCTGTTTGCGGTTCTCCCTAAGCCGTTCATGGATTTGTGGGACGAGCTAGTGGGCGGCTGGATGCACGAATGGACGACCGGCGAACTGGCGACCATGACGATTGCGCTGGGCCTGATCGGCTTCGCCGTGACCTGGCTTCTGCTGTCTTGGGATCCGCTGCGATTCGCCCTGACCCCCTCACCCGCCAAGCAGGCACGCGTCCGCGCTGCGGCCATCAAGCACTTCAAGGTCGGGGCCGAACGACGCACCCACGGGCGAACCGGCGTGCTGCTATACCTGTCGATGCAGGAACACCGCGCGGAGATCGTCGCCGACGAGCCCATCGCGGCAATTGTCCCTGCGGAGGTCTGGGGCGAGGCGATGGCCGACATGCTGGTCGAGATCAAACAGGGTCGTCTGGCCGAAGGGCTTGCCGCAGGCGTGCGCGATGTCGGCGCAGTGTTGGCGGAACATTTCCCGCGCGGCGATCACGACCAGAATGAGTTGCCGGACCGGCTCATCGAAGTCTAAACCCGCTGGCAATGACCGACCCCATCGAGACCCCGGGCCGCGACCCGGACGCCGACCTGCCCGAAGAAACCATGTGGCAGGGCCGCTTCGTCACCGCCAAACGCCGGGGTCGCTGGGAATATGCCGGCCGCTCGCGCGGGATCAGGGCTGCCGCCATCATCGCCATCGACGATCAGGATCGGGTGATCCTGGTCTCGCAATATCGTGTCCCGTTGGGTTGCATCTGCCTCGAAATCCCCGCCGGGCTCATCGGCGACGACGAGGACAAGAGCGGCGAAAGCGACGAAGCGGCCGCCATTCGCGAACTCGAGGAAGAAACCGGCTATCGCGCCGCGCGGATGGAGAACCTCGGCAAATTCTATTCCTCGCCCGGCATGGTGAGCGAAAGCTTCTCCCTCCTGCGCGCGCACGGCCTGACCAGGGTCGGCGAAGGTGGCGGTACCGACAGCGAGGACATCGTCGTCCATCACGTTCCGCGCACGCAGTTGCCGGAATTCGTTGTCCGCTGGCGCGCGATGGGTCACGGTGTCGATGTACGAATTGCGATGCTGATGGCGTCGCTGGACAGTTTTCTGGGAGAGAGTGAATGACCGGCAGGTGTGAGGGCAAGCTGGCCCTGGTGACGGGTGCGGCGCAGGGTCTGGGCCGGGCACATGCCACTCGGCTGGCGGAGGAAGGCGCACGGGTGCTCTGCACGGACATCAATGGTGCCGGGGCGGAGGAAACCGCCTCCCTCATCAATGACCAACTGGGCGACGGCACGGCCTTCGGTTTCCAGCACGACGTGACCGACCCCGGCCAATGGGAAGCCGCCGTCGATGCTGCGCGCGAGAAGATCGGCGGCCTCAATGTGCTGGTAAACAATGCCGGCATCGGGGTCGGCGGGAATATCGAGACCTGCGATTTCGACGACTGGAAGCGCTGCTTTGCGATCAATGTCGATTCGATTTTTCATGGCTGCCAGAAGGCTTTGCCGCTGATGCGCGAGCATGCGCCGGGATCGATCGTCAACATCTCCAGCATCGCGGGGCTGATCGCGAGCGACACCATGCCGGCCTACAACTCGTCCAAGGCAGCGGTGTGGATGCTGTCCAAGTCGATCGCGCTGCACTGCGCGAAGAAGAACATGCAGATCCGCTGCAACTCGGTGCACCCGACCTTCGTCGATACGCCCATCCTCGACGGGACGGCGAAAAACCACAATCTCGACAAAGGCGTACTGATGGACAAGCTGGCGCGGCAGATCCCGCTCAAGTTCGTCGGCGAGCCCAACGACATCGCCAATGCGGTGGTCTATCTCGCCAGCGACGAGAGCCGTTTCATGACCGGTGCCGAACTCAAGCTGGATGGCGGCATTTCGGCGATGTGATTTTTACCGCCGCCAGAATCGCAGGGGGCTGGAATCACAAGAGGGGCCAGACGGCCCCTCACGGTTTCTCGAAATTGAAGGGACGGCCGACACGAAAACCGGGTCGGCCGGCGCGGGGGCCGTGCTCAATCCGCGATCAGCGCAATCGCGAGGTAGATCAGGATAAAGCTGCCGAAACCGAGCAGCGTTCCTGCGACGAAACCCAGGCGGACCCAGAGTGCGTCGATGCCGAAGTAGTCGGCGATGCCGGAGCATACGCCCATCAGCTTGCCGTTGCCGCGATCGAGCCCGAAGCTCTTGGCGGGGCGGACGGCGGGGTCGGTGTCGCGATATTTCAGGTCGTTCATGCGATCAGTCCATTGGGCGAGGCGGGGATGATGGCCGTGGCGAAGAACACCGCCGAGAGGGCCAGCGAGAAAGCAGCTGCGAAAAGCTTGCTGGAGTTTTCAGAGTCGAACATGATTTCCTTCCTTTTGATATGAGGCGCGGTTTGCGTCAGGCGACGAAACCGGCGGGGCTTGCGGGGACGATGGCGATCGCCATGCTGACGGCCGAGACGGCGAGAGCGAAAACGGCGGCGAGAGCGCGGTTGCTGGCATAATCGAAAGCGGACATTTGATGGTCTCCTTGAACCTTGGTCTGTTGTTTCTCCCGGTCCATCCGGGTTGACCAATGCTTTGCAGGAGGCGTGCCAAACTCGAAAACGGGAGAATTCAGCCATTCTTAACTTAACCGACCACTCGAGTGCCGTTCATCGATCCGAAAGGTTAGGAAATTTCACCACTTTTTGGAATCGGGCAAATCGAGTGGCGGCATTACGCACTGCGCGCTATCGCTGCCGCCGACCATGGCGCTCGATCGAATAGCCCTTTCCGACTTCCGCAATCATGCCGCGACCGAGCTTTCGGGCACGGCGCGCTTCAACCTGCTGGTGGGCGAGAACGGCGCGGGCAAGACCAATGTGCTGGAAGCGCTATCGCTCCTGTCGCCGGGCCGTGGTCTGCGCCGCGCCGCGCTGGCCGACATGGTGCGCGCCGGGACCCAGGCGGGATTTACCGTCGCGGCAGACCTGAAGCAGGAGGGCGAGCCTGTCCGTCTGGGCACCTATTGCGAGAGCGGCCACCCGGGGCGGCGGCGGGTGCGGATCAACGGATCGGACACGAATGCCCCCGCGCTCGGCGAATGGCTCGCGGTTACCTGGCTCACGCCAGCGATGGACGGGTTGTTCACCGGCCCAGCCGCCGACCGCCGCCGGTTCGTCGACCGCATGGCACTCGCGCTGGACCCGGCGCATGCAAGCCACGCCGCGCGCTACGAAGCGGCCCTGCGCGAACGCAATCGCCTGCTGTCCGACCGGCGCGATCCCGAGAGCGGCTGGCTCGATGCGATCGAAGCGCAAATGGTCCAGCATGGCGGTGCGCTGATGACGGGCCGTGCGCGCCTGATCGAGACCCTGATGGCGCGTCTCGCTGCCATGCCTGCAGAGCCTTTCGCCCGCCCCGCCCTCACCTATGCGCCGGGCGCGCCGGATAATCCGGACGGCCTGTCGCAGGCGCTTTACGAAGGACGTAGCAAGGATCGGCTGGCGCAGCGCACGCTATCCGGTCCCCATCGCGACGAGCTGGAAGTGATCCACGCTGCAAAGCGTGTTCCCGCCGCGCAAAGCTCGACCGGCGAGCAGAAGGCCATGCTGGTAGCGATTACGCTAGCTCACGCCGGCCTCGCGGCGCAGGGTCGCGCCGGCATTTTGCTGCTCGACGAGGTGGCCGCCCATCTCGATCCTGTCCGCCGGGCCGCGCTGTTCGACCAGCTGCGCTGTAGCGGTGCGCAAGTCTGGATCACCGGGACCGAACCCTCCCCTTTCGATACCATCCTTAGCGAAGCGGCGACGTGGCGGATCGAAGACGGTGAGGCCCAGCGGCTCTAGTTTGCCGGAGGTAGCGCCGCCGCGACTTCGTCCGCCGTGTCCGCAACCAGTACTTCGATACCCTCGACCGTCGGGTGGATGCGGTCGGACTGGAACAGGCTCGGATCCTGGTAGATCGCCTCCAGCCAGAATGGAATAAGCTCCGCATCGTATTCGCTGGCTAGCTCGCCGTAGAGACCGTCGAATTGCGTCTGGTATTCGGGCCCGTAATTCGGCGGCGCGCGCATGCCCATCAGGAGGACCGGGATATCCCGCTGGCGCAACTCGTCCAGCATTGCCTCGAAGCTCGCCCGCGTCTGGTCGGGCGAGACGCCGCGCAGCATGTCGTTGCCGCCAAGTTCGAGGATGACGAGATCGGGTTTCTCCGCCTGCGCGTCGAGCGTGAAGGCCAGCCGCTGCGCCCCGGCCTGGCTGGTATCGCCCGACACGCCCGCATTGGCGATCCGCGCGTTGACCCCCTGCTCCCGCAACGCATCTTCGAGCAGCGCCGGATAGCTATTCTCTTCGCCCACCCCATAGCCGGCAAACAGGCTGTCGCCGAAGGCCAGGATGCGCCGCTCCGGTCCTTCGACGGCGATATCCGGGCGCGTCACGGAGGGCGTTTCACCCGCTTGCGGCGCAGGCGCTTCCGCGGTGTCAGCGCCGCAGGCGGCCAGCGCCGCGGCGAGAAGGGCAATCGACAAATGATAAAGCCGCATCGGCGAGTTTCCTTGTGCAACCGGTCACCCCATGCCATCGCAGCGCCGTGACGACATCTCAAGCCGCTATTTCAGCCCGCAACCTGTCCCTCACTCTCGGTAGCGACGCCGCACCGGTCGAAATCCTGCGCGGGATCGATCTCGATATCGCCCGGGGAGCGACGGTCGCCCTGCTCGGGCCGTCGGGTTCGGGCAAGAGTTCGCTGATGGCGGTGCTGTCCGGCCTAGAGCGCGCCAGCGGTGGCACGCTGGAGGTTGCCGGGCAAGACTTCGCCTCGATGGACGAAGACGCCCTCGCCCACGCGCGCCGCGGTGCCATCGGCATCGTCTTGCAAGCCTTTCACCTGCTGCCGACGATGACCGCGCTGGAGAACGTCGCTACTCCGATGGAGCTGGCGGGAGAGGCCGCCGCGCAGGATCGCGCACGGGCGGAGCTGGAGGCAGTCGGCCTCGGCCACCGGCTCGACCATTACCCGTCGCAACTGTCCGGCGGAGAGCAGCAGCGCGTGGCCATCGCCCGCGCCATCGCGCCACGCCCCGACCTGATTTTTGCCGACGAGCCGACCGGCAATCTCGATGCTGCCACCGGCCACGAGATCGTCGACCTGCTGTTCGCCCGCCGCGCGGAAACCGGCGCGACCCTGCTCGTAATCACCCACGATCCCGAACTCGCCGAACATTGCGCTCGCGTGCTGACGCTGGGTGACGGGCGTATTGCCACCGACACCGCCACATGAGCGACGCGCACACAGACAAACAGGCGATGAGCTGGTCGACGGCCTGGCGCATTGCGCGGCGCGACCTCAATGCGCGCTTTCGCGGGCTCCGCTTGCTGCTCGTGTGCCTGTTCCTCGGCACCGGAGCGCTCGCAGCCATCGGCACGCTGACCGCTGCAATCGAGCGCGAGCTTGAGGCCAATGGCCGCCAGTTCCTCGGCGGGGACTTGCAGATCGAATTGTGGCAACGCGGCCTCAACGAGGAAGAGAGCGCCGCGCTTGCCGAATACGGCACCGTCTCGGCAGGCACGCGCATGCAGGCGATGGCGCGCTATGGCGATCAGGCCGCACCGATCGAACTCAAGGCGATCGATGCCGCCTATCCGCTCTATGGCGAACTTGTGCTGGAAGACGGTCGCTCGGTCGGGCAGCCGGACGCGGGCGAAGCCTGGCTCTCCCGCGGAGCGGCCGAACGGCTGGGCGCTTCCGTCGGACAGTCGATCGCGATCGGCACAGAAACGGTCACGGTCGGCGGGCTGATCGCCGACGAACCCGACCGGCTGGGCGAAGGCTTCCAGCTCGGCCCCACGGTCATCGTGGCCGACGACCTGCCGCAACGCGCCGGCCTGATCGCCCCGGGATCTATGTTCGAATCCAAGACCCGCGTCCGCTTCGACACTCCGCAGGATGCGGAGGACGTGCGCGAAGACATCGAAGACCGCTTCCCCGAGTCCGGCTTCGACATCGACACCGCCGATCGCGCCGCGCCGGGCACCGACCGCTTCATCGACCGCATGAGCGAATTCCTCACGCTGGTCGGTCTCGCCGCTCTCGTAATTGCGGGCATCGGCATCGGCGGCGGGGTGACCAGCTATCTCGACGCGCGGCGTCAGGGGATTGCGACGCTCAAGATACTCGGCGCGACGAGCCGCGATATCGCCCGGATATATGCGCTCCAGATCGCTGCGGCGGCAATCGTCGGCAGCATTGCCGGAATTGTGGCTGGCATTGCCATCGTGCCGCTGCTCGCGACGGCGCTGGAAGGGCTGCTGCCGGTCTCGACAGGCTTCGTCGTCGCGCCCGGCCCGCTGTTGCTTGCGCTGGCCTATGGCCTGCTCGTCGCGCTGGTCTTCGCCGCACCGCCATTGCTAAGAGCGCGCAATTTCCCAGCCATGGCGCTGATGCGTGCCCGGGTGGCACCGCTCGCAAGGGACCGCGTCGCATTGCTCGTGGTCGGCGGAGGGCTGGCCGCAATCGTGGCGCTGGCACTCCTCACGGCGGAGCAACCTCTGCTGTCCGGCGGTTTCCTCGCAGGGGCTGCCGTACTGCTCGGCCTGCT
This sequence comes from Erythrobacter sp., assembly GCA_029937545.1. GTDB lineage: Bacteria > Pseudomonadota > Alphaproteobacteria > Sphingomonadales > Sphingomonadaceae > Qipengyuania. The sequence continues at coordinate 44,917 of JAPYPR010000009.1, read as the reverse complement.
GGCGCTGCTCGGCCGGGGTATCCGCAAGCTCGCCGCCGCGCTGCCGCGTCCGAAAGACCCCATCGCGCGCAACGCGCTCGCCAATCTGCACCGGCCCGGCAGTTCGACCGGAGCATTGGTGACGGCGCTCGGCTTCGGGCTGTCGGCCTTCGTCCTCCTCGCCGCAGTGCAATCCGCCATCGACGGCAATATCGAGAGCCGCGTGCCGCAGCAGGCGCCCGACTATTTCGTCCTCGACATCCCGCGCGACCGGATCGCCGAATTCGAAACGCTGATCGAGGATGCCGATCCTCAGGCCGACTGGCGCACCGTGCCCGCCCTGCGCGGATCGGTCCTCGCCTTGGGCCCGGAAGGCGCGATGACCCGTACCTCGGACCTCGAGGAAATTCCCGACGGCGCATGGGCCCTACGCGGCGAGCGCGGTCTGACCTATGCCGACAACCTACCCGAAGGAAACAGCCTGACAGAAGGCAAGTGGTGGGGCCCGTTCTACAATGGCGAACCACTGGTTTCCGTCGATGAGGAATTCGCCGAAGCTGCCGGACTCGAAATCGGCAATATGCTGACTTTCGGCGTGCTGGGCGTAGAAAAGCAGGCGCGCATTGCCAATCTGCGGCGGATCGACTGGGAGAGCATGGGCTTCAACTACGTCTTCGTGCTCAGCCCCAATGCGCTGGCCGATGTCCCGCACAATCTGGCCGCCACCATCGAATTGTCCGAAGGGAAGCCGACCGGGCCGCTGTTGCAATCTCTGGTCGCGAGCTTCCCTTCTGCCTCGGTGATCGAGGTGGGCGGCGTACTGGGACAGGCGCGCACAATACTCGAGCAGGTGGGTCTCGCCACGCTAGCCGCCGCCAGCGTCGCCGTGCTTGCGGGATTGGCCGTGCTGCTTGGCGCGATTGCGGCAGCGCGCGCGGCGCGGACCTATGACACCGTAGTAATGCGCGTCCTCGGCGCGGACCGACGACAGATCCTTGTGATGCAGCTCATCGAATATGTCGCGCTGGCTAGCGCATTGGCCATCGTCGCTCTCGCGGTCGGGAGCGTCGCTGGGTGGCTGGTCGTAACCCAGCTGTTCGAATTCGACTGGCTGCCCGACTGGGGCGAGGTGATGGCGGTCCTCGGCTTGGGTCTCGGAATTGTGCTGGCCTTTGCGCTCGGGGCTTCGCTGCCTCTGCTGAGAGCGAAACCGGCTCAGGCGCTCAGAGCGCTTTAATCTCCAGCGCAAGAAAAAGGGGGCCCGAAAGCCCCCTTCCCCTTGTATCAAAACTGATCGTTTCGATCAGAACTTGAACTTCGCGGCCACGCCGTAGGTGCGCGGCTGGTTCGGGTAGCCCGAAATCGAGCCCGCCTGTGCGACCGAGTCGAAGATCGCCGTGATGTAGCGATCATCGAGCAGGTTGCGGCCCCAAACGGTCAGGTCGAGACCGAAGCCGAACGAGTAGGTCGCGCTCGCCGAAAGCTCGTCCACCTGGCGGCGGAACGGCGCGGCGGCGGCAAAGGCCGCAGCCTGCGAGGCCGGATTGCCCGGATCGAAGAAGGCCGGCAGGCCGTCCGCAATCTGAACAGGCGCTTCGTGGTAGAAGTTGGTGTTCAGGATGATCCGGTCGCCGTTGGCATTGATCTCCTTGTCGTACTGGGCACCCAGCGACATTGTGAACTCGGAGATGCCGGCCACTGCACGGCCCGATAGATTGCCGACCGAGCTGTTGGGGAAGTCGACATATTCGGGTTCGAGATAGGTGAAGGCGGCCAGCACGCTGAAGGAATCGGACACGCGCACGACGCTGTCGAATTCGATGCCGAAGGTTTCCTGAAGGCCCGCATTCGCCAAGGCAAAGCCGGTGCCAGTGAACAAATTGGTCTGGAAGCCTTCGATCCGCTGGTTGAAGAACGTCAGGTTGGCCGAAAGGATGTCCCAGTTACCCTTGAATCCCAGCTCGTAGACCTCGGTTTCTTCCGGACCGGCGAAGCGCGAACCGGGACGCAGGTTCGTCGGTGCGAAACCGCCCGCGACGATGGCGGGGATGTCGGCGGCCAGCGGACGACTGTCGCGCGACAGGTTGAACGAGCTCGCCTTGAAGCCGGTCGCATAGGACACATAGACGTTCAGGAACGGCGAGATGTCGTAAGCCAGACGCGCGGTGTAGCTCCAGTCGCTGTCGTCGGTCTTGCCGTCTTCCACGCTGTTCGGCACATTCAGGAAGGGCGGCAGGAACTGCAGCGGACGAAGGTCGAGCAGTGGGTCTGCTGCAGCAGCGGAGCCAGCAACGATCTGCTGGAATGCCTCAGGCTGTGCTGCGGCGAAAGCTTGAATGGTCGCAGCGTCTGCCAGTCCACCGGGGACACCGAGAATGCCACCGATTGTCGAAGCAAGACCGAAGTTGAACGCTCCATCGCGCGACGCTTGGAGATCGATGCCCGAGAACACGTCGCTCGAAATCACGTTGGTGGTGATTTCCTTGCTGTCGTCGGTGTAGTTCGCGCCCAGCGTCAGGACGAGACCGTCGAGGATCTCGAAATCGACCTGGCCGAAGATGGACAGCGCTTCGTTGCTGAGCGTGTAGGCCTCGTTGAAGCCCTGCCCCGCGACGAAGAACTGGCCGGCGTAGTCCTGGCCGTTCAGTGACGAAAGCGTCGCTTCGAGCTGCTGTACCGCGAAGTCGTTCGGCGGGCTCGTGACCGGGCCGCCGATCAGGATATTCGCATATTCGCGGAAATCCTCACCGTAAATCAGGGCGCTCTGCTGATCGACGTCCTCATTGAAGTAGAAACCGCCAAGCAGGAAGGACACGCGGTCGCCGAACTCGCCTGCCAGACGCAGTTCCTGCGTAAAGGTTTCGAGGCCGACGTTGGCGAAGTTGCTGCCGATCAGGTCGGCACTGGTGAAGTCCGAATCCTGGTCCGTGATCGCGGTGGATTCGCGATAGGCGGTGATCGAGGTCAGCGTGAAATCGCCAATCTCGTAATTCAGCTCGCCAGAAACGCCCCAGTTTTCGATGTCGTTGGTGGAATCGATATTGTTGTAGATCACGTCGGCGAACGGATCGTTGGGGTTCGGGATCTGGCCGCCCAGCGCGAGGATCGCGTTGCTCGCATCGCTCCGGCGCAGGTTGACGACACCGCAGCAGATTTCGTCGATCTTGTCGTAATCGCCGATGAAGCGCGCGGTGAACGGACCGCCGTTGTCGAACAGCAGCTGGCCGCGGGTAAACCAGCGGTCACGTTCGTTGCTGTCGTTGCCGGTCGCAAGGTCTTCGAGATAGCCGTCGCGCTTGTTGATGCCGCCCGCAAGGCTGAAGGCGATGCTGTCGGTAATCGGTCCGGTGACGAGGCCCTTCGCGACGATCGCATCGTAATTGCCGTAGCTCAGCTCGGCCGAGCCGCCGAACTCGAATTCCGGTTCCTTGGTGACAATCGAGATCACGCCGGCGCTGGCGTTCTTGCCGAACAGGGTCGACTGCGGACCACGCAGGACCTCGACGCGCTGGACGTCGGGAAGGTCGGTGATCTGCGAGGCAGTGCGGCTGCGATAGACGCCGTCGACGAAGACACCGACCGAGGGTTCGATACCGGCATTGTTCGCGCCGTTGCCGAAGCCGCGAATGAGGAAGTTTGTATTTGCCGAGCTTTGCAGCTGGTCCACGCGAAGCGAGGGCACCTGCGTCTGGAGGTCGTTGAGGTCGCGGATCTGCGCACGCTCGATCGTCTCGGCGGTGGTCACGCTGACGGCAACGGGCACTTCCTGCAGGGTCTGCTGGCGCTTGGTCGCGGTGACGACGATGACGTTGGCGGTTTCGGTTTCGGGTTCCGCTTCGCCGATATCGGCGTCGTCGCCGACTTCCTGGGCGCCCGCGGCCGTCGGAACGGCCAGTGCAGCGGTGCCAGCAAGCAGGGCGGTACGAACGGTCGCGGTGCGGCCGAAAGTATTGAACTTCATGAAATATCCTCTTCTCTCAAGACGCATTCTGGTCTGCCACGCAGTTCCCAAAATCACGCAAGGAGGGCGGCGAATATTCGTATGCACACGCCACCTCAAGCAATTAGCCGGTCGCAAACCTACGCGATTCCGCACCTGTGCCTTTCGCGTTACACCGCATATGCTTGCCGCATTGCAGCATCTGCGCTAAGGGCGCGCCCGAATTGCCAGGCGCATGGCGCGCCTGCCGCTACGGCATTCTAAACGAAAGCACACATCCATGTCCCGCGACCTGCGCAACGTGGCGATCATCGCCCACGTCGACCACGGCAAGACCACTCTTGTCGACCAACTTTTCCGCCAGTCCGGCACCTTCCGCGAGAACCAGCGCGTCGAAGAGCGCGCGATGGATTCGAACGATCTCGAAAAGGAACGCGGGATCACAATCCTTGCGAAGTGCACAAGCGTCGATTGGAACGGCACGCGCATCAACATCGTCGATACGCCCGGGCACGCCGATTTCGGGGCCGAGGTGGAGCGGATCCTCTCCATGGTCGACGGCGTCATCCTGCTGGTCGATTCCGCTGAAGGCCCTATGCCGCAGACCAAGTTCGTCACCGGCAAGGCACTGGGCCTCGGCCTGCGCCCGATCGTGGTGGTCAACAAGATCGATCGCGGCGATGCCCGCCCGCAGGAAGTGCTCGACGAGGTGTTCGACCTCTTCGCCAGCCTCGATGCGAACGACGACCAGCTCGATTTCCCGAGCCTGTGGGCGTCGGGCCGCGACGGTTATGCCAGCGAAGACGAGACCGCGCGCGACGGCAATCTGGAGCCGCTGTTCAAGCTGATCGTGGACCACGTGCCGCCTCCCGGCCTCGACACCGAAGCGCCCTTCAGCTTCCTCGCCACCCTGCTCGACCGTGACAATTTCATGGGCCGCGTGCTGACCGGCCGCGTCCAGTCGGGCACGATCAACATCAACGATCCGATCCATGCGCTCGACAGCGAGGGCAATGTGATCGAGGTCGGCCGCGCGACCAAGCTGATGAGCTTCGACGGGCTCGACCGCGTTCCGGTCGAAACGGCGTCTGCGGGCGATATCATCGCCCTGGCCGGCCTCGAAAAGGCCACCGTCTCCAACACCATCGCCGATCCGAGCGTGAAGACGCCGATCGAGGCGCAGCCGATCGATCCGCCGACGCTGGCGATGCAGTTCTCGGTCAACGACAGCCCGCTCGCGGGCCGCGAGGGCAGCAAGGTGACGAGCCGCATGATCCGCGACCGTCTCTACCGCGAGGCGGAAACCAATGTTGCGATCCGCATCACCGAAAGCGCGGACAAGGACAGCTTCGAAGTCGCCGGTCGCGGCGAACTGCAGCTCGGCGTGCTTATCGAAACGATGCGCCGCGAAGGCTTCGAGCTTGGCATCAGCCGCCCGCGGGTGCTGTTCCGCGAAGAGAACGGCCAGCGCATGGAGCCCTTTGAGACCGTCGTCATCGATGTCGACGACGAGCACTCGGGAACGGTCGTCGAAAAGATGCAGCGCCGCAAAGCCGAGCTCACCGAAATGCGCCCCTCGGGCCAGGGAAAGACCCGCATCACCTTCTCCGCCCCGTCGCGCGGCCTCATCGGCTATCACGGTGAATTCCTGTCCGACACGCGCGGTACGGGCATCATGAATCGCCTGTTCGAAAAGTACGACACGTACCGCGGGCCGATCGAAGGCCGCCAGAACGGCGTGCTGATCTCAATGGTGCCGGGCGAAGCAGTCCCTTATGCGCTGAACGCGCTGGAGGATCGCGGCGAGCTCTTCATCCGCGGCGGTGCGAAAATTTACGAAGGCATGATCATCGGCGAGAACGCCAAGCCGGACGATCTCGAAGTGAACCCGATGAAATCGAAGCAGCTGACGAACTTCCGCTCGACCGGCAAGGACGACGCCATCCGCCTCACCCCGCCGCGCGTGATGACGCTGGAACAGGCGATCGCCTATATCGACGACGACGAGATGGTCGAAGTGACGCCCGAGAGCATCCGCCTGCGCAAGGCGATCCTCGACCCGCACGAGCGTAAGCGCGCGAAGCGCGCCGCGCAGAGCTGAGGCCTAGAGGTCAGGCCGAGACGTGATACGTCTCGGCCAGGACCAGCCCGGCATAGAGCACTGCACCGCCAAGAAACGGCAGGAAAAAGCTTTTACGGTCTTCCGGCAGCTCTTCCTTGAGCACCAGCAGCATCACGCCGCCTGCCAGGAAAGCGAACAGGCAACCGATCGCGATCTCGGGCAGTTCGACCACCCGCCCCAGTGCCCAGCCCCCGAGCGTGGCGGCGACCAGCACCCAGCGGCCCTTCGCATCGTAAAGTTCGGGGTGGTCGCTGCGCGAGCCGAAATCGGCGGTGACGAAATGCAAGAGCATAGCGGCGAAATAGAGGACGAGCCCGAGCGGCGATGTGTCTTCGCGATGCGAAAGCAGATAGGTGATCACCAGGATCAGCAGCGCGGAGGCAGCGATGTGCAGCCAGAACACGCCGTGATGCGGACGGTCGCGGCCTTCCGTTGCTCTTCGCTCGTCGGTCGATACAGCCAGCGCCCGTTCCAGGCCGTAGAACAAGGCCAGACCGGCCAGCGACAAAGTATAAACCAGGCCCTCGGCCAGCGTCGCGTCGAAGCCGGTCGCCGTCTCGAATGTCGCGGCATGCGCACCCAGTTCGGGTAGCACATGCATGAACACGTAGCCGACCGCCACACCGCCCGCAAAGCTCAGCCACTTGCTGCGCGGCGTGCGATCGAGGAAGCGCAGTTCGCCCAGGAAGATATGCGTGGCCGCGAAGGCCAGCGCCATTGCCAGCGTGATGAGGCTACCGGTGCTCACCGGTCCTCGAATGCCAGAAAGTTGGGCTGCCCGTTGCTGGCCGAAACACCGCCATCGACGGCAAGATTTACTCCGGTGACAAAGCGGGCGTCGTCGTTGGCGAGGAACAGCACCGGCCCGGCGATATCGTCGGGCTCGGTAATACGGCCGAGCGGCAGGGGACGCATGAAGGCTTTCATCAGTTCGTCATTCTCCGTGAGCTTGGCAGTCATTTCCGAACGGGTGACTGACGGATTGACCGCACTTACGCGGATGCCCTTGCGGCCAAGTTGCAACGCCAGGGCGCGGGTCAGATTAGTCACCGCCCCCTTGGAAGCGTTGTAGATCGGCAGCGTCCAGTCGCCGCCGGAGCCAGACACGCTCTCGGTGTTGACGATCGAGCCCTTGCTCTTTGCGAGGTGCGGGATCGCTTCGCGGCACAGGTAGAGCACGCCCTTCACATTGATATCGATCCCCTTGTCGATATCCTCGTGACTCGCATCGGCAAGCATGCCGAAGGTGCCGACACCGGCGTTGTTGACCAGCACGTCGAGGCCACCGAAGCGGTCGACGGCTTTGCCGACGATGTCCTTGGCGAGCTCGCGCTTGTCGACATCGGCTTCGACGATCAAGGTGCGGTCACCGTCGAAGTCGTTCGCGACCATCTCCAGATCGTCCCGACTGCGCGAATTGAGGACGACATTCGCGCCCTGTTCGGCGAAGCGCCGCGCGATGCCCTCGCCGATGCCCGAGGACGAACCCGTTACGATAACTGTCTCGCCTGCAAACCTCTGCACTGCCGCGCTCCTGTGTTGATTGACCTCAGCCACTCAATGAGCCGACCTGGCAATTGTGCCGCCTAACCGCCCGAACGTAGAATCTGCTGCCGTTTTCGATACCACGCCTTTGTTCGATCGGTTCCTGGTCGTTCAGTCCGCCGATATTGCTCGCGCGGCGGCCAAGATCGCTGACGCTGCGGCATCGGGGGAATAGGGCGCGACTTTCTCAAGGCAACGAAGCGCTGTCGTTTCATAGTCTGAAAAAGTATCCGCCGCTTCCGCCGAGGCCTCTGCAAGCGTGTGGAGTCGTAGAACACGGCGCGCTTCCGGCCGCGGCTCGCAAGAACCAGCGCCTGCAGCCAGTACGAGCCGATCGACACCGGGTATGATCGTGACATCCGCATCCCTCCGCCAACTCTCGCGCAGGACGCGGCCGTACAGGCTCGGTCGGAAGATATCGTCGTAGCTCTCGCGGAAGAACACTTCGTACGGATAATCGAACCGCTCCATCGCCACGTCCGACAGGGTTGCCCGCCGGCTGTCTGTGAGCGCAATCTGGCGGACATGCACATCGACGGCCGTACCAGCCACCTGCCGCGCGAGCGCAGTGAAGACGGCGCCCTTGTACCGCGACCACGCCAGATTGTGTCAGATGTCGAACTTCACCCGCTTCGCTTGCCCGCTCGAAGTGGCCCGCGCAACCCGTCGATACCGTGCTTCGGAGTGACGGTGGACCATCCCGGTTGCGTTTGTTACCAGCCTGCTCATGGAAACAGGAACACTCGTCAGCCTCGCGCTCTATTTCGTGCTCATGATCGCCATCGGCCTGTGGGCCTGGAAGCGCTCGACCGACACTAGCGAGGGCTATCTGCTGGCCGGACGAAATTTGCCGCCGGCCGTCGCCGCGCTGTCCGCCGGTGCCTCGGACATGAGCGGTTGGCTGCTGCTCGGCCTGCCCGGCGCGCTCTACGCCAGCGGCCTGGTCGAAGCATGGATCGGGATCGGCCTGTTCGTCGGCGCGCTGGTCAACTGGGTCGTCGTCGCGCCGCGCCTTCGCGCCCAGACGGAAAGCTATGGCAATGCGCTGACGATTCCGGAATTCCTCGCCAACCGCTTCCCCGACAAGGCCGTCGCCCTGCGGGTCGCGAGCGCGCTGATCGTGGTCGTATTCTTCTCGGTCTATACCGCTGCAGGCCTCGTCGGCGGGGGCCTGCTGTTCGAAACGAGTTTCGCAGGCATCCTGCCCGATGTCGGCATGAGCGACTACATGATGGGTATCTGGATCACCGCGCTGGTCGTCCTCGCCTACACCATGGTGGGTGGCTTCCTCGCGGTCAGCCTGACCGATTTCGTACAGGGTTGCATCATGGTGGTGGCGCTGGTGCTGATGCCGCTCGTGGTGATGTTCGGCGCCGGGGGCGAAGGCGGCGGATCGCTGTCCGATGTGCCGGTGGAGGGGTTCCTCAGCCTGACGCAGGGTCTCACGCTGCTCGGCTTCATCAGCGCGGTGACGTGGGGGCTCGGCTATTTCGGCCAGCCGCATATCATCGTGCGCTTCATGGCGATCGACACCATCGACAAGGTCAAGACCGCGCGCAACATCGGCATGACCTGGATGGGCGTCGCGCTGCTGGGCTCGATCGGGATCGGTATCGCCGGCCGCGCCTATGTCGAACGCAACGGGCTGGCGATCGACAATCCGGAAACGATCTTCATCGTGCTGGCGAACCTCTTGTTCCACCCCCTGATCACAGGCTTCCTGCTGGCCGCGCTGCTCGCCGCGATCATGTCGACGATCAGCTCGCAGCTGCTCGTCGCCTCGTCCTCGCTCACCGAAGATTTCTACAAGCTGTTCTTCCGCAAGAATGCCAGCGAGCGCGAGAGCGTGAACGTCGGCCGTATCTGCGTCGCGCTGGTGGCCCTCGCAGCGATCCTGATCGCGAGCGATCCCGAAAGCGAAGTGCTCGGCCTCGTGTCCAACGCCTGGGCGGGTTTCGGAGCAGCCTTCGGTCCGCTAATCATCTTGTCGCTGACATGGGACCGGATGACCGGCGCGGGAGCGCTCTCGGGTCTCGTCAGCGGTGCAGCTGTGGTCGTGGCGTGGATCGCGCTCGGGTGGAATGCCCAGTTGCCGGGTTTCGGCGGCGGACTATACGAAATCGTGCCCGGCTTCATCGCCGCGTGGCTGGCAATCGTGCTTGTGAGCAAAGCGACCTATCGCGAACCGGCGGGAATCGTCGCCTAACCGAAAGCGAGCAGGTTAGCGTTACGTTAACCATGTTCGGCGATACTCGCAGGCATGCGTTCGCATCCTGCCATTCTTTCTCCTCTCCTCCTGTTGGTGGCAGGATGCGGCGCTATTCCCGATCGCGAGGCGCCCAAGCGGGTGCGCACCGAAAGCTCCGTACCCGCCATCGCCCAGCCCCGGCCCGAGGCGCGCCAGTGCCATGCCGAGCTGGGCAAGACGGGATCCAGCTTCGCGCCCCTGCCCGACCGGTTCTTCGGCGCAGGCTGCAGCAATCTCAACACGGTGAAGCTCGACGGAATCGGTGGGGACGAGAGCAGCTTCGCTATCACCAATCTCGGCCCGCTGGCCTGTCCCGCCGCCAACACGCTGGCCGGCTGGGCCCGCTTCGGCGTGGACCGGGCAGCGCGGCAGATCCTCGGCAGTCCTCTGGCGCGTATCGAGACCTTCGGGAGCTACTCCTGCCGCGATGTCGCCGGGACCGGCCGCCGTTCGGCCCATGCAAGAGCGGAGGCGATCGACGTATCGGGCTTCGTGCTCGCCGACGGCCGCCGCATCTCGGTGAAGGACGACTGGCACGCAACGCCGCGCGAGCGCGCATTCCTGCGCACGGTCCATGCCAGCGCCTGCAAGCGCTTCGGCACCGTCCTCGGCCCGGATTACAACGCGGCGCACCACGATCACCTGCATCTGGAGTTCGGTAACGGACCTTTCTGCCGCTGAGGGACCCGAACGGCCCGGCAGGCTATCCGGTCGCCATCTGGCCGCCCTGCTCCAGCTGCGCTTCGAGCCGCAGGCGCACCGCCTGGCTCGGATGCTCGGCGCCCAGCTTGGTCATCATGTTGGCGCGATGGATTTCCACCGTTCGCGGACTGATCGACAATTCCCGCGCGATCATCTTGTTGCTGCACCCCTCCGCCAACCATTCGAGGACTTCGCGTTCGCGCGGGGACAGGGCAGCGATCCGGTTGCGCGCCTCAACCATCTTGCGACGCGCCTGGGCATAGGCATCCGCTTCTCCGCTGATGCGGGCGATGGCGCTGTCGAGACGCTCTTCCTGCAAGGGCAGGCGAAGATAATCGAGCGCACCCGCCTTGATTGCCTCGACCACGCAGGTCGGCCGGGGATCGAAGGAAGTGGCGACGACCGGCAGCCATTTGCCGATCACCGACAGTGCCCGGAGAACCCGCGCGACGCCGCCGTCGGCAGGATCATCGAAGGCGAGGATGATACCGCTGTCCGGTACATGTTCGGTCAACTCGCCGGTGCTGGCATAGATTTCGCAGTGGTGACCTAAGGCGTATCCCAAATGGGATTGCTCTGCGCGGGAGCGGCTGGAGCCGCCGACAATGTGAAGAGTTTGACGCTGTTCCATGCACTTAGGCATGGCGCAATCGGGGCAAATGCGTAATTCGGGTTACTACCTATTCGGACCCTTACCTATACGCAAAACGCGCGGATGCCGCTATGGCCGAGGGCGGCAATGCATCCAGATCGGAGCTAGTCTTCGTCTTGGCGGTAAAAGCTGTAGTCCGGCAGCGAATGGAAGGCGTGTTTGAGCGCATCGCCCCAGCCCGCCGAGATCGTCTGGAAATACGAATCGTCATGCGTAATGCGGTGCTGGTGCTTGGGTTCGAAAGCGTCGCGCTCGATCACCTGAAGATCCAGCGGCAGACCGACGGACAGATTGGCCTTGAGCGTCGAATCGAAGCTCACCATCAGCAGCTTGACCCCGTCTTCCAGGCTCATTTCCCGGTCGTAGCCACGAATGATGATAGGCCGGCCATATTTTGTCTCGCCGATCTGGAAGAAAGGCGTATCGAGGCTAGCCTCGATGAAATTGCCTTCGGGATAGACCATGAACAGGCGCGGCTCCATGCCCCTGATCTGGCCGGCGACGATGATGGAGGCGGTGAATTTGCCCTGCCCGCGCGCGCCGTTTGCCGACTGCCGCTCTCCAATAGTCGAACGCAGAAGTTTGCCGATTTCGGTTGCGACGTTGAACATGGTGGGCGCTTCGAACAGGATATTCTCGCGCTCGCCCGGCTCCTTCATCCGTTCCTCGAGCTGACTGACGACAGCCTGCGTCGAAGCGAGATTGCCGGCGGTCATCACGGTGATGATCCGCTCGCCCGGCTCCTGCCACGTGAACATCTTGCGGAACACGGAAATATTGTCGACACCCGAGTTGGTCCGGGTGTCGCTCATCAGGACAAGGCCTTTGTCGAGCATCATGCCTACGCAATAGGTCATCGAAAATTACCCTTGGCAGCTACTGCTGCTGTATCTGCTGTTGTTCGACCGCGACATCGACTTCGAGCACGGTCGATGTCGTGCCGAAACTGATCCCGGTTACCGGCGCTGCATCGCGATAATCGCGGCCCGTGGCAACGCGGACATAGCGTTCGTCGGGGCTTATCCCGTTGGAAATATCGAATCCGACCCAGCCGAGCCCTTCGACATGCGCTTCGGCCCAGGCATGGCTGGCTTCCTGGTCGATCCGGTCGTTCATCATGAGATAGCCGCTGACGTAGCGGGCTGGAATGCCCAGCGCGCGGGCGGAGCCGATGAAAATATGCGCATGGTCCTGGCACACGCCGTGGGCCGAGGCGAAGGATTCTTCCGCGCTGGTTCGCGAATGGGTGGTCCCGGTCTGGTACTCCACCCGCTCCAGGATCGTTGCCGAAAGCCGGTGGAGGCGATCGAGACCGCTGTCCTCGCTCTTCTCGATCTCTTTGAGCAGCTTCTTCATGCCCGGCCCAGGGCGGGTGAGATCCGTCTGTCCGCGGAAGCTCCAGAGCGGAAGATGGCCCGCATGGCGTCCGATCACGCCTGCATGATCGTGCGTGTCGACTTTGCCATGGCACGTCACACGCACTTCCTGCGATCCGCTTTCGACGGAGACCAGCGTCGTCGTATTATGATGCTGGTCCTCGTACGTCAGTTCGGGATGGGCGTTCTCATACTCCATCTCCCATTCGAGAATTTCCTGCCCCTGCGTTTCCTTCGGCGTCAGGCGCAAGCGCTGGAGCGCATGCACGACCGGAGTGTCGAAGCGATAGCGGGTGGTATGTCGGATAGAGAGGCGCATTAGGACCTGCCTGCCCCATTCTCCTCGAGCAAGATCGCCCGCAAAGGTTCAGGGGGAAGGAGTGAGACGCAGGTCGGGCTCACCGCCCGGCCAAGACGAAGAACGCGCCCGCTGGACCTTTGCGGGCGACCGCGAAGCGACGGGCCAATTTTGACGCAATCCAGCGTCACTTGTCGATTTCGATGAACTGTCATCGATCCTCTCCCCGTTCCTTGGCTAGCGTCAAAATTGGCTCCGTCTTGTCGATGAGAATGGGACAGGCAGGTCCTTAGGCGAGAAACCGGTAATCTTGTGCGATCGCCTGGCCGATCGCTGCGTTGCTGGACATGAATTCGATCAGGAATTCGTGCAGTCCTTGGTCGAAGACCTCCTCGATGGTGAGGTCGGCGATGCGCGTATCGGCTTCGCGCATCAACTCGTTGCTCTGGCCCTCTCGCCCATGGAGGCGCGCGAGCGCGGCGAGATTCGCGCGAAGTTCGGAATGGCAAAAGGCCAGGCTGCGCGGGAAGGCATCGTCGAGGATCAGGAACTCGCAGATGCCCTTGGCATCGATCTGTCCGGCGTTGAGCCAGCGATAGGCGCGGTCGCCGGAGACGGATCGCAATACCTGGTCCCACTGGCCGGTATCGAGGCTCGAGCCGACATAGGACAGCGAGGGCAACAGCAGGTAATATTTGATGTCGAGGATGCGCGCGATGCTGTCGGCACGCTCGATGAACGTACCGGCCTGGGCGAAATGATAGCCTTCGTCGCGCAGCATGGAGCCTTCCATTGCGCCATGCGCCAGCGTACCGGCGCGGCGAATGGTGGCCACCGTGTCGAGTACGCGGTTCTCGCCCACCGGCTTCCCAAGCTGTTTCTCCATGACCAACCAGTTCTCGTTGATCGCTTCCCACAGCTCGCCGCTGATAGCATTGCGGGCGAGGCGGGCATTTTGGCGGACCTGCCCAAACATCGACAGGATCGAGGCGGGATTGTCCTTGTCCCGCAGCATGTAATTCCAGGCCTGCATGCCGGTGTAGGTACCGTGTTTGGCCTCGTATCCTTGCTTTTGCCCCGCAGTGGCCATGACCGAACGCCATTCCTCTTCGGCAGTCACGAGGTCGCGGGTAAGCGCCATGCGCAAGCCGGCGTCGAGCAGGCGCGCGGTATTCTCCGCCCGCTCGAGATAGCGGAACATCCAGAACAGTCCGTTGGCGGTTCTTCCCAGCATCAGTCTTTGAGCACCCAGGTGTCTTTGGTGCCGCCGCCCTGGCTCGAGTTCACCACCAGCGAACCCTCTTTCAGCGCCACGCGCGTGAGGCCACCCGGCGTGATGTCGACCTTGTCGGGCGACACGAGCACGAAGGGCCGCAAGTCGACATGGCGCGGCGCGAGGCCCTTCTTGGTGAAGATCGGGCAGGTCGAGAGCGACAGGGTGGGCTGCGCGATGTAATTCTCGGGGTTTTCGACCAGCTTCTTGCGGAACTCGTCGATCTCTTTCTTCGAGGCCGCAGGGCCGATGAGCATGCCGTAGCCACCAGAGCCGTGCACTTCCTTGACCACCAGCTCCTCGAGATTATCGAGCACGTATTTCAGCGTCTCTTCATCGGCGCAGCGGTGCGTTTCGACATTCGGCAGCAAGGGTTTCTCGCCGGTGTAGAATTCGACGATCTCTGGCATGAAGGAGTAGATTGCCTTGTCGTCGCAAACCCCCGTCCCCGGTGCATTGGCAATGGTGACGCCGCCCGCGCGGTAGACATCCATGATGCCCGGCACGCCCAGCACGCTGTCCTCGTTAAAGGTCATCGGATCGAGGAAGTCGTCGTCCACCCGGCGATAGATCACGTCGACCGGCTGGAACCCATGCGTCGTGCGCATAGCAACGCGCCCGTCGATCACTCTTAAATCGCTGCCTTCGATCAGCTCCGCGCCCATCTGGTCGGCGAGGAAGGCGTGTTCGAAATAGGCAGAATTGTAGATCCCCGGCGTAAGCACGGCGACGGTCGGCTTGCCCTCGGTGCAATGGGGCGCGCAGGCAGCGAGGCTCTTGGCGAGGCGGCGCGGATAGTCGGAGACCTGCTCCACCGGCACGCGCATGAACAGCTCGGGGAACATCGCCATCATCGTTTCGCGATTTTCCAGCATGTAGCTGACGCCCGATGGCGTGCGGGCATTGTCTTCCAGCACGTAGAATTCATCCGGCCCGGTGCGGACCAGGTCGATGCCGACGATATGCGTGTAAACCCCGCCCGGCGGCGTGAAGCCGACCATGTTCGGCAGCCACGCGGCATTGTCCCGGAACAACCGCTCCGGAATGCGCCCGGCGCGAATGATCTCCTGCCGGTGGTAGAGATCGTGCATGAAGGCGTTGAGCGCCGACACGCGCTGCTCGATCCCGCGGGTGAGCTTGCGCCATTCGGACGCGGTGATAACGCGCGGCACCATGTCGAAGGGGATCAGCCGTTCCTCGGCCTCGTCCTCGCCATAGACGTTGAAAGTGATCCCGGTCTTGCGGAAATTCGTTTCGGCCTCGGCGTGCTTTCGCTTGAGCAAGCCGGTCTTTTGCTCGTCGAACCAGTCGCAATATCGCTCATAGGCGTCGCGCACGCTGCCATCGGCACCATGCATCTCGTCGAAGAATTCGGCGTTGCCCGTCATTGTCCCCCGGGGATGTTCACGGCACAGAACATGCCGCGATCCTACAGGAACACAAGCCTTCAGGCGCGATCAAGTTCCGCGAGGAGCGCCGCCATCGCCTCATTGGACATGACGAGGCCCATGTGCGAACAGCGCACGGGAACGGCGCGGTCGCGTTCGCCGGGGCGACCGCAGGCCGACTTGGGATGGACGACTCCGTCGCACGGGCTCCAGATCGCGACGGTTTCCACCGGCGGCTTTTCCGCAACGACCGTGTCGATTTCCGGCTCGTCCACGCGGTGGCCCGCAATCGCCTGATAGGCACGCCAGCCATTGTTCGCCCGCGGGCTGCCGGAAAAGGGCGAGCCCATGGTGACGACTTTCGCGACCTTGTCGGGATGCTGCTTGGCAAGTTCCCGCGCCATCACTCCGCCAAGACTCCAGCCGACCAGCACGATCGGCTCGCCATGCCGCTCGTAAAGCGCCAGCAAGCGCTTCTCGACGCGCGCAAAGCGGTCGGCCGTGGCACCGAGATTGTAGCCGAGGCCCCAGCGCTTGGCGGTGTGCCCTGCCTCTTCCAGGCGCCGTGCCATCCAGCGCATGCGGATCGGATGCGCACCGAAGCCCGGCAGGAGCATGATATGCTTGGGATCGGCAGCCGGAGAAATCTCCAGCGTTGCGCCGAGGCGTCGGCGCAACGGTTCGAACGGCCAGAGAAATTCGCGGAGCAACAATTGCCAGCGAGGACCCCGAGCATCGTCGGGGCACGGCTCCTTGGCGAGTGCCCAGCGGCGCGCCAGTTCCTCACGATGCTGGAGTGCGCTGTCTTTGAACGGTAACGTTGCCATCACCGCGTCATAATGCATGGGCGCGATTAACGGGTCCCGAATGTCACCCTGTCATCGAAGTGTCATCAGCCCTCGGCCGGACAATCGCCGATGCGTTCGTGGCTGGTGTTCATGACCATCCTGCCTTCGCCTTGGCCCGGAATATTGCCTTCCATGGTCATCGTCATCTCGGAACTCGTCCGTCCGCCGCTGCCCTGCATCGTCATGCGCATCGTGCCCTCGCCCTGGCCGGAGCAGGTCATGATAGCATCGATATCGCCGCCATCGACGTCGAACTTCTCGAATGAGCAGTTCTCGTCCTGGGACTCGCGCGCCATTTCCTCGAAGCCCCGGTCGGCTTCCTCTTGAGTCAGGCAATACTCGAAGCTCCGGCTCATCATGCCGCGCATCATCTCGACCGCTTCCGGCGGTGCGCCGGGCGCCTCGAGCTCGACCAGTTCGGTGGTCGCGCGATACTGGCCGGCTTCGGGCTTGACCATTTCGTCGGCCATCTCGGCGACCTCTGCACCGGTGATCTCGCCATCACCGTCCGCATCGGCACTGGTGCTGCCGCCACAAGCCGCGAGGCCGAGCGCCGCAACGCTTGCGAATAGATATCTGTGCATGGCCAATTCTCCCGTGATGAATGTCGCAAGCTAGCAGCCATGACGCCTCGTGCAACCGGGCGTTGATCGCCGCGCCGCCGTTCCCCATATGTGCACCCATGGCCGAACTCGTTATCAGGCGCGGACTCGAAGAACCGGACACCACCGGCGAATTCACCCCGCACAAACCCGCCCGCCCCGAGAAATCGATGCCGGGCAAGAAGTTCAAGCTCGTCAGCGACTATACGCCTTCGGGCGACCAGCCGACGGCCATCGCCGAGCTGACCTCGGCGGCCAAGGACGAAGAGCAGACGCAGGTGCTGCTCGGCGTAACGGGTTCGGGCAAGACCTTCACCATGGCCAAGGTGATCGAGGAATTGCAGCGCCCGGCCCTGATCCTTGCGCCGAACAAGATCCTTGCAGCGCAGCTCTACGGCGAATTCAAAAGCTTCTTCCCGGAGAATGCGGTCGAATATTTCGTCAGCTATTACGACTATTACCAGCCCGAAGCCTACGTCCCGCGGTCCGACACCTACATCGAGAAGGAAAGCTCGGTGAACGAGGCGATCGACCGGATGCGCCATTCGGCCACGCGCGCCCTGCTGGAACGGGACGATGTCATCATCGTCGCCTCGGTATCCTGCCTCTATGGTATCGGTTCGGTCGAGACTTACTCGGCCATGATCTTCGACATCAAGAAAGACACCAGCGTCGACCAGCGCGAGCTGATCCGCAAGCTGGTTGCGCTGCAATACAAGCGCAACGATGCCGCCTTCGCGCGCGGCAATTTCCGGGTTCGCGGAGACAACCTCGAAATCTTCCCGAGTCACTACGAGGACATGGCCTGGCGCGTCAGTTTCTTCGGCGACGAGATCGAGGAGATCAGCGAGTTCGACCCGCTGACCGGAAAGAAAGGCGCGAGCCTCGACAAGGTTCGCATTTACGCCAATTCGCACTACGTCACGCCCGGCCCGACGATGAAGCAGGCCAGCGAGGCCATCAAGTTCGAGCTGACCGAGCGCCTCAAGGAACTGCAGGAGGAAGGCCGGTTGCTCGAAGCCCAGCGGCTCGAGCAGCGCACGAATTTCGACCTCGAGATGATTGCCGCAACAGGCAGTTGCGCGGGTATCGAGAACTACAGCCGCTTCCTGACCGGGCGTCTCCCCGGTGAACCGCCGCCCACGCTGTTCGAATATCTACCTGAAAACGCGCTGCTGTTCGTCGATGAAAGCCACCAGACCGTGCCGCAGATCGGCGCGATGGCGAAGGGCGACCACCGGCGCAAGATCACGCTCGCCGAATACGGTTTTCGCCTGCCGTCCTGCATCGACAACCGCCCGCTTCGCTTCAACGAGTGGGACGCGATGCGCCCGCAGACCTTCTGCGTGTCCGCCACGCCCGGCACATGGGAGATGGAGCAGACCGGCGGCGTGTTTGCCGAACAGGTCATTCGCCCAACCGGCCTCATCGATCCGCCGGTCGAGATCAAGCCGGTCGAGGACCAGGTCCAGGACTGCATCGAGGAGTGTAAGAAAACCGCGAAGATGGGCTATCGCACACTCGTCACCACGCTGACCAAGCGCATGGCGGAAGACCTCACCGAGTTCATGCACGAGGCGGGCGTGAAGGTGCGTTACATGCACTCCGACGTGGAGACGCTGGAACGTATCGAACTCATCCGCGACCTGCGGCTCGGGGTGTACGATGTGCTGGTGGGCATCAACCTGCTGCGCGAAGGCCTCGACATTCCCGAATGCGGGCTGGTCTGCATTCTCGATGCGGACAAGGAAGGCTTCCTGCGTTCGGAAACGAGCCTCGTTCAGACGATCGGCCGCGCGGCGCGCAACGTTGAGGGTCGCGTGATCCTCTACGCCGACCGTGTAACGGGCAGCATGGAGCGCGCGATCGCGGAAACCGACCGCCGCCGCGAAAAGCAGAAAGCCTATAACGAAGAGCACGGCATCACGCCCAGGACGATCAAGCGCAACATCGCCGATATCGTCGCGCACACCGCAGCGCAGGACGGCGTTACCGTCAAAACGGGCGACGACGAGCGGAACAACCTCGTCGGCCACAATCTTCGCGCCTATATCGAAGACCTTGAGAAGCGTATGCGCGCCGCCGCCGCCGATCTGGAATTCGAGGAAGCCGGCCGCCTGCGTGACGAAATTCGCCGACTGGAGAACGACGAACTGGGCCTCGGCGACGAAGAGAAGAAGGCACCCCGCGTCGGCCGCAGCGATGCCGGACGGCCGGGCACGCGCAAGACCCGCTACGGCAAGACGCGATACAAACGAATGGGCGGCAAACCTTAAAGTAAACACCTGATTAACTATCGTTTTCGGAACCCGATTGACGTCGCCCGAGTTTATTCGGCGAACTATTCGGAGATTACCATGCGTATCCTGCTTGCTTCCGTTGCCGTGCTGGCCTTGGCCGCGTGTGGCGATTCCGGTGAAGGTGATGGCGATGTGAGCGAGGAAACGGCCGCCATTGCAGAGAACCGCCCGGTCGAAGGCCCGCGCTCGGGCGAGAATATCGAGTTCGACGAGGAAGGTCGGCGCTGGTTCTACAAGCCGTCGACCCGCACCGCCCTTTACGGTACAGCAGAAAGCGAGGGTGTAATTTCCTTCTCCTGCAATGGTGCCGTCACCGGAGACGAAACGCTGGTCTTCCAGTGGATCGAGCAGGCGACTGCGGATGCGACCGAAACGCTCTCGATTCGCAATGGTGACGAAACTGCCGAGGTCGAAGTCGAAGGCATGGCCAGCGTGCTCGGGCCCGACGCGATCTGGCAGGGCGATGTTCCGCAGGGCAGCGAGGCCTATATGCTGCTGGCCGGTGCAACTTCTCCGACCACGCTGACGCTGGGCGAGCGCTCGATCACCGTGCCCGCCTCGCAGCAGCTGACCGCTGCGCTCGACACCTGCATGTCGGATTCCTGATGTGAGACGTCCTGGCGCTATGCCGATCGCATAACGCCTGAGGACATTTCCGCCCTGCCGCTTGATCGTGCGATGCGCTGTGCCATAGCCGCAGCGATGGTTCGCACCCTTGCACCGCTATTCGTTCTTGCGCTGGCAGCCTGTAAGCCGCCGGCCTCGGACGAATACACCGAGCGCACGCGCATTGCGCCGCGCGCCGCAACGCCGTCCGAACCGATCCGGTCTCCCGATACCGAGGGTGCGGTGTGGGCGGCGACGGACAATGCCGACCGTTTGCTCTACGGCAAACCGGGCGAACGGCCGTTTTTTGCGCTCGAATGCACCGACCAAGGCGGTCTGCCGCTGGTCGCCTACACGCGCTTCGCCAAGGCCGACGCGCATGCGAAAGCGATCCTGGCGCTGATCGGCAACGGCCATGTCTCGCGGCTCAAGATCGATGCGACCGAGCGGGGAGACATCTGGCGTTGGGAAGGCGCAGTCGAGGCCGAGGACCCTGCGCTCGACGTTTTGACCGGCACGCGGCAGGTCGAAGCGACCGTTCCGGGTGCGGGAAGCCTGATTCTCCATCCGAGTGCACTGCCGGGCGAACTGGTCGAAAATTGCCGCCGCCAGGAGGACGCCCAGCCCGAAGGATCTAACGCGGAGGCCGCGCCTTCCGAGCCAGAAGGTCCGGCGTAAGCACTTGCGGCAATTGCTCGGCATCGGCGCCGGGTTCGTACCAGAGATATAGCGGGACGCCCGCTGCGCCCTGCCGCGTCAGGATCCGCGAGATTTCTTCGTCGCGCCGGGTCCAGTCGGCCCGGATGGCGACGACGCCTGCGTCTTCGAAGGCAGCGCGTGTACTCTCGCGTTCGATGGCGACACTCTCGTTAACCTTGCAGGTGACGCACCAGTCGGCGGTGAACCACACGAACACCGGCCGCCCGCTCGCCCGCGCTTCGGCGAGCGCGGTTTCGGAGAACGCGACCGGATCGAGCAGGCTTTCGGTGCTATTCGCCTGAGCTTGCGGAGCCGGCAAGAGCGCAGTCCCGAGGGCGAGCACCGCGACGAGGACGACAGCAACGATCCCCGCTCCGCTCCGCCCACGGCGCTGCAACAGACCGACCAGCGCCAGGCCGAGCGCGGCGAAGATGCCGACGACCCCGACCTGCGCGAGGTATTCCCCGCCGCCGACCCGCCAGAGCAACCAGCCGAGTGCGAGCGCCGTCAGCCCCATCGGCAGCGCCATCCAGCGCCGGAAGCGCTCCATCCAGGGACCGGGCTTCGGCAGGCGCCTGCGGAGCGCAGGGATGAACCCGATCAGGAGGAACGGCAGCGCGAGCCCCATGCCGAGCGCGATAAAGACGAGCAGCCCGTCGAGGGGCGGGATTACCAGCGCCGCCCCCAGCGCCAGCGCCATGAATGGCCCAGTGCAGGGCGTGGCGACGAAGGCCGCGAGCAGGCCGGTCGCAAACGATCCGCTGCGCGACGGGCCATGGCCCGACACGGCGAGACCGGGCAGATCGAACAGGCCGAGGAAATTGGCAGTGATGGTCAGCGCCAGCAGGAACAACCCGACGAGCACGACCGGCTCCTGCAACTGGAAGGCCCAGCCGACCTGCTCGCCCGCCGAACGCAGGGCGAGGATCAGCAAGCCCAGCCCCGCGCAGGCCAGAACGACCCCAGCGGTATAGGCCAGCGCATCGGAGCGCGCCGAAGCCTGCTCCCCGCCAGCCTTGGCCAGCGCGAGTGCCTTGAGGCTGAGGATCGGGAAAACGCAGGGCATGATGTTGAGCAGAAGTCCGCCCGCGAGCGCAGCGAGCAGCAATTGCCAAAGCTCCGGTGTGGCGGCGCTGCGGATCGGCTTAACACCTTCAAGCGGAACGTCCGATGGTGTCGCCGTAAAGCTGACGCCGCGCCCGTTGCCGAGGTCGAGGATGCCTTCGACCCGGTCCGGTGCGCCGGTCTCATCGGCAAGCGGTGTGTCCTGCAAGGGGATTTCGGCGACCAGCAGATCGTCCTCCCGCAAGAAAGTCTGGATGGCGGCATAGCGAGGCCGCTTGCCGCTACCGAGATCGTTTGTCGCGAGAAACACGTGCACATCGCCAAGGTCACTGGCCGCGGGAAGCGGTATGCCGATCCTGAGGCGATCCCTGACGACTTCAAACCCGGCTTCGCTGCCGAGCGGTGGGACGACATCGGCACGCCAGCGGTCGAGCGAGGCATTCATCCGCTCTGGCGTCAGCCGCACCTGCGCGGTCCGCGGCACGCAGATCACATCGGTGCAGGCAAGGTAGTCGACCGTCGCCTCGAGCGGGCCGAGATCGTCCAGCGCGGCATCGGCGGGGATCGTTACCGGATAAAGAACCGCGTATTCGCCCTCGTAAACGTGGTTCATCAAATCCGCGATGACAAGGCGCTTGGGCAGCGGATATCGTGCTTCGCCGAACCACTCCTCGGGCCAGGACCACTCGACCTGCATGCCGAGCCCGGCATCGCCGGGATTGGACCAGTACCCGTGCCATTCGTCGGATCGCGGCGTGAAGCGCAGCGCGACGGTCATCCGCACGGAACCGTCATCGGCGCTCTGCTGTCGGTCGGAGAATATCTCGACCGCGATATCGTTCGGTCCGCCGGGCTGCGATTGCGCTGCGGCAGGCGCGGCGAAGAGCGCCAGGACCGCTATGAGCAGCGTAGCCTGAAAGACCCGCAGACCGGTCATTGTCCTTGCTTCGTCCACGGATGCCCATCTAGGGCCATGACAGGCTATTCGCAACGAGGCGCTGAAACGTGACACAGGCAAACGACACTCGCGACCTGCTGATCCTCGGCGGGGGTCTGGTCGGGATGACGCTGGCGCTGGCCGCGGCGAGCAAGGGTATTTCAAGCCATCTCGTCGACCGCGCCGATCCGGCATCGCTGACGGCGGAAGGCTTCGACGGGCGGGCCTCGGCCATTTCGACGGCCAGCTGGCGCCTGTTTCGCAAGATCGGGCTGGAGGATGTGCTCGAACCGCGTGGCTGCGACATCGCCTCCATCGCGGTGGTCGACCAGATGAAGCCCGGCCAGCTCGATTTCCGGCCCGAACCGCACGAGGGCACGCTGGGCCGCATGTTCGCCAACCGCCAACTGCGCCTCGCTCTGCACGAGGCGGCTGCGAAGGAACCGCTCATTTCGTGGCACGCCCCGGTCGATGTCGTCGCGCGGGATCGCGGCGAGTTCGGTGTTTCGGCGACGCTGGGCGACGGCACGGTGCTCAAGGCGGCACTGATGGTAGGTGCGGAAGGCCGCGGTTCGCCTTCGCGCGAAGATGCCGGACTAAAGATGGCGAGCTGGGATTACAGCCACCGCGCGATCATCGCAGGGCTGGATCACACCAAGCCGCACGACAATGTCGCCTGGGAAATCTTCTATCCCGAAGGCCCCTTCGCGCTGCTCCCCATGCTCGACGGGCCGGACGGCACGCACCGGAGCGCGCTCGTGTGGACGGTCGATGAAAAGGACGCCGCCGGCGTCCTCAAGCTCTCCGACCGCGCCTTCCTTGCCGAAATCCGCAAGCGGATGGGCGATCTGCTCGGCGAGCTGACGCTCAACAGCGGGCGTTCGTCCTATCCGCTCGGCTTCCAGCACACGGCGCGCATTGTGGACGACCGGCTGGCGCTGGTGGGCGACAGTGCCCACGGGATGCATCCGATTGCCGGACAGGGCCTCAATCTCGGCCTGCGCGATGTGGGTGCGCTGGTCGAAGTGCTGGACGAGGCGCTGCGGCTCGGCCTCGATCTCGGCGACGCGCAGGTGCTGACAAAATACGAGGAGTGGCGCGCGCTCGATTCGCTGATGGTCATGGGCGCGACCGACAGCCTGACGCGCCTGTTCGGCGTGCCCGGCAAGGCGGCAAGCGCACTGCGCCGTTTCGGCATGGCGGGTGTCCAGCGATCGAGCTGGCTGAAGCGCTTCTTCATGGACGAAGCCCGCGGGGTCTCCGGCGATCTGCCCGAAATGCTGAAGGCCTAGGGTCAGGACTCGATACTGAGAGGGCCGAGCCCGCTATTCCTCGACCGGGCTCGGCTGTTCGATCCGGTTGCCCGCCCCGTCACGCAGGCGGCGCGGTTCCAGCACGGCGGCCGTTTCGATCAGGTCGAGTGCCTGCTGCATGGCGGCGAACCGCTCCGCATCGCGGATCCAGCTGCGCGCGTTCTGCGCTCCCGGCAAATTGCGTACCTCGGCGATGGCCGCTTCGGTTCGTCCGCTTTCGAGGAACAAACGCGCGCGTTCCAGCCGCCGTTCCGGTTGCGGCGACGGGGCGCTCTCGCTGCGAATGATGAACAGCTGCGAGAGTTCTTCCTGAAACCGCTCGAAACCGCCAGTCTGCGACGGTTCGGCAAGGCGCGGTGCGAGACCTTCGAGCCGCGCGATCAAGACGTCGAGCGTCACCGGATCGCGGCTGGTGCGGATCAGCGTATCGACCGCATTGGGCATGGCATCGCCGAAGCGGAGCCGCAGCTGGTCCGCAAGGAAGCCAAGTTCCGCGCCTTTTTCCAGCGCTCGCCGCGTAGCGAATGCGATGAGCAGGCCCTCGGCCCGCGCGGCATTGCCCGCCGCAGCCTGCGCCTGGAGATCGAGCCGCGAGAGCCGTTGCTCCGCCGCGGCCAGCCGCTGGTCGATCCCGCCCTGTTGCTCTTCCACACGGGCGACGGCCTGCTCGGCCGCCTGGCTTGCCGTGGCGGAGGGCGTCGGGGTCGGCAAGGCCGACGGGTTGGCGGAAGGTTCGCCTGCATCCGAGGGAGGCAGCTGCACGACCTCGGGCTCGCGGTCCTGCATCTTGTAGACGGCATATCCCGCCACGGCCCCGCCGAGCAGGAAAGAGGCAAGGACCGCTGCGAGCACGGGCCGTACGGACGGCCCCTTGCGCGAGCTGCTGGTGAATTCTTTCATCGACTTCCGTTCTGCGACCCGATGGCCGGTGTTCCAGACCTATCCATCCCCGTCGGTCGATTCTTGGCACAAAGATTTCGCCAAGGCCAGCATTGCGCCATCGTCGGGCGTCCACGCAACGTGGACGGACGCCCAGCCTTCGCCGACCATTTCGGCGACGCGCGAGCCGATGGCGACGACGATAAGTTTGGTGCGGTCGACCTTCAGCCGCTCGCATTCTTCCGCGAAGCGTTCGGCAGCGGCACCCGAATGGAGCGCGACGACCGTCCCGCGGAGCAAGGGCGCGGGCAATTCCAGAGATTGCGGCACGGCGCGATAAACCACCCGCGTCTCGATGCGCAGCCCCTCGGGGGCCTTCAGTGGCACCCGCTCCTCACCCGCCAGCCGCAACAGACGCAGTTTACGACCTTCGAGCCGGTCGAGGACGGACTGAAGCCCGCCCTTGCCCACCTGCCCGACCATCAGGCCAGCGCTGCGTGCGGCATCGGCAGTCGCCTGTCCGACGACGTGGACCGGCAGCTTCGCATAGCGTTTCAGGCTATCGCCAGCATGGCGAAAGGCATTGGCGCTGCCGATCAGAAGTCCGTCGAACTGGTCCCGCTCCGGTGGGTCCCAGGCAACCGTCTCGATGTCGAACAGCGGCGCGCCGACCACCTCCATGCCCATATCCCGAGCGGTCTTCGCCGACACCGTCCAGCCCGGTTCCGGCCGTAAAAGAAGGAGTGGTTTCACGCCCGGCCCTCGAACAGCGCGCGCACTACAGGCGAAGCGCGGCTTAGCAAGCGGGCCGCCAACTCGCGCGGTGCATCGTGGTCGTCGCTGGCAAAGCTGGCGCTGTCCTCGATCCGGTCTCGCCCGTCGGCGCTGAAGATCGCCGCTCTAAGAACCAGTGTATCGCCATCCGTGCTGGTCAGCGCCGCGATCGGGCTGCTGCAGCCGCCGCCGAGCCCTTCGAGCAGTAGGCGCTCGGCGAGGATTTCCGCATGGCTGGGACCATGGTCGATGGCTGCCAGATAGTCGCGGGCCTGCGCATTGTCGGTACGGCATTCGATCCCGATTGCCGCCTGTGCCGGTGCGGGCAGCCAGTCTTCGGGATCGAGGCGCGTGCCGACCTGCTCCTCGCCAAGGCGCTGCAGCCCCGCCGCCGCGAGGAAGGTCGCATCGGCCTCCCCAGCTTCGAGCTTGGCCATGCGGGTCGCCACGTTACCCCGGATGCCGACCACGCGTAGATCGGGCCGGCGATGCAGCAACTGAGCCGCGCGGCGCGGAGCACTCGTACCTACCCGCGCACCTTCCGGAATGGCCTCAAGCGAAGCCGCGCCGAGCAGCACGTCCGCCTTGTCCGCGCGCGGCAGGATCGCGGCGATCGTCAGCGTCTCGGGCCGGAGCGTTTCGACATCCTTCATCGAATGCACCGCAGCGTCGATCCGGCCCTCCGCCAGCCAGATATCGAGTTCGCGCGTCCACAGCGCCTTGCCGCCGATTTCGGCCAGCGGACGGTCCTGGATCTTGTCGCCGCTGGCGATCACCGGCACGAGCTCGACCGCCGCCTCGTCCCAGCCATGCGCCGCGCACAGGCGCACGCGGGTTTCGTGCGCCTGTGCCATGGCAAGCGGCGACTGGCGGGTTCCGAGGCGGATGAGCGGTGTGTCGGCCATAGAGGTTCGCTTGCCCTAGCGAGCGATACCGCTAAGGGAAAGCGCGATGGTACTCGTGCTCGGCATAGAAAGTTCCTGCGACGAAACGGCCGCCGCGCTGGTCGATGGCGAAGGCCGCATCGTGGCGCAGCGCATCGCCTCGCAGGACGCGGAACATGCGCCTTATGGCGGCGTGGTGCCGGAGATCGCGGCGCGCGCCCATGCCGAGCGGCTGGCCCCGATGATCGAAGGCGTGCTGGCGGATGCCGGAGTGGGCCTCGCCGATTGCGATGCCATCGCGGCCACGGCGGGTCCGGGTCTGATCGGCGGCGTGATGGTCGGGCTGGTCAGCGCCAAGGCGCTCGCGATGGCGAGCGAAACGCCGCTGATCGCGATCAATCATCTCGAAGGCCACGCGCTCAGCCCGCGCCTTGCGGATAGCTCGATCGAATTTCCCTACGCCCTGCTGCTCGTCTCGGGCGGGCATTGCCAGATCCTGCGCGTCAACGGCGTCGGGCAGTACAAGCGCCTCGCCACCACCATCGACGATGCGCTGGGCGAGGCCTTCGACAAGACCGCCAAGATCCTTGGCCTCGGTTTCCCCGGCGGCCCCGCGGTTGAGCGCGTGGCGAAGGACGGCGACCCCGCAGCCGTGGCCCTGCCTCGCCCCATGGTCGGCAGTGGCGAACCGCATTTCTCCTTCGCGGGCCTGAAGAGCGCGGTGCTGCGCGCCCACGAGAGCGCTAACCACACGGCCGCAGATCTCGCCGCGAGTTTCCAGCAGGCTGCCGTCGATTGCGTGGTCGACCGGCTGCGGATCGCGCTCGAGGGCATGGACGATGTCGGCACGCTGGTCGTGGCGGGCGGGGTAGCGGCAAACGCGACCGTTCGTGCGGCCCTCGAAAGGTTCGCCGCAGACCACTGCATGCGCTTCGCCGCTCCGCCGCCCGCGCTGTGCACCGATAACGCTGCAATGATTGCCTGGGCGGGTGTCGAGCGCCTCGGGCAGTCCGACCCGCTCGATATTGCCGCCCGCCCGCGCTGGCCGCTCGATCCCGATGCTGAGCCCGTCCGCGGCGCAGGAGTGAAGGCATGACCAGCGTCGGCGTGCTTGGGGCGGGTGCCTGGGGCACGGCGCTCGCGCAAATGCTCGCCAGCGACGGGCGCGACGTGCTGATCTGGGCGCGCGAGCCGGAACTGGTGGATGAAATCAACGCACAACACACCAACACGCTGTTCCTGCCCTCGGCGACGCTGGCGGAGACGGTGCGGGCGACCGGCGATCTGGCCGAGATGGCAAAGCTCGACGTCCTGCTCGTCGTCACGCCCGCCCAGCATATGGGCAGCGTGCTCTCCGACATGCCGGCGCATCCTGCAGACTTGCTCCTATGCTCCAAGGGCATCGAGGCGAGCAGCGGCCAGTTGATGAACGATGTCGCCCGCGACGCGGCCCCGGGAAGCGCGGTCGGCGTTCTTTCCGGCCCCACCTTCGCGCATGAGGTCGCGGCAGGCCTGCCGACAGCCGTCACGCTCGCCTGTTCGGGCGGCGAAGCACAGTGGGATCGCATTTCGCCGGTCGTCGCGCGCCACACCTTCCGGCCCTACTATTCCGACGATGTCACCGGCGCAGAGATCGGCGGCGCGGTCAAGAACGTGCTCGCCATTGCCTGCGGCGTGGTCGACGGTCTCGGCCTCGGCCAGAACGCCCGCGCCGCGCTGATCGCGCGCGGTTATGCCGAAATGCTCCGCTTCGGCGAGGCGCTCGGCGCGCGGGCGGAGACGCTGGCGGGCCTGTGCGGCCTCGGCGATCTCGTGCTGACCTGCTCCTCCACCTCGAGCCGTAATTTCTCACTCGGCAAAGCGCTGGGTGAAGGCCAGCGAGCCGAAGAGCTGATGGCCGACCGGCGGACCGTGGCGGAAGGCGCGCATACCGCACCCGTGCTCGTCGAGCTGGCCGCGCGGCACGGGGTCGCCATGCCGATCGTCACTGCGGTCTACGGTCTCATCAACGGCGACGATCCGCGCAAGACCGTATCGGGCATCTTGGCCCGCCCGCTCAAGGCCGAACAGGGCAGCGCCGGGTGACAGCCGGACAATCCGACGAAGACATGACCGCCCTCGCCAAGGGCGGACGGCAGAACTTCTTCGGGTTCCTGCTGCGCCTGCTGGCGCGCCTGCCCTTCCTGTTCATCGCGGGCCGCCTCTACGGACCGGAGGCGCTGGGCGTGTTCGCATCCGCGTTGGTAGTGGTGGAATTGGTCGCGCTCGTCTGCGCCATGGGCGAAAAGCGCGGACTGGCGCAGCGCATGTCCGACGGCGAGGGGGTCCATCCCGCCAACCTCGCATTCGACGGCATGCTGCTGGCGCTGTTCTTCTCGACCCTGGCAGCAATCTTCTTCTGGTTCGTCCCCGCGCCGCTCTTTCCGAGTGGGCAGTATTCCGAGCTCGACCGGCTCATCGTCCTCGCCATTCCCGGCTATGCGCTGACCGAGATCGTGCTCGCGGCGCAGGCCTACAAATACGATATCGCTACCACCGTGCGCGCTCGCGCCGTGGTGGAGCCGTGGACGATATCGATCATGGCGGGCGTGTTCTGGTTCGTGCCTTCGCTGCAGGAAGCCGGACTCTCGCTGGCATACCTCATTTCGATCTATGCCGGGCTCGCGACGGGCCTGTGGACCTTCCTTCGCACCTACGGCCTGCCGCGCCAGTGGCGAATCGAGCTGCCCTATATGGCCCGCACGACCGCCCGCGCGCTGCCGCTGGCAACCGCCGATGCGATCGAATGGGGGACCCGGCGGGTCGATATTTTCATCCTCGGCCTGTTCGCAGCGCCCAGCGCGGTCGGCGTCTATTACGTCGCGCAACAGGTCGCGAGCCTGCCACAGAAGCTGAAAACCAGTTTCGAGCCGATCCTCGGCCCGGTCATCACCAAGAACCTCAAGACGAAGAATTACGAGGCGATCGCCAGACAGGTCTGCCAGGTCGGCTTCTGGATCATAGCCATGCAGGCCGGCATCGCGCTGGCACTCGGCGTGCCGGGCGAGGCGGTGATGGGTCTGATCGGGCCGGAATTCGTCGGCGGCACCGGAGCCCTTGCGCTGTTGCTTGCTGCCGAGGTCGTAGCCGCAACGGCAGTCGTGTCCGAAGCCGTGCTGATCTACGTCGCGCGCGTCCGCAATTTGTGGATTTCGATCGGCACCATCGCGTTCCAGGCCGTGCTGACCATCGTGCTGATCCAAGCCGTCGTCGCGGCAGGTTATGGTGAGCCGTTCAAGGCGGCCGCCGCTGCCCTCGCCCTCGCCATCGCGCTCGGCACGGCAAGCCTGATCAAGGCCGTTTTGCTATCGAAGATCCTTGGCCATTCGATCAACAATTTCCGTTGGGCACTGGTCTATGCCATCGCGCCCGCCGTGGTGGTCGGCTGGCTGGCTACACGGCTGCCGGAATGGGCAGAGTTGGCGTTCGGTGTTCCCGCGATCCTGCTGGTCTATGGCTGGGTCATCTGGAAGCGCGGCTTCGGCCCGGAGGATCGCATGTTATTCCGGCGCAATCTGGACAAACCTTCGGACAAGCCGGCCTGACGCAGCTCGTCGCTGCTGGCGAACGTTCAGTCGGCATTCACGCGGCAGCCATGTAATACTATCTCTTGAAAAAAGGGAGGACTGCCCATGCGTTTGAGAAACCTGTTCGCCACCTGCGCCGCCGCTGCACTGCTTGCCGGATGCGCCACGCAGCAAGGGGGCGAGGAGATCGTCCTCACCGGTTCCAAGGGGTCTCCGGATGCGAATCGGTCGACGTCACCACCGCCACCTCCGCCGCCGCCCCCGCCAGCGGACTACACGCAGTCCGCGCCAATCGCGGTGACGGGGTCTAGGATTGCCGCTCCTGCGGAAGCGGCCGATGCGGCGACGACTACGAGCGCAGCGGACAGCACGTATCGCTATTTCCCCCCGGTCTTCGTTCCGACGGTGCCGAGCCGGGACCAGTATGACGGTGAAGAAGTCTCACCGGTGAAGCTCGTCGCGAATGAGCCGGTGTCCACCTTCTCGGTCGATGTCGACACCGGCGCCTATGCCAACGCGCGGCGCTTCATTTCCGAGGGCGCGATGCCGCCCAAGGCCGCCGTGCGGACCGAGGAGTTCGTCAATTACTTCCGCTACGATTACGATCGCCCGGCGGACCGCTCGCAGCCCTTCACGGTCAATACCGACGTCGCGGTCTCACCCTGGAACCCGGAAACACGCCTCGTCCGGATCGGGCTCGCGGGCTACGAGATGCCGGAGGAAACCCGCCCGGCGGCAAACCTCGTCTTCCTGCTCGACGTATCGGGATCGATGTACAGCGCGGACAAGCTGCCGCTGGTGAAGACGGCCATGCGCCAGCTTGCCGGCCAGCTGACCGAGCGCGACCGGGTCTCCATCGTCGTCTATGCAGGGGCCGCGGGCCTCGTGCTCGAGCCGACGAATGACGAGCGCAAGATCAGGGACGCGATCGAGCAACTGCAGGCTGGCGGATCGACGGCAGGCGGTGCCGGTATCGAGCTGGCCTACCGCGTCGCCGAAGCGAACCGGATCGAGGGCGGCGTCAACCGCGTGATCCTGGCGACGGACGGCGATTTCAATGTCGGCACGTCGGATCGCGACGCGCTGGTCGAGCTGATCGAGGAAAAGCGCGAAACCGGCGTGACGCTGTCCGTACTCGGCTTCGGACGCGGCAATCTCAACGATGCCATGATGGAGCAGATCGCCAATAACGGGAACGGCAACTATTCCTACATTGACAGCGCGCTGGAGGCCCGAAAGGTGCTGGGCGACGAGATGGGCACGACGCTGTTCACCATCGCCAAGGACGTGAAGATCCAGGTCGAATTCAATCCCGCCGTAGTCAGCCAGTACCGGCTGATCGGCTACGAGAACCGCATCCTGCGCGAGGAAGACTTCGACAACGACGCCGTCGATGCGGGGGATATCGGCGCGGGCCATCAGGTGACGGCGCTCTACGAGGTCGTGCCGGTCGGCGCCAAGGGCTGGATCGGCCAGCGCCGCTACGAGGACAAGGTCGACACGCGCGCTCGCGACCTTGCTGCCGAGGCGGCCTATATCAAGTTGCGCTACAAGATGCCCGATGGCGAGAAGAGCTCGCTCATCACCTATACGCTTCCGGCGCGCGCCCTGCAGACCGGCACGCTGCCCGGCGGCGACTTCGCCTTCGCAAGCGCAGTGGCAGCCTTCGGGCAGAAGCTGCGCGGCGACCCCATGCTCGAAAGCTTCGGCTACGGGCAGATCGCACGGCTGGCAGGCAATCCGCGCGATTTCTGGCGGCAGGAGTTCGTGCAGCTGGTGAAGACGGCGGACTCGCTGGAATAGCGGCCTTGGCAGGGGGGGCGCAGGGCGGCTAAGAGCCGCTCCATGTCGATCCGCCCTGCCCTCGCTATTGTCGCCGGTGCCGCGCTCGTTGCGGTCGCCGGTTATGGCTATGCTGCGCAGACCGACGATGCCTTCGTTGTGCCGCTCGAAGAAAGTGCAGCACAGGCGATCGCGGAAAACGGCGGAGGCGGCGTGACTGCACGCTTCACCGGCGCGAACGGCTCGCCGACGCGCCATCCGCTCCTCAGCAATGGTGAAGACCTGCCCGAGCAGACCCGCGCCCGCGTCGCGCAGGCGGTGGCCGGGATGCCCGGTGTCGGCGGTGTGGTCTGGAGCGACGGAACCGCGCGGGCAGAAAGCGATGCGCCGACGTTCGAACCGCTGCACTGCCAGGAAGACGTCGACGGCCTGCTGCGCAGCCGCTCGATCCGGTTCGAGGAAGCGTCGAGCGCGCTGCTGCCGGCCAGCCGCTTCCTGCTGGACGAAGTGGCCGCGGCCTTGCAGCCCTGCCTCGGCGCGATCATCTCGATCACCGGCCACACCGACAAATCGGGCACAGAGCCCGGCAATCTCGAATTGAGCATGGAACGCGCGCAGGCGGTGCGCGAAGCGCTGGTTAGCCGCGGCATCCCGCGCGATGGCCTTCGTGCGCGCGGTATGGGTTCGTCCGAACCGGTCGAGGGCATGGCCCCGGGCGATCCCGCCAATCGCCGCATCGAATTCGCCGTCATCCGCACCGAACCGCTCCGCCCCACCCCCGTCGACACGCCGGGAGCCCGCTGATGCCGATCTGGTTCGAAGTCGTGGTGTTGATGCTGGTCGGCTATTTCGCAGGCATCGGGATCGGCTGGGGCCTGTGGGGCCGCACGGAACGGGGCGATATCCAAACCGATGGAACCATGAAGGATCCCCAATGATCGAACTGCTCGAGGCCTATTGGCCCGCCATCGTGATTGCGCTCGTCATCGGGCTGGTGATCGCCTGGTACATTTTCCACGCCTCGCGCCGCACCCGGGTCACGGGAACGAGCAGGGACGTGCTCGAAGAAGGCGCAGCTCCGGCCGAGCGCAACAAGGCCCTGATCGACAGCGCGCCCGCCGCCACCCCGATGCAGCCGACGGCCGCCGTGCCACCGACAAGCGCCAGCGCCGAAGGAAGCGACGATCTCACCCGCATCAAAGGCGTCGGTCCAAAGCTGGCAGCGCTGCTGCGCGAACAGGGGATCACCGGTTTCGCGCAGATCGCCGCGTGGACCGACGAGGACATCGACCGGATCGACCCGACCCTGGGCCGCTTCGAAGGGCGCATCCGGCGCGACGACTGGGTCGGTCAGGCGCGCCTCCTCGCCGATGGCGACGAAAGCGACTTTGCGAGCAGATACGGCAAGATTTCCTGATCGGGGAACGAATCAAAACCGGGCCTGTTGATCGAATGGGTCGATGGTTTGGAAGAGGTTTCCTATGGGACAACAGTTGCGCATTCTCGTCGCCGAAGATGAGACGATCATTGGCGAGGATCTGTGCCAGACCGTCGCCGAGGCGGGATATATCGTCGAAGGTCCTTTCATGGACATCCAGTCGACCATGCTGGCCTATCAGAAGCACAGGCCCGACCTTGCGATCCTCGATGTGCAACTGGGCGATGGCATCGTCTATCCGCTCGCGGAGCAGATGATGGCCGAAGACGTGCCGGTGATTTTCCATTCGGGGCAATTGACGCCGGC
The DNA here is from genome assembly GCA_029937545.1 of Erythrobacter sp. Classification (GTDB taxonomy): domain Bacteria; phylum Pseudomonadota; class Alphaproteobacteria; order Sphingomonadales; family Sphingomonadaceae; genus Qipengyuania. Next base: position 11,395 of record JAPYPR010000009.1, on the reverse strand, counting down.
CGACGTCGCTAGACGCTTTCCCGAAGCGCTGGCCGTCCAGAAGCCCAGCCCCCCGGCCGAGATGATCGCAAACGTACAACGCGTTCTCGCCCACGGCTGACGACGGAGCGGTAACACCGCCGATACCCAAATCGCTCTCCCGTGCTATGCTACCCATATGGGCAAGCTCGGCACCTTTCTAGCGCTCGACCGCCGCGATCGCGTAGCAACGTTCGAAGCGCTGTCCGCGCTCGCCGCTGCCCAGGCCCTTGTGCGGATGGTGCCGCCCCGCAAATGGCGCAATCGTTTCGGCTCTTCTGCCTCTATTTCGAGTGCAGACGCCCTCGTCAAAGACCAGCTCGAACCCGTGCGCCGCGTGCGCTTCGCCATCGCCCGCGCCGCCCGCAATCTGCCGACCGATCCAAACTGCCTGCCCCAGGCCCTCGCCGCACGCCGAATGCTGGAGCGCCGCGGGATCGAGTCGTCCCTGTTCATGGGCGCCCAACGCGGCGAGGATGGAAAGGCCCGCTTTCACGCCTGGCTAAAAGTGGGCCCTGAATGGGTAACCGGACTATGCGACGAGGACCGCTACGCCCTGCTTCTACCGGACGGTAGCGAAGCGGCCTGACGCCCCCTTGCGGAGCGCCCGCAAGCCTGCCATCGCACATCGGCAATAGAGGAGACCACATGGCCGAAATGGTGCCTTTCGCCTGGGACGATCCCTTCAATCTCGACGAGCAGCTGACCGAGGAAGAGCGGATGATCCGCGACGCCGCGCACGCCTTCGCGCAAAGCGAGTTGCAGCCGCGCGTGACCGATGCCTATCGCGAGGAAACCGACGCACCCGAGCTCTTCCCCCTGATGGGCGAGGCTGGCCTGCTCGGTGCGACCGTGCCGGAAGAATATGGCGGCGCCGGCGCGAGCTATGTCGCCTACGGCCTGATCGCGCGCGAGATCGAGCGGGTCGATAGCGGCTATCGCTCGATGGCGTCGGTGCAGTCCAGCCTCGTGATGTATCCGATCCATGCCTATGGTTCGGAAGCGCAGAAGCAGAAATACCTTCCCGGCCTTGCCAGCGGTCAGCTGATCGGCTGCTTCGGCCTGACCGAACCCGATGCCGGCAGCGATCCCGCAGGCATGAAGACGACCGCCAAGAAGGTCGATGGCGGCTATGTGATCTCCGGCTCCAAGACGTGGATTTCCAACTCGCCCTTCGCCGATGTCTTCGTCGTCTGGGCGAAGAGCGAAGAGCACGGCGGCGGCATCCGCGGCTTTATCCTCGAAAAGGGCATGAAGGGCCTTTCCGCCCCCAAGATCGCGGGCAAGCTGAGCCTGCGCGCCAGCACGACGGGCATGATCGTGATGGACGAGGTCGAGGTGGACGAATACGCGCTGCTTCCCGAGGTCCAGGGGCTTAAAGGGCCCTTCGGCTGTCTCAACCGGGCACGCTACGGCATCAGCTGGGGCGCGTTGGGGGCGGCCGAATTCTGCATGCACGCCGCGCGTCAGTATGGCCTCGACCGCGAGCAATTCGGCGTGCCGCTTGCCAGCAAGCAGCTGTTCCAGCTCAAGCTGGCCGACATGATGACCGATATCGCGCTGGGCCTGCAGGGCTCCTTGCGCGTCGGGCGGCTGATGGACGAAGACAAGTTTGCGCCGGATATGATTTCGATCGTCAAGCGCAACAATGTCGGCAAGGCGCTCGATATCGCGCGCAAGGCTCGCGACATGCACGGGGGCAACGGCATATCCGAAGAATACCAGGTCATCCGCCACATGGTGAACCTCGAGACGGTCAACACCTATGAAGGCACGCATGATGTCCATGCCCTGATCCTGGGCCGCGCGATTACGGGCATCGCCGCGTTCTGATGGTCCTGATCGACCGCGTTCTGTCCTACACGGTCCGGGTGTGCGATACGGTCCGGATGACCAGCGCCCGCGCCCTTTTTGAAGCTTTCCCAGTCGCTCCCAAAGGCGAGCGCGTTTTTTTGCGCCTGGACCGAGTAACATGCGGTCCATGTCGTGAACTCGCTCTCGGCAATGCCAACGGGAAGATCGTCGCGTCATGATTCGCCTCCACGGCTATTATCGCAGCTCCACCAGCTATCGCCTGCGGATCGCGCTGGAGCTGAAGGGGCTGGATTTCGAATACGTCCCGGTGAACCTGCTGGAGAGCGAACAGAAGGGTGCTGCCTTTACCAGCCGCAATCCCTTCGGCTCGGTTCCGCTGCTGGAAGTCGACGGCAAGGATTACGTCCAGTCGATGGCCCAGATCGAGTGGCTGGATGAGGCCTATGCCGAGCGTCCGCTGCTGCCCTCCGACACCCACGACCGTTATGTCGCGCGCGAGCTGGCCTATGCCATCGCGACCGAGCTGCACGCGCCGCTCAACCTGCCGGTGCTGAAATATCTCGCCAACGAATACGGCAAGTCGCAGGACGAGATCGGCGTCTGGTACCGCCACTGGCTCGCGCGCACGCTCGACCCCCTGGAAGCGCGGCTGGCGCAGCTCGGCACGAGCGACTTCCTGTTCGACCGCCCCGGCTTTTTCGAAGTCTGCCTGCTGCCGCAGGTCTATAATGCGCAGCGCTTCGGGTTCGATTTCGGCGATAAGCCGCGGATAGTGCGGATCGAACAGGCCTGCCTTGCATTGCCAGAATTCCAGCGCGCCCATCCGGATGCGCAACCCGACAATCCCGAACGACAATAAGAGAGGACCACCCATGAAACTCGCCACGCTCAAGGACGGAACCCGGGACGGCAAGCTGGTGGTCGTGTCCAAGGACCTCACCCGCTACTGCGCCGCCGACAATATCGCGCCCACACTGCAGGCCGCGCTCGACAACTGGGAGGAGATCGCGCCGAAGCTCGAGGCGCTCTACACCGACGTCCAGCACGAAGCTGTACCGTGCGAGCGGTTCCACGAGCGCGAGGCACATTCGCCGCTGCCGCGCGCCTATCAATGGGCCGACGGTTCGGCCTACATCAATCACGTCGAACTGGTGCGCAAGGCGCGCGGCGCGGAGGTGCCCGAGAGCTTCTATCACGATCCGCTGATGTACCAGGGCGGCAGCGACAATTTCCTCGCTCCGCGTGAGGATATCCCGCTGAAAGACACCAAGTGGGGCTGCGACATGGAAGGCGAGATCGCGGTCATCACCGACGATGTGCCTATGGGCGTGACCAGCGACCAGGCCGCCGATCACATCATGCTAGTCATGCTGGTCAACGACGTCAGCTTGCGCGGCCTCATCCCGGGCGAGCTCGCCAAGGGGTTCGGCTTCTTCCAGTCCAAGCCCGCCAGCGCGTTCAGCCCCGTCGCCGTCACCCCGGACGAACTGGGCGATGCGTGGAAGGGTAGCGTCATCCACCTGCCGTTGATGGTCGATTACAATGGTGAAGCATTCGGTCGCGCGAATGCGGGCGTCGATGCCACCTTCAGCTTGGCCGACCTCGTCGCCCACGCCGCCAAGACCCGCGATCTCGGCGCTGGCACGATCATCGGCTCCGGCACGGTCTCCAACCAGGGGCCGGACGGCGATCCGGGCAAGCCGGTGGCCGAGGGCGGTCTCGGTTATAGCTGCATCGCCGAGATCCGCATGATCGAGACGATCGCCGATGGCGAAGCCAAAACCCGCTTCATGGTGCCGGGCGACACCGTGCGGGTCGAGATGAAGGACGAAGACGGCCATTCGATCTTCGGCGCCATCGAACAGAAAGTCGTCGAGGGCTGACCATGGCCGCGCTGGCCGGCAAGCGGATCGGTCTGCTGACAGCCCGCGCCAGCCGCGCGAATGGCGGCGTGTTCGAAGCGGTCGTCGGGCAGGTCGGCTTGCTCAAGCGACTGGGTGCCGTGCCGGTCGTGGTGGCCGTCGAGGACGAGGCCCATGCCGCCGATGCCTGGCGGCTGGACGGAGCCGAGGTGAGGCTGGCCAAGCAGGTCGGACCGGACCAGCCCGGCTTCGCGCCGCAGCTTGCGGTTCTGCTTAAGGATGCCAAGCTCGGACTGCTCCACCTCCATGGCATATGGACTTACGCCAGCCGGGCTGCGGCCCATTGGGCAGAGAGCGAAGGTGGTCCACTGGTCATCAGCCCGCACGGCATGCTCGACCCATGGATCACCGAGCGCAATCGCTGGAAAAAGAATCGCGCGCGGTTCGCGTGGGAGAGAGATGCGTGGAAAAGTGCGACTGCCTTCCAAGCCCTGACTTCGGACGAGGCTGCGGACATCGACCGCGAAACCGGCGGGGCAGAGATCGACATCATCCCCAATCCCGCGCCAAAGCCTTCGGCGCCGCGTGACCGCATCGCGCCGCCCATGGCGCTCTATCTTGGCCGCATCCACAGGAAGAAGAACCTCATCGCGCTAATGGAAGGCTGGCTGGCCGCCCTGCCCGACCTCCCGACCGATGCCAGCCTGACCATCGCCGGATGGGGCGACGAGGAGGGTGTCGCAGCACTCGAACGCTTCCTCGAACCCGTCGGCCCGTCGATCCAGTTCGGCGGCGCCGCGTTCGGATCGCAAAAGGCGGCGCTGTTCGACGTGGCGCGGTTCGCCGTGTTGCCCTCGCTGAGCGAAGGCTTGCCGATGGCGATACTCGACAGCTGGGCTGCAGGAGTACCCACGATAATGAGCGAAGCTTGTCATCTTCCGGAAGGCTACGAAACCGGCGCTGCAACTCATTGCGGAACGGATAAAGCGAGCATTGCGCGCGCACTGGTGAAAGCCTTCGCCATGGAGGAGACAGCGTGGCTATCGATGTCCCAGGCGGCCCAGGCGCTTGCGTCCGGCCCGTTCGGCCCGGAACAGGTCGCAGCCCAATGGGAGCGACTTTACGGGGATTGTCTCAGGGCGTGACGGGTTCGAGTTCGACCCGATCGATAACCACCCTGCCACTCCCGGGACGCAACCAGAAGCTGAGGATTGCGTCGTCGCACGTAGGGGCTGTGACCAGCTGGCCCTCGCGATCTATCCGCTGGCGGCTTGCCCGCGCGGAAGCGCCCGCACTGCATCGAGGAAGGCTGCGCGGCTGCTCGAAAAACCGACGACGACGGTGTCGCCGGGAAGCAGGGCTACGTCGGGCATGTGTCGGCCCCTGATCGCCAGCGCGTCGAAGCGGCCAGCCAAGCGCTACCCATCGACCATGCGGGGGTAGACACCGGGCAGCTCGACTTCGCCTTCGACCGCGATTTCCTCGACGCTCAGCTGCGGTTCGTCGTAGACTCGCACGGACTGGATATCGCCGGGCTGGAAGGTGTAGCGCCGGGTCTGCATCGCGCCGCTGGGCATCGCAATCGCATCGTAACCGGCCTGCCCCGCAGGTACGATGGGATCGGCACCGCGCTGGCAAGCCGACAGGGCAAGCGCGGCGCCGAGCGCGACCGTGGCCGCAGCGCATCTACCCGTGCTTGCGGGCATCATTGCTTCCCGTCCATTGCGCGACCATCCGGTTCTTCTCGTGCTAGTCCGCCAAGCAAACCGGCGGCGACCCCTTACAGGCATGCCAGTGCCATAGTCCGCAGGGGATAATCAACAAGGCTGTGCAAGCCGATCACCATCAAAATGCCCAACGCGAACACGGTGGTCGGGCGGCGATCCGGGCTTGTTTGCCAGGCCTTGCGCGCCAGTATGGCCAGCAGGATCGCCGCAGCGAGCACGATGGCCGCTCCGACGAGGCCAGCTTCGAGCAGGAATTCGAGGTAATCGTTGTGCGCGCGGTTGGGGAAGGTCTCGTCGATGACGGCAAAGCGCTCCGACGGAAGAAAGGCCCTTGAGAAGCTGCCGAGACCGCTGCCGACGGGCCAGAAATTCCCGATAGCCGTCAGGGTGTCTTGCCACAGATCGAAGCGCGTATCGCCACTCGCATCGAACCGCGCGAGCACCGTCCCGATTCGCCCATTGCCGGCGAAAGCCAAAGCGCTCGCGGTGACGAGCGCCACCAGCCGACATCCGCGATTCCGCTCGACAGCTTTCGCGCGACGCCTGCGACGCGCAATATCGCGAATTGCGTCAGGAGAACGAGGGGCAGCAAGGCAATTCCGGCGCGCGATCCCGTAAGCACGACGGCTAGCAGGAGAAATGCCTGAAGGATTGCGAAAATGCCAATGTCGGACCGGACGAGCGGTCGCTGGCGCGCGACGCTTGCCAGCAAGATAGTCAACGCCATCATTCCCACCAAAAGGAAATCGACCGCGGCGTTCCGCTTCGCATAGAAAGCTGTCAGTCAATAATCGTGGCTGATTTCGTAGAGCCAGAAAGCCCCGGGGCCACTCGCCATCTGGACGACGCCTAGCGCTGCGCCAGCCAGCGACAGGGCGGCGATCGGGGCGATCAGGAAGCGCTGGTCCTTGCGGTTCAGCGTGCTCACCGCAAGCATGGTCCCGACGGCGGCAATCATAGCCGGCAGAGCAGCGAGGGTTGCGAATGGCGCCACAGACATTGCCCGCCAGCTCTGCGCCTAATCGACTTGTGCGAGGGCGTCCGTAACGAGGTCCCGGCCCGGAAGAGCCTGCCACGGCGATGGCGGCAATGGTATCAATTGAATAACTGGTAAGAATACTACGATGCTCGCGAGCGATGGGCAATCGCGGGATGCGTCGAAGCTCGGTGCCGCTATCCCGTGCCCACCAAATCCACAGGATTACTGCCCCAGCAAAAGCGAGCTGGACGACGATCTCGGCGCGCTTGGCGTGCCGCCGCCCCCGAGAACCAGCGCAACCGCGACGAATACCGCGACCAGCAGCCCACGACGCGTTTCGGGCAGGCGATGCTTCAAGCCGCGCATTATGCTCCCTCCC